>CAMWPB010000084.1 GCA_947176065.1 uncultured Lachnospiraceae bacterium | reverse complement strand
CTTTGGTATAATGAGCCTAAAATAATTAAATCAATCGTAGACATAATTCACCTCCGCAGTTGCATTATCCAATACTGTATTATACAGTACTTTTGGAATTTGTCAAGTTTTATAAATATTTCAAAACCGAAAAAAGAAAGAAAAATTAATGTTTTTATGATTTTAGGTAATAAAGTGAGGGAGATTTCGCAGTAGTCGGCATTGTGCTGTAATGTGTATAACTGGCTGTCTATCTCTTGTTTTCGGTTACTTGCTTCTTTACCGTACATGAGCATTATAAAAGGGAATGAAAGATTACGTTTACCTTAAGATTCATGCGGGAATCTTTTCAGAAAATGCGGAAAGCAATATACTATATCTGGAGGGAAAGCAGATGAATTTATATGACTGTAAAATCTTACTGGTAGATGATGAGAGGGCATTGCGGGAAATGGTCAGCGGGTTCCTTTGCCGGGCGGGATTCCATAAAGTGACCGTGGCGGCAAACTGCCTTGAGGCCGAGGAGCTGTTTGCACTGAAAGAGCCGCATCTGGTTCTTCTCGATGTCATGCTGCCTGATGGCGACGGTTTTTCGCTATTAAAAAAGCTGCGGAAAATGTCGGAGGTTCCCGTGATTTTCCTCTCGGCGCGGGACGAGGACGAAAGTCGGTTGCGGGGATTGGGACTTGGCGCGGACGATTATATCACGAAACCCTTTCTGCCGGAGGAGCTGATTCTGCGGGTGACAGCGGTGCTGAAACGGGTGTACCGGGTGAAGAATATGCAGGAGTCAGAAATCATTGCACTTGGCAAATGTATGGTAGATTTTGGAAGCGGAACCGTGCGATGGAATGAGAGCGGGGTGGTAAATGGTGAGCGAAAGAATATCGGTGATACGGACTCGCGAGCTGATAAAGAGGACGAAATGACAGGAAAGGCGGAAGAAGTAACACTGACCGCAAAAGAATACGCCATCCTGCAAAAGCTGGCGCAGGAAAGGGGACGCATTGTGACCATTGACGCCCTGTGCGACGCTGTCTGGCAGGAGGAAAATTACGGATACGAAAATACGTTGGTTGTGCACATCCGCAGACTGCGGGAGAAAATAGAGGAAGACCCTTCTCATCCGAAATATCTGCTGACAGTGAGAGGGCTGGGGTACAGACTGGTATGATGGGATTAAACAAAGAGCGGATAACATATAATTACAGAAAAACGGCACGGTTTTTACTCTATGGCATATTGGCGGTTTTTAGCATTGCCGTCCTGACTTGTATATTTAATATCGTGCTGCTGATATCAGCGGCAGTGGTTTATGAAAACACGGATTCCCAGTATATTTATGGGGGAAGGGTTATGGAGGCGCTGACTTTTACGCAGAACGGTTATACGCTTGACAGGGAGGTGGAGGAGGAGTTTGCGTACAAGGACCAGTGGGCAATGCTTCTTGATGAGGACGGACGGGTAATCTGGAGCATTCGGAAGCCTGAGGAACTGGAGGATGAATATAGCGGCCCGGAGATTGCCCGCATGAGCAAGTGGTATCTGAAAGGATATCCCGTGCAGATGCGTGTCTGGGATGACCGGATTATGATCGTGGGTATGCAGAGAGATACGATGTGGAAATACAATATCGAATTTTCTATTCCGTGGATGGAGTTTGTCAAACAGACAATTCTGGCATTTTTCTTTATTAATTTCACATGGATTGTGGTGCTGGCATTTATCTTTACAAAGCGCTTTGCGAGGAACAGGGAACGGGCGCGCATTGAGTGGATTGCCGGTATTTCCCATGACATCCGTACGCCTTTGTCTGTGGTAATGGGGTATGCCGATACATTGGAGCACAGTGCGGGACTGTCGGAGGAGGCCAGACAGCAGGCTGCCGTGATCCGGCATCAGAGCGTGGTTATGAAAGAACTGATCGCGGATTTAAACCTGACCTCCCAACTGGAATATTCCATGCAGGCGTTACGGAAAGAAAATGTGCGTCCTGCGGAGATTGTCAGAAGCGTTGCTGTGTCCTTCCTCAACGATTCCGCGTCGGGACAACTGGAAATAGACATGCAGATACAGCCGGACGCGGAACAGATGTGCGTAAAAGCTGACAGACAGCTCTTTGTGCGGGTATTCCGCAACCTGATCAATAACAGTATAAAGCACAGCGGTAAGAGCGAAGCGGTGAAAATTCGGATTACCATGTGGCGGGAAAAACAAAAATGTCATATCCGTCTGGAGGATAATGGTGTGGGCTACTCGGAAGAGGTTCTGCGTCGTCTGCGCAGCAGGAAGAAGGATGCGGCAGGTGAGAATATCCGTGGTCTGGAGATTGTGAAGAAAATTATTCTGGCGCACGGCGGGAAGATCCGATTCGGGAATGGGGAGGAAAGCGGAGGGTACTGCCTGATAACGTTTCGCAAAATTTGATTTACAAAGTATTAATGGCCAATTTTCTTCCTATTTATAACATCAGATTGACAATGTATACTTTTTGTAGTAAATTGAAAGAAAAAAGGGAAAGAAGGTTATATAATGGCAACGACAACACCGACGCAAATTCGGATAGAGGAAAACACGAAGAAACAAGCTGTGGAGCTTTTAGAAGGTTTGGGTCTCAATTTATCTGATGCGGTTAATATGTTTCTTCGGCAGGTAATATTAAGAAGGGGGATACCCTTTGATGTGACGTATCCGGAGGATGTATGGGAATTTCGTTCGGAGGTAACGGAGGCTATGGAAGAGGCAAAGGAAATTAGCAGAGATCCGAACGTGAAAGGATATACAGACCTTGATGAGCTTTTTGAGGATTTGGAATCGTGAAATATACCATAAAGATAGGCAGGAAATTTAAGAAAAATTATAAGCTTGCTCAGAAAAGAGGATTAAATACGGAACTCTTAAAAGATATCATATCTAAATTGAGTAATGGTGAACCGCTTGATGTGAAGAACAGGGATCACGCTTTGAAGGGGAAATGGGAAGGATTTAGAGAATGTCATATTCAGCCAGATTGGTTACTGATTTATTTGGTGGAAGATGATATATTGACATTAACGCTGATTGATACGGGTACACATGCAGATTTATTTAAAATGTAATTTGCAGTTTGCAAAAAAATTCGCAGAATTGGGTATTCTGCGAAAA
>CAMWPB010000083.1 GCA_947176065.1 uncultured Lachnospiraceae bacterium | reverse complement strand
ACATAATTTAGGACAGGAAAAACTGTACTCTTGTCAAAAGCAATATTATATTAATAACGGGCATTTCTTGTGTATTTTGAATTCTGTGCCACTGTTTTTATTAGAATATTATAAGGAAGACTTTTGGGATAGGGTGAGTGCCGTTTGACCTTGCCGACGGAACCGGGCGAAGTCACGTGTACGGAAACGAGCCTTATTCACGAAAGTCCAAAAGTTTTTTAGCGGATATATTCAGCGCATCCGCGATGTCCGGTAAAGTGTCCAGAGAAATTGCATCTGACTTATTCCGTAAGCGTCAAATATTCCTACGGATTTTCTAATACTCTGGTTTCCTCTATAATTGTAGGCGAAAAATATTTAGACTATTTCACTACAATTACGGAGGATTGGTTATGGCAACTACTCGCAAAGCTCGTGTTCCGATGACGGAACAGATCAGGCTTATCAATAGAATGCCGCCAAAGCGGCATGACAGATGCTGACTGGTGCCGTGAAAGCGACATCGCAGTAAGCACCTTTAAAGGATATTGGGAGATTAATAAATCCTGATTATAAATTTTCAAAAAGTTCGTGTCATTAACTTGACACAAGGGGGGTTAAAAGCCATGGAGGAGCTGGCGAAGCTGGAGGCGGAGAGAGGGAATCCGGGGTATATGCCGGTTAACGGGAGCAAGGATGCAGTCGGCGGCGAAGGAGACATACCGGGTGCGTTGGCTGCCGGTAATGGAAAGGATAAAAAGAGAGAGCGCGTCGCCAGCAATGAGATGTGTACATTTTTGATACTGAATATTTCATCCCTGCAGCTCATTCCCGTGAATATGATCGCGTATAGAAGCCAGTACGGGAGCGTGAATCCGGCAGGAATCATTGCACCGGCGATTGTAGCGACGTTTGTGAGTACGGCAGTGGCGGTGGTGTATTGTAAGGGGAAGGATAGAAGGCGGAGAGTGTAAGAGCTCTCCGCCATTAACGAACTGTACGCTAAAAGAATTTGCTGATAAAGATGTTCACGGATTATTAAATGATGGAACCACTGAATTTGTATATATTTCAGTAACAACGCCTCCTGTTAATTTTGGATATGCCTATAAAGAGAAACGATAAATTCCGGTTTGTTGGGGAAAATCTGAACAGAAAATGATATGAAATTTGAATATTATTTACCTTTTGGCAGCGATTATCTTATCAGACAATCAGCTGCCATTTTTATTTTCAGAAGACTTTTGTAAAATAGTCTTATCTTGACTATTTTATAATTGTATGGTAAAGTTGCGTTAATCAAATGATTAACATATAGGGCGAAAGGGAGATGAAAAAAGCAATAATAGCAGCCGGAGGAAACAGGGACATCAGCCGCTGTCAATGGGATGTTTAAACAGTGTCTGGTGTAATGGAGGGGACAGTAATCGTGAACTACAGAAAAGGGTTGTCGGAAAACGAATGGTATATCATGCAGGTGCTTTGGGAGTGCGGTCCGGCGGGGCTGCGTGAGATTTGCGACGCGCTGCGTGAGAAAAAGAAATGGACAAAGCATGCGGTCACTTCCTTTTTGAAGCGGATGCTGGAAAAGGGGGCTGTCGGCATAGATGAAAGCGGAAAATTAAAACAGTATTATGCTGTGTGGAACAGGGAAGAGACAGTGAAAGAAGAAACCGCATCCATTCTGGACCGGGTGTATCAGGGAAATCTGCTTTATATGGTCAGCAATGCGGTAAAGGAGCGGGAGCTGTCCAAGGAGGATATTGCGGAACTAAAGAGTATTTTGGATCAGGCGGGAGAAAAGAGGGACGAATGATGAGATTTGTCAGTTTTCTTGTCGGTTCAGAAAGCCTGATTGGGATGATGCTTCTCATCCGGGTGTTATTGCGTGGCAAGATACCGCCGGGAATCTTGTATGCGCTGTGGCTGGTTCCAGCAGTCCGCCTGCTGATTCCGCTTGCACTGATTCCGGTTCCCGTACTGCCGGAAGCGATGGGAGAAGCTGCAGGGTTTGATGAAGGCGTCGAAAAAGCTGCCGCAGACTATACGTCAGCGGCGATTCGTGTGGTATCAGAAGCCCAGGCAGCCGTCCATGCAACTATTGCAGAAAATGCACAAGACGCAGGGTGCATGGGAAGCGGCGGGATAACAGAAGCGTCTTTCCTGACTGAAAACAGAGAGGACATGCAGGAGGTAGCGAAGGTGGAAAGGATAGCGAACCGTAAACGGACGGGAATACTAAGCTGCCTGCCCTACATCTGGCTTTCAGGAAGCGTTCTCTGCGGCGGTTATGTCGTGCTGATAAACCTGCGCCTGAAACGGAGTATAAAGCAGATGGAGAGGCTGACCGAGAAAAGACTGGTACCGGTTTATATCCGGGAGGAAGCGGTATCTCCCTGTTTGTTCGGTCTGTTTCATCCCTGCATCCTGCTTTCGAAGCAGACGGCAAAGAACAAAGAGCTGTGCCGTCAGGTGCTGCTGCACGAAGAGACGCATTACAGGCAAAAAGATCACATCTGGACGGCGTTTCGGATATCTTTATGTATCCTTTACTGGTGGAATCCGCTTGTATGGATGGGAGCGGCTTATGCCAGAGAGGATGCGGAATTTGCCTGTGATGCAAGGGCGCTGAAGGACGCCGCGCTATCGGAGAAAAAGGATTATGGCTATGCACTTTTGGAAATCCTGCAGGGCGTGCAGGCTTCCGGGACGCTTGTCCAAGGAATCACTCCGGTGTCTGGAAAAGGCAAAAATATGAAGAGGCGGCTGGAAAATATTATGTCGGAGCATAAAAGAACAGGCCTATGGTCGTTACCTGCCTGTCTGCTGCTGTTTCTGTTTTTATGTGGGTTTTGTTTTCCGGTGCAGAGAGTGGATGCAGAAGAAGAAACGATCGAAGAGCCGAATGCACAGGCAGAGGGAGAATTGGGGAAAACGGTGTTGGAAGAGCCTGAGCCGGTAAAGGAGGAAAACGGCGGGGAAGTGGTAAAACGGATAAAAGATGTCGGAACGGAGAACGGACAGGAAGAACGAGCAGAAGAAACGGAATCGGGCATTCGGGTCAGACCGCAAGAACATAGGGAAGGCTACAGAGAACCGGATTTGCGTTATACGGCATCGGCGGGCTGGCTGACAGATCTCACCGGCAGGCTGGAAGAGCAGGAGACAACGGAGAATCTGGCGAGAAGGGCGCTCAGAGAACTTTACGATCTGACCGGATATCAGATGGAAGCATGTTTTTATGGCTATAATGAGATTGGCATGCTTTTTTTTGCCCTGAGTGAAGAAGATATGGAGCACAGCAGGGTACTTTACAGTTACGGCATGGGAGAAAAAGACGGTTATGGCATCATTCCGTCCATTGAGATCGTGAACGCCAGAAGAGTGTGGTACTCGGACGTGCAGCAGCTTGCGCTTCCGGAAAGTGCAGCGTCGATGGAGAAAGAACAACTGGCGGTATGGTTTCTGGAACACAGTCCTCTCTGTCCGGAAGGAGTAATCGTGAAAACAGAACCGGCAGATATGGTCGGGGCGGGATGTTTTAAACTGACGATGGAGGACGGAACTTTTTACGAGATAGACATAGATATGGAGATTCTGGCGGTAAACAATATTTACGG
>CAMWPB010000082.1 GCA_947176065.1 uncultured Lachnospiraceae bacterium | reverse complement strand
TGCGGCAGCGTGTAGGTAAATACCGGATTTAAGATAGAAAATTTAGGAAACACCTTCTCGTCAAATACATGGCCGATCTTCAATTTCTGCTCATGGTTCGTTATGACCGCGCCGCCGTTCATTTCAGAGCCAGTGCCGACCATTGTCAGGACACATCCCACCGGGATGATCTCATTATCCACGTCTTTCATTTGAAGATAATATTTTTCCCAGGGATCTTCCGTGCAGTATGCAGATACGGAAACTGCTTTTGCATAGTCACAGACAGAGCCGCCCCCAACCGCAAGGATCAGGTCTACCTTACCCTCCCTGGCAATCTTACAGCCTTCATACAGTTTCTGTACCGTTGGATTTGGCATGACGCCTGCATCTTCAAACACATTTTTTCCGTTTGCTTTCAAAATCTCCATGACCTTATCATAGATGCCATTCTTTTTGATCGACCCGCCGCCATACACAAGCTGTACATTCTGTCCATACTTAGGCAACTCCTCATTCAGGCCGGTAAGGGAATCCTCGCCAAAATAAAGTTTCGTCGGGTTACAATACGTAAAATTTCCTAACATAGTCTTCCTCCTCGTATTCTAAGTTTATAGATGTCATCTCATATTTTCCGAAAAAAACTGTTCCAGCTTATCAAAAGGAATCGCATCCTTTCCGCCGCCGTCATACAGATCCGTATGGACTGCATCGGGAATGATCAGCAGTTCCTTGTTGTCTGTATGGGGATTATCCTTCACCATCGCGGCATAGGCATCACGGCTGAAATAGCAGGAATGTGCCTTTTCTCCGTGCATGATCAGGACTGCGCTGCGAATCTCATTGCTGTACTGAAGGATAGGCTGGTTCATAAAGGACATACATCCGATCACATTCCAGCCGCCGTTGGAATTTAAGGAACGCTTATGATAGCCACGATCCGTTTTATAATAGTTGTGATAATCTGCCACATAGAAAGGTGCATCCTCCGGAAGCGGATCGACAACACCGCCGCCCAGCGCATAGCTGCCGTTTTTATAATCAATCATCCTCTGGGCGTTCATGGCTTCTTTCTTCGCATACCGCGCATCGGCAGAGTCCTCGGCGTCAAAATATCCGTTGGCATTGACACGGGACATATCATACATGGTGGAGGCAACCGTCGCCTTAATGCGGGTATCCAATGCTGCCACATTGATAGCCAGGCCTCCCCATCCGCAGATGCCGATAATGCCGATACGGCCGGGGTCAATATTTTCCTGTACGGAAAGGAAATCCACCGCCGCCTGAAAATCCTCTGTATTGATATCCGGTGAAGCCATATAGCGGGGGGTGCCGCCGCTTTCACCGGTAAAGGAAGGATCAAATGCCATAGTGACGAAACCACGCTCCGCCATCGTCTGTGCATACAGTCCGGATGCCTGTTCCTTCACCGCACCAAACGGCCCGCATACCGCAATCGCAGCCAGTTTCCCTTTGGCCTCTTTCGGCTCATAAAGGTCTGCCACCAGCGTGATCCCATAGCGATTAGGAAATGTAACCTTGCAGTGGTCCACCTTTTCACTTTTCGGGAAAGTCTTATCCCATTCCCTGGTTAGTTCCAGTTTTACAGTATTTTCCATTTAATAATACCTCTCTTTCTTTTCATCATTTTTTTGTTATCGCTTTTCTTTTTCCATACGCCATACTAGAAAATCAAGACAGTCAACCCTTCCTTGACTTTCATGCAGACTGTCCATCAAACTGCAGCGGTGCTTCCGCAGCGTTTTAATGGCATCCTGAACCTGGCCGTTACCATACAGCCTGCAGACTTCTTCAATGATTTGTGAGCCGCACCCTGCATCCCTAAGATTCTGAATCAAATCATCCGTATGACCGCCTCCCTTCCTGCTATGTCTGTATTATATCCTCTTGATTTTCATTTCGCTAATTGCTATAATTTATATCATGATATAAATTTTTGGAATATCACAGGAGGACAATATGGAACTGCGAACCATGAGATACTTCCTTGCAGTGGCAAGGGAGGAAAATATGACCCGCGCGGCAGATCTGCTCCACGTTACCCAGCCTACGCTTTCCAAACAACTAAAAGCCCTTGAGGATGAACTTGGGAAAAAACTGTTCACGCGCCACAGTTTCAGCATACAGCTTACCGAGGAAGGTATTTTGCTGCGGAAACGGGCGGAGGATCTGATAAAAATGGCTGATAAGATCACAGCCGAATTTCTTACATTGGATAATGTTATGGGCGGCGATGTTTACTTCGGCCTGGCGGAATCTTATCAGATAAGATACCTTGCTGCTGCAATCAGAAGATTCAAGGAAACTTACCCTGACTTACACTATCATATCACCAGCGGCGACACAGAACAGGTTACGGAAAAACTGGATAAAGGCATCATTGACTTTGCTGTGCTGGCACAGGAGCCCAATACTGCAAAATATCATTATTTAACATTTCCTGCTGCTGATTTGTGGGGTGTTGTCATGCCAAAAGACTGTAAATTAGCAGAAAAAAATGCTGTCACCGCAGAGGACTTGATGGGAGTTCCTCTATTTTGTTCCGAACAGGGATGGAATCATGATATTTCGAAATGGTGTGGTAACCGTATGGATAAACTGCATCTTGAGGGCTCGTTCCGTCTGTCCTATAATGGTTCCCTTTTTGTCAGGGAAGGTCTGGGCTACCTTTTAACGTTTGAACATTTGATTGATACCAATCCCGACAGCGGGCTTGTTTTCCGCCCCCTTACCCCTCAACTTGAAACAAAAATATATTTAATCTGGAAGAAATATCAGGTATTTACCCCGATTGCGGAACGGCTCCTGGAAAAAATGAAAGCGGAGTTTTCAGAATAGGGGTCAAACGAAAAATGCGGAGGATGGAAAACCTGCTGCTCAGAGTTCGGTTCCCATCATCGTCAGCACACATCCCACAGGAACAATCTCACAGGACGGTTCCTCAAGCTGGATATTATATATCCAATTTCTTCCAGCCAGTTATTGATTGTCTCCTGACATTCCGGGATGTCATCCCGGTACACCCCTAACACATTGGTTTCTATTTCACTGTCTGGCAATACCGCAGAAATATCCTTCACACTCGATGCCAGCCCTCCTGTTCCATGGGAACAAAACAGCACCACCTTTTTGCCGTTTAGGTCATTTTCCTCCAAAAAAGAGAACACAGCCATTGGCGCACTATACCACCAGTTTGGGAATCCCAGAAACACGGTATCATATTCTGCCATATCCGCAACTCGTTCAGACAGTACCGGTCTTGCATTTTCCGCCTTTTCATCCGCAGCACGGTCAAGGCATTCATCATAATCCGCTGAATATGGTTCTTTCACCCTGATAGAAAATAAATCCCCGCCCGTCTCCTGCTGAATCCATGCCGCCATCTGTGCCACATTCCCAGGTGCCTGCACACTGGCTGACGTGGTGGCATCTGCCCCGGAATCGTCCGCCACATTTTCTGCCCATGTAAAGTATGCAATCAGGATTTTTTCTGTTTCAGCAGATGATTCTGTCCCTGCCGGAATCCCGTCTTCTGCATCCGGTTTCGTTTCGGGAACAGCTTTTGTAGGAAATGGCACAGACGGTATAACCGTATTGCCGGATTCCTGGGAACCGCACCCGGCAAGAGAAAGCGCCATCACAATCGCCCAAAAACCGGTCATCCATTTTCTCACAGGCTTTCTGCCCATGCTTTCAGCTCTGCCTGCGACAACACGCCGTTGAGCATTTTTCCTTCCAGCAAAACCGCGCCTGGGCAGCTTGGCGCAAGTTTCTCGTTTGTACTCCCCATCCCGCTTCCGCCGGAAGTAGCAAACGGCACAATCGTTTTACCCGAAAAATCATAACTTTCCAAAAACGTGTTTATGATTGTCGGCGCAACATACCACCAGATAGGGAACCCGACAAAGACCACTTCGTACTGGTCCATATCTTCTATTTTGCCGACAATCGCAGGGCGGGATGCCGAATCGTTCATCTCCACACTGCTGCGGCTTTTCTTATCCATCCAGTCAAGGTCTTCCCTGCTGTACGGAACCTCCGGCTTGATTTCATACAGGTCCGCCCCTGCCGCCTCTGACAGCTTCCATGCTGCTTTGGCCGTCACGCCGCTTGCAGAAAAGTATGCTACTAACATTTTTTTGCTCATTACAATTACCTCCTTAATTTTATGATTGAATCACCTGAAAAGTTTTCCACTTTCCGGTTCTTTCCCTCCAAATAAACAGAACCGCCCGGACCACCCAGTCACATACCATGGCAAGGGCAATCC
>CAMWPB010000081.1 GCA_947176065.1 uncultured Lachnospiraceae bacterium | reverse complement strand
ACTACATTCGCAGTGCCTAGCTCGATTCCGCTTTGCTGCATCTCGCTCGCGGGCTTCGCCCTATGCATCCGCAATCTAAAAAAATTGTCAGCAAGCTGCCATTTTTTCATCTTACGTCTGCGCACTGCTCATTGCCATCACGTACATTTTTACACAAAGTCCTGCGGAAGTCAATCATTCTGAGGAAAATTGCAGGCGGAGAAGCCCCGCATATGGTATGTCAGCGGCGTCTTCTTTTCAGCCAGATCACAAGCCCTGCCGCAAGGGCTGCGAGGGGAATCACGATCACACAGAGAACGGCCGCAATATATGCTGTCTGCGCCTTAAATATCAGATTCGGCATGGAAAGGCTCTTTACCGGAATCGCCACCGAAGACTCATGATCCGCCAGCACGCTTATCATACTGCTGAACAGCTTCACATTATTGCCCGGCGCCATATCGTCCGCAAGGCTGGTGAAAAGGCTCTCCCCTCCCACCACAAAAGCATGGGAATCGCCGCCGTCCTCCGTGCTCTTCTCCACTTCAAGACTCACGGTAAAAGGCCCGTCAACATCCTGCGCTCCCTTGCTGAAATCACTGTTGTCCGTGATATCCGTCTTGGAAAATGCGCTGTTGCTTGTTGTTAAGAGCGGCGTATAATGTATTTCATCCGTGGTATCGTCGTAGGAAAGTCCCTTGGAAAAGGGCGCAAATACCAATCCATCCGCCAGAGAAGCCGTCACTTCCGTCGATGCGATCTCCGGGAACAGATAATACGGATTCTGGTAATAATAATTGCGGTCCTGCTCCACGATGGTACCGTCTACCTCCGATATCCCGTAAAAATCCAGTATCCTTTTAAAGTTCGTCATCTCTCCCTCTGCCATGGTCGAGACAATCAGCGCATTGCCGCCCTTTTGCAGATAAGCAATGATCTTGTCGGTGTCTTCCTCTGTGTAATCGCCGGTAGGCGCATTCAAAATAACCCCCTGCGCATCTTCCGGGATTTCATCCACCGTATGAAGCATCAGCGTTTCATACGCCACATTTTCCTTCGTTATGGTATTTAAAAATTTCTCTTCCAGCTCCAGCTCGCCATGTCCGCCAATCGTGTAAAAGACCGGCATATCCTCCGTGGTGACATAAGCCAGCGCCGATACCGTCTGTCCTTCCCCGTCGTAGCCCGTGGTCTGATAGCTGTAGGTGGAATAGTCCATTTCATAGGTATAAATATCGCCGTAATCCACCACCGTACTGCGCCGTTCTCCCTCCACGATCAGACTGCCGGAAGACGGCTGTGCATCCGTATAGCTTTTGTAAAAATTCGGATTCTTTGCAGGGCTGACATACTTTAATGTTATATGCCCCGACTGATCCGCCATCCGTTCCAGCGTCTTGGAAAAGTCCGGGTCTCCGGCTCCCTCCTCCGCCAGCACATAGATAGTGATATCCTCGGTCATTCCCGCGAGAAAATCCTTCGTCTCCTGCGTAAGCTCATACAGTCTGTTTTCGGTCAGATCAAAAGACGAATACTGCTCAGGCACATAATTCAGTCCCAGATTGACCGCTACAGTCAGCACAATCGCCAGTAAAATCCCGCTAACGCTGTATGCTCCCAGCTTAAAACCTCCCCCGGAAACATTGTAGCGGCGCTTCTGAATGACCTGCGCCGTGCAAAACAGCGCGAGACCTATGGCCGTCAGATAATAGACCACAGCTTCCAGCTCAAAATAGCCGGAAGAAAGCGTATCGAACCGGCTGACCATGTCAAAACAGGATAAAACCTTCCCGATCGCCGTAGTAACCGCGGAAGTCCCGGTAGTGGTAAGCAGATTGGAAATGCCCGGCATAATATATCCCACAAACAGAGCACCGAAGGAAAGCACCGCCGCGATGACAACACTCTCTGTCAGAGAGGAAAGGAAAAGTCCTATTGCCAGCGCCAGACAGCCATACAGGTAAAACCCCAGAACCGAAGCGTAGGAAATTCCCATCTGGAACTCTCCACCCTGCATAAGAAAGATCGGCAGAATCCCCATAAATGCCGTCGGCAAAAGAAGCACCGTAGCCAATGCCAGATACTTGCCAAGCACAATCCTTCCCACAGGGACAGGCGCCGTCAAAATCAACTGGTCCGTCTTGTTTTTCCGCTCTTCGGAAAGTGTTCTCATGGTGAGAATAGGTATCGTTACAATAAACGTAAACACAATGCTCTGCAGCACATAGGCTATGGTCGGATAGCCCATGAGCATATTATAAACAATAAAATACAACCCCATCACAAAAAGATTCACCGCCACAAAAAGCCAGCCTGTGAAGGAGTAGAAGTAAGATTTCAATTCTCTCTTATAAATTGCTCTCATCAGTCTCCTCCTCCCCTGTCATGCTCTCTGTTTCGTCTTCGGTTGTCCCGGTTTCCTCCGTCCCCTCTTCGGCTTCGGCTGTTTGAGTTTCCTCTTCTGTCTCCGTTTCCTCTTCCGTCTCCGGCTCCTCCTCCGTCAGCTCCAGGAAGATATCCTCCAGGGATTTCTCCGACCGGTTCATGGAAAGAATCGGTATGCCCGCCCCCGCAAGGGCCACTGACAGGGATTTCCTTATGTCCGCATCATTCTTCGTCGAAATACGGATCAAAATACTGCCCTCTTCCCCGCCTTCCTCAAAAGTAAACTGCTCTATATCCTCTATCTGCTCCAGTACCGTCCGGGCCTGTTCCCGCTCTCCGATCACTGTCACCACAAGCTCCGCCGTACCCTGCATCATCTTCTGTAGTTCCTCAGGCGAACCGCTGGCCGCCAGTTTTCCCGAAGAGATAATCAGAATATGGTCGCACACCGCGCTGATCTCTGAAAGGATATGGGAACTTAAGATTACCGTGTGTTCTCCCGCAAGTCCCTTAATCAAATCCCGCATCTCAATAATCTGTTTCGGGTCCAGCCCCACCATCGGCTCATCCAGAATCAGCACCTTCGGATTTCCCACAAGCGCCTGCGCAAGCCCCACTCTCTGTTTATAGCCCTTGGAAAGATTTTTGATCAGCCGATGGCTCATCTCCGAAAGAGAAAGCCGCTCCTCCAACTCGGCTACCCGCTTTTTCCGCTCCGCTTTCGGCACTTTTTTCAGTTCCGCCGCAAAGAGCAGAAACTCCCCCACTGTCATATCCGGGTAAAGGGGCGGTATTTCCGGCAGATATCCGATGCAGGCTTTTGCCGCAAGCGGCTCCCTCATGATATCATGTCCGCCAATGACAACCGATCCGCCGTCAGCCGCAATATACCCTGTCATCACATTCATCGTCGTTGTCTTTCCTGCACCGTTCGGCCCAAGAAAGCCATATATTTTCCCCTCTTCCACAGTAAACGACATACCATCTACCGCCACATGGCCGCCGTACCGTTTGACCAAATTTTCTACCTGTATCAAAGCGCGCTCCTCCCTTTTGATTGCCCGTCTGTCCCGGACAGCTAGTAATAATATACTGGCAAATTGTGTCTCTATTCGTATCAAATTGTGAATATTCTGTGTCCTTCCCACACTACACACATAGGTGATTATAACATACTATATTATTAAAAAACACATGAAATTCGTGTGCCGGTCTGATACGGCGCACCAATAGAAAGGATGTATATGAAGGACTATCTCTACCGGGAGCCCTGCGATGATTTTCCGATCGCAATGGCATATGTCCCCTGGCAGCACTTTAACGGGATCTGCGAAAATCTGGAAAAAGGTTTCTGCGACGGCACCGTCTTCCCCGAGCTTGACAAACCATTTACAGGAAGGAGATGTTGTAACAGATGAACACACAATTTGCAAGCGAGCAGGAAAAACTGCTCCACGATATCGGCGTCTTAGGCTTCGTTGTCATCGAACTGTCCCTCTATCTGGACACCCATCCCACTGACCAGAACGCATTAAAATATTTCAACCATTACAACCGTCTGGCAAATCAGGCCAGACAGGAGTATTCCGCCAAATATACGCCTCTCACAATTTCCTGTGCGGATGTATCGGCGTGTAACGACTGGCAATGGGCTTTGGCTCCTATGCCCTGGGAAGGAGGCTGTAACTAATGTGGAATTATGAAAGAAGATTAGAGTTCCCCGTAAACATCAAGGAGGCCAACGCGGACATCGCGCAGGCCATCATCAGCCAGTACGGCGGCCCCGACGGCGAGATGGGCGCGTCCATGCGTTATCTGTCTCAGCGGTATGCATGTCCTTACCGGGAGGTAGCCGGGGTGCTGACGGACATCGGCACCGAGGAATTAGCCCACCTCGAAATGGTAGCCACCATCGTCCACCAGCTTACGAAAAATCTCTCCATGGAGCAGATTGAAGAAAGCGGATTCCGCAATTATTATGTGGATCACACCGTTGGTATCTGGCCGCAGGCGGCGGGCGGTGTTCCCTTCACCGCCAACCAGTTCCAGTCCACCGGCGATATTATCACAGATCTGACTGAGGATATGGCTGCCGAACAGAAAGCAAGGACGACTTACGATAACATCCTTCGTCTCGTGAGGGATGAACCCGATGTGTATGAACCGATTAAGTTCTTGCGGGCACGTGAGATCGTGCATTTCCAGCGGTTTGGTGAAGCCCTCCGCATCGTACAGGATCGGCTGAACGAGAAAAACTTCTATGCATTCAACCCGGGATTTGACTGTGCACAGTAACAAATTTACGCCACTGGCTAATTTAGTCAGTGGCGTTTATGTCTTGGCCTCTATGATAATTTATTAATATTTTGCCATATGCTTCTCACGAGCAGACCTAAAGCCACAGAGCTTTAAACCAAGCCCAGCGCTTGTTGATTGTTGCCTGTCCTTCGTCTCGTGAGAGATGAACCCGATGTCTATGAACCGAATAAGTTCTTACGGGCTCGTGAGATCGTACACTTCCAGCGGTTTGGTGAAGCTCTCCGCATCGTACAGGATCGCTTGAACGAGAAAAACTTCTATGCATTCAACCCGGGATTTGATTGTGCACAGTAACAAATTTACGAGGGTGTCGCAAAATCATCAAATTAGGTGATCGGGCGATACCCTCGCTCTATTTCTACTAAAAAAAGTCCGGCGTTTTCTTATTCAAGAAAATCTGATAGAAATGTGAATGTGATTGTGGTATTCTCTTAGAGGTACAAAAAAGAATGTAAGTAAGGAATTTAGCAATGAAAAATAACCGTTTTGCAGTTTTCATAATCTTAACTTTTTTAATCTATGTAATGTCCAATGGAGAATGGAGTATCCCGATTTTTGCATGGATTTATCCAATTTTATTTTTACATATGCTTTCTCTCAATCATACCCGAAAAGCATATCTTATAATTGGATCTATATATGCCATTGGATTTGTTGTCCAGTTTGAAAAAGCCATCGGAATGGATATAAAAATATGTATAGTGGTAGCTTTTTTGGTATCTTTTCTGAAAATTTTACCATATATCTATTGGTCAAAATCAAAAATGAGATTTCAAGATACTGTTATTTTTGCAAGTATAATGGTATCAATAGAATATATCATGTATTTGGTATATCCTATTTTGGGCGGGTTGTCTGACGCTTATACACAATACCAAAATCTATACCTGCTACAAATAGTAACGGTAACAGGGATTTACGGAATCACCTTTTTAATGTATTGGACGGCGGCAATGGTTATATGGATTTGGAACAATAAAAGCAAAAAAGAATACATCAGAAAATACATAATCGTATATGGTTCTGTAATTGGCTTGGTATTTGTCTATGGAGTTGTTATGTTTCATTTTGTAGGAAATTCAGATAAAAGTGTCAGGATCGCTGGAGTAACCGTTCCGATTTCAGAGCTGTTAAATAATGATAAAGATGTATATTCTACATTTTATACCAATACATTTACTGATGAAAACATTACCAATACAAGGAATAAACTATCATCAGTAGCTGATGAACTTTTCCTAAAAACAGAGTTGGAAGCACAAGCAGGTGCAAAGATTGTTTTTTGGTCTGAACTGAATGGAGCGGTTTTAAAACAAGATGAAGATATGCTTTTGCAACGAGCGTCGGATATAGCAAAGCAGGAAGAAATCTATTTGATTGTTTCATTACTGGTGAAAACCCCTTATGTGGACTTAAAGGAAAATAAAACGGTAGCATTTAATCCACAAGGAGAACTAATATCAGAATATTTTAAGCATGGACGTTCAATCGGAGAATTGTGCCAAAAAGGAGATGGAATGCTAAAAAGTTTTGATACAGAATATGGTAGAATTGCGCCGTTTATATGTTCTGATATGGCATTTTTGTCTAAAATACAGCAGGCAGGTAGAAATAATGTAGATATACTAATTGTTCCAGCTTCGGATTGGAAAGAAATGACATTATTAGCTGCAAAGACAGCGATTGTGCGTGGGGTTGAAAATGGAAGTAATATAATCAGACATACAAATAACGGAATGTCGATTGTTTCAAATTTTAGAGGTAGTGTGCTGGCACAGACCGATTACTTTCAGTCTGATACAAAGACATTATCTGCACAGGTTATCACGAAAGGACGATTTACTCTTTATTCGTATATTGGAAATCTATTTGTATATCTGTGTAATTTATATTTGTTAGGGAGTTTCATACTTCCCAAAATTAAACGATCAATTAAGAAGTAGTTAAATTTCCGTTTGCTGAAATAACCATTACCACAATTACAATAAATAAGTAACACAGCGTCAGAGCGTATAGAAAAAATCTATGCGCTTTATTTTTATGTAAAGGAGCAGATTTATGAGCAAAGACAGCAAGGCAGGACAAAGAACCTACCGACAGCCAATACCCACAAAAATAATTGTGGAAAGGCATTATGTAGGCACTGAAAAAATGGAAACAGTATTCAAGCGGATAGCCGAGGAACAGA
>CAMWPB010000080.1 GCA_947176065.1 uncultured Lachnospiraceae bacterium | reverse complement strand
TTGTTTCCGAAATGAGCGCCCTTACCACAAATATCACATTTAGCCATCTTTGCACCTCCTAACGGGTATAATATTATAGTTCAGGATAACCGAGGCCGCAAAGCGGATCTCGTAATTGTGTAAAGCACATTTCCGCTCTACGCAACATTTGTATAATAGCAGAAAGTGGAAGAGAATGCAAGCATAATTTACAGAATTTTGCCAGATTTTTTTTCGGTTTCTTTTTTCTCCATATCGGGTTATAATATAAATATCGCAGAAGAAAAAACAAGCGACGCCTTTGGCGGCATTTGTTTTTTCTGCGATATTTAACGAGCGAACGTCCGATGTAATCGGACATAGAGCGCGACAGCGCGTGTTCGCGAGCTTATATTCTAGATTCAGGAGGTAGTCTATGAAAGTCTCTTCAATGGATACCCATATGGGAAATATCTCGATCGACCAGGAAGTGATCGCGCAGTTTGCGGGAAACGCGGCGATGGAGTGTTTCGGTGTGGTCGGCATGGCGAGCATGAGCGTCAGGGACGGGCTGGTTAAGCTTTTGAAAAAGGACAGCATGACGCGCGGCATACAGGTAGTTTTGAATAACAATAAGCTCACCATCAATTTCCATATTATCGTGTCCTATGGCGTAAGTATTCTGGCGGTGGCGGATAATCTGATCGACAGCGTGAAATATAAAGTGGAAGAGTTTGCCGGGATAGAAGTGGAAAAGATCAATATTTTTGTAGAAGGTGTGAGAGTGATTGATTAGAGGGAGGATCAAATAAGTGGATTCAAATACGATAGATGCCGGCCTCATGGCCAGAATGTTCCTGGCGGGAGCGAAAAATCTTGAGAGCAAAAAGGAATGGATCAATGAGTTAAATGTGTTTCCCGTGCCGGACGGCGATACGGGCACGAATATGACGATGACGATTATGGCGGCGGCCAGAGAGGTGTCCGCTCTTTACGATATGGGGGATATCGACATGGTTTCCCTGTGTAAAGCGATCTCCTCCGGCTCCTTGAGAGGGGCAAGGGGAAATTCGGGCGTCATTTTATCCCAGCTTTTCCGGGGGTTTACGAAGGGCGTGAAGGAATGTCAGGAAATCACGGTTCCCGTGCTTGCCGCAGCCTTTGAGAAGGCGGTGGAGACGGCTTACAAGGCGGTTATGAAGCCGAAGGAAGGTACCATCCTCACCGTGGCCAAAGGAGGCGCTGTCAAGGCGAGAGAGCTTGCGGATGCCGGTGTTACGGATATATCCGAGTTTTTGGGACAGGTGATCGCCCATGCGGACGAGGTGCTTTTGCAGACGCCGGAGCTTCTGCCGGTATTAAAGCAGGCGGGCGTGGTTGACTCTGGTGGTCAAGGGTTGATGCAGGTGCTGAAGGGCGCTTACGACGCATATCTCGGAAAAGAGATCGACCTGACTGTGGATAAGGGAACTGCTGCAGCTTCCAATGGCGTTGCGGGCGCGGCAGGCTATGAGGCGCAGGCCCATGCGGAAATCAGGTTCGGCTACTGCACCGAGTTTATCATTATGTTAAACAAGGTGTTTAATATCAAGACAGAGATGGATTTTAAAGCGTATCTGGAGTCTATCGGAGATTCTATCGTGGTAGTTGCGGACGAGGACGTGGTAAAGGTGCACGTACATACCAACGATCCCGGTCTGGCGATTCAGAAGGCGTTGAAGTATGGTGCGCTCTCCAACATGAAAATTGACAATATGCGGCTGGAGCATCAGGAAAAGCTCTTCCGTATGTCCAAGCAGGAGGAAAAGCCTGTCAGGGAGGAGGATGATCTGCCCGGGCCGAAAAAGGACGTGGGCTTTATCGCTGTCTCCGTTGGCGACGGCATTGCGGAAATCTTTAAAGGACTGGGCGTCGATTATATTATCGAGGGCGGCCAGACCATGAACCCCAGCACGGAGGATATGTTAAACGCGATTGACAAGGTGAACGCAGACACCATCTTTATTCTCCCGAATAACAAAAATATCATTCTGGCGGCCAATCAGGCACAGTCATTGGTGAAGGACAAGAAAATTGTGGTGATTCCCACAAAGACCGTTCCGCAGGGCATTACGGCGGTGATCAACTATGTGCCGGGCTTATCCATAGAGGAAAACGAGGAGACCATGGTGGCGGAGATGAAGGCGGTGGCCACGGGTCAGGTCACCTATGCGGTGCGGGACACGAACATCGACGGACAGGAGATCAGGCAGGGCGATTTCATGGGACTTGGCGATCACGGTATCCTTGCCGTGGGAACGGCGATTTCCACTGTGGCGCTAGGCATGGTGGAAGCCATGATGAACGAGGAGAAAGAGCTGATCAGTATTTATTACGGCGGGGAGATCGCGGAGGAGGATGCCGAAAAGCTGCGCAGCCAGATCGGGGAGAAGTACCCAGACTGCGATATAGAACTGCAATACGGCGGACAGCCGATTTACTATTATATTATTTCGGCGGAATAAGCAGACATTTATGGATATCAGGACTTTGAAGGGCGTCGGTGAAAAAACCGCCGCCCTCTTTGAAAAATTGCATGTATATACGGCGGAAGAGCTGGTATTCTATTACCCAAGGGATTACGAGCAGTTTTCGCTCCCGGTTCCTTTGGATAAGGCGCCTGCCGAGGAGATTACGGCGGTGGAGGGGTATCTTGCGGGCAATGTGGCGACCAGACATGTGCGCGGGCTTTCCATTACCACCTTTGAGGCATCCTGCGAGGGCGGAAGTCTCTATCTGACTTATTTTAACATGCCTTATCTGAAAAACAGCCTGAAGCGGGGACAGCCCTATATTTTCAGGGGATGCCTGCACCGCAGGAAGGATCGGTATGTGATGGAGCAGGCCCGGATCTATAAGCCTGAGGAGTACGGGAAGCTGACGGACTGCATGCAGCCCCGCTATGCCACTACGAAAGGGCTGACCAACAATGCGGTTACAAAGGCGGTGAGGCAGGCCATCGGACTGGTGGATCTGTCAAAGGACCCGCTCCCTGAAAGAATCCGCGCGGCAGAGAGGCTTCCTGTGTTTCGGGAGGCCGTGGAGCAGATGCATTTTCCCACGGGGCGGGAGGCGCTGCTGGCGGCAAGACGCAGACTGGTGTTTGACGAATTTTTCCGCTTTATACTGGTACTGCGCAGGATGCGGGAGTCCAATGAGCGGATGAAAAGCGAACATCCTATGATTGAGGTGGCACAGACCGGGCGGCTGATCGAAGCGCTGCCTTACCGGCTGACAAAGGCCCAGCAGAAGGTGTGGGAGGAGATCCGCGCGGACTTAACCTCCGGGTATGCCATGAACCGGCTTGTTCAGGGAGATGTGGGCTCCGGCAAGACGATCCTTGCCTTTCTGGCCCTTATCATGTGCGCGGCCAACGGTTTTCAGGGAGCCCTGATGGCCCCCACGGAGGTTTTGGCCAGACAGCATTATGAGAGCCTGATGAAACTGAATCAGGATTACGGACTGCAGCTGCATCCTGTGATTTTGACCGGATCGGTCACGGCAAAAGACCGGCGTGAAATCTATGCGCAGATCGAGAGCGGGGCAGCGGATATCGTGATCGGCACCCATGCCCTGATTCAGGAGAAAGTGGCTTACAAAAGACTTGCCCTTGTCATTACGGACGAACAGCACCGTTTCGGAGTCAGACAGCGGGAGAGTCTGGCGGAGAAGGGCGGCGTTTTTTCCGGGACAGGAAAAGCCGTAAACGTGCTTGTGATGAGCGCTACGCCCATTCCGCGGACGCTGGCCATTATCCTGTACGGGGATCTGCATATTTCCGTGCTGGACGAGCTGCCGGCGGACAGACTGCCCATAAAGAACTGCGTGGTAAATACGTCCTATCGGAATACCGCTTACAAATTTATGGAGAAGGAAGTGGCACAGGGGCGTCAGGTCTATGTGATCTGTCCCATGGTGGAAGAGGGGGAAGAGCAGGAGCTGGAGGACGTGGGTTCCTATGCAAAGAAGCTTAAGGCCGCGCTTTCTCCCTCTGTCCGTGTGGAAACGCTTCACGGCAGGATGCGGCCCGCGGAGAAAACACGTATCATGGAAGCTTTTGAGGCGCATCATATTGATGTGCTGGTGTCCACCACGGTGATCGAGGTGGGAATCAACGTGCCGAATGCCACGGTGATGCTGGTGGAGAATGCGGAGCGGTTCGGTCTGGCGCAGCTTCACCAGCTAAGAGGCAGGGTGGGGCGCGGCGACAAACAGTCCTACTGTATTTTTGTCAGCAAATCGGAGCGGCCGGAAACCATGGAACGGCTCAAGATTCTGAATGAGTCCAACGACGGTTTTTATATTGCAGGCAAGGATCTGGCGCTTCGGGGGCCGGGCGACCTGTTCGGGATCAGGCAGAGCGGGGATCTGCAGTTTGCGCTGGGCGATATCTACCGGGACGCGGCCATTCTGCAGAGCGCAAGCGAGTGGGCGGACCGGGTGCTTGCCGAAGACGCGGAGCTTGCCGGGGAGGCGTATGAGGCGCTCAGAGAAAGCCTGACCATGCCGGGGATAAATGAGGTTGACTTTAGGAGTATCTGACGTTAAACTCGTAAGTGTGGATTTTTGACTACGAAAACAGAGAATGAGGATAATTATGAGTAAAAAAATCGCAGTCGTAACAGACAGTAACAGCGGCATTACACAGTCACAGGCAAAAGAGTACGGGCTTTATGTGCTTCCCATGCCCTTTATGATTAATGAGGAGACTTACTTTGAGGACATCACGCTGACGCAGGCGCAGTTTTATAAACGGCTTTCTGACAATGCGGACGTGATTACCAGTCAGCCAAGCCCGGAAGAGGTGATGAAGCTCTGGGACGAGGTGCTAAAGACCCACGATGAGATTGTGCATATTCCCATGTCCAGCGGCCTTAGCGGTTCCTGCCAGAGTGCGCGGATGCTTTCGGAGAATTATGACGGCAGGGTACAGGTGGTCAACAACCAGAGGATCTCCGTAACCCAGAGACAGTCGGCGCTGGACGCGCTTACTCTGATTGAACGGGGCATGGACGCGGCGGCTGTCAGGGAATTTCTGGAGGAGGATAAGTTTAACTCCAGTATCTATATTATGCTGGATACGCTGTATTATCTGAAAAAAGGCGGCAGAATCACGCCTGCGGCGGCTGCCCTTGGCACGATTTTACGTTTAAAGCCCGTTTTGCAGATTCAGGGCGAGAAGCTGGATGCCTTTGCCAAGGCGAGAACGGTCTCACAGGGAAAGACGATTATGATCAACGCCATACGGAATGATATGGAAAAACGTTTTGGCGGTGTATCGGCGGACAATATCTGGCTGCAGATCGCTTACACCTATGACAGGGAGGCAGCGGAGCAGTTTAAAGTGCAGGTGCTGGAAGCGTTTCCGGGTTTTGACGTGCATATGGATCCGCTGTCCTTAAGCATCGCCTGCCATATCGGGCCGGGAACATTGGCGCTGGCCTGTTCGAAAAAGATATAAAAACGGCGGTATTTTGAGTTTACGAAGAAGGGAAAATATAGAAATTGCCAAATGAAAATGAGTTGGAACTGGAACGTCAAAAGTTATATATAGATAAATGCCGGGTCTATGTGAATGCCTTTCAGGTGGAGCGCGGCCGTCTTCCGAAAGCCTGTGTGGTAACTTTCGGCTGCCAGATGAATGCCAGGGATTCCGAGAAGCTGACCGGCATTCTTGTGCAGGCGGGCTATGAGCTTTCCGATTCGGAGGAGGAAGCGGATTTTGTCCTCTACAACACCTGTACCGTGCGGGATAACGCTAACCAGCGGGTTTACGGGCGTCTTGGTTATTTAAACAGTCTGAAAAAGAAGAAACCCCATTTGAAAATCGCGCTTTGCGGCTGTATGATGCAGGAGCAGGCGGTGGTCGAAAGGATACAGAAAAGCTATCGGTTTGTGGATCTGATTTTCGGGACCCACAACATTTTTCGGTTTGCGGAACTTCTCTCGGAGATGTTAGCGTCCGAGGATATGGTTGTGGATATCTGGGAGAAGACGGAAAAAATCGTAGAGAATCTGCCGGTAAAACGCAAGTACAGCTATAAGTCCGGCGTTAATATCATGTTTGGCTGCAATAATTTTTGCAGCTATTGTATCGTGCCTTATGTGCGCGGACGGGAGAGAAGCCGGGAGCCGGAGGAAATCCTGCGGGAGATCGGGACGCTGGTGGAGGACGGTGTGGCGGAAATTATGCTGCTTGGCCAGAATGTCAATTCCTACGGAAAAAATCTGGAAAATCCCATTACTTTTGCGGAACTTTTAAAAGAGGTGGAAAAGATCGAGGGGCTGCGGCGTATCCGCTTTATGACCTCCCATCCCAAGGATCTGTCGGATGAGCTGATCGAGGTGATGCAGCGCTCCACAAAGATCTGCCGCCATCTGCATTTGCCGCTGCAGGCGGGTTCCGACCGCATTCTGCAGGCCATGAACAGGCGTTACACGAAGGCGCAGTATCTGGCGCTTGTGGATAAACTGAAAACCGCTATCCCCGATATTGCGATCACCACGGATCTGATTGTAGGATTTCCGGGGGAGACGCCGGAGGATGTAGAAGAGACGATAGACGTGGTGCGGCGCGTACAGTTTGACAATGCTTTTACATTCATTTATTCCCCGCGGACAGGTACACCCGCGGCGGCCATGGAAAATCAGGTGCCGGAGGAAACCGTGCACGAGGGTTTTAACAGGCTTCTGGCCGTAGTGCAGGAGACGGCGAGGGAGCGGGCCGCGCTTTTGCAGGGAAAGGTCATGGAGGCTCTTGTGGAAGAGGTAAACGAACAGGACCCTGCCTTTGTCACCGGGCGGCTTGGCAATAACATGCTGGTGCACTTTAAGGCGGACAGGCGGCTTGTGGGCAAATTTGTCATGGTTGCGCTGGACACCTGTCATGGCTTTTATTATACGGGGCGGATGGTTGCGGGGAGAGGTCAAGCCGAGCATCCGAGATGAGGCGAGAGGGTGGGGTCCCGAGGGGTGGTGGGGCCCCTAGGAGG
>CAMWPB010000079.1 GCA_947176065.1 uncultured Lachnospiraceae bacterium | reverse complement strand
ACTGATCGATGATGCGGACGTGGATCTCTATATTTCCTTCGACAATGAGATGGTGGGGGAAATGATGGCCAGAGCGCTTCTGGATGCGGGCGTTGGGGGCGGCAACGTGGTGATGATCGGCGGTTCGCCCACGGACAACAACGTGCCGCTGGTGGAGGGGGCGTTTAAAAGAGTGATATCCAAACACCGTGTGGGAATCCTGGATTCGGTTCATGCCGATAACTGGCGGGCGGAGGAAGCGGCAGCCTATATTTACGCCAATCCGTTAAAGATTGCGCAGGCGGATGCTATCATGTGCGGCAATGATGATCTGGCAACCCAGGCGGTGCGCGCATTGGCGGAGACGAGACAGGCAGGCGATATCCTTGTGGTGGGACAGGACGCGGATCTGGCGGCCTGTCAGCGGATTGTGGAGGGTACGCAGGTTATGACGGTCTACAAGCCTGTGGAGCGTCTGGCGACCCGTGCGGCGGAGGAAGCGGTGGCGCTGGCAAAGGGAGAGAAGATTGCGGGAGACGACGTGACCCTGATCGACAGCGGCGCTTACAAGGTGCCTTACATCGGACTGGAACCGATCAGCGTGAACCGCGATAATATCGACGAGGTCATTATCGGCAGCGGGTTTCACTTGAAAGAAGACGTATATCTGAATGTGCCGGGGCAGATGCCGGAATAGCATTTTATTGCGGCGGAGAAAGAAAAACACAAAAAAGTGCTAGTACAATTTCCGCATGGAAATATAATATAGTGAAAATGTACAGAATGTCATAAATTATTCCTATTTTCTTTGTGGTATATTGAAGTTGCGAAGGAACTTCGCAAAACTATTTATCATTAGAAAAGGGAGGAAAACTAAGACATGAAAAGAAAAGTATTAGGTATGGTACTTGCAACTTCTATGGTTGCGGCTACACTGGTTGGCTGTGGCGGCGGCGATGCAGCTCCGGCAGCTACAGAGCCCGCGGCAGAGGCACCTGCAGCAGAAGCAGAGGCAGAAGCGCCTGCGGCAGACGCAGAGGCGGAGGCTCCCGCAGCAGACGCGGCAGCGCCCAGCGGCAATAAGGTTGGTGTGGCAATGCCCACCAAGGATCTGCAGAGATGGAATCAGGACGGTTCCAACATGCAGGCAGAGCTTGAGGCAGCAGGCTATGAGGTAGACCTTCAGTACGCTTCCAACGACGTGGCTACACAGGTTTCCCAGATCGAGAACATGATCAACGGCGGCTGCTCCGTACTGGTTATCGCTTCTATCGACGGCGAGTCCCTGACAACCGTTCTTGAGGGCGCAAAGAGCGCAGGCATCCCGGTTATCGCATATGACCGTCTGATCAAGAACACGGACGCGATTTCCTACTACGCTACTTTCGATAACTACAAGGTTGGACAGACACAGGGTCAGTACATCGTTGACCAGTTGGATCTGGACAACGCAGCAGGTCCCTTCAACATGGAGATCACCGCTGGTTCCCCGGATGACAACAATGCAACCTTCTTCTACAACGGCGCTATGGATGTGTTACAGCCTTACATCGATGCCGGCAAGATTGTGATTCCGTCCGGTCAGGTAGATTTCGCAACCGTTGGTACGCCTGCATGGGCTACCGAGACAGCACAGTCCAGAATGGAGAACATCCTTTCTTCCAACTATGCGGATGGCACAAAGCTTGATATCTGCCTTTGCTCCAACGACTCCACCGCTCTCGGTGTTGAGAACGCTCTGGCAGCAAACTACACAGGCGACTATCCGATCGTTACCGGTCAGGACTGTGATATCGCAAACGTTAAGAACATGATCGACGGCAAGCAGTCCATGTCCGTATTCAAGGATACCCGTACTCTGGCATCTCAGGTAGTTAAGATGGTTGGCCAGATCCTGAAGGGTGAGACTGTAGAGGTAAATGATACTGAGACATACGACAACGGCACAGGCGTGGTTCCTTCTTACCTTTGCGAGCCTGTATTCGCAGACGTGAACAACTACAAGGAACTGCTGATCGACTCCGGTTACTATACGGAGGGAGATCTCCAGTAATCACACAAAAAGTTTTGAGATGAATAAACCACACGGCAGGCGGGGGAACTTTCCCGCCTGTTGGTTTATAAAGGTAGTAACAGATAGAAATATATGGTAAAATGAGAAGTGGGTAGCAGAAACAAAAATGTTGGGAGGAATACACTTTGGCTAAAGTTTTATTGGAAATGAAAAATATTACCAAAACGTTCCCCGGTGTCAAGGCGCTCGACAATGTCAATCTGAAAGTGGAAGAAGGAGAAATTCATGCGCTGGTCGGTGAGAACGGCGCGGGCAAATCCACGCTGATGAATGTATTGAGCGGCATTTATCCCTACGGTACATATGAGGGCGACATTATCTATAACGGTGAAGTGTGTAAGTTTGGTAAGATTAAGGACTCCGAGGAAAAGGGAATCGTTATCATCCATCAGGAGCTGGCGCTGATTCCTTACATGACGATCGGAGAGAACATGTTCCTTGGAAACGAGCGCGGAAAGAGCGCGGCGATCGACTGGAACGAGACTTACGGGGAAGCCGATAAGTATTTGAAGATGGTAGGCCTGTCAGAGTCGTCCAGAGTACTGGTTAAGGATATCGGTACAGGTAAACAGCAGCTTGTGGAGATTGCCAAGGCGATGGCCAAGCATGCGAAGCTTCTGATTCTGGATGAGCCGACGTCCTCATTGAACGAGAAGGACTCTCAGGCGCTGCTCGATCTTATGTTAAAGTTTAAGAAAGAGGGCATGACATCGATTATTATATCTCATAAACTGAACGAGGTTGCTTATGTGGCCGATAAGATCACGGTGATCCGTGACGGTTCCACCATTGAGACGATGGATAAGCACACCACGGAGATTTCAGAGGATAGAATTATTCAGGGCATGGTTGGCCGTGAGCTGACTGACCGTTTCCCGAAGCGTCACGGCGTAAAGATCGGCGACGTGAATATGGAAGTAAAAAACTGGACCGTACATCATCCGCTCTACCCGGAGAGAAAGGTGTGCGACAATGTGTCCATCAAGGTGAGAAAGGGCGAGGTGGTAGGTATTTCCGGTCTGATGGGCGCGGGACGTACCGAGCTTGCCATGAGCATTTTCGGACAGTCCTACGGTACCAATATCAGCGGACAGCTCTATCTGGACGGTAAGGAAGTGCACTTGAAGACCATCAAGCAGGCCATCAAAAATAAGCTGGCCTATGTGACGGAGGACCGGAAGGGCAACGGTCTTGTACTCACCAATCCGATCAAGATCAACACGACGCTGGCCAATCTGGACAGCATCAGTCCCCGGATGATCATCGACAAGGATAAGGAGTATCAGGTGGCGGAGGAATACCGCGGGAAGCTGAAAACCAAGTGTCCTACCGTGGAGCAGAACGTGGGTAATCTCTCCGGCGGAAACCAGCAGAAGGTGCTTCTGGCGAAGTGGATGTTTACGGATCCCGATGTGCTGATTCTGGATGAGCCCACAAGAGGTATCGACGTGGGCGCCAAGTATGAGATTTACTGCATCATCAATGATCTGGTGGCGGCAGGCAAGTCCGTGGTGATGATCTCTTCCGAACTGCCGGAAGTGCTTGGCATGAGCGACAGGATTTATGTGATGAATGAGGGCAGGATTGCCGGGGAGCTTTCCGCCGAGGAGGCGTCCCAGGAGAGAATCATGTCCATCATCGTAAGTTCGGGAAAGGGGGCGTAAGGATATGGAAAAAACAAATGTTTCAGCATTTCTTAGAAAATATACCATGATTATCGCCCTTGTTCTGGTGGTGATTTTCTTTAGCGTTACGACAGAGGGGAAAATTTTATTTCCTCAGAATATTAACAACCTGATTTCGCAGAATGCCTATGTGTTCGTGCTGGCGACAGGTATGCTGCTCTGTATCCTGACGGGCGGCAACATCGACCTTTCCGTAGGCTCCGTGGTCTGTTTCGCGGGTGCGGTGGGCGCGATGATGATGGATAAAAACGTGAATGTCTGGGCAGCGGTTCTTTCCATGCTGGTAATCGGCATTCTGATCGGTATGTGGCAGGGCTTCTGGATTGCCTATGTGAAGGTGCCGCCCTTTATTGCAACGCTGGCGGGCATGTATGCTTTTCGCGGACTTTCCAATGCGGTGCTGCAGGGTATGACGGTTTCCATCAAGAGCGATACTTTTATCAGAGTATTCGGCGGCGGCGCAGACTGTTATGTGCCGGACTTTTTCGGCGGCGAAAGCTTTAACATGACCTGTATGATCGCCGGATGCATCGCTGTGGTTATCCTGATTGCGATGCAGTTAAAGAACCGCATCAACAATAAGAGCAGAGGTTATGAGACTGCGCCTCTCGGCAGTACCGTTGCAAAGCTGGCGGTGATCAGTGCGGTGATTTTATGGATTACATACAAGCTGGCTTCCCACAAGGGTATTCCCACAGCGCTAATCTGGATTCTTCTGGTGCTGCTGGTTTACGGCTATCTGACAACAAAGACCAGAATCGGCCGTTATCTGTATGCGGTGGGCGGCAATGAAAAGGCCACCAGACTTTCCGGTATCAACACGAAGAAGGTATACTTTATCGCCTATGTGAATATGGGATTTTTAGCGGCGTTAGCCGGTATTCTGACAATTGCCAGACTGACTTCCTCACAGCCCACTTACGGGCAGGGGTATGAGATGGACGCCATCGGCGCATGCTTTATCGGCGGCGCATCCGCTTACGGCGGCGTTGGCTCCGTGGCCGGTGTGGTGGTCGGCGCAACGCTGATGGGCGTAATCAATCAGGGTATGAGTATCATGGGTATGGACGCCAACTACCAAAAGGTGGTTAAGGGTCTGGTGCTCCTGATCGCGGTTGCCTTTGACGTACTGTCCAAGAGAGAGAAGAAATAAGGGAGGAGGATGAAGATGAACAAAGCAGTGGATATTTTTAGAAAACATACCATGAAAATAGTCCTTGTCCTGATCGTGATATTCTTCTCGGTGATGACGAAGGGACAGATGTTTGCGGCATCCAGTTTTCAGGCGCTGATTGCACAGAATGCGTATGTGTTCGTGCTGGCGACAGGTATGCTGATGTGTATGCTGACAGGCGGTAACATCGACCTTTCCGTTGGTTCTTTCGTATGCTTTATCGGTGCGATCGGCGGTATTATGATGGTGCGCGGCGGCATGTCGGTGCCTCTGGCGATGCTGCTAATGGTAGGCGCGGGCGTGATCTACGGCGTTGTGGAAGGCTTCCTCATCGCTTATCTCAATATCCCGCCATGGATTGCCACACTGGCAGGCTACCTTGCTTTCCGCGGCTGGGGTACGGCGCTTCTGAGCGGCGCAACCATCGCGCCCATGCCGGAGGGCTTTATTAAGATGTTTAACGGCAGCGTACCCGATCTTTTCGGCGGCGCAGGACTGAATATTACCTGTCTGCTGGTGGGTGTGGTTGCCTGTGTGCTGTTTGTGCTCTTACAGTTAAAGGGCAGAAACGATAAGGTGAAAAAGGGCTATGAGGCGGAGAGTATGGCAAGCGTAATCGTGCGCTGCGTGCTCGTCAGCGCGGTAATTCTGCTGTTTGCGTTCAAGCTGGCGCAGGCGGGCGGTATTCCGAATAACCTGATCTGGGTGGCTGTGATCGTTCTGATCTATAATTTCATCACGGGCAAGACCACCATCGGCCGTTATTTCTATACCATCGGCGGCAACGTGGAGGCCACCAGACTTTCCGGTATTGACACGAAGAAAATTTTCTTCCTGGCGTATCTGAATATGGCGGTGCTCACCGTGATCAGTGCATGGATGACGATGGCGAGACTGTCGGCGGCGACGCCCACAGCCGGAACCAACTACGAGATGGATGCCATTTCCGCCTGCGTGGTGGGCGGCGTGTCCGCATACGGCGGCTCCGGCACGGTGTTCGGTATGGTAGTCGGCGCGACGCTGATCGGCGTTATCAACTTGGGCATGAGCCTTATGGGTATCGACGCGAACTGGCAGAAGGTGGTTAAGGGCGTTGTGCTTCTGGCCGCGGTTGTCTTTGAGATTATGAATAATAAGGAAAAAACAAAAGAATAACAAATGTTATGGTAAAATGAATGGAGGGCTTCCCAGATGGGCGGCCCTCTTTTTACGCGTATAAGTAGATTCAAAGGACGGCAAAGGGTCCGATAACGGTATTCAGTTATGTATAAAAGCGTTTTATCACCTCAAAAAACTCATTTATGTTTGAACCCTTTCGATCCACATTGTCCCAATTGCAAGTAGTAGTAGGAATTTTTATTTCATACTGCTTTTCGCTAATTGAGTACTTATTAATGACAAGACAGTTTTCTTTTTTTAATAAAGGCAGCATTTGTTCGTATGAATTTCCATTTGTATTAAGGATATGATAAACTTTTGCATCAGCTTTAAACGCATCAATGCTTTGGTATCCCAATTCTTTGGTCAGATAGTGGGCGGCGTCCTGTCCTTTATATTTTGGCATGTGCAGACATGCGATGTATTCAAAATCAGGATAGGTGACAATCAGAAAATGCGGAATTTTTCCGTATTTGTTTTGGCGTTTGCAAAAGTCTATCAGTTTCTGCAGATTTTTCTTTTCGCCTTCTTCCTTAACTGCCCGGTCGCCGTCAATAATGATAAATTTTGCCAGGCAGTTTGTGGTGCCATCGATTTCAATCTGTTCCAGAAACCTGCTGTAACCGCCGCCTTCCATATTTGTGAGTTTCAGGGTAATAGATAGATTTTTCTGCCGGCGCATCTCGTCTATATAATGATATTCCGTACTTCCCTCACAGAAAACTTTGAAGATCTTTTGTGTCGTGCGTGGTTTTCTACTCAATGGCCGTACCTCCCAGAATACCCTTCATGTAAAACTCGTATATTTTAGTCGTTTCGTAGCGTATTTCGGGGAAATCCGCCAAGGAATATAATTCTGAATCCAAGGTCTCCACGTCTTTTGTGATAAAATAAATCTGTTCCTTCATATAATTTTTTAAGTCGAGATGCAGAACGTTGTGTGTCGTGAAAATAAATTGTCCATAATGTTTTTTCCCGCAGATAAAGGAAATGACTCTGTCGGATAAAACAGGGTTTAGTACGCGGTCCATCTCGTCTGCAAAGACAATTTTGTCTTCATACACTACCTTAAAAATCTGAACGGCCCAGGCAAAGAATTCACGGACGCCGCTGGAATCTTGTGAGAGCTCTCTGGTGAAGGTGCTGCCATCCCTTTTTTGTCTGATTATCGTTGTTTTTGAGAACGGTTTTTCCGCATCTATTTCGATGCCGATGATACTGGAGTCGATCATGCGGAAGATGTCTAAGTATCTTGCATCACGTAAAATCCGTAAATCGTCCTCCTCGCTTTTCATGGATTTATAGATGTCATAATTTATCATATTGGTTTCCGGACACAATTTATTTTTGATCCAGTCTGTAAAAGCAAGTGCATGTTCATTACCTAACATAGCGAGTTTTATTATTGTCAGACTGGCAGCTGTATCTGAATCAACGGCTTTTGCAAGAGCTTTTTGTATTTCTTGTTCAAATATATGCATATCCAAAATATATTTGACCTCGGATTCGGTTTCGCATGCATTGTTATTTATACAGTCATCTTTATTAAAACATTTTATTGTACAATGGTTCCTTTCCAAAGAGAATAGTTTTTTATACTTGTTTTTAAAATGATTTTTGAAATAAAATGTTTCTTTTACAATTCCAACGAAATCCACC
>CAMWPB010000078.1 GCA_947176065.1 uncultured Lachnospiraceae bacterium | reverse complement strand
AGGATTCTTACCGCATTTTCAATCAGGATTGCGAACTTGTTTCGCAATTACCTATCTAATATATACTACTATAATTTATGGTATTAAAACCAAAAGAGATACAACTATAAATTATAGTGTTTGTCAAGTACTCCTGCGGAAGTTCACATTTCCCTGACAAAAGCCATGTTGAACTTTTGCAGCAAAACGCTTATACTAAAAAACAAGATTTCTGTCTGCTTTCTACCCGTTAAAGAAAAGAAAGGCTGGTCACTATGACTACGATTGATTTAATTGTGTTAGGAATGTTAAAAAAAGAACCCATGGGCGCCTATGATATGCAAAAGCAGGTGGAATACCGCAATATTTCCAAGTGGGTGAAGATCAGCACCCCCTCTGTCTACAAAAAAGCAATTCAGCTGGAGGAAAAAGGATTTATCAAAGGCAATATCGTAAAAGAGGGAAAAATGCCCGAGAAGGTTGTTTACTCTCTTACTGAGGCTGGTGAAAAGGAATTTGAACGGCTTATGTTAGAGATTTCAGCCAAACCGATCCATATCATACTGGATTTTAACGCTGTGATCGTAAATTTAGACAGTCTGCCTCCCGAAACACGGAAATCATGTGTGGCAGATATTGAAAAGAATGTGAGAGCGTTAAAAACTTACCTGAAAGAAAATATCAGCGAAAAAGAGAATCTCCCGGAAATTCCCGAAACCGGCATGGCGGTTTTGCGCCAGCAGCTTATTTTGGCAGAAGCTATCGAAAAATGGATCGCTTCCATTTGAAACGCTGTTTTAAAGCTGCCGGTATCTGCCCGCTGTTCACTCGAACCGGTCAAGATAATTTTGCAAAATTTCTGCCAGTTTTCCGATATGTACCCCATCTACAAACGAATGATGCACCTGAACCGAAAACGGCAGAATCACCTTATCATCCCGGATAAAATATTTCCCCCAATCTATCATTGGCGTCGCATTATCCCTTTTCCCGGACTCCGTATGGGAGATATGTGTAAACGACACCCACGGGAAGGAGGAGAACTGATAAATGTCATTTTCCATAGGGCCGGTAAAATATTCCTTTTGCTCTCCCACTGTCTTCGCTGCAAGTGTCACGTACTCTTCTATGGTATCCTTCATTTCCACATTGACTACCTTGAAAAGCTCACTGCCTTTGTCGAGATAGGTAAAGGAGGTATTGATTTTATCGTATACAACCGGCTTCCCATCCAGAAACCGGCAGCGGAATGCCTCAATCTGATTCGCGCATTTTGTTACGGCAAATACAAAGGAAAAGGTAAAGGAATAGTTACGCTCTTTGATTCTGTTTAAGAAATTCGTGATATCCAGTTCAAACGTTACACAATACTGTGGCTGTACACTGTTCCTGAAAACCTGACAGTGCATAGCCCTGTCCCATGTTGTTACGTCAATTTCTCTCACTGCGCTCTCCTCCTGTCATATTTTGAATCATATATATCTTGCCTGTATCAATGGGGATATAAGCGAAAAGCGTTTTGCAGCCGGGGATAAACTGCCAAACGAGAACGAGCTGGCGGCGGTACTGAACGTCAGCAGGACAACGTTAAGAGAAGCCATACGGATTCTGACGGATGGACAAACCCGAATCCCTCTACACCGCTCTTCAAAGCTAGTATACCTTCCGGCAAAAGCTTTGGCAACGCTAACTTTTTATTGATCGGAACCATACTTTTATAAATCAGTTCGACACTGCCAATCCCATTTCTCTCCTTGACACTATATGGCAATTATGTTATTATTTCTTATGCGAATATATTTTAAAATTATTCACAAACAAAATTCACACAGAAGGAGATATCAACTTATGCCGTCAAAGCCCGTCCTCTCGGACGCTGATAAAACAGCAATCCGCCAAAAACTGGAGGAATTATGTGAAAAGTGCTGGATCACGCAAGGATATAAAAAAACAGGCATTAAATATTTATGCGATCAGACTGCTATATCTGTCGGTACGTTTTATACACTCTACCCGACAAAAGAAGATTTGTTTTTTGAAACGATCAGAAGCATACAAAAAAAGCTGACAGAAAAGGTTCTTGACATCAACAGGAACAGCCGGACAAAAGAGGGCTTTGCGCAGTCCATGAAAAGCCTTTTCCGGGAATATGACAGCAAGCCTTTCCTGTACAATGTCAATACGCCGGATTTCCAATCTTTTATAACAAAACTGCCGGAGGATGCGATACAGAAAATCAAGCTTGACAGCTTCGATTTTTTCAGACAGGTCATCCATGCCGCAAACCTCCGGCTGAAAATGGAGGAATCACAGGCATATGGAATATTAAGCGCGCTGCTGTCAACCATTAACGCAAAGGAAACGCTTTCCGTCACCTGCGATTATTTCACTGTTTTTGATTTTATGACGGATCGCCTTGTTGCGGATATTTTTGAGTAAAATTGGAGGAGACAAAATGATCAGAGAAGTAAATAAAGCTTGCGAGAAACTGAACAACACCCTTGGAATTTCCGTAAAACTTCCCAATCCGAAAAAGAAAGCATTAAAAAAGGCTGTGGTATGCAACTTTATTGTCGGCACCGGTCTGGTAACGGCCGGCATTGTTTTTACATCAAAGTCCTGTGCCCTATTGGGCGGCCTTGGCATCATCAGCAGCGTGATACTGCAAAACGAGAAAAAGGATTAGAAAAATTCGTTTTGCCTGTTTGGCTGGCAGATCTTCTGCAATTTTTCAGAGATCATTTCAACCTTAGCCGGGTTCCCACTTCTTGCCTGAAGAGGACAGATCTTTACGCATCTCATACAGGAAATACATTTTTCAGCATCGGTTACTTTAGGATTTTCAGAAGGAATTGCGCTGACAGGACATTTTTTTGCACAGAGCCCGCATTTTATACAATGCTCTGATGCCCTGATTTCCATAGGCAGAACCTTGTATTCCTTATATGGCGTATTACCGGGCACCTCAATTGGACATACTTCGTCTTGCAAACGTTTTTTTATTTCAATGATGAAATGATCCAGTTCCTTATAATCTTCCTCATCAGGCCGTCCTGCTTCAATCTGCCGGACGATGGAATGCTCCGCTACCATTGCTGCCGCACCAATACAAATAAAGCCCTGCATTTCCAGAATGTCCTTTAATTCTATCAGTGTATCCTCGTATGCCCTTCCACCATATGTAACCAATAAAAAGGCGGGCGTATGGTTTCCGTTTATCTGCCGTAATCTCATGGCGGCAATCTTTGGAATGCGGCCGCCAAAAGACGGCACTCCGACTATACAGAAATCATCTGCATTCATAACGTAATTCGGTAAATCAGTTTTAGATATATCAATATTTTCAGGACAGGAAAAATTTCTCCCGATGTATTGAATGACTTTTTCTGTTCCTCCGGTAGGGCTAAAAAAAACATTATAATTCATAATAGTTCCCCATTAATTGCTGATTTGTCAAACTGCCGTCCGTTACAGGCGGGCGGCAGGATCAGAACCTTCTTACTGCCTGTTCGATATAATCCGAACCTCCTGCCTCCCCTTCTTATACGTCACATCCCGGTACTCCGAATGCAGTACCTCGCGCACGCCGTTTATGACGATCACACATCCCACATTCGAGGTGCCGTTTACCACAATTTTCCCGTCAGCCGAGCGCCTGTTAATGTCGATCAACTGTTCCCGCTTCGCGGAAATCTCCTTCAGCTTCAACTGATAGTTGATCTTTCTGCGCATCTGTTCCGCTTTCTGCTGGTTTAACTCAGGCGCTGCGGGCTGTGACTTCAACTGATAGGCAATACGGTCGAGGGCATTCTCGGCGTCTTTCATGTTCCCCTCGTATTCGTCCGTCAGACGGTCGATCTCTCCCATCTTTTCCTTAAATTCACAGTCCAGACCAATCACGAGCTGGGTCGTCACCGCCGCGCGGTTCCCAATAGACGCGGCGCTAATCTGTTCTACCGCCGTAACACTGCCGCCGATGATCGTGCCACGGTTTCCGGCTACCACCACATTCTGCCCCGCTTCCACTTCGCAGTTCAAGATAGCACCCGTATTCACCTCATTTCCGGCATAAACCTGTGTCTGTTCCAAAAAGCGTGCCATCACGTTGCGTCCCGCGCGAATGATACCGTTTCCCGAACCCTGCATGCCGTTTTTCAGTATCACATCCTTTCCCGCAAAAAGATGCGCCGTTTCCACATGCCCGTTAACGGTGATCGTCCCGGTGGTTTTCAGTGTCACCCCGGCAAAAACATTGCCCTGCACCAGCACGTCTCCATGAAAATCCACGTCCCCCGTGGCGGCGTCCAGATTGCCCTCTATCGCATAAATCGGGGTGACCGTCAGGCATTTTCCTTCCAACGTCACATTCCCCTCCGTACTGGCAAAATATTTATAGCCGCTCTCATCCGGCTCACAGCGTTTGCACTGAAGCGGCGGCAGCTCCTTCCCCTCATAGGCCTCCATGATATTTCCCTGAACGTCCCTGCCGACTACGGCGGGCAGAACGGCATGATAGGTGACAAGAAGCTGCCCCTTGGTCACAAGCTCCATTTTTCCAAGCACATTATAATCCACCGAACCGTCCGGCAGAATAATCGGCCTTGTCTCCGGCTGCGGATTAAAATGATATTCAAAGTAACCGTCGCGGCCATCCTTTTTTGCCGTCCCCTGCGCCACAAAGACTTCCTCATAATTCAGCTTCCCCTGCGCAAGCTCCTGTAGTACATCCTCTTTGATTCCGTAGACGATTTGGTTTTCTTTCAGCAGCTCACGTATTTCTTTCTCGGAAAAACGACGGTACAAAATAAGAAAAGCCTCCATGCGCGTCTCGCTGATGCGCAAGAGATAATCCGGCCCGTTGATAATAGTCGGATTGCCAAGGACAATCTTCCCGCGGGAATCCCCTGAGTCTTCACCTTTCTCCTGTGATGTGCGCTTCCCGTTTCTCCCTTTGGAACCCATTCTCTCCTCCGGCGAAAGAAACATCGTTTTTTCCAGTTCAACCCGATCAGTTGTCATCTGTTCCAGCTCTGAAACAGACTCTCCCACACTGCTTTTCTGATCCTTCCTTTTTTTCTTTCCCGTCTGTCTCAAAAATCCCATATCCCACTTCACTCCTGCCGCAATATTCCGATCATTCCGGCTATACATAACACAGCCTGTATTTCTAAAAATTGTAGCACAAAGGACGGCAAAGTGCAATTCTGCCGTCCCATTCAGACATCTTTAAGACAATTTATAAAACATAAACACTATACAAAAGCCGTCTTCGTTTTACCCCTCCACCACAAACAGTCTGGCCATGACATGCGCTTCAAAGGTAACCGTCAGCACATCCTTCTCCACCGCGAAACTGACCGGCTCTTCCTTCGGATAAAGGCAGGAAACCCGGACACCTTCCTTAGCAAAAGGCAGGCTGCCAAGAGGGATGGACAGGGTTGTCTCCGAACATAACGTTCCGGCAGCCCTGCGCCTGTCGTTGTTCTTCCCCTCCATCTGCCTCTTCCAGACGGCCAGATACGCCTTATCCTCTGTCTGAAGGCCGCCGCACGCCCACAGATCTTCATTGTCCGTCACATCCAGCGGATAAAACGGCACGGCTCTCCTGATATCCCCACGTATCCTTTTATAGCAGGCAATGCCCTCCTTCACCAGCTCCGTGCGCTCCCCGGAAAGTTCCGCCAAATGGCCGCTCTGGTGCACCCGGCCAAGCATGGCGTTTATCATGTTATAAATGACTTCCTCCTTATCTCCCTGCCGCATGGGATAAGACCAGACCGCCGCCTGCTCCGGCGTCACCCCGGCTCCCGCGTTTGCCGCAATGGTGGCATAGTTGCGGTAATCCTCCTGATCCGAGGTGGACTGGATGCTGTAACGGGAAAGCAGCGCATAGTCAATCCGCAGGCCGCCGCTGGAGCAGTTCTCGATCACCAGATCGGGATATCTGGCAAACACATCGTCCAGCCAGGCCAGATAAGCGCGCTCATGCAAAAGCATCCCCTGTCCCACGCTCTCCGCGCCGATTTCCGTGCCAATACCCGGCTCGATATTGTAATCCATTTTTATATATCCCACACCGTACTCATTTACCATCCGGTCAATGACCTCATTGACATGGGCAATTACCGCCGGATTGCGGAAATCAAGCTGGTATCTGCTCCTGTCAAACACTCTTTTGCCATGGCGCACAAAAAACCAGTCGTCCGGCATTTTTTTAGCCTTCTCACAGTTGATCCCCATGACCTCAAGCTCCAGCCAGACACCGGGAACCATGCCCTTGCTGCGGATGTAATCCGTCACCTCTTTGATGCCGTTCGGGAACCGCTCCCTGCACTCCTGCCATTCGCCCACGCTGTCCCACCACTCGCCGGGTGCGTACCAGCCCGCATCGATCACATAGTATTCACAGCCGCACTGCGCCGCCGCATCAATCAATGGCAGTTCTTTCTCAGTTGTCGGATCGCCAAACAGACAGTTCATATAATCGTTAAAGATCACCGGCAGATTTTCATTGTCCCTATTTGGTCTGCGGATCAGACGGCGGTATCTGGTCAGCTCACCGACCGCCTGCTCAAAGCTGTCCTTTGCCACACCCACAGCCACCGGCACCGATGTGAAGCTCTCGCCCGGCGCCAGATTCTTAAACCAGTGGGACTGCACCTCCGTGGGGCCGCTGACGCATAGATAAAAATGGGTATTCTGGTCGCCGATTTCATAATGCCAGGAACCGTTGTGCTCAATCTGCCAAAACAGGCTTGTATGGGCCTGCGTATTCTCAATATAGCCCAAGGGCAGATATTTCTTGGAAGACCAGTTCCCGGTATTGGTCACCTCAAACACCTGCGAAGTGCGCTGGTACACGCCCGGCTGCGTCTGCGAAAGCCCCACGTCCCCAAAGGTATACTCTTTGATACTCATTTCCTTCTGCCATCCGTTGTAGGGAACCCGCAGTCTCATCTTCGCATCGGAATTTTGATCTCCCTCTTTTTCAATCCCCGTATAGCAGAAGGAGGACAGATATTCCAGACACTGTGTCTCCTCCCCCATGTTGGTCACCTGATTCCACATGCGTACAACGGAAGTGCCGTTGTAAAACTGCATCACCGTCTCCACGCGGACGTGAGTCACTTCCTTATCCTCCTGCGTGATAGTGAGCCTGCGCCCGGTTTCATTGACACTGTCCTCCATGCCCACATAGGTAAGCAGATATCCCGGCGCCGTCACGATATGCTTGTTTCCGTGCTTTTCATAAGGGCGGTTATAGCCGGATAAGCTGACCTGTACAAACTGAAACGCCTCGTCGATAAACTGATCTCTTCTCACCTGATCCTCGGCCTTACACTCCGGCCCCACCTTACACAAGTCCTCTTCACAGAATGCGTTCTTTGAAAAATGAAGGAGTTTTAACTGCCTTTTTTCCGTAATCCCAAATACGATGTGGATGCCGTTCTCATAAATTTTTATGTATTCCATTTTTATATCCGTGCTCCTTTTCTGTCTCCCGCTCCCGGTACGGCGGGACAGCCTCCTGCCACCGTATGAAAGCATGATTTGATAAATATACTGCTATTATATCGATGCCGAGCCCCAATAGCAATAGCATATGCTGTTTGTAATTGATGTTACCAAATTTGCAGGTCATGCATACCGTATTTTTTCTTTTTTCCGTTTATGCTAAGATACCGTATGGAGGAAGACTTATGGAAATCATAACAAGACAGACGGCAAACCGCTGACTATCACGGGTGTTTGACACATCAATAACCAAAAAGGTACTGCAAGGCCTTGCAATAGG
>CAMWPB010000077.1 GCA_947176065.1 uncultured Lachnospiraceae bacterium | reverse complement strand
GTGCAAAGATGGCTAAATGTGATATTTGTGGTAAGGGCGCTCATTTCGGAAACAATGTCAGCCATTCTCATAGAAGATCAAACAGAATCTGGAATTCTAACATTCAGAATGTGAAATGCAAGGTGAATGGCGCAAGCAAAAAGCTGCACGTGTGCACACGCTGCCTGAGATCCGGCGCTGTGGAACGCGCATAATTTTATTATCGTAAACATAGGTGTGGTAAGAGAGCCGGAAGACATCCGGCTCTTTTTTTGTGAATAAGCAGACTCGAAATGCTACGCATTTCTCGTTCGCGTTGCTCGTCATAAATCGCCACATACAGTCTTACATGCAAGCATGTATCCTGTATGTGTCACTTTCTGACTCTGCTTATGCGCGTAAAAAAGCAGGCGCGTTCCTACGCCTGCTTAAATTCCTCATACTCTCTTTTCAGTCTCTCGTATTCCCTGTTGATCCGCTGAATAATCTCCGTATCCCCGGCCACGTTGTCGGGGTGGTAAATTTTTGTCAGATCCTTATACCGTTTCTTGAGCATCAGCAGATTTTTCACACCGCCAAAAAAGACGCCGGTCTCCGGGTAGCTGTCATAAAGCCCGCGCTCTTCCAGAAATTCCTTCTCCGCCGCAAGTCTCGCCCACTCCTTATCCAGTCTCCTGCGGTCCATATCCAGCTTCTGAAAACCGTCCTTTATGATTTCCAGCCGCTCATCCACGAGCCGGTTGTCCTGCTGAATCCGCTTCTGCTCCGCGTTCATCTTACGGTTCAGGTTCTTCATTTCCTCTTTAAACTGTTTCTTTTCCAGTTCAAATTTTTCCCGCTGTTCCTCCAGCTCGGCGGAAGCGGTCATAATTCTGATATTCTCCTTAAAGAGCCAGGACTTTAGTCCCTGCATTTCGTCCTCTGTCAGCTCCTCTTCCAGAAGTATTTCTTCCCTGTTCTCCATCGTGATCCTCATATCCCTTGACTAACAACAAAAAAAACTGTACCCGATCAGCAAAAGCAGCACAATTAACAGAAGCCCCAGAAAACGGTTCACCAGAAAAAGCATGATAAGCATGCCTGCCGCGACACAAAACGCTACAAATCCAATCATTTTTTTCATGGGCTACCCCTGTTTATGCTCTTATGATACTATATGCAGCCGCATCCGACAGGTGACTATTTATTTTTCCTCCGGGAACGCAATGTCAACGGCCGCATCGTCAGCCAGCATCTCTTCCTTGGGGGATGTAAATTTTTCCACGATATCCGGAATCATATCCAGCACCTTCGTGACGGTATCCTGATTCTTGATATTCACAAGCTTCGTGGAACCGTTCTTAATCACCAGAACCGCGCTTGGGGTCATCTTTGCCGAAAAGCCGCCTGCCCCGCTGTTTTTCTTATCGGCCGCGCCCGCGCCTGCGCCCACGCCAAAGCTCACATCCACCAAAGGCAGAATGATGGTGTCTCCGACCTGTGTGGCATCGCCCACCACCGTCTTGGTTCCGATCACGGCATTCATGCCCTTCATCAGGGACTCGATCACGCCGCCAAAATTGTTCTCAGCCATTTATACTGCCTCCTTTTTCAACAGACCATACAGTTTTCTGATATCCTTGTTAAAATAAATCTTTACCGCCACACGGACAAAAGTGAAAAACCGCAGCTTTCCCTTTACAAACACACGTCCTTCCAGGCGTTTCCTCTCAAAATCCCCGGACACACACACCTGCGGACCGAAAACCGGATACAGCATGCCGCAGACTGCCAGAATCTCCCCGGTGGCCGCCGGATCATCCACGCCGACAATAAGTGCAGCCTCAAACCTGTCAGGTTTCAGAGCCTTTGCGATTGACCGGAGTTCTTTCTTACACAGGGCGAAGGAATTCGCAAACGCCTCCCCCTCTATCACACCCCTGTAATACTCTATAGTATCCGATATAGACCTTATTTTATCACAGATATTTTGTATTGTGTACTGTATATTTTCAAAGAAACTCTTAATTTTTGCGAAAATACCGCGGAGAATCTCAGGGATCGCTCGCAGCTTGTCCCACAATGACGGCGCTTTTTCGGATTCCCCGCCGCTTTCCTCATCCGCCTTGCGTGCACTCTCTTTTTCATCGCCCTCTGGTACGTCGTGAGAGATTGTCTGATCCGCCGCCTTTGTATCTTCTGTATTTCGATCTATTTTTTTTGAATACCCGTCTGATCGGTTCTCCGAAGACTCCACACTGATTCCGTTGTCCGTGTCCTCCGGCGGCTTCTCCCTTTTTCGCTTTTTTTTGTCCTCTCCGTGTCCCGGTTTACCCGCCTTTACCCTGCCGCCGTGCTTTTCCCGCTTCGGCAGACGAAAAACCGTAAAAAACAACAGGCGCGCCCGCACAGTCAGATTCCCGGTAAAGCGCACCAATACATTCACGAAATGTAAAAGCCAGGTAATCTTCACCGTGGCGGCAAACGGCGGCTCTCCATCCCCCTCGTTCCTCACCACCTCGATCCGGTAACGGACCGGCACAAAGAGCACGCAGACAACTCCCAGAACCAGCATGCCCAGAATACACAAAAGCAGGATTCCTATGATCTTTAATATAAGTAGAAGAATATGTAGCATGTTTTCTCCAAAGTCTTATCCCGTAAAATTCTCCGGGTCAATCCCGGAAAGATACGCCACAAGCTGCACCCGGCCGGTAGCGGCAAGCGATTCCTGCGCAATCTGTTCGATCACGTCAAAAGCCTCCTCCCTGCCGTTTGCCAGTCCGACAATACAGCCCGGCGGATTTTCCTTATAGTACCACTGTAAAAGCATCAGGCTGTGATACACCGCGAGCCGGTCCGTCTCCCCGTCGTAGGCGATCACATAAAGCCATGGCTGCTTTTTATGGCGTTTCAGTTTCTTTATGGCCTTTTCGGGCTTTTTAACAGTATCCCCAATATAGAGGTTTTTATAAAACTTCATTTGTTACCCTTTGATTTCCCCATTAACACGTTATGACACCGTATTTCTGCGGTGCAGACTGTAGAGTCTGCGTCTAGTATATCACATTCAAATATAATAAGACAGAAAAATTTCCCGCGTCGTTCCTATCCGCCGTTTACATCTGCTTTCTCACCACCGCATATTCGTCATCACGCCGGTAGAACGCGCATTCGAAGCTTCCGCCCCGCAGAAAATGACTCATATCGTCCTCGTCCAGATCTACCATACAGACATAATACTCGTAATCCTCATCATACTGATAATTGCTGCATGTATCACAAATGCTCATACTGTCCCGCCTTTCTCGAATTTTTCCGTGCTGTTTTTCCTGCCGAAACAATCTGTACCGTTTTTTATGCAATGTATGGCGTTTTGCCCATAACGCCGCAAGAAGTGATTGACTTCTCAGACAGAAGTTTTATACTAAATATGTACATTATTATCAAAAGTAAATTATTTTACCACTACATATAGGGGCGCGTTCCGCGCATTGCGCACAGCCCCGCAGAAACGGAGGTTTTCTTATGAAAGATGTAGCCCGCATGACACTGGAAGAAGGCATGGTAATCGGCGAGGATATCTACAGCTACCAGAATGAACTGATCGTTCCGAAAGACACCGTTGTGGACAAAAAAATACTTAAAAAGCTGGAACACCACTCCATTATCTGCGTCACCGTGAAGGAGGAAATCGACTTTGCCACCACACACTTTGAAAAAGTACGCCTGAGCAAAGAATTTCAGACCTTCCAGCTCACCTACAACAACTGCATGTCCATCTATGCCAAGCTGATGAACCGCTTCGTCCAGACCGGTGTCTGGAAAAGCACCGGCCAGCTTAAGGATATCTATCTGAAAATCGCGGCCTGCGCAAAAACCGGGGAATCGCTCCTTGATTTCCTGTACAATATGCTGCCCCGGGAAGATACCATGACCCATGCCCACTGTCTCAATTCCGCACTGCTCGCCGGTGTGTTCGGCACATGGTGGGGACTTTCGCATGAAGACGTACTACTGCTGATCCAGTGCGGCTTCTTCTATGATATCGGAAAGCTGAAACTGCCGCAGGATCTTCTCTGGAAATCCGAGAAACTGACCGATCTGGAATACACCAGACTGAAAACACACACCATGCTTGGCTTTGAGCTGTTAAAAGACCAGCCGGAAATCAACGAGTCTGTCATCAAGGCCACGCTCCAGCACCATGAGCGCTGCGACGGTTCCGGGTATCCCTCCAGACTGCATGGCGACAAGATCAATATCTTTGCCAAATACATAGCTGTCATAGATGCATATGAAGCCATGACTTCCGCCCGCACCTACAGGCAGCCGCTCCACCCCTTCCAGGTCATCGAAAACTTTGAACGGGAAGGCTATGAGAAATACGAGAAAGCCATTCTGCAGCCCATTCTCTACCACATAGCCGCCACACAGCTCGGCTTCATGGTGCGCCTAAGCAACGATGAGGAGGCGAAGGTGTCCACCATCAATAAGGATAACCTGTCAAGGCCTCTCCTGACGAGGGCGGACGGGTCTTTCCTCGATCTCTCCTCGAAACCGGAGCTTTCGATCACGGCTATTTTCTAAAATCGTTTCTAACCGGGTGCCCTGGCATCCGGTTTTCCTTTTTTTATTCCGCAAAGCAGGCGTCCAGAATCCTCTTCGCGATGGGCACGGCGTAATCTCCTCCGCTGCCGGCCCCCTCTATGATGATCGTCACACATACCTGAGGCTCCTCCACAGGAGCGAAGCCCGTAAACCATGCATGAGAGTCGGTCTTAACCTGATTGTATTCCGCAGACCCGGTTTTTCCGGCCGCCGTGTAGGAAAGTCCCGACAGCTTTGTGCCGGTACCGCTCTTTACCACTTCCTCCATCAGCCCCGTCATGATCTGCGCCTCCTCCTCGCTCATAAGCCGCTTGTAGGAGGTCGGTGAAAACTGTCTCACCACCGTTTTATCGCTGGTTTCCACCCGTTCCAGAAGGTACGGCTTCATCAGCGTGCCGCCGTTTGCGACAGCGCTGGTAATCATATTGAGCTGCAGGGGCGTCATCTGTGTGGTGCCCTGCCCGATGGACGCCTGCATCACATCCGCGTCCGTCGTATCCGCATCTATAACAAGCTTACTCTGATTGTAGGCAAAATCTACTTTCAATTCCTTGTTAAACAACAGCCCGTCCAAAGTATTCCCGAATTTCTGCCGGTCAAGCGAAAGACCGATGCTGGCAAAGGCAGAATTACAGGATTTTGCAAAAGCCCTGGTAAAATCCTCGCTTCCGTGGGCCGTACCGTGATAACAGTTGATCCTCTCCTCCCCATGGGTGAATCTTCCGTCACACTGATACCTGAACTGACTGTATGAATCCATATTTTCCCTGATATATTCCAGTGCCGTCACAATCTTAAAGGTGGAACCCGGCGGATACAGTCCCTGCGTCACCCGGTTAAGCAGGACGCTGCTCTCTTTATCGGCAATCAGGCCGTCCCAGATCGCTTCGATTTCGTTCGGATCAAAATCCGGCTTGGAAACCATGGCAAGAATCCGCCCCGTGGACGGCTCCGACACGATCACCGCGCCGCTGTAAACACCGAGTGAATCATAGGCAATCTGCTGCAAATCCACATCCAGCGTCGTGATTACGCTGTCTCCCGGATACTTTTCCCCCGCTACGTCGTTTGCAACTTTCTCGGAGAGTCTGGCGTTGGAGTTGATCAGGTAATAGTTCGCCTGCGCCTCTATGCCGTACTTGCCGTGGGAGGCATAGCCCACCGCGTGGGAGAACATTTCGGCATAAGGATATACCCTGACTTCCTCCCCCTCTGCGTCCGTCGCCGTCTCCGCCAGAATCTGGCCGCCCGCCGCGTAAATCGTACCCCTGCTGTTCTGGGCAATCAGGATCTCCTGCCTGCTGTTGTAGCTGTTATTCATCAGCGTCTGCCTGTGGGTGACCGCATAATGGCAGGTATAGCCCATCATCACAAAAAACAGGCCCACAAAGAACCAGGTAACCGTCATAATCTGCCGGTTACGCTTCTTCCTCGTCTTCCCGGTCCTGCGGTTCGTCTCCCGCTCTTCGCTCTCTCTTCTTTCTGTTTTTTCGTTTTCTGTTCTTGGCACGTCTGTCTCCTTCGTCCCGTCTGATAATATAAAGTCCTTCTATGATAAAAAACATGACTAATGTAGTCAATACAGAACTGCCGCCGTAACTGATAAAAGGCAGCGTCACACCCGTCATGGGGATAAACTTGGTTCCTCCTCCAATGGTCAGGAACACCTGAAAAATATAGGTTACGCCCAGCCCAAAGGCGATCAGCCTGTAAAACCGGTCCTGCAGCTTTAAGGCAATGTTCATGCACATGATAAAGCTGCTGATGCAGATCAGAATCAGGCACATGGAAAAGAGAATGCCCAGCTCCTCCGCCACCGCCGAAAAGACAAAATCCGCTTCCACCAGCGGAATCGATGTGGGATTCCCCCGGAAAAGCCCCAGACCGAACCACCCGCCGCTGCTGATCCCAAACAGGGACTGGGTAATCTGGAATCCCGCGTCGTCAATACAGCTGAAAGGATCTCTCCAGGCCTGTACGCGCACCTGCACATGGGAAAACATCCGAAAAGCAATGACCGCCGCCCCGGCGCCGCCCGCCGCTCCCAGAAACAGATAAATCCATCTGCCCGTAGCGATAAATACCATCAGTACATAGACCACAAAGAAAATCAGCGCGCTCCCCAGATCTCTTGAAGCCACCAGAATCAACACATGGGCTCCTGCCAGCGCCGCCGTCACCGTCACCCGCAAAAAATCCCAGCTTTCGCTGAACGCGCTCGCCACAAAAAAGACGAAGAGAATCTTCACAAACTCCGAAGGCTGGAAGGTGATTCCCGCCAGAGAATAGGATATTTTCGAGCCGTAAGTGACTGAGCCGAGAATCAGCACCACCCCCAGAGCCGCTATGCCTACCCCCGCATAAACCCACGTCAGGCTCTTTAAAAACTTCAGATTGCGGATAAAGAAAGGAACCGCCATACCAATGATGATGGATGCCGTCACAATGAAAAACTGTTTAATCGCCCGCTCATAGGACAGCCTTGTGAGAATCACAAACCCGATACTTAAAAGCATACACATATTGTTGATGATCAGAAGGTTGCCCTTCGGATAAATCATACGGAACAGCATAACCGTGGAAAACAGAAGTATCTGCTGCAGCACATAAAAAAGCAGATATTCAATCTTTCCCGTCTCAAAACAGATCACCAGAAAGCATGAAAAATGCACCAGAAACATCCAGATGTTCTGGCGGAAATACCCGGCCCTGCGCCGTTCCTCATCCTGAAACCGGAACACCAGAAAGCATTCCAGCGTATAGCAGGCAATAAACAACGTAATAAAATATTTAGAAAGCTCTGTGATATACAGCTCCATCCTGTCCACCCTGATTCCATGCAACATGTAAAGCTTCGTACTTCCCATTATTCGACGCCGCGTTTACAATGTCCCGTCGTATAGTCTGTAAAGGGGAAATCCCCTTCTAAAATCTTTACACACAATGCGCCATCCTCTGTGGTAAAATCATAGCGAAGCGCGTCCGCGCCGATCCTCTTCCTCTCCTTCCCTGCCCCGTTCAGGGAGTAGGGAACGCAATTATATATGATATTATAACAGTGATCGCAATTTATCTCCACCAAAAATGTTCGTCCCAGACGGTCTTTCAGCGTAAGGTGCCGATTCTGCCCTTCCGCAGCGCCGCAAACCCCGGCCGTCTTCCGCAGACAGTTGGCCGTAACCATCATGGGAATCCGGCTGTAGGCAATCAGGCTTGCAGCCATCCCCCGCTCTCCGGCTG
>CAMWPB010000076.1 GCA_947176065.1 uncultured Lachnospiraceae bacterium | reverse complement strand
TCGGGCTTCCGTTGATAAATAAAATTTTCATCCTGCTTTCCTCCATTTATTTATATTTTGGGCTTATTAAAATCTTTTACTTAATTATAAAAAATACAGGCTTCCCGGTGAAGTCTCATTTTGTTCATCAGTTTATACCCTCGGGTTAAATCTCTTGATTTTCTTTACGGATAATCCATCCGCTCTTTTTTATGGTATAATACATTCATGTCCCGGAAAGAAACGGCGACGAGTAATTTTTCGACACAGACACAACGCTCAGGCGCCCATAACATCTGCAAACTAATATGACGGTGAAAAACTGTGTCTTGTGATTGCTGTCGGCTATGGGAAAACGCAGGGAACCGGGCACATAGTCAAACCGGCAGAATCGGTGATGAAAGCGGAAAATCCCGTGCCGGAATGGTTCCAAAAAGGAATAGACGCCGCTCTCCTTGCGCCCACGGCAATGAACCAGCAAAAATTCCTGTTTACCCAAAACGGAAATTCGGTTTCGGCAAAGGCCGGAAAGGGATTTTACACAAAGATCGATCTGGGTATCGCAAAGTGCCATTTTGAAGTGGGCGCCGGAGAGGAAAACTTTAATTGGGAATTGCAGTAGTTTTCCCTCTGTGGCAGGTAACGATTACCCCTTCCCCGGCGCTGTCCCACGCCACAAGCCGTTTACTTCTGCTCGTCAACCGGAGGCACCATCTTCGCATATCCCTCCAGCATCTGCGGCGTGCTGGTATAATATCTCTTATCCTTATCCATTCCGGCGATCCGCGCCATCTCATCCTCTGTCAGTTCAAAATCAAACAGGGCAAAATTGTCACGGATGTGGTCTGGATTCTTGGAGCCGGGAATGACGATATTTCCCGCCTGTATATGCCAGCGAAGGATGATCTGTGCATTGCTCTTTCCATATTTTCCTGCCAATTCGGCAAATACCGGCTCCTCAATCAACGCTCTGTCCCCATGTCCCAGCGGATACCACGCCTGAATCACCATGCCCTCCTTTTCCAAAAATGCCTTCAGCTCCCTCTCCTGAAAATAAGGATGTATCTCCGTCTGCAGGATGGCAGGTTTCACTTCACAGGTATCCAGTATTTCCTGTATCTGCTCCTTATTAAAATTGGAAAGGCCGATTGCCTTCACCTTGCCCTCTTTATAAGCCTTTTCCATCAGCCGGTAGCCCGCCACATAGTTGCCGGAAGGCTGGTGGATCAGCAGCAGGTCAATATAATCGGTATCCAGTCTCTCAAGCGTCTTTTCCACCGCGTCCGCCTGCTCATAGAATGCCGGCCAGATTTTTGTCTCCAGAAAGATTTCCTCTCTGGGAACACCGGACTTTTTCATCGCCCTGCCCACGGCCTTCTCATTCACATAGGCATTCGCCGTGTCAATCAGACGATACCCGCCCTGCAGAGCGCTTAAAACGGAAGCCTCCGCCTCATCCGGGCTCAACATAAAAGTTCCGATTCCCGCCACTGGCATCTCCACACCGTTATTTAATTTCACACATTTCTGCTCGCTCATTTTCTCTTCTCCTTTTCTAGATACACTCCATTAGAATTTCATAGACCTCATCTCTGCTTAACTCGCGGGGATTACACTTGATCATATTGCAGGTATCGGCTACCTTGCGCAGCAATTCGGGCGTAATCTCCACCCTTGACTTCAATTCTCCCATTTTCACAGGCAGACCGCATTCCTTTATAAAATCGCCAAGTGCCTGTATTCCTTCCTCCGCTGTATTTTTATCGAACACGACCTTTGCAAACCGCTCGAACTTTGCTTCCGCATCCTTCAGAATATGGCGGTAATAAGCCGGATGGATCACCGCAAGCCCCTGTCCGTGGTTGCAGTCCGTGAATGCGCCGAGCTGGTGCTCTATCTGGTGCGCCTGAAAATCCGTAACCCTGCCGGCTTTCAGGATACCGTTCTCAGCCATAGCCGAATCCCACATCAGATTGCTTCTGGCCTGCATATCATTCACATCGTCGAGCAGCCTGCGCATATTTACCACAGTATTGCGCATAACCGCCAATGCCAGATCGTCGGAAACATTGTCCTGATCGGAATTGCCAAGATAAGTTTCCATCGCGTGACTCAGCGTATCAAAAGCGCCGGAAATCACCTGCATAGCCGGAACGGAAGCCGTCAGTTCAGGATCAAGCACTGCAAAAGAGGCGTAAGCGCCAAACACACCCGTCTTAATCCCCTTTTCCTCATTGGTAATGACAGCGCCGCAGTTCTGCTCAGCCCCTGTGCCGGAGGCGGTAACCACCGCACCCATCGGCAGATATTCTGTCGGAAATTTACCGTCCGAAAACTCCATTTCCCATATGTCTGCATCGGTCTTTGCCTGTGCCGCTATAATCTTGCAGCAGTCAATGACAGAACCGCCCCCTACCGCAAGGATAAAATCCACGCCTTTTTCTTTCGCCAGCGCCGCGCCTTCCTGCACCTTCGCATAAGTGGGATTGGGCATGATGCCCGGGAAATCCACCACATCCTTTTCCGCCTTTTCCAGAAGCCCTTTTACCCGGTCATAAATACCGTTCGCTTTCAGGGAAGCGCCGCCATATGCAAGCATCACTGTCTTTCCGTACTGGTTTAATTCTGCCCGAAGCGCTTTTTCCAAAGAGTCCTGCCCGAAATAAACCTTTGTGGGATACGTAAATGTAAATTCCTTCATTGCAATTTCCTCCTTTATATCTGTCAGCGGCACTTACAGTCTGTACCGCCAAATACATCCGACATCTCCATATTGTCAAGCTGCTGATCCAAAATTTCAACTTCTTTTGCAGTTAACATAATTTCTGCCGCCCCTGCGTTCTCTTTCAGCCGCTCCGCTTTCCTTGTGCCGGGAATCGGCACCAGATACGGTTTTTTACAAAGCATCCACGCCAGTGAAATCTGCCCCGGCGTAGCATTCTTTCCATGAGCCACCGTCCATAACAGTTCCAGCAGTTTCTCATTCTGATCAATCGCTTCCGGCGTAAACTGCGGCATCACACTCCGGTAATCCGTCCCCGCCTCAAACTTTGCATCCTTTCCGTACTTTGCAGACAAAAACCCGTTGGCAAGCGGAGAGAAGGCCACAAATCCAATGCCAAGCTCCTCCAATACGGGAAAGAGCGACGCATGCCAGCGCGCCATCATGGAATAGCGGTTCTGTATCGCCGTTACGGGGCAGACCACATGGGCGCGGCGTATGGTCTCTTCATCCGCCTCCGACAGTCCCCAGTGGGTGATTTTCCCTTCCTGTATCAGTTCGCTCATCAGCCCTGCAACCTCCTCGACGGGAACTGAGGGGTCCATGCGGTGCTGGTAATACAGATCGATATGATCGCATCCAAGCCGTTTCAGGGAATGTTCTACCGAGGCACGGATCACCGCAGGTCTGGAATCCGGCACCAGCGGCTTATTAACACTCTCGCTGGTCATATCAAAATGAATGCCGAATTTGGTCGCAATCACCACCTTATCCCGATAAGCTTTCAGCGCCTCTCCCACAAGCTCCTCATTGTCATGGGGATTTTCCGGTGTACCGTACACCTCCGCCGTATCAAAAAAGGTATATCCCATATCCACAGCCTGCGCAATCAGCTCCCGCATCTCTTTTTTATCCGCCGGCGCGCCATAGGCGTGACTCATTCCCATACAGCCGAGTCCCACCGCCGATACCTTTAAATCCTTTCCCAAAATTCTGTACTTCATAACCGTACTGCCCCCTCTTCTCACTTCATTTCACTACCATTTTTACACCTACTGCTACCGGCTCACTTACATTGCGCCTCCCGTCACGTAACTTATAGTCTTATTATAAAATCAGAATTATTTCATCAGAAGTTTCTTTTGGTTCTCCTGTTTATACTTTATGGTTTAAACAACCAAATTTATAATCAATCCTGTCGCCAGAGAAAATACCATCACAAAAGCGATATACAGTATAAACCTCCTGCCTCCCAATACAATCTTTAACGCACCCAGATTTGTGATTTTGGTTGCCGGACCGGTAATCATAAAAGCCGCCGCGCTTCCCATACTCATCCCGGAAACCAGCCACTGCCGCAACAGCGGAATCGTCCCGCCGCCGCAGGCATAGAGGGGTACGCCGATGGTCGCCGCCATAAGTACGCCGAATCCCTCATTGTTTTTCCCAAAAAGCGCCGCAAACCCGTCTGCCGGAACATATCTTTGAAACAGCGCGGAAAGCAACACGCCAATCAGGAAATAGAGCGCTGTCGCCTTTATATTCCGCCCCAGATTTTTCAGAAAACGCAGGAAAAGATTCGGGTCCGTATCGTGGCTTGCACGGGGTTCAAAACCTGTAAATTCAAAAAACGTTTTCCCTCCATAAGCAAAATGCACCGCCAGCCCTGCAAAAATCCCGCACAGGGTACAAGACACCAGCCTTACCGCCATCGCCGTCCCTCCAAGAGCCGTACTGTAAAAAAGGAGCTGCGGGTTTAAGAGCACACTGCTCATCATAAAAGCCGCCAGCCAGTCATGGCGCATCCCGTGCTTGGAAAAGGAGGCCGCAATGGGAATCGTACCATACATACAAAGAGGCGATGCAATTCCCAAAAGACTCGCAGGGATCACACCACAAATGCCCCACTTTTTATCCTTGATCCGATCAAAGCCGTTATGGATGGCATCCTTTGCAAAAACAGATACCAGGGAACCAATCACCATGCCCAGAATCCAGTAAAAGGCGATCTGCCGCAGCTGCACGCAAAAATAATAGCTGATATAAACAAATTCACGCCTGATCAAAGGAAACAGTTCCACACAGATCACCTCCTCACCTATTCGTTAATATCGATCAGATTATAGCTGCGGTTTCCCAAACCGATCTCCTCGGCGTGCTCCAACGTATGCAGTCCATCCCGGTCGTTGACACGGGCCTGCAAAGCTTCACTGCCCTCCGCCGCAAAAGCAAGGTCAATACACGCCTGATCAACGGCAACCGAATCAAGAGAAGCCACAATCCCAATATCATGAATATCCGGCTTTGCAGGATTGCCGTCGCAGTCACAGTCGATGGAAATATTATTTAGAACACTGACATAAACAATGCGTTCACCGTTATCCAGATAGTCGGACACGGACTTTCCCGCCTCCGCCATGGATTCTGTAAAGCCGGTCTGATCGCCGCCCCATGGACTGGTATTATCCTGTCCTGACGTGTGGATCAGACATTTTCCCTCTTTGGAACCGAGTCCGATAGAAATATTTTTAATCGCGCCGCCGAATCCTGCCATCGCATGACCCTTGAAATGAGACAGGACAATATAAGAATCATAATCTGCAAAATGAGAACCTACCAGATTACTGTCAAGACGCGTACCGCCCTCTACCGGCAGCTCCATGGAACCGTCCGCATCCAGAATATCCACATCAGCAATAGCAGTAAAACCGTGATCCTCCGCCACCTGTCGGTGCATGGCCGTCTCCGTTCTGGAACCGCCATATGCCGTATTACACTCTACAATCGTCCCGTCCACGGACTGCACCAGATCCTTAATCAGCTCCGGGTCAAGATAATTGCTGGCCGGCGGTTCGCCCGTGGAAAGCTTCACTGCCACCTTTCCCGTCGGTTCCCACGCCAAAGCCTCATACACCGCCATCAGTCCCTCCGGTGAAATGTCCGAAGTAAAATACACAACGGAGGATGCAGAGCCCGCTTGTTCCCCGCTGTCGCCAGAATCTACAGTCTCCTCTTCTGAAGGAGATGCTGACACACTGACCTCCGTACTTTCAGGCGCCTCCGTATTTTCTAATGCCAAAGGTGTCTGCGCCGATGTCTCATCGTTTGCCACAATGTCGCTTCCGCATGCCCAAAGACTGAAAGCAAGCATCAGATTGAAACATAATAGAGCAGCTTTTTTCATGTTTTTCCCCTTTCCTGTTGATCATTATGTTTTATTCCGCTTATACATTACTTATCCTTTTTATACGTTCAGGTATCGGCTCACTCGCACTGCGCCTCCCAAAAAGCCACCGCATCGTTGATCCAGCCCTCCGCAACTGTACCGGTTCCAATACCGAATCCGTGGGGCAGTCCTTCATACGCATGAAACTCCGTAGGAATACCCAAATCCTCAAGTCTCTCTAATCTGGCCTGCATGGTTTGCCAATTCGCAATACCGTCTCTGGTGCCCACGCAGACGTAAGTCGGCGCGTCCTTCTCTGAGACATCATTATAACCTGTATACTGCATGATCACCGCAGATGCCTGTGGAATATCCTCTCTTCCAAAATAAGAGAATACATCTGCGTTTCCAAGCGCTGCGGCCATTCTTGCACCTGCCGACCCGCCCCACAGGGAATACTCTTCCGAATTTACTCCCAGCTCCTGTGCATGGTCATAAATGAAACCAATCGCCTGCGCCAAATCTGCGTAAGGATCATCAGGGCGGTAAATCAGGGCAAAGCTATTATATCCCATCTTTGAGAGTTCCAGTGCATGGGGAAAGCTGTCCTGCATGGCTCCTACGTACATAAAACCGCCTCCGGCATTTACTACCGCAAACTTCTCGCCCGGATTCCCCCGGAAGAAAAATAATCCGGTATCCTTCTTTGACGGATCAGCCTCCATATCTTCCTCTGAATAAATCTGATAAAAGACCTGCTCTCCCGCTTTCGACTGATCGTGAAGACTCTGTATGATTTCCACCGTTTTATCCGGATCAATGTAGTTATACCATACATACACGCTGCCGCTGCTTACTTCTTCCAGCGTCATATCCTCTGACACAGAACGGTCCACCGGAAACAGAAGACGCCCAAAATCCGCAAAGCAGGGATCATTTATCACATCCCTGACCGTGGAAGAACGCAAGTAGGTATTCCCGTTCTCCTTAACATCCATCACGTTCTCCTCCGTTTCTGTATCTTCTCCCGGGTCTGTCTCTGCCTCTATATTCGCTTCTGCATCTGTTTTCAAATCTACGTCCGTTTCGGCATTTCCACAGGCGGAAACTGTAATGGCAAGACTGCATAACAACCCGACAATACCTGTCATCATTATCATTTTTTTACGCTTCATAAGTTCCTCTCTTTTCCACTTATAATTGTCTGCAGCTTTTACACTCCCGCTACTCTCCGTCCTCCGCGATCAGTTCCACAATACTCACCCGTGACAGTTTTGCGGAGTAAAGCCATGCGGATAAGGCAAACAGCGCCGGTATGACAACAAGCGGTACCATATTTCCCAACATACTGAAACCTGCCTGAAACTCTCCGATCCCGAAACTCTTAAATACGGCTCCGATCAGCGGGTCCGCCAGAACCCCTGCTGCCGCAAACCCTAAAAGCGCGCCGCCAGACACGACTATCAGAAAACGCAGCGCGAAAGAGATCCGAAGCGTTCCCGTATGCAGTCCCAGACTCTTGTAGATTGCCATATTTCTCTTTTCCGACTGCAGAAGTTTCCCCGCCACAAGCGCTACCGTAATCAGAATAATCACGGCGGTCACCACATACAGTCCAAGGATCAGGCCATGCATGACTGTCACAATTCCGTCAAGTCCCGACCAGCTGTTAGTGTGGACGTCGATTCCTCTGTAATGCTCCTCCAGATAGTCGTACACATAATCGCGCACGCTGCCGTCCTCCAGAATATAATGTCTGCACCAGATATATCCCGTAATGTCGTCAATTCTGGCATAGCCGCCGATGCTCATGCCGATATTGGCTCCCATACCGTTGGCGCACTGATAAATGCCGGACACCTCATATTCTCCCATCCTGCCGTTTGCCGACACTCTGACTGTGTCCCCGATTTCCAGATTCATTTCCCGGGCAACGGTATCCGTTATGAGAATACTGT
>CAMWPB010000075.1 GCA_947176065.1 uncultured Lachnospiraceae bacterium | reverse complement strand
TCGACGTGACCACCGCGTTTATCATGGCGGCCGTAATGTACGGTATCGTATACCGCTCCGATGTGCTTCTCCATTTCTACCACAGCCTGCAGCGCAGACGGAAGCATAAACCCGGAACACTTGTATAGGAAATCGAGCGCCCGCGCGCTCGATTCAGAGAATGCTCCGCATTCTCCTTAGAGGTTTTACTCTGCTGCAACTTCTTTTAATTAAAAAGTTGAGCGCCCGGCTCAGATAAATAAATCAGGGAGAGTCCAATATCGGATTCTCCCGTTTTTTATGAGCAGGAAAAAGCTGACCTCCTCAATGATACGCGGTTAATTGAATTTGAAAAACCGTCGGCATATTTTGTAACCCTCCACGGATATCTTCCTGCCGCCCTTTCCGGGCAGATTCATGGAATTTCCAAGTACGCCGCAGCGCAGTCTCATAAACAGTCCAAGATCCTTTTGTCTGATATACCTCCAAAGCTCCGCTTTCTTCTCCAGATTCTCCTCTGTGCCAGAGCGGATCAGCATGATAGAGGAAATCACCGTGATAATTTCCAAATAATTAACCATATAATTTTTCAGTTTACGTTTACTGTATATTTTTGACCGTTTATCCACAAGGTAATCGATCATAATTTTGTTGACCCTAATCTGCTGGTCGATTCTGCCGATCATCACTTCCTCGTTAACCGACTGTCCATCCCTGCCTATATAATAACGATAGAAATTCACATCGAGATAATACATGTTTTTGACAAAGGGCAATGGCTCAAACACGAAAATATTATCCACATAAAAGGTGTTTTCCGGCAGCTCCAGTCCGCATTCCCGAAGAAGTTTCGTACGGAAAATGACGGAGTGCATGAGGATATACTGTCCCTTATGAAAGTGCTTCACCTCATTCCAGCCGAATATCCTGTCCTGCGGAAGCGCATGGCGGTATTTCATCACCTTATGCTTCTTTTCGCCTTCCTTTTCATAGACAAAGTTACTGATGAGCATGTCCAGCATGGTATCTCCCGCAACGATATCCCGCAGCACCTCAAGAATTTTCAGATAGGCGCTCTCTTTCACCCAGTCGTCGCTGTCCACCACCTTATAAAAGAGGCCGGACGCACAGGCAAGCCCCGTATTTACGGCAGATCCGTGCCCGCCGTTTTTCTTATGAATCGCCTTTACAACAGATGGGTAAAGCCTTTCGTAGGCATCTGCGATTTCTCCCGTCCCGTCGGTAGAGCCGTCATCCACAATCAGTATTTCCACATCCTCGCCGCCGGGCAGCAGCGACTCAATGCACTTTTTCATATATTTTTCCGAGTTATAACAGGGTATTGCAACTGATAATAATTTCATGCCAAAACGTCCATGCCTTTCTCCATTCTCATTCCATCAACTATGCCAGACCGGCCAGCCTTTGTCTATTCTAGCATAAAAATTCCTGCATATTGTTAAAGAATTCTTATAATTTCCTTATTTTTCATTACAGCCCCGCCTTTGATCCCACTACGGCTGTTTCCCAATCCCGCGCCGCATCTCCACCCGGTCTGCGTAGGCGGCAAAGGCTGACGGAATCGGATACTCTGTCCGCGTCTGCTCCGGCTCCACAAAGACAAAGCCCTGCAGTTTTTGTCCCGGCCCTTTCACAGCCAGCTCGTCCACCCGGATCAGATACCCTGTCATATGCCATTCTTTGTGGGTAAACACATGCTTCGCCGGCGGCAGTTTACGGATCCGGATGGGTGAAAGACCAATCTCCCGCAGATAAGCGCTAACGCCCGCCTCCTCACAGTGTCCCTCCAAAGACGGAAATTCATACATACCGGCCAAAAGACCTTTCTCAGGTCTTTTTCGAAGCGCCACCCGCTCTGCGTCCTGTATCACCAGAATTGTCTTTTCCTCGATACTTCTCGGCTTCTTTTTCGCCTTCTTCGGAAACTCCGCCGTCCGTCCTTCTGCCTTCGCAAGACACAGCCCTTTCCACGGACATTCTTCGCACTTGGGCGCACCGTTGGGTATACACACCATCGCGCCAAGCTCCATGAGCGCCTGATTGAAATCACCGGGACGATCCGCCGGTATCACGTCAAGCAGTTCCTCCTCCACGGATTTTTTAACCTTCGCGTGCAGAATATCCCGGTCATCCGCCCGCAATCTTGAAAGAATCCGCAGCACATTACCGTCTACCGCCGGATAGGGCCGCCCGAAGGCGATCGAGGAAACCGCGCCTGCCGTATAACTGCCGATCCCCGGAAGCGCCTGAATCTTCTCATAATCGTCAGGCATCTCTCCGCCGTACTCCGAGACAATCATCTCCGCTGCCTTTTTTAGATTTCTGGCCCGGTTGTAATAGCCAAGCCCCTCCCACAGTTTGAGGAGCTTTTCCTCCTCCACGGCCGCCAGACTCCTGATATCCGGCAGTGACTGCAGGAAGCGGTCGTAATAGGGTTTCACCGCCTCCACCCTTGTCTGCTGCAGCATGATCTCCGAAAGCCACACATGATAGGGCGTCGGCTCCTCCCGCCATGGCAGAATGCGTCTGCCCGCATCATACCATGCAAGAAGCGGTTCGGCAATTCTGTCCAGACTGTCCAGAAAAACAGGCACAGGAGCATCCAGTTCCAGACCGTCCTCCCTCACCAGACAGTCGTAGGCAAGAATCCGCACGCCCTCTCTTCTTGCCAGCTTAAGCGCCTCTCCAAACGCCGGCTGGGTCTCCCAGTTGGGCTCCACGCAGCAGACGCCTTTCATCTGGATCACAAACAAAAGATACGCCTCATACCCCTGCCTGCGCGCCTCCGTCAATTCCTCCACATGCTTAACCGCACGTTCGGAAGGCGCGTCGGGAAAGGCCGCCACACCCTCCCGCTCTAAGGTCACACCTTTGACCTCAATAAAAGCCTTCCTCCCGGATTCGCTTTCCACATAGAAATCAAACCGGGAACTGCCGAAGGTTTTTTCCGGCCTGACCAGACTGACGTCCCCGTAGAGTCCGCCCGCCCGCAGCCATTCTCCTGCCACTTTATTCGGCGCGTTGGAATCCATATTCACCAGACGTCCGTCTTTCTCCACAGCCACAAGATCATATGCGGTAGAACGCGTTTCTTTACCGCTCTTCTCCAGATATACCCTGGCGTGATCCGTCAGAAGTTCCCGGCATCTGCCCGTATTTTTCACATGCACCTTCGTCCGCACGCCCATCAGCTCCACATAGGCAATAAAGCGGTTGGGCCGCTCTATAAATTCCGCGGAAACAATTTCTGTATATTTCATATTCCGATATTCCTTTAACAGTAACCTTTTAACTGCTGTCCTTCGCCTCTATCTCTACAACAGCTTCTCTGTTTTTATAGGGAACCCGGGCCGAGGGCACCACCTCGGAAGCCGGAAGCGTGTGGGCGGACTGATCGTCAAAGAATATATGCGCGCCGAAAGCATGCAGCACATCCTTCTTCCGGATTCCACCCAGAAAAAACACCTCATCAATACGCACATCCCACGCCCGTAGCGTGCGGATAACGCGCTCGTGAGCCGGCGCGCACCTCGTGGTGACAAGCGCGGTTCTGATCGGACTCTCTTCGTCCGGGTAATTTTTCTGCAGCTCTGACAACGTTTTTAAAAATTTCGCAAAAGGCCCTGCCTGCAGAGGATTATCCGCGTTCCGTCTCTCGTTTTCCTCGAACGCCTCCAGCCCCTCCGCCTGGAAAATTCTTTCAGACTCATCCGAAAAAAGCACCGCATCGCCGTCAAAGGCCACCCTGATCTGCCGGATTCTGTGTTCATAGTCATAAGTGGAAATACCCTCCGTGCAGATGATGCCGGCCGCGATATTTGAGTCGATGGCGCGCTGCACATCCTCCTCGCATGCCGACAGAAAGAGATCTGTCTTAAACGCCGCAAGATAAGGCGCCAGTGATGCGCCTCCGGCCAGCACCGCCCTCGTAATGCGCAGGCCGTAATGCTCGATTGCCTTGAAAACCCGAAGAGAAGTGTCGGGACTGTTTCTGGACATGATAATAACCTCCACACGCCCCTCCATGCCCGGCAGCTCATTCAGATTCAAAAGCGCCCGCACCAGCGGAAAACCGGGCCCGGGACGGAGCAGTTCGTCCTCATGCTCCACCTGATAGCGGCTGTACGCCTCCACGCCCTCTTCCTCAAATATCTTATTTTCAAATGTCAAATCAAACAATGTTCTGGACGAAACGCCCACTACAAGTTTGTCTTCCAGTTCGTAAGCCATAAAGCACCCCCATCCGTGATCTCTCCGGCGGGGGCTTACTGTTTCATACGGAAAACGCCTTATCTCAGTCTGTTGCACTCAAATTTTTCAAAAGTGCGCAGACAGTTCCTGAGCTCCAGATATCTGTCCTCCACATCTCCCTCCTTAATCTCCAGATCCGACGCCACTGCCATGGTATTAATCATGCCGTCCGTGATCCGGTTATGAAGGGAGTCCAGAATCATAAGTTTCTGCTCATAGGAATCCGCGTCGAGAAACGCCAACACCAGAGGATCAATATTCAGTTGTTCTTCCTCCGGCGCTGTCTCAGCCGGCGCAGTTTTGGGCACGACCGTCTCAGCGACATAATCCGCCTTCCGCCTGTCCTTTGCCGGGTTTTCTGATAAACCGGCAGGCTCCTTCCTCCCGGCATGCTCCGGCAGGACGACAGACTCCTCATCCTCCAAATCCTGCAGAAGTTCAAAGCGGTATCTCTGTCTGGCATCGGGATATTTCTCCCTGTCTACCTCCTCCATGAACATGGACAGCGGACGCACAAATGTCTCGAAAGTGCCGTACATCGCCTGATAAACCACCATCATTTCCCTGGTCTCACTATGCTTCGCAAGGCAGCGGATCTGGTATAAATTGCCCTTAAAATGCCTGTATAGTTCCTGTGGTCTGGGATTATGTCTCATAGGAATCTCCTTTTCCGAAATTATTCTCTAATAGTATAATCCCAAAATATGCAAATGTCTATCCGCGGAGCAGACTCGTCAGCCACTCGGATTCTTTAGAACGCACGTTCTTCTGATTTCATTTTAGAACAAGCGTTCTGTTCCGTCAAGTATAAATAATGGAAAGCTCCTCCACCTCACCACAGAATTCCTCACAGTAAAGCTCCTCAGTCAGTCTCTTTCTCTCGTCATCGCAAAGACTCCCGATTCCCCTGTGGTGAATCTCCACCCGGTAGCTTCTCGCACCGCCGTTCTCCCTTGTCCAGGTGACTGTCACGCCGCTGTTTCGATAGCCGCGCTCCTCCAGAATCCCTTTCGTCCGCTCCGTGAAGGCATCCTCGAGCAGCGCATATCTTTCATTTTCCTGTGTGTAATCTCTCCGCTCCTTACTCATCACTGTCCCGCCCACACAGAGAACGGCAGCCAGAACCAAAAACGCCGTTAACATGCTTAAACCCCTGTTCATCTGTCACACCCCCTTGTTGAAACCACTATAGCACTTCATAAGTCCTATAAACGGGACATAAAAAGAAAAAGACAGAAAATCTGTTCTCACAGACTTTCCGCCTCCTTATTTCTCTTATTAAGTTTACATAACACTTCCTATTCCTCGACAGGCTTAAATCTCTTGAAGACCTTTTCCTCACTGCAGACATGCTTGGAACCGTCCAGCTCCGTTATGATATAGTCCCCTTCCGCAATAAATGTCTTTCCTCTCTTATGAAGAATGTATGGGCAGACAATCGCCCCGTTCTCCTTCTTGATCTGCACAAGGGAGTCCATGACAAACCAGCCTCTTGTCACCACGTCCGACCACAGCTCGACACCGTCCTCCATGCCTTTGCCCACTTCATATTTTTCAACATCGACCTCCAGGCCCACACGCAAACATTTCATAGTAAGTTCTCCTTTCAACTATCGCCGGAATCCCGGCCTGTTTTCCGTACTGTCAGCATTACTGTCCAATCGCTTCCTTAAGGGCTCCTAACAGCTCCTCATACGTCTCATAAGCCGGAATCTCTGGATAGTCCTTTTTAATCTGTTCCGTGCTTCTGAATAGAAATCCTGCTTTTCCCGCCTGAATCATGGCCAGATCGTTATGGCTGTCCCCGGCGGCAATCGTCTCATACCCGATGGACTGCAGCGCCTTCACCGTAGTCAGCTTGGAATCCCTGACACGCATCTTATACCCGGTGATCTCCCCATCCGGCGCCACCTCAAGGGAATTACAAAAAATCGTGGGCCAGCCCAGCTTTTCCATCAGCGGTCCTGCAAACTGTGTAAAGGTATCGCTGATAATAATGACCTGCGTCATCCGCTTCAGCTCGTCCAGAAACGCCTTCGCTCCCGGCAGCGGGTCGATCTTCGCGATCGTCTCCTGAATCTGCTTAAGCCCCAGTCCGTGCTCCCGCAGAATGCCGAGCCGCCAGTTCATCAGCTTATCATAATCAGGCTCGTCCCTGGTCGTTCTGGTAAGCTCGGGAATACCACTTTCTTTCGCAAAAGCAATCCAGATCTCCGGCACCAGCACGCCCTCAAGATCCAGACAAACAATATGCATACCCATGTCATGCCTCCAATTATCTCATGTAAGTAAATGACAGTAACCGGTCATTCCTGTTCCTATTGTACTGTAAATATGCCGCTGTGCGCAACCAGAAGTTTTCACCTGCCGCCTATGGCTGTCTGTCCGATGTTTCTGTCACCAGCTTAAGACTGACTGTTCGGGTCAACGCTTCGCTGGCTGCATACTCTCCCGCACAATCAGAAGCTCCACGCTCATCACATCGTTCATCCGGCCCGTCTTGACAGCCTCCTCCGTCTCCACACAGTCTGTCAGCGCACGCTTTAACTCCGCCTCTTTAAATTTCGCCGCCTGACTGACATATTTCCCGGCAATAAAGCCCGCAAGCCCCACTTTCTCACCGATGCTGCGCGCGTCATAGCCTTTATTCTTCAGCTCCTTCACCTGCAAAAGCAGATTAAACTGTCTGGCAATCAAAAACAGAATCCGCATGGGCGGCTCTTTTAAGGTCAACAGATCATAATACAGCTCCATCGCTTTTCTCTGTCTTTTGTCCGCCACGGCCTCCACCATATCAAAGATGCGGCTGCCGATCTGCCTGACACAGACCGCCTCAATATCCTGCGCGGTAATCACGTCCCTCTCCAGACAGTAGCAGACAAGCTTCTCCACCTCGCCCCGGATGTTTTCCATATCCGTCCCCGTCTTTTCCAGAAAAAAGTCCAGATCCCTCTGGGTGATCCGCTTGCCGTCCTTCGAAAGAAGCTCCGCGACCCAGCGCTTCAGCACCCCCTCATCCGGGGTTTTGCACTCAATCACCCTTCCTCTGGAAACAGCCGCCTTATAGAGCTTACTCCTCTTGTCGACCTCCGCCTCCACGAACAGAAAATAAGCGCTGGGCGCGGGATCGGCCAGATACGCCGCAAGCTCTTCTCCGCCGCGCTTGAAAAAGCCGCTGTTCTCTATGACCAGCACCCGCCTTTCCGCCAGAAAGGGCATAGTCTGGGCAAGGTCGATCACCTCTCCCGGCACGATCCCCTTTCCCTCGAAACAGTTCAGGTTCATGAGATCCCCGTCCCCCATAAGGGCCTTTTTCACCCTGTCCCTGTACTGTCTGCGCAGATAGGCCTCCTCCCCGCACAGAAGATATACCTGTTTTAATTTTCCTTCCCGGATTTCTTCACTCAGTTTTTTCATAATCTGTCTTCAGTATAATCGGTTATACGAAAAAAAACAACTGTGTTTCAGGGGACTTAAAACCGGTGCCCCCCGCCTCCGCCGCTGATGCTTCCCCCGCTGCTGCACCCTCCGCACCCGCTGCTGGCGCCACAAATGACGGAGCCGCCGCGGAGGAT
>CAMWPB010000074.1 GCA_947176065.1 uncultured Lachnospiraceae bacterium | reverse complement strand
CCCCAAACGAAAAAGTGACAAAACGCCAGGGCAGCGTACCGGTGTGCAGGGAAAAAGAGCAGTTGCTGCGGTCCAGATAGAGAAGTGTACCGGCAGGCAGCGGGTGGCGCTTTCCTTCCAGAAGAAGGGTCCCGTCGCCCTCCAGCGTATAGAGGAGCATACGGCAGTCCAGAGGCGCGTAGGAAAGGTTGAGAAGCTCGTCGATTTTCACACTGCCGCCGCAAAGAACCGTGGGAATCTGACCGTCGCAGTCTTTTGGCTGCTCATGGAAGACGCCCGCAAAATAGGCTGCGGCAGGCAGGGTTTCCGATGGGGCTTCCGCTCTGACAGTGAGTGCGTTCTCATACTGTTCCCGAAATGTCATAGAAGAATCCTTTCTGACTGACAGGAGCCTGTGGCTGCCAGTCTGCTTATTTTATTAGGAAATTACGACAGCATAAATCGTTTCAGCGGATTTATTTTAATGAAGCATTTTGCCTGAAGCCGTTTCTGTGAGGGTTTTTTGTTTATGTACTGGCTCACAAAATTAGTTATTTAAGTAAAAATAATTAATTGTATTTCATATAATTAAGTTTATACTGAGTAAATGTAAAATATCTATTGTAAAATTAACTAAAAATAAATATATAAAATTGTACAAATGGAAGAAAAGTACAAAAACAGCAATAATGATATATAAAAGGCAAGAATAACTGATGATTAAAATTTTAACACGTGTATACTTAATTTAAAGTTAAATAATTAACTAACGGCTCCGGGAGAGCCGGATAAAAAAAGGAGGATATGACTATTATGAAACTGAGAAAAGTATTAGCGCTTACTTTAGCGGCTGCTATGACTTTATCGCTGACAGCCTGCGGCGGTTCCGATGAAGGCGCGGCAGAGGCTCCTGCGGCAGAAACGCCTGCTGCGGATGACGGTGCGGATGCGGAGGCTCCCGCTGCAGATGACAGCGCGGATGCAGAGGCACCTGCTGCGGCATCGGGTATTACCTATGCATCTGTCAATCTTGGGACGGACTACAAGGATCTGACGACAACGATCAAGTTCATCCATCACAAGACCGACCGTGAAGAGGATGGTACGATCCCTGATCTGATTGCTAAATTTAACGAGGTATATCCGAATATTACGGTGGAGACCGAGGGCATCACGGACTATGCGGAGGATTCCCTGCTTCGTCTCTCCGCCGGCGACTGGGGCGATGTGATGTTCATCCCTGCGATAGATGCGGCGGAGCTTCCTACATACTTCCTTCCTTACGGCACAGTGGACGAGATGAGCCAGTTTGTCAACTTTGCAGATCAGTGGAAGGATGCGGCAGGCAACTGCTACGGCATCGGTTACATGGGCAACGCACAGGGCGTTCTTTATAATAAGAAGGTGTTCGCTGACGCAGGCGTGACAACGCTTCCCAAGACACCCGATGAGTTCATCGCAGCCCTGCAGGCGATCAAGGACAACACGGACGCGATTCCGCTTTACACAAACTATGCGGCAGGCTGGACAATGGGCGGCGCATGGGACGGTTATCTGGGCGCGATCACAAACGGCGACGAGACATGGTTAAACCAGAAATTTATACATGAGGCAGAGCCTTTCAAGGATCACGGCGACGGCACAGGCCCTTATGCCCTTTACAAGATTCTCTACGATGCGACAGCACAGGGTCTGATCGAGGAAGACTACACCACCACCGACTGGGAAGGCTGCAAGCCCATGATCAACAACGGTGAGATCGGTACTATGGTACTCGGTTCCTGGGCAGTAGCACAGATGAAGGCAGCGGGCGACAATCCGGATGATATCGGTTATATGCCTTTCCCGATCACGGTAAACGGCCAGCAGTACGCGACGGCAGGCCCTGACTACTGCTATGGTATCAACGCGAACGCTTCCGAAGACAACAAGGCGGCTGCCATGGTATTTGTAAAGTGGATGGTTGAGGAGTCCGGCTGGTGTGATCTGGAAGGTGGATACCCGATTTCCAAGACAGCTCCCACCTCCTTCGTATTTGACGGCGTAAACGTAGTAAACAATGTAACTTCCCTGCCCGGCGAGGAAGATATTATGAATAACCTGAACGCAGAGTCCGAGCTTTCCTTCAACCAGGGCGGCGACGCAAAGGTACAGAGAATCGTTGAGGCAGCATTTACGGGTGCGGAGACCTATGACGACATCATGGCTGACTGGACGCAGGCGTGGAACGCAGCGCAGGAGGCATGCGGAGTCGAAGTGCTCTACTAAGATATTCTGAATAAGAAACAGTTATAAGGTTTTAGTTGGTAAACCGGGGCTGACACATGGAACGATCAGTGTGCCGGCCCCAAAATATCAGGAGGGTAGCATATGGCGGCACAGGTAAATACAGCGGGAACCAAAAAAGGTTTTCTGCAGTGGGCGAGAAGCAGGAAGGGTCAGCAGATTATCATTATCGTTGCGTTTATGATTATTCCGCTGGCATTGTTATTTACATTTACATATCTGCCATTCGGTGAGATGGTGGGGTACAGCTTTTATCAGATGAAGTATGTGGGCAAAAGAACTTTTGTGGGCTGGAAGAATTACGCCAGCGTGTTCAGCAGGAAGGACTGTTTCGGCGCCTTGAAGCTGAGCCTCTACTATATGGGCGGTTCCATTGTACAGCTCGCACTGGCTCTGTATCTGGCCACGATTTTAAGTTTTAAGGTTAAGGGCGGCAATATCTTTAAGGGATTTATGTTCTTCCCTTATCTGATCAACGGCATCGCCATCGGTTTTATTTTCAAGTTCTTCTATACCAGAGGCTTCGTGTTCGACACGGTGCTCCAGTGGTGCGGTTTCCAGTTAGACAATCTTCCGTTCTGGTTGAGAGACCAGCGGATTAACAATATATCCCTTGTGGGTACGTCCGTGTGGCGGTATTTCGGACAGAACATGGTGCTTTTCATCGGCGCAATCATGTCCGTGGACTCCGAGCTGTACGAGGCAGCGATGCTTGACGGCGCCAACCGGTTCGCGCAGTTTCGGTATATCATTCTGCCGAGTATCAAGACCATCGTGACATTGAATGTGATTCTGTCGATCACAGGCTCCTTAAGCGCATTCGAGCCGCCCTATGTTATTACCAGCGGCGCGAACGGAACGGGTACTTATTTCGTGGTTATGAACGAGATCGCCCATACCCAGCAGAAGGTAGGTCTGGCCTCGGCCATGGCGGTGGTGCTCCTGCTGATTATCTTTGCGGCGACGATCCTGCAGAAGCTGTTCTTTAAGTATGTGTTCAGAAATGCGGAGGACGAGGATTTCGGCGCATCCAAAAAGCGCGACAAAAAGCTGGCAAAATATGCGGCTAGAAAGGCGGGCAGATAGATGACGGCATTACAGAAAATCGGACATTATTTAGTGATCATTGTGAAATATTTATCTCTGGTGTTTTTTTCCTTCGTGGCGGTGCTGCCCGTTATATCCTGTGTGATCACGGCGTTTAAGTCGGAGGAGGAGTATCAGAGTACGAACGTTATGACCTTGCCCATGAGCTGGGCTAACCCGGACAATTTCCTGCAGGCGTTTGACCGGGCGAACATGGGGAGAGCGTTTATCAACTCTACGATCATTCTGGTTACCGTGCTTGTGGTTTCCGTGCTGGTGGGTACATCTTTGGCCTATGTACTCAACCGTTTTCAGTTCCCGGGCAACGGCATGATCAGAAACCTGTTCCTGTTTGCCACGCTGCTTCCCGGTGTTGCCATGCAGGTGGCGGTTTACGAGATCATGACTGCCCTGCACTTTATCAATTCCCTGCCGGGCTACATCATTATGATGTGTGGTACGGACGTCATTGCGATTTATATTTACATTCAGTTCTTTGAGAACATCAGCGTGTCGCTGGATGAGTCGGCGATCATCGACGGGGCGTCTTATTTCACGATCTATTCTAAGATCCTGTTACCCCTGCTGAAGCCGGCCATCGTGACGGCGTGTATCTTAAAGGGCGTAGGTACCTACAACGAGTATTACTGCGCAAACCTGTATTTGCAGAATAAGAAGCTCCTGCCTACGGTGGCAACCAGTCTTTACACCTTCGTGGGACCTCTGGGAAGCAAGTACAACCTGATCTGTGCGGGCGTTATCATATCCCTTCTGCCGGCGCTGATCGTGTTCATCCTGTTCCAGAAACAGATTTACAGCGGTATGACGGCCGGTTCCGTCAAAGGTTAACGCGAAAAGTACTTCCAGAGACGTCCCGTCATAGGACAGGGTCAAAGCCAGCAAAGCTGGCTTGGAAGTACTAAGTTTCGCGTAAGAGAATGCCTGAAATGGGGCATTCTTTGCATGGAAATGGTCAAAATGTACAAAAAAAAGGATGTGTTTAAGTAAAGATGCTGTTTTTATAAAACAGTGTTGACATTAAGGAAATTTACTTTATAATTTAATTAACAGTTAAGTTATTTCGCTCGTTTTAGGCTAAATATTAAGCTGGAAACGAGCGAAATGTATATGCGGGTAATAGAAAAGACATTGAGAAAGGCAGAGGAGGGGAGAAGTATCATGATGGTGGAGGAGATCAGGAACCATTTGACAGACTGTATCATTCCTTTCTGGAAGGGACTGCGGGATGATGCGAACGGCGGTTATGTGGGCTACATGGACCATGACCTGAAGCGGGACGAAAAATCGGTGAAGGGCTGCATCTTAAACAGCCGGATTACCTGGTTTTTTGCAAACGCCTACATGACGTTAAAGGACGAGTCGCTGCTTTTGGAAGCGCGGCACGGCTACGAATTTATGCAGAAATACTGTGTGGATCAGGAGAAGGGCGGCGTTTACTGGTCGGTACGCTTCGACGGCACGCCGGAGGACACCACGAAACACACGTACAATCAGGCGTTTTCCATTTATGCGCTTTCTTCTTATTACGATGCGTCGAAGGACGAGAGCGCACTTAAGACGGCCATGGAGCTGTTTCACATCATTGAGGAGCGGTGCATGGACGAGATCGGTTATAAGGAGGCGTTTGACCGGGATTTTCAGGAGATCGAGAACGATAAGCTTTCCGAGAACGGTGTCATTGCGGATAAGACCATGAATACCCTGCTCCATGTGTTCGAGGCTTACACGGAGCTTTACCGGGTCAGCGGCGACGGGGCGGTGAAGGAGCGGCTGAAATGGATTCTGGATACGATTGCGGAGAAGATCTATAATCCCGAACTGCACCGGCAGGAAGTATTTTTTGACCGTGAGATGCACACGATTCTGGATCTGCATTCCTACGGACATGACATCGAGACGGCGTGGCTGATCAGAAGAGGAACGGATGTATTAGGGGATGATACATACACGGCGAAGATGCTGCCGATCATACTTGACTTGACTGGTCAGGTATATCGGACGGCCTTCGACGGAAGGTCTCTGGCCAACGAGTGCGAGAAGGGCGTGGTGGATGAGAACCGCATCTGGTGGGTGCAGGCGGAGGCACTGGTGGGCTTCCTGAACGGGTATCAGCTTGCGCCGGAGCATACGGAGTATCTGGAAGCGGCGAGAGCCGAGTGGGAATTTATCAAGGCGCATGTGATTGACAAACGGCCCGGTTCCGAGTGGTTCTGGGATGTGAATAAGGACGGGGAGGCCGTGAGCGGGAAACCCATCGTGGAACCTTGGAAATGCCCGTATCACAACGGAAGGATGTGTCTGGAAGTGATCAGGAGAGGAATTGACTAGATAAGTCGATGCATTGTGAAGACGGACGCGCGGACGGACATGATTGTCTGCGTCGCCGCGCTTTCGGCACTGGTTAATGGCAACGCAACAGTGTGCAGAATAAAAGAGATATATTAGTGCAATTCACGCCGGGAAGAAAATGACTTCCAGACAGTGGATGAATAAAAAAGAAAAAGAAGGCGAAATGGAGGAGAGGAGAAAGGGACATGTTGCACGAACGGTATTATGTGGAATTAGAAAAATACAATAAGCTGATCGAGAGAAAAAATGTAAAGTCGGACGATTACAACGGGATCTATGACAGGTATCAGTATCCCGTGCTGACAAGGGAGCATATTCCGCTGTACTGGCGGTATGATTTGAACCCGGAGACGAATCCTTATTTTATGGAGCGTCTGGGCGTCAACGCGGTGATGAACTCGGGAGCCATCGAGCTGGACGGGAAATACTATCTGGTGGCCAGAATTGAGGGGAATGACAGAAAATCCTTCTTCGGGGTGGCGGAGAGCGACAACGGGATCGACGGTTTTCGGTTTTGGGATTACCCGATCCTTCTGCCGGACACCTGCCCGGAGGAGACGAACGTTTACGACATGCGCCTGACGAAGCATGAGGACGGCTATATTTACGGCGTGTTCTGCTCCGAAAGCAAGGATACGACGGTGAATGACCTGTCTGCGGCAGTGGCGGCGGCAGGCATTGTGAGGACGAAGGATTTAAAGAACTGGGAGAGACTGCCCAATCTGGTGACGAAGCGCTCTCCCCAGCAGAGAAACGTGGTGCTGCACCCGGAGTTTGTGGACGGCAAGTATGCTTTCTATACAAGGCCCATGGATGATTTCATCGAGACCGGGTCGGGTGGCGGCATCGGTTTCGGCCTGTGCGACGATATCACCCATGCGGTGATCGACGAGGAGAAGATGACCTCCATTCGCAGATACCACACCATCACCGAGGCAAAGAACGGCGCGGGCGCGCCGCCGATTAAGACGGATAAAGGCTGGATTCACATCGCGCACGGTGTGCGCAACACGGCGGCAGGTCTGAGGTATGTGATTTACGCATTCGCCACGGATTTAAAGGATCCTTCCAAGGTGATCGCGGAGCCATCAGGGATGCTGATCGGTCCCCGGAACTGGGAGCGCGTGGGTGATGTGTCCAACGTGGTGTTCACAAACGGCGCGATCGCAAAGGACAACGGCGAGGTATATATTTACTATGCGGCCAGCGATACCAGAATGCATGTGGCGGCGACCACCATTGACAAGCTGACCGACTACGTGTTCAACACACCGGGAGATCCTTACCGTTCCGTGGAGTGCGTGGCGCAGAGATGCGAGTTTATCAAGAAGAATTTAGATTTTATATCTTAACAGTTCAGCCAGAGCGACATCGGGCAGACAAATCATGCTCGCATGAATTTGGCGGACAGATGTTGCTCTGAGGGAGCGCCATTTTAATGAGCCGATTGAGCAAAGCTCAATCACAAGCTTGTGAAACAGCGGGGAGCGCTGAAAGCGCGATTTTGCGAATGGCGCGTGCTGAACGAAAGACAATGAAAATGGAGGAAAAGAAAATGAGCGAAGTAAAAATGATCAGCCCTGTTGTGAAGAATGTGCCCTGGCAGGAGAAGCCGGAGGGACTGAAAGGCGCACCGATCTGGAGATACAGTGAGAATCCGATCATCGGCAGGAACCCGGTGGAAGGGGTTGCCAGAATTTTTAACAGCGCGGTAATGCCTTACGGCGACGAGTTTATCGGCGTGTTCCGCGGGGAACAAGTAAACGGAATACCGTACATCTACCTGGGCCACAGCAGGGATGCGATCCACTGGGAGTTTGAGAAGGAGAAAATTCCTTTTAAGGATGAGCAGGGCAATGACTTTATGCCGGTTTATGCTTACGATCCCCGTCTGGTGAAGGTGGAGGATACCTACTACATTATCTGGTGTCAGGATTTCTACGGTGCGTCCATCGGTATGGCGAAGACCACGGATTTCAAGACCTTTACCAGAATTGAGAACCCGTTTATTCCTTTCAACAGAAATGCGGTGCTGTTCCCCAGAAAGATTAATGGCAATTTTGTGCTCTTAAGCCGCCCCTCCGATTCCGGCCATACGCCTTTTGGCGATATCTTCTTAAGCGAGAGCCCGGATATGGTGTACTGGGGAAAACACAGACATGTGATGGGCAGAAGCAGCGAGTGGTGGGAGTCCGTCAAGATCGGCGGCGGCGCGGCGCCCATTGAGACAACGGAGGGCTGGCTTCTGTTCTACCACGGCGTAACCGGGACCTGCAATGGTCTGGTGTACTCCATCGGCGGCGCGATTCTGGACATTGACAATCCGTCCAAAGTGCTGTACCGCTGCGAGAACTTCCTGCTGACCCCGGAGGAGTGGTATGAGGAGAGAGGCTTCGTTCCCAACGTGTGCTTCCCCTGCGCAACGATTCACGATTCCGAGAGCGGAAAGATCGCGCTCTACTACGGCTGCGCGGACAGCTATGTGGGTCTGGCGTTCACGAAGCTGGATGAGATTGTGGACTATATTAAGAAGAACAGCCACACCACCGAGTCCGACACGGAGATCGGAATCCGCTGACAAGTGTGTGAGGTGTGATAAAGGGGAATGAGAGAGACGTCGGCTTTCCGTGAGGGAGCCGGCGTTCTTTTTGTTTGCCCAGCATGGGCGTTCTCTAACGGGTGAAAGTCCCGAGTGCG
>CAMWPB010000073.1 GCA_947176065.1 uncultured Lachnospiraceae bacterium | reverse complement strand
GGCGGTCTGCTTTGGTATCCTTTCTTTTATCATAAAGGATACTTTTAAAGATTCTGCGTTATAATTTATTAATAATTTCTTAGAAAAAATCGTCGCCTTGCAGCGACGATTCCGTTTCTGGTTTCTATTTTGAGAGATATGCGTCGATGCCCTTTGCGGCAGCTTTTCCGGCTCCCATGGCAAGGATCACGGTAGCTGCTCCTGTCACCGCGTCGCCTCCCGCGTAGACTCCCTCTTTCGTGGTTGCGCCGAAGTCCTCCTCGGCCACGATACATTTGTGTTTATTGACTTCAAGCCCCTTTGTGGTAGAAGAAATCAGCGGATTCGGGGAAGTGCCCAGCGACATGATAACCGTATCCACTTCCATCAGAAACTCCGAGCCCTCGATCACCACCGGGCGGCGTCTGCCGGATGCATCCGGCTCGCCAAGCTCCATGCGCACACACTTCATGCCGGATACCCAGCCGTTTTCATCCGTAACGATTTCCGTAGGATTGGTCAGAAGATCGAAAATGATTCCCTCCTCCTTCGCATGGTGAACCTCCTCCACACGGGCAGGAAGCTCTTCCTCGCTCCTTCGGTATACGATATGCACCTCTGCGCCAAGACGGAGCGCGGTTCTCGCGGCGTCCATCGCCACGTTGCCGCCGCCTACAACAGCTACCTTATTCCCGCGCATAATAGGCGTGTTGGATGACTCGTCAAAGGCCTTCATCAGATTGCTTCTTGTCAGGTACTCGTTGGCGGAGAACACGCCAAGCGCCTGCTCCCCGGGAATCCCCATAAACTTCGGAAGCCCCGCGCCGGAACCGATGAATACGGCGTCAAAGCCCTCGTCCTCCATCAGCTCGTCTATGGTGACGGATTTTCCCACCACCACATTGGTCTCTATCTTCACGCCAAGGCTCTTTACATTCTCGATCTCCTTCGCCACCACAGCCTGCTTCGGCAGACGGAACTCAGGAATACCGTATACCAGCACGCCGCCCGGCTCATGGAGCGCCTCAAAAATCGTCACATCGTAGCCCATCTTCGCCAGATCGCCCGCACAGGTCAGGCCCGCAGGGCCGGAACCGATCACGGCTACCTTTTTGCCCTTCTTTTCCGCCGCGCCCTCCGGCTTCACGCCATTTTCCCTGGCCCAGTCAGCCACAAAGCGCTCCAGCTTGCCAATGGAGACAGGCTCGCCTTTAATGCCGCGGATGCACTTGCCCTCGCACTGGCTCTCCTGCGGACATACGCGGCCGCAGACTGCCGGAAGCGCGGAAGCCTCGCTGATTACCTGATAAGCGGCGGCGATATCGCCCTCCTTCACTTTCTCAATAAACCCGGGAATATTGATCGCCACGGGACAACCCTTGATACACTGCGCATTCTTACAGTTAATGCAGCGGGTCGCCTCACACATCGCCTCTTCTTTATCATAACCGAGACACACTTCCTCAAAATTCGTCGCGCGGACTTTTGCGTCCTGCTCACGCACAGGAACCTTCTTTAACACATCTGCTTCCATTTTTTCCTCATTTCTGCGCTGCCTTTCGTACTTCACCGAGTTTGTGTCAAGCAACGCGCAGACACAAATCTCGCGATTGAAAATTTTAATTTTCAATCTGACCTACCGCAATTTCCGCACCCGCCATGATGGGTGTCTCCCTCTTTGGCCTTTAAGAAATCTCTTCCCTCTTTCGTCTTATACATCTGCTGACGCTTCATCGCCTGATCAAAATCCACCTTATGTCCGTCAAACTCGGGGCCGTCCACACAGGCAAACTTCACTTCCCCGTCCACGGTCAGACGGCAGGCGCCGCACATACCCGTGCCGTCCACCATAATGGGATTCATGCTGACAATGGTAGGCAGCTCATATTTTTTCGTGGTCAGGCAGACGAATTTCATCATGATCATGGGCCCGATCGCCACGCATACATCGTAAGATTTTCCTTCGGATTCAATCAAATCCTCAATCACCTTCGTCACCATGCCGCTTCTTCCGTAGGAGCCGTCGTCGGTGGTAATATAGAGATTTCCGGCCACCGCTTTCATCTCCTCTTCCATAATGAGCAGATCCTTTGTCTTAGCGCCAACGATCACGTCCGCGTCGATGCCTCTCTCATGCAGCCATTTCACCTGAGGGTAAACAGGCGCCGTGCCAAGCCCGCCGGCCACAAATAGAATCCTCTTCTGCTTCAGCGCCTCCATATCTTCATTCACAAACTCAGAAGGGCAGCCAAGCGGCCCTACAAAATCCTGAAAACTGTCTCCTGTTTTTAAACTGCGCATCATCTCCGTCGCCGCGCCCACCACCTGTAATACAATGGTGACGGTTCCCTTTTCCCTGTCATAATCGCAGATCGTCAGGGGAATCCGCTCTCCCTTGGCATCCATTCTGACAATCACAAACTGTCCCGGCTGGCAGGACCGCGCCACGCGGGGCGCTTCCACGTCCATGAGATAGATATTCGCTGCAAGTTCTTCCGCTCTTATAATCCTGTACATCTCAACACTCCTTTTCCTTTTATCCGAACTATTCTATAATAGCGAAACTTGATGCTTTTTGCAAGTTTTAATATTTGGCACGGTCTTTTATATCGGATTCGCCATAAAGTCCCCGTTCTCATCGTAGCCGAGCTGCGCCGCAGCCCCGGTGTACACATGCACCAGAAAAACTTTATCCGTGCGGCTTAAGAGTCCGGTTCCGTCGTCGTAATACTCGTAGATCGTATAATAATCGTCCTCCCCCACCCGGAGCACGGAACTGAACTGATAGCTTAAAACGCCGCTCTGTCTGGAATTGTTCCCTGCCGCATCGTCCAGATATCCGGTCTCTACCAGACGGTTGACCAGATTGGTCACTGCCGTTTCCGTGGGAATGGCTCCCCGCAGCCTGAGCGTGAAGGTGCGTGTCGTCACCTCGCTGGCAATTCCCTCGCTGCTGATATTTACGAACTTAAACAGCGTCTTCCCAAGAGGCATGGGAATCGGTCCCGTATAAGGCACACTGTCCGCCGTAGGCTCCGACTCATCCGTGGTATAAAAAGTCTTGCAGCCTTCCGCCGGCTCCACGGCTATCATTGTCGCTTCCGTATATTCGCCGCTGTACAGCTCAACCACCGGGGCATTCGGCACGGCCAGATTGATGACATAGGTTTTCGTGACAACATCACTTTCAATCCCGTAGTCGTTTACAAAAAAGGCGCTGACCGTATATTCTCCCGTCTCCAGAAAAAGGGGTGACGTATAAATCTGGCTGTTCTTATCGGGCTTCGATCCGTCCAGAGTGTAGTAGATCGTCCCCGCCGTGTTGGAACTCAGTTTCAGCGGAATCACCTCCGCGTAGCTTCCCTCCACATAACTGAATTCCGGCTCCATGGCCAGATAGCTCTGGAACATGCCAACAATCCGCTCATTATCACAGGCCCGCAGAAGCTCGTTAATCAGTCCGTACTCCTTCTGATTGGCATAGATTGTGATAATCTTCCCGTAAGCCTCTTCCACATCCTCCTCCGCGTATCTTGGCGCGGTATCCGTGTCAATAATCTTCATAAGGGCCGACAGTGCATAATTGTCCATCTGCTGCAGATAATAATAATCCGCCTCCAGAAAAAGCAGCCTTGCCTCCTCAGGATAATCCGCATAGGCTTTCTCCAGACAGGCGATGGCCTCGCTGTAAGCGCCCTTTTCCGCATAGGCCATGGCCTTATCGATCTGATAGTCCACCGTATGGATATGGTAGGCATAGAGCGCATAGGAAACAAACGCCGCCAGAAAAAGAATCACCAAGGCAAGTATTACCTGCGGTTTCCGACTCCTTTTTCCTGCCCCGAAGGCGGTTTCATTCTCCATGTCGACGTTCTCCCCGTCATCCGGCTCCTCCTGCGAGGAGACAAGCGTGGAAAGGGTTTCCGTTATGCTGTTTTCTATTTCCGGTTCAAAATCCGGAACGATCTGTATATCTTTTCCGCAATGGTCGCAGAGCAGATAACCTTCCGTCATTTCATGTCCGCAATGGGGGCACTTCATAGGCCATTCCCTTCTTTGCTATCGCTAACGTTCAGCTCACGCCTGTTCGCAAAACGTGCTTACAGCGCTGGCTGAACTGTGGCACAACAGTTATACATAAGCATGGCGATCGTCATGGGGCCGACGCCCCCGGGCACCGGCGTAATCGCGCTGCACACAGGCGCCACATCTTCATAGTCCACGTCGCCGCAGAGTTTATTGTTTTCATTCCGGTGAATGCCCACGTCAATCACCACCGCGCCTTCCTTCACGTAATCTCTCGTGATCATCTTCGGCTTTCCCACCGCCGCCACAAGAATATCGGCGCGTTTCGTCACTTCCCGCAAATCCCTTGTCCGGGAATGGGTCACCGTAACCGTACCGTTTTCCCGAAGCAGCAAAAGCGCCATGGGCTTGCCGACAATGTTGCTTCTGCCGATCACCACGCACTCCTTGCCCGCAATCTCTATTCCCGAACGCTTCAAGAGCTGGATGATTCCGGCAGGCGTACAGGAAACAAACCCCGGCTGTCCGATACAGAGCGCACCCACGCTCTGGGGATGAAAGCCGTCCACGTCCTTTTTCGGGTCAATGGCGCGAATCACCGCATCCTCATCAATCTGTTCCGGCAGAGGAAGCTGCACCAGAATGCCGTTTACATCTTCCCTGGCATTCAATTCCCAGATCAGGTCTAAGAGCTCCTCCTGTGTCGTCTCCGCCGCAAGCTCGTAAGAAAGGGACTCAATCCCCACATAGGCGCAAGCCTTCTTTTTATTCCCCACGTAAACGCTGGAGGCCGGATCGTCTCCCACCTGTATCACCGCAAGGCATATCTTTTTCCCCTGCGCGTTAAGCGCTGCAACCTGCGCTTTCACCTCGTCCTTAATCTGCGCCGAAATGGCTTTTCCGTCTATAATTTGTGGCATTTTTCCTCCTTAAGGAGCACTTTGTGCATCCCTTTCCTTTTTCCGCATTTCGAATTCGTGCGGAGAATGCCGTTTTTGGCATTCTCCTATATGAGACTTAGAATTTCTTCGCGAAACAGCCTCTGCTGTGAGCGATTAGAAATTCTTCTCACATTAAAACAGACCCACTATGTTTCCGTCGTCGTCCACGTCGATCCGATAAGCCGCCGGGGTCTTTGGCAGTCCCGGCATGGTCATCACATCACCCGTCAGCACAACCACAAAGCCCGCACCCGCCGACACATAGACCTCCCGCACATGCATCTCAAAGCCGACCGGGCGTCCCAAAAGCTTCGGGTCGTCCGAGAGCGAATACTGCGTCTTTGCGATGCAGACGGGCAGTCTCCCGAATCCGGCAGTCTCCAGCTTCTCTATCTGCTTTTTGGCCGCCGCCGTGTAAGTTACGCCGCCCGCGCCATAAATCTCCGATGCTACGGCATGGATTTTTTCCGTCAGGGACAGCTCATCCCCATAGAGCGGCTCGAAAAAGCTTTTCTTATTTTCCAGCGTATCAAGCACTTTCCCTGCAAGGGCCGCTCCGCCCTCACCGCCCTTCTCCCAGACTTGTGCAAGGGCAAACTCACAGTCCCTGTCCTCGCAGAATTTCTTTACATAGTCGATTTCTTCCTGCGTATCCGAAGAAAAGGCATTCAGCGCAACCACAATGGGCACTCCGTATTTATGAATATTTGAGATATGCTTCTCCAGATTCACGATACCCGCCTGCAGCGCTTTCATATCCTTTCTGGACAGATCCTCCTTCGCAGCGCCGCCGTTATACTTCAACGCCCTTACCGTGGCAACCAGCACCACCGCATCCGGCTTTAAATCCGCCATCCGGCACTTGATATCAAAGAATTTCTCGGCCCCCAGATCCGCGCCGAAACCCGCCTCCGTAATCACATAATCCGCCATCTTAAGCGCGGTCTTTGTGGCCATCACGGAATTGCAGCCATGGGCGATATTGGCGAAGGGCCCGCCGTGCACCAGGGCAGGCGTATGCTCCAGCGTCTGGATCAGATTCGGCTTCATGGCATCCTTTAAAAGCGCCGCCATCGCGCCCACCGCCTGCAAATCCTTCGCCGTCACAGGCTCGCCGGAATAATCGTACGCCACGATAATACGGGAAAGGCGTTCCTTCAAGTCCTTAAAATCCGACGCCAGACAGAGAATCGCCATGATCTCGGAAGCCACCGTAATGATGAAGTGGTCTTCACGCACCGTACCGTTGGCCTTTCCGCCCATACCGATCACAATATTGCGCAGCGCCCTGTCGTTCATGTCCAGACATCTCTTCCACACAATCTGCCTCGGATCAATCCGCAGCAGGTTTCCCTGCTGGATGTGATTGTCCAGAAGCGCCGCCAGCAGATTATTGGCGGATGTAATCGCATGAAAGTCTCCCGTAAAATGAAGATTCAGATCCTCCATCGGCACCACCTGGGAATAGCCGCCGCCCGCCGCGCCGCCCTTGATGCCAAAGCAGGGCCCCAAAGAAGGCTCCCTTAAAGCAATCACGGCCTTTTTCCCGAGCTTGGCGAAAGCCTGCCCCAGCCCCACGGTAATCGTGGTCTTTCCCTCCCCCGCAGGAGTCGGGTTGATGGCTGTCACCAGAATCAGCCTGCCCTCGGGATTCTTTCTGATTTTCTCTATGTACTCCTCTGAAAGCTTCGCCTTATATCTGCCGTAAACCTCCAGATCCTCCTGTCCGATTCCGATCCCTTCCGCCACCTCCGTAATCGGGGTAAGCGCCGCCGCCTGGGCAATCTCGATATCTGTTTTCATATGCCTCTCCTTTCAGAAACCTGCACGGAGAATACCGCATTTCAGGTATTCTTCCAAGTGAGCTTTGGTAACACTTCTCACTTTAGAATCTGCTCAAATTCTTCCGCGCTCATCAGAATCTTTCGCGGTTTGGTGCCTTCTTCCTCTCCTACTACCCCGGCGTCGCATAACTGATCCATAATGCGCGCCGCACGGTTAAAGCCAATCTTAAACATACGCTGAAGCATCCCGATAGAAGCCTTATCCTTTTCAATGATAAACCGGCCCGCCTCCGCAAAATACTCGTCGTACGCAGACTCTGCGTCCCCCGCACCGCCAGGCGTGCCCGCCGTGCCGGACTCTACGGCGATACTATTGATCTGTTCCTCCACCGCCTCGTCAGCCGTGCCCTCAGGCGCATAGTCCTTCAAAAACTCTACCACGTTTGAAACTTCGTCATCCGAAACAAAGGGGCCCTGGATACGGGCTGGCTTCGGGTATCCCTGCGGATAAAAAAGCATGTCTCCCTTGCCCAGAAGCTTCTCTGCCCCCACCATATCCAGAATCGTGCGAGAATCCACACCGCTGGACACCGCAAAGGCCACACGGCTCGGCATATTTGCCTTGATCAGACCCGTGATCACGTCCACGGAAGGACGCTGTGTGGCTATGATCAGATGGATGCCGCATGCCCTCGCAAGCTGCGCCAGACGACAGATGGATTCCTCCACCTCTCCCGGCGACACCATCATCAGATCCGCCAGCTCGTCCACAATGATCAAAATCTGCGGCATCTTTTCGGGCGCATCCGGATCTCCCGAAGCCTGCATATTTTCCACTTTTTTATTATAGCCCTTCAAGTCGCGGACATTGAAATCCGCAAACTTTTTATAGCGGTCTGTCATTTCCGCCACACCCCAGTGCAGGGCCGCCGCTGCCTTCTTCGGATCCGTCACCACCGGGATCAGCAGATGGGGAATGCCGTTATAAACGCTCAACTCCACAACCTTTGGGTCAATCATAATCATCTTCACGTCATTCGGATGGGCCTTAAACAGAATACCCATAATGATCGTATTGATGCAGACGGATTTGCCGGATCCCGTAGCGCCCGCAATCAACAGATGGGGCATCTTCGCAATGTCCGCCAGCACGGTCTTACCGCCGATGTCTTTACCCACCGCAAAGATCAGGTTGGCCGGGAATTTATCAAAATCAGGCGATTCCACCAGATCCCGGAACGGCACCGCCGTGTTTTCTTTATTCGGCACTTCAATACCCACCGCCGCTTTCCCGGGGATGGGCGCTTCAATACGGATATCCGTGGCTGCCAGATTCAGCTTGATATCGTCCGCAAGTCCCACAATCTTGCTGACCTTGACGCCCTGCTCCGGCTGCAGCTCATAGCGGGTGACGGAGGGCCCTCTGCTGTACTGCGTGACACTCACCTTCACACCGAAATTGCCGAGGATCTGCTCCAGACGCTGTGCCGTTTCCTTAAGCTCCCTGTCGGAATCCGCACCCTTCTTTTTCTTCTGAGGCGCTAAAAGATCCGGCGTGGGGAAACGGTAACTGTCCTTCCCGCTCTTTCCGGCGTGAACGGACGGTCTCTCCTCCTGCTTCGCCGGGCGGCTTACCGCCGCCACGCGCTCCCTGCCGGGTGTTTTCGCCATCTGATTGCCCGTCATGGGCTGATAAGAGTCCATTGGTTTTTTCGGACGCTCCGGCTCCATTTCCACCTCTGTCTCCTCCTCGATGGGCCGGATTTCGTCAAGCGCGTCTGATTCCTGTTCTATGTAATGGTAAGAATGCTGTTCCCGTTCCCTTACAGGAGGCATCTCTTCCATATCTTCTTCATCATAATTTAACGTGATCTCATGGATGTCATCCCGCACCTTCTCGGCAGCCGCCTTTTCCTGCTCCCTGCCAAGAGCCGTATCCAGCATGACGCCGGACACCTTCTTGTCCATGCGCAGAAGCTTTTCATTTTCCAGCTCCTCCTCACGCTGTCTGCGTTCTCTGGCTTCACGCTCCCGTCTTTCCGACTGCGCCTCCCGGCGTCTGGCCGCCCGCTCCCTGCGATATGCCGCATCCTCCAGAGAACGTTCGTACACCTTCCGTCCTCCCGCCGCCACGCCGCCGATAAAGGACTTCTCCGTGACGATTACCAGACAGATAATGCCCAGAACCAGAATCAGAAGCACCGTGCCCACCGTACCCAGAAACTTGCAGGACAGATAGGTAAAAGACCCGGCAATGATGCCGCCGCCCGCATGTCCCTCACTGCAGCGGGCGTAAATCTCAGCGATCTGATAACTTTCCGCCCCGGCTGGATTCGCGCTGAAAAACTCGAAACACATACCCAGCAGAAGAAAAAACAGAATGCCCGCCGCCAGCTTTCTTGTGGCAATATGATTTCCCGCATTTAACATACCGAATGCGATCATCAGAAAAATAATGACCGGCGCCACATAGGCA
>CAMWPB010000072.1 GCA_947176065.1 uncultured Lachnospiraceae bacterium | reverse complement strand
AACAAAAGAACAGAAATGATATTGACATTCCTACTTGCATCCACTAGAATAAATTTATCAAAGAAATTCTAACAGGTGTGCATTCTGCACGTTCGAGACAACTTCTGTCGGATTTTCTCTTTGAGACACAACAGAAAACGGCAGGAGAAAAATTGATGCGGATTATTGCGGCATATTGTATCCTGCCATAGCAAGGGAGGGTACATATGTCAGGACGACAAAGAAAAAAACATGCAAACAGGAAACCGGGCCAGCGGCGGAAGCGAAAACAGGTGCAGCGGAATGTGAAAGACAGACTTTTCCGGTATCTGTTTGAGAAAGACAGGGAGGCGCTTCTGGAACTGTACAATGCGCTGAACGGGACGGCTTACCGTGATCCATCACAACTTGAAATCGTGACGATTGAAAATGCGGTTTATGTAGTGATGAAAAATGATCTGGCTTATATTCTGTCCGGCACGCTGAACATGTATGAGCATCAGAGCACCTACAGCCCGAATCTGCCGGTAAGATTTCTGATTTATCTGGCGCAGGAATACCAGACGGTGATAGAGAAGGCGGAAAGAAGCCTCTATGGAACCGGGCGGATCAGCCTGCCAATCCCGCAATGCGTTGTCTTTTATAATGGAATGAAGGAAATGCCGGAGGAGCAGACACTCAGGCTGTCGGATGCCTTTGAGAATAAGACGGTGAGGGCGGATGTGGAGCTGACTGCACGGATGCTGAACATCAACTACGGGTATAATAAGCGGCTGATGGAAAAGTGCAGGGTATTGGAAGAGTATTCCAGACTGGTGGCCATTACGCGGGAGTATATGCACTCTGAGAAGGATATGCAGACAGCCCTGAGCCGGGCAATGGATTGCTGTATTGAAAACGGAATATTAAAGGAATTCCTGATAAGGAACCGGGCGGAGGTGCTGGGAATGTTATTGGAAGAGTTTGACGCAGAGAAATATGAGAGAACGATACGGGGAGAAGGACGGGAGGAAGGAAGAGAAGAAGGAAGAAAAGAAGGTCGGGAAGAGGGAAGAGAGGAAGGAGAAATAAAGGTCAACAGACTTGGTATTTTGTTGACAGAAGCAGGACGGGGCGACGACTTCTTAAAGTCCCTGTCAGACAGGGGACTTCAGAAGAAGTTGTTTATTGAGTTTGGGCTGGAGGAAGAAGAGAAGTAAGAAAAGGATAGAATGCGGTCTGATTTTTTGCCTATAGATAGTAATAACAAAAGCCAGAGCAACAGCTCTGGCTTTTCAGCGGAGATGGAGGGATTCGAACCCTCGTGCCCCGGAGGGCTAACGCATTTCGAGTGCGCCCCGTTATGACCACTTCGATACATCTCCGTACGAATAAGATTATATGTTGAAATGAAATCCTTGTCTACTGTTTTTCTAAAAATCTTTTCTAAAATCTTTTTGGTGTCCTGAATATGGTACATGTGGTAAACTATAATAGTACAAAGCAAAAAAGCATCATCGCGGATGGAGCAGTCTGCGGATTTGATATGGAGGACGGCATGACGCAGGATGAAAAATATATGAAAGAGGCCATAAAACAGGCGAAGAAAGCATATGCTCTTGGTGAGGTGCCGATCGGTTGCGTAATCGTTTATCAGGACAAGATTATCGGCAGGGGGTACAATCGTCGCAATACAGACAAAAATACGCTGGCGCATGCGGAGATTACCGCGATCAATAAAGCGAGCCGGGCGATGAAGGACTGGCGGCTTGAGGAGTGTACGCTCTATGTGACGCTGGAGCCTTGTCAGATGTGCGCCGGAGCAATTGTGCAGGCGAGAGTGACGGAGACGGTGATTGGCGCCATGAATCCGAAGGCAGGCTGTGGCGGGTCGATTTTAAATATCCTGGAAATGCAGGAGTTTAATCATCAGGTGGTTGTGCGCCGGGGTATTTTGGAGGAGGAATGCCAGTCGATTTTAAAAGTTTTTTTCCGGGAGCTGCGGGAAAGAAACCGACTTGAAAAGCAGCAGAGAAAGGAAAAACAGATAGCTGAGCAGTTGGATTTGCAGATAAAAACAGGCGCCGAAGAGAAGGAGGCAGGAGCGGAAAATCCGTGAAATAGAAGTTGTGATTATACAAAGAATAGGCTATAATTATTTGTGGAACGTGTGAAAAGAAGTTCTATATTGAACGCAAACAGGCTGTTTGCAAAGAATTTCTAAGGATGTTGCGAGGACTTTTTTCACTTTGGAGAATGTAATAAGACATTTTCCACAAAAATTTTTGCGTAGAGGGTATAGCAAGTAAGGAGGATGTGGGATGAAGAGAATCGGAATGTTGACCAGTGGTGGGGATTGTCAGGCGTTAAATGCCGCTATGAGAGGCGTGGTGAAGTGTCTTTCCTGCAGCGGCGAGGATGTAGAGATTTACGGCTTTTTGGATGGCTATAAGGGCATGATTTACGGGGATTTCCGTATATTGACCGGCAATGATTTCGCGGGTATTCTGACGAAGGGCGGCACCATTCTCGGCAGTTCCAGAACTCCTTTTAAACTGATGCGGGAGCCGGATGAGAACGGACTGGATAAAGTGGAGGCGATGAAACAGAATTATTATAAGCTGAAACTTGACTGCATGGTGATTCTGGGTGGAAACGGTACGCATAAGACCGCGAATATGCTCCGCGAGGAGGGACTGAATGTCATTACGCTGCCCAAGACGATAGACAACGACCTGTGGGGAACGGATATGACTTTCGGCTTCCAGAGCGCGGTGAATATCGCCACGGACTGTATTGACTGCATCCATACCACGGCATCTTCCCATGGACGTATCTTTATCGTGGAGGTTATGGGACACAAGGTTGGCTGGCTTACGCTGAATGCCGGTATTGCGGGTGGTGCGGACATCATTCTGATTCCTGAGATCCCTTACGATATTGACAGTGTGGTTAAGGCGATCAAGGCGCGTGCGGCGAGAGGTTCCCGTTTCACCATTATGGCGGTGGCGGAGGGCGCGATCTCCAAGGAGGACGCGAAGCTTTCCAAGAAGGAATTCAAGGAGAAGATGAAAAACTATCCGTATCCTTCCGTTTCCTATGATATTGCGGATAAGATTATGAAAAAGACAGGTATGGATGTGCGCGTTACGGTTCCGGGCCACACGCAGCGCGGCGGAAGCCCCTGTCCTTATGACAGAGTGTTTGCTACCAGACTGGGCGCTGAGGCCGGCAAGCTGATTTTGCAGGGCGAGTATGGTTTCATGGTAGGTTATAAGAACAGAGAGATCGTGAGAGTGCCGTTAGAGGAAGTGGCTGGCAAGCTGAAAATGGTATCACCTGATGCCACCATTGTCCAGGAGGCAAAGATGGTGGGTATCAGTTTCGGAGATTAATTTATGTCATATACAGCGCTGTATCGGAAGTTTCGCCCGGGCCGCTTTGAGGATGTCAAGGGGCAGGAGCATATTGTCACTACCCTGCAGAATCAGATTAAGGCAGACCGTATTGGCCATGCGTATCTTTTCTGTGGAACGAGAGGTACGGGTAAAACTTCCATAGCGAAAATATTTGCGCGGGCAGTGAATTGCGAGAATCCCGTGGAGGGGAGTCCCTGCGGGGAATGTGCGAGCTGCAAGGCGATTGCGGCGGGTGTCAGCATGAATGTGATTGAGATTGACGCCGCCTCCAATAACGGTGTGGACAATATCCGTGAGATCGTGGAGGAGGTGTCATACTCACCTGCGGAGGGCCGGTTTAAGGTTTATATCATCGACGAGGTGCACATGCTTTCCATCGGCGCTTTTAACGCGCTGTTAAAGACGCTGGAAGAGCCTCCCTCCTATGTGATTTTTATTCTGGCGACCACCGAGGTGCACAAGATACCGATTACCATTCTCTCCCGCTGTCAGCGTTACGATTTCCGCAGGATTTCGATTGAGACGATTGCGGAGCGTCTGCGGGAGCTGATGGAAAAGGAGCAGGTGCAGGTGGAAGAGAAAGCGCTCCGCTATATCGCCAAGACTGCAGACGGCTCCATGCGAGACGCGCTGAGTCTGCTGGATCAGTGCATTGCCTTTCACTTCGGGCAGGAGCTGACTTATGATAAGGCGCTCGATGTACTGGGCGCGGTGGACACGGAGGTGTTCAGCAGACTTTTGCGTCATGTAATCGGCCGGGAGGTGACGGGCTGTATCGGACTTCTGGAAGAAATCGTCATGCAGGGCCGGGAGCTTACTCAGTTTGTGACGGATTTTACATGGTATTTAAGAAATCTTCTTCTATTACAATCTTCCGATGATATTGAGGATATCATAGATGTGTCTTCCGATAATCTGCTTCGGTTAAAGGAAGAGTCCGGAATGCTCGAGACGGAAACGCTTATGCGCTATATCCGTATTTTTTCAGAGCTTTCGGGACAGATCAAATATGCACCGCAGAAGAGAATCGTAATTGAGATTGCGCTTATCAAACTTTGCAGACCGGATATGGAGCGGGATATCGGCTCCGTAGCGGAGCGGGTCAGAGTGATAGAGGAACAGTTGGAAAACGGCGTTGTGGCAGTAGCGGCAGCGGGAACAGGAGTGGGAGAAAGCGTTTCTGCGCCCGTTCCGGCAAAGGAGCGTCCGCCCCTGCCGAAGGCAATCCCGGAGGACGTGCAGGCGGCGGTCGAGCGGTGGCAGGATATTGTGGCGAATGCGGATATGCCCATGAAGCAGTATTTGAAAGAAGCACGCTTAAGTCTGGGCGGGGACAGCCGGTTGATGATGGTTGTGGAGGACGGTCTGGCCTCCGATTATTTTTTGCGGCAGGAAGGTCATAAAGAGCTACTGGAGCAGCTGCTGGCGGACATGACGGGCCGGGAGATTGACGTGACGGTACAGACGGTGCCGGACAGGGAAACTTTCGAGCAGAACTATGTGGATCTGTCACAGTTAATCCATATGGAGATTGAGGAAGAGTAAGAATATATTTTAGGAAAGGAAAATGAAAAATAATGGCGAAACGAGGCGGCTTTCCGGGCGGTGGAATGCCCGGAAATATGAGTAATCTGATGAAACAGGCGCAGAGAATGCAGCGTCAGATGGAGGAGAGCCAGAAAGAGCTTGAAACCAAAGAGTTTACGGCGAAGGCGGGCGGCGGCGCAGTGGAAGTTACCGTGACAGGTAAGCGCGAAGTGACGAAAGTGAAGCTTTCCGAGGAGGTTGTGGACCCGGACGATATCGAAATGCTTGAGGATCTGGTGATGGCGGCGGCAAATGAGGCGCTGCGCATGGCGGAGGAGGCCAATTCCGAGGCTATGAATAAGATGACCGGAGGACTGGGATTAGGCGGTCTGCCATTCTAAATGTCCATTGAGGTGATTTGGTATTATATAAAAGGAAATGCCTGACGAAAGGTTGAGATTTTTCTGACATGGAACTTTACAGCGGACACATCAATAAATTGATAGAGGAGTTGGCGGGTCTGCCGGGGATTGGACATAAGTCGGCGCAGCGTCTTGCCTTTCACCTGATTAATATGCCGCAGTCGCGGGTGGAGCGCCTTGCGAAGACGATTGTGGAGGCCAAAGAAAATGTCCGTTATTGTCAGGAGTGCTTTACCCTGACAGATAAGGAGATTTGTCCGGTCTGTGCAAATGCAAACAGAGACCATGGCGTTATTATGGTTGTGGAGAACGCGAGAGATCTGGCGGCTTATGAAAAAACGGGAAAATATACGGGCGTTTATCACGTGCTGCACGGCGCGATATCTCCCATGCTGGGAATCGGCCCGGGAGATATCAGGTTAAAGGAATTGATGAAACGGCTGGAGGGCGATGTCACGGAGGTGATTATTGCGACCAATTCCAGTCTGGAGGGCGAGACTACGGCAATGTATATCAGCAAACTGATCAAGCCTACGGGAATTAAGGTTACGAGAATAGCCAGCGGCGTGCCGGTAGGAGGCGATCTGGAATATATCGACGAGGTGACGCTTCTGCGGGCGCTGGAGGGCCGGGTGGAGTTGTGAATGGCGGATGGCAGATCAGCAGGATGCCGTGGTGGGAGGTTCATGGACTGGGCAGTGTGCAAGGGGAACGGCGGAAATACTAGCTGTAAACTTAGAAGAGAAATGTAGATGAAGGAGGGTATGGGAAGTGGGGATCATAAAAGAGAAGTTTGGGACAATGAAAACGGGGGAAGAGATTTACCTGTATACCCTGAAAAACAAGAAAGGCATGGAGGCAAAGATCACGAATTTCGGCGCGGCGGTTGTAAGTCTTCTGGTGCCGGATAAAAACGGTGAGTTTGCGGATGTGGTTCTGGGCTTTGACAAGGCGGAGGATTATTTTTCCAATCCCAGCTTTTTTGGTGTGACCATAGGGCCGAATGCGAACCGTGTCGGCGGGGCGGCTTTTACGTTAAACGGAAAAGAATATCATCTGCCGGTGAATGATGGGCCGAATAATCTGCACAGCGATATGGACGGCGGTTACCATAAAGGTCTTTGGGCGCCGGAGGAGGATGGCGACAGTCTGAAACTTACGATTGTGGGCAAGGACGGCGATCTGGGTTTTCCGGGTAATAAAAAGATCACCATGACTTATACGCTTACGGATAACAATGAGTTAAAACTCAAATACCATGCAACTTCCGATATGGAAACGCTGCTCAATTTGACCAACCATACGTATTTCAATCTGGCAGGGCACGATTCCGGCAGCATAGAGGGACAGTTCCTGCGGCTGCATGCAGCCAACTTCACGCCGGTGCTTCCGGGAGCGATTCCTACGGGAGAGATTGCGCCGGTGGCGGGTACGCCTTTAGACTTCACGGAAATGAAACAGATTGGAAAGGAGATCGCTGCGGATTATGAGCAGCTTAAACTGGTGCAGGGCTATGACCATAACTTTGTGATCGACGGAGCTGACGGCACAATGCGGGAGGCTGCAGAGGCTGAGGACGTGGAGAGCGGCCGCAGGATGAAGGTATTCACCAATTTGCCCGGTATGCAGTTTTATGCCGGCAACTGTATCGCCGAGCAGAGCGGAAAGGGAGGCGTACACTATGCGCCCCGCATGGGATTCTGTCTGGAAACCCATTATTTTCCTGACAACATTCACCATCCTAATTTCCCGCAGGCATTGTTTGGACCGGGAAAGGATTATGAGTCGGAGACGATCTATCAGTTTATATAAGATAAAGCCGTCGTGCGAAAGCATGGCGGCTTTTGTTTACCGCGCTTTACGACATCTTTTTCGGGAAAGATATGGTATACTCGCCACAAAAAGAAAACAAATAACAGGCGCAGGGGGAAAAGATGGAAACCGGGTCGGCAGCAGTTGGGAAAGAAGAGAGAAAGAAGTATCATATCTATGTGGAAGAATATGTTCTGTCGTATTTGAGACGTGAGTCGGATTCATTGGAATTATCCGAAATTTACTTTTATGGATCTCGGCAGGATAACGGCAGGAAGTTCTATGTTTACGGGGCAGGTCGTGACAAAGAGATTACCGCTTTTGCGGCGTATGAAACGCTTTCTGAGCTGGTATGCCGACTTACGCAGGCGGGACCGGTGTTTCTCGTGCGGGAACCTGACGGTGAATGCAGGGCAACCGGATTTCAGGTTTTTTATGATAATAATGAAGCGATGCAGAATTACCTGTTGGAATGGACAGGCAGTACGGGCAGGAAACGGATTGGGGAGAAAGGCGATGCACAGGAGAATGTGCCTGTTCCGGCATTGTTTCCCAAGGAGGAGAAAAAACGCACGCCGCATGGGGCCGCCATGTCTGTACAGTTATGCCTGATTCTGGTAATTCTTGTGGCTATTGTAATCACTTCTACCGACAGCTATGATAAAATGGAGGAGCTGAACCGTTCCGCGAAGGAGGTTTTCTTTGCCATAGAAAATCAGGAGGCGGATGCCGGCGAAGAGGAAGCGCGGGCACAGGATTCGGCAGGGGATAAGGAGATTGTGGTCGAGCGGCTGACGGAGACGTTTGAGGATGTGGTTAAGGGTGACAAAACGACGGAAGACGAGGATTCCGATAAGAAGACGGATGGTCAGGAACTGGATGCGGATTCCGATACCGAAAACTTGACAGAAAAAGAGGAAACAGAGGAAGGTGTTTTGAAACCAATGCAGGAGACCTCCGATCAGCCGGATGAGAAAAATGCGACGCAGGAAAATGAGGAGGAGAACGAGGAGGCGCTTTCAAGAAGCATAACCAGATATTATGAGGTAGAACAGGGGGATACGCTTTATACAATCAGCCAGAAAATTTACGGGGATATTTCCCGCGTGGAAAAAATCTGCGAAGTCAACCAGATTTCAGATCCCGACAAAATCCACTCCGGGCAAAGAATAATCCTGCCGTAGAAATGTAATTAAGGCTGTGGTATAATGTACGCGTTGGCAGTGAGCAGTGCCACTCCGTAAACCGAAGGTTTTTCGAGCGGCACTGCGGGGCGACGGGGCGAAGCCCGCGAGCGGCGCTGCGGTTGCGACTAGAATTCAGGGATACGGCAGATGGCAAATATCAGAGAATATTTCAGAAAAAAAGAGAAGCGGGACAAGGAACAAAGACAGCCCAGAATCAGTTATCGGGAAAAGATCAAGAGTCATAAGTTTACCGTGTTTTACAGGGTGACTCTCGTGCTGATGCTGCTTGCTGCCCTGGGTGCGGTGGCTTTTATACAATGGCAGAATAAGGTTTACACCGAGAGCGTGGAGCTTTCAAGCGTGGAAATCAAGATTTCTTCTGATGCGCAGATGATGCCATTTGCGTCACATCTTCTTACTTATAGTAAGGACGGCATCAGCTGTATGGACACCAAAGGAAATGCAGTGTGGAATCAGACTTTTGAAATGCAGAATCCCATGGTGGATATCAATCAGAACGTAGTGGCGGTTGGGGATTATAACGGCAGGGAAATTTATGTGATGAACACGGAGTCTGTGCTGGGCAGTATCACAACCAACCGGCCGGTACGTGATTTTTGCGTGTCCGCAGGCGGCGTGGTGGCAGCAGTGTTAGATGACACAAATGTCACTTTAATCTGTCTGTATGATGCGAAAGGGACGGAGCTGGTGCGCTTTAGAACGACCATGAAGGAAAGCGGCTATCCGGCGGAGGTATCCATATCGCCAAGCGGCGAACTTGTGTGTGTTTCTTATCTGTATGTGGACAGCGGGCACATGAAGTCCAGCGTGGCTTTTTATAATTTCGGCGCGGTAGGACAGAATAATACGGATAATTATGTGAGCGGATATGATTACATAGATAGGGTAGTGCCGTTTGCGCGCTTTCTTGATAACCGCTCTCTCTTTGCGGTGTCCGATGACAGGATCATGTTTTTCGGCGGTGCGCAGAAGCCTGTCAGCATAGCGGAGAAGCTGCTCGATGAGGAAGTGCGGGGTGTTTATTACGGGAGCGAATATGTGGGGTTGGTTTTTAACAGCAGGGAGAGCGGCAGCAGATACCGGCTGGACGTGTATCATAAGTCGGGCGACTTTGTCTGCTCCATTGCATATGATATAGAATGCAGGGATATTTTGTTCAAAGAGGATCAGATCATTATTTATAATGAATCCGACTGTCTGATCTATAACAGCAAAGGAATGCAGAAATATGCCGGTAAATTTAACAAGACGGCTCTGATGCTGATACCGCAGAGCGCGTCCTATACTTATATGGTGGTGACGCCGGAATCCATTGATACGATAGAATTGAGATAAATCAGGTTGATGTTGCGATGAGACAGGAATTGGTTACGTTCGCCTTTGCGGCGGTTGTGCTTTTACTATTCATATGGAGAGTACGGGGAGGCTATGCCTGCGGCATGATGCAGGAAATTGTCAACCTTTTGTCAGGCGTGATTTCTCTGGCGTGTGTGGCGTTGGTTTTCCTTGCAGTCACCAGCGCCATGAGCAAATCAACACATATTCTGACAGCGAGTATTATCGCTCTGGTTCTGCTGGGGATACTTTTCAAACTGTGCCGCCTGATCTTTGCACCGATGCTGGCGATCGGCAGCATTTCCATAGTAAACGGTATTAACAAGCTGCTGGGAGCGGCAATGGGCGCTGCAGAGGCCTGTTTACTGGCATATTTTTCCTACAGAGCGTTGGCTTATTTTGGAATTTACGTGCTTTGATCTTTTCTAAAAAAATTTCAAAAAAAAATTTCAAAAAAATTCCTAAAAACCCGTTGACATCCAATAATTCTTCTGCTATTATATGAAAGTCGCTTGCGCAGAGTAATAGAGCTACAGCGATGTGAAGAATGCGAAGCATTCTTCAGGAGTTAATTTCGAAGAAATTTACTTCGGTGGACCTTGACAAATAAACAGTAATGCAACCCTGAAAAGATTCCAAAGAGAATAT
>CAMWPB010000071.1 GCA_947176065.1 uncultured Lachnospiraceae bacterium | reverse complement strand
CAGAGCCCTCATTCGCTACGGCTCCGCCTTCGCTCATGATGGACGCTCGCCATAAGTATGACGTCCTCTGCAAGCAGGGACGTCATACTTCCGGCTCACTGTTTTCACATGCTTTTCCTCTCTGCGATTTCCGCCATTTTGGCTTCACTCAGGCGGGTGTCGCCGTGGACGCGGGAATAGGCGAGATACCCGTTCATACGGTCAATCTTCGTCAGGTTGCGACTGCCACATACGGGACATACATCCATTTCGAGCTCCTGATGGCCGCAGTCGTCGCAGTACGCCAGTGAAAGGTTCACACCCTCATAAAAGCCCATGTCCATCGCCCTGCGGATCAGCGTTTTGATGGCTTCAATATTATAGTCGATCGGATATTTCACATACTGGATCTTGCCGCCGTTGGCCATTTCCCAGAAGCGGTACTCCAAATCCTGTTTTTCTATGGGCGTGATATCCTCCGTCACATGACAGTGGAAACTGTTGGACACATACTCCCTGTCGGACACACCTTCCACAATGCCGTACTTAGCCCTAAACTGTTTCACCTGCAAACCGCACAGATTCTCCGCCGGCGTACCGTAAATGGCATAGAGATGCCCGTCCGCTTCCTTATATTCCGTAATTTTGTTATTGATATGTTCCAGCACTTCCAACGCAAAAGCGCCGTCCTCCACCAGCGATTTTCCGTTGTAAAGCTCCTGCAGCTCATTAAAGGCCGTGATGCCGAAGCTGGCCGTCGCAGACTTTAAAATCGGTTTAATTTTATCGTGAAGCTGCAGATGGCCTCCCAGAAAACCACCTTCACAATAGGCAAGCGGATTCGTAGACGCACGCATCTCACCAAGATACGCATACGTCCTGATATGCAGCTGGCGGATCAGGTTCAGGTAATAGTCGAGCACATCGTAGAAATCCCTGCCCTCCTGTCTGGATTTCGCCAGAATCATCGGCAGATGCAGGGAAACCGCTCCCACATTAAATCTGCCGACAAAGACGGGAGAATCCTCCTCGTCAGCCGGATGCATGCCGCCCCTCTCGTACCATGGGGAAAGAAACGCGCGGCAGCCCATAGGGGAAATCACCTTGCCGTACTGCTTATACATGCTGGCGATATAGCCTTTCCCGGTCAGGCTCAGCCAGTCGGGATACATGGTCTTTGCGGAGCACTTTACGCCCGCCTCAAACACGTCCTCCAGCTCTTTGCCGGGTCCGTGCAGATTTTCATCATATAAAAATACAATTTTCGGGAAAAGCACCGGCTTCTTGCATTCCTTCTTGCCCTGTCCCTTCCTGCGCACATTGAGCATCTGAATGGTGGCCATTTTTGCAAAACGGCCCGTACCGATTCCGGCAGTCACCGTGATAAAAGGATAATCACCGCGGCTGCTGGCTACCGTATTAAACTTATATTCCCAGCCCTGAAAGCCCTGCTCGAACTCCTTCTTTACATCCGCAAGCGCCTCCGCCTCCGCCGTTTCCTTATCAATTCCCAGCTTTTTATATTTCGCAATATTTCTTTTATAAGACTTCTCCGCATAAGGCTCTAAAATCTTATCAACCTCCGGCACCGTAAACCCGCCATACTGCTGGCTCGCCGCACTCAAAACGATATCTCCTATGACATCGAAGGCAACATCCAGTGTCTTCGGCTCATTGTACCAGATATTTCCCATCTCAAAACCGCCGGAAAGCACCTCCGCCACATTGAAAAGACAGCAGTTCATGGTATCCCTTCTGGCAGACATGTCATGGACATAAATATAACCGTCCCTGCAGGCCTGAATTTCCTCAGTGGTCATAAAAAACTTCTGATAAAGCTCTTTGTTAAACTGGTTAAAAATCAGGCTGCGCTTTGTGGAGACAAGGGCGCTGTCCGTATTAGCGTTCTCCTTGTCACCAATGTACATGATCGACTGACTCTTCTTATAGACATCATCCATCATGCGCACAAAATCCTGCTTGTAATTGCGGTAATCGCGATAGCTCTTCGCCACGATCGGCTTCACATCTTCCAGTGCGCTCTCCACAATATTATGCATGATCTGGATGGGAATCTTCTCTTCACCCAGCTCATTTACCTTATCAACGACCGTCTCGCAGATATGCCGCTTCTCCTCTTCCGTAAACTTAGTGAGGGCACGATATGCGCTTTTCCCCACTGCGTCGATGACCTTCTGGACATTAAACGCCTCAAGGCTTCCGTCCTTCTTGATCACTTTCACACCCTTCTCCGGCTGGTACTCACGTCCGTAGTTCTCCCCATCCGAATAATCTGACCCAAATTTACTACCCATACGCCCCTCCGTAACTTTATCCGCCTGCAATTCAGCAGTGTTTCCACAAAATATAGTGTCAGTTAACATAACGACACAATATATTGCGGTTTAGGAATAGTATACGGTAATAAACATGTTATGTCAATGAAAACACCCCTGAAAAAATACCAAAAAGGGATATGCCTTTTTGTGACATATCCCAAAATAGTCAGTCCGTCTGCTTTTCCTCATATACAGCAAGCGTTTGTCTCAAATGAAGCCGATAAGCTTCCTCCACCGATTCCGGCGCCAGAATCCGCGCCCCCGCACCAAGCCCTGTCAGCCATCCGAAAAACTGGCCGCTGACCGCCACTTTTACCCGGACGGAAAAGTGTTCTTCATCCCTGATGCGGACAGGCACCTCTTTTCCAAAACGATCCATCACCACCCCGATCAGACCGTTTTCAAACAGCAGGGTGACAGTCTCCTCACTGCCGCCATACATGCCGAACGTTTTGTTGGCATAATCCGCAATATCGAAACGCTCAAAAAGCGCCGCTCCCTCCCGCTTTTGATCCAGCACCTCAATTTTGGCCATCTTATCCACCCGGAAGTGCTTGATCTTATCCTCCCCGCTGTCGTGGGCAATCAGATAGTAGTACTCGTCCTTGCAGGTGAGCGCCCACGGACTTGCCTGATAGGGTTTCCCATCCCGGCGCGGCACAAGCTCCTTTTTCAGGTTCCACTCCAAATATTGAAAGGAAATCTGCCGGTTTCCCTGAATCGCCCTGTGGATGTCATCCACCACGTAATAAATGCTCTCGTTTGCCGTCTTAATGCGGTTTGCCACATAGACCTGCCGCTGGAGCTGACCCGCATCCGCCTTCGAGGCCAGCTTCTCAATTTTTGAAATCAGTTCTCTTGACTTACTTGCCGTCAGAAACCGGGATGCCTGCACCGTTTCCACCAGAAGCTTTAACTCCGCCAGCTCAAAATCCCGCCCGGCCAGATAATAGCCGCCCCCTGTCTTTGATTTGACCAGCACGATGTCATACCCGAAATCAATCAACTGGGCGATATCGTCATATATACTTTTCCGTTCCGCCTTCACATCATATGCCGCCAGCGCGTCAATCAACGCCTGCGTGCTCATGCAGTGCTCCTCGTCGGACTGCTCCGTCAATATCTTTAGAAGGTACAATAATTTCTGCTTCTGTTTCGTAGATCTTGCCATGCTCTAACCTCACAATTCACGGAGAATGCCGTATTTCAGGCATTCTCCTGAGTGAGATTTAGTATTTCTTGGCGTACCGTCCTATGGCGGGACGTCTTTAGAAATACTTCTCACTCTAGGATCTGCAGCAATTCCTCCAGACGGCGGATCTCATAGTCCGTCCGCACCTCCACATCCTTCACCCTTCCTTCCGGGTTAAACCAGCAGGAAGACACGCCCGCGTTCTCCGCGCCCCTCATATCGCTTGTCAGGGAATCCCCTACCAGAATGCATTCTTCCCTCGCCACATCCGGCAGCGCCGCAAAACAGGCGTCAAAATACTCTCTTCGGGGTTTGGGATATCCCATAACCTCCGAGACAAACACCCCGTCCATGATCCTGTCAAGGCCGGACAGCCGCATTTTGCTTGCCTGCGTCGCATTGACTCCATTGGTCACCACATACTGCCGGTATCCTCTTTCCTTTAACATCATGACAAGCTCTTTCGCACCGTCCATATAAAAGAAAACGTTTCCAAGCTCCCGCTGGTACTCTACATTGATCTCTTCCGGCGTCACGTGGGTGATTCCCAGCTCTTCAAACAAAATGCGAAACCGCCCCACGGTCACCTGCTCCTTGGTCAGCTCCCCTGATTCGAGCCGCAGCCAGCAGCTTCTGTTTATGGCATCATAACGTGCTGTAATCTCTTCATTGACGGGCAGCCCGTACTTTGCAAACACCGCCCGCAGCGCATGCTCCATGGAAAGATCAAAATTAAGCAGCGTCTGATCCAGATCCCAAAGAATTGTTGTATATTTTCCCATTTCACTTCTCCTGCCGCTTTCCGGCGCTTTCTGACTCTGCTTATACGCATAGAAAGGGCGTTCACCGCTGAACACCCTTCCGTTTTCCCTTACTTTAACCAATCGGGCAGTAAAGATTTTCTCCCTGCCCGCCGTACGCCGCTTTCGCAGAAAACTTTCACTGTACGGATCTACTCATAAAAGCTATGCCGTGGTGCTCCCATCCACCGCGTCTGCTGACGTCTCCAGAGCCGCCTTTGCATCCTTACTCTTTCTCCACTTCACGCCAATCACGCATGCGACAATCACCAGCGCAACAATCAGCACAAACAGAAGCAGATAAGATAAAAACGAGTTTACAAATAAAATTAAATTTGTCATCTTCTCACATCCTTCTCTTTCCGAATCGTTCCGTTTCTGACGAAAGAACCTGTCCGAAACCGCTTCTCCAATTACACTTACAGTTATGATACCACCAATCAAAGGGTATCGTCAAGCAGTTCCGTACCGTCCGCCGCCGTAGTCGCCAGCTTATCGCACCGCTCGTTCTCCGGGTGTCCGTCGTGCCCCTTGACCCACTGAAACGTGACGCTATGCGGCTCCATGGCGCGAAGCAGCCGTTCCCACAAATCTATGTTTTTGACCGGCTTATTTCCTGCCGTTTTCCACCCCTTTTTCAGCCACCCCTCAATCCAGTGTCGGTTAAAGGCGTCTGTCACATATTTGGAATCGGAAACCAAAAGCACCTCGCATGGCTTTGTGAGCGCCTCCAATCCCACAATCACCGCCATCAGCTCCATCCGGTTATTGGTCGTCTTTTTGTATCCGGCGGAATACTCCCGCTCATGCAGTGTCCCTTTTCCGTCAATATATTGCAGCACTGTGCCGTAGCCGCCCGGCCCTTCCGGGTTCCCCCTCGCCGCGCCGTCTGTGTAGATCGTTACTTTCATACAGCTTCCTTTCCACTTTCCTGTATTCCCCTGCAGTTTTCGCAGGTTATTTATTCAGAAGTCCGTTCTGCCGCCGATCCCTGACCTGCATATATCACCGCCAGCTCCCATCCTGCAAAAACCGCTCCGCCATCGTCTCCGCCTCCGCAGTGATACTGTCGTCATACTTAAGCATCCGAAGAAGCGCGATGGCGTTTCTGGTGGACGCAGGCCCTTCCATCAATTTATAAGGAAAGAAAATATCGTTCTCCTCAATCCGCTCCTCAAAGTGAAAATTATCATACTCTCCTTTTAGAAGCTTCGTCAGTTCCACATCGTGGGTCGCCGCGAAACAGAGCGCACGCCCCGCCGCAAGTTTCTTCATAATCTGTGTGGAAGCCGCGATCCGCTCCACCGTATTGGTTCCCCGCAGCACCTCGTCCACAAAGCAGAGCACGGAATGTTCTTTCTCACGCTGCACCTGATCCAGAATCCGTTTGATGGACTTGATCTCTACCATATAATAGCTGTCGCCGCCCTCCAGATCATCCCGCAGGGACATGGAAGAATAGATGCGGTAAAAAGGGGCTTCATAGTGCAAAGCCGCACAGGTATGCACCGTCTGCGCAAGCAGCGCGTTCACCGCCACCGCGCGCAGGAAGGTGGACTTCCCGGAGGCGTTTGAGCCGGTTAAGAGCACGCCTTTTTCCGCATGGAGATCATTCGGCACGGCCTCCCCAAGCAGCGGATGATACAGCCCCTCCGCGCGCAGGAAAAGGCGTTTCCCTTCCTCCATACAAAGCTCCGGCACACACCAGCCCGCCTTCAGACTGTTTCGGAAAGAACCAGCCGCCACCGCACACTCCAGCTCGCCCGTCACAGTGATCAGCCGGTCTACCTCCCCCATATGCTTCTGCAGATCATGCAGCGCCTTGTTAAAACGGATCAGATCCATATAAAACAGCATCCGCAGATAATCAAACAAGACCTCCAAAGGATTACCGCTTCCCTGTCTGGCGCCGGAAACCAGATAAGAGCTTTTCATAAATCCCCGCAGACTTTTGCAGGCTGCTTTTACCGCCGCAAGTTCTTCCTCAATCCCGGAAACTTCCGCCTTCCCCAGCTCTTCTCCGCCCTTTAAGAGCCTTCTCACATAGGCAAAGCTGGTGATATACGGCTCGATCTGACGGTATTCCCTGAAATAATCGATCAGATTATGGCAAAGAACCCCGAACAGGCAGACCAGCCCTACCGGGAGCGAGACAAACATCCCGCCGATGCTCAAGAGCACAAGGAAATCCCAGAAAAAATACCTGTCGCTTTTCCGTTCCCCAAGCAGATCCAGATGATCCAGATACTCATAGATGGAATACCGCCCCGTCCGTCCAAGCATAAAAAAAATCCGCTGCAGTCTGTGCCGCTCTTCCTCCCGCTCCATGAAAAGCGCAATCAGCCGTTCCATTTTTTCAAGCTCGTCCGTTTCCGCCGCAGGCGTTCGAAGCCGGTAATACAGATATTCGTCGCCCGCCGCCGAAAGACAGGTATTCATTCTCTGGTAAACCGCATCCATATTCAGATCATTCCATGTGATATCGTCAATCTGATCCGCTTTCTGGTGCTTTTTATAGTACATGCTGATATGGTTTAGCTCCTCCGCCCCATAACTCCGTTTGGGCGGCGTGCCGTAACCCGCATAAATCTCTTCCAGCTTTCTCTTGAGAAACCTTCTGCTGTCCACGTACTCCTTTGTCATGACAAGCACAATGGCAAGCAGAATCAGACATACAAAAATAAAAGCGTCCATTCTTACCTGAGATGATCTATTATCTCGTTCGCCTTTCTATAGATTTCCTCCGCATCTGTCTCTTTCGCAAACCACCCGTTCTCATACAAAATCCTGCCGCGGATCATCGTCATTTTTACATTCTGCTTGCTGCCGCTGTAAACCAGATTTTTCGGAATGTTGTTGAGGGGCTGCATATTGGGCTGATGCAGATCAATCATAATAAGATCCGCCTGCTTTCCCGCCGCAAGCACATCCGCATCAGGCAGATTCAGGGCCTTTGCGCCGTTTACCGTAGCCATCTTCAAAACTTCCATCGCGTCCACCGCCGCCGCGTCCTGCTCCTTCAGCTTGGCAAGCCCCGTTACCAGAAACATTTCCCGGAACATATCAAGACAGTTATTGCTGGCAGGGCCGTCCGTGCCGATAGCTACATTAATGCCCCGTTTCAGATACTCCGAAATGGGCGCAATGCCGCTGGCAAGTTTCGTGTTGGACCCGGGATTTGTCACCACACTTAAATTCCGTTTCGCAAAGATATCCATATCCTCCCCGTCCAGCCAGATGCAGTGATAACCGCCTCCGCCGTAATCAAACATACCGAGGGAATCCAGCAGTTTCACCGGGGACATGCCATGGCGCTCCTTACAGCCCTCCACCTCAGCCTTCGTCTCGGAAAGATGCGTAAATACCGGCGCCTGATACTTGTGCGCCATTGCCGCCACCTGCTCAAGCAGCGCCCTGGAACAGGTATACTCCGCATGAAAGCCGATAAAGTAAGAATGCAGGGGATCTAACACATTCAGCGCATGATACCGCTCCTCCATCTGCTTCAGAGACTGTTCAAAACCATCCTGTCCACTGGCGCCGCTGACCTGCACACAGCGCATTCCCATCTCCACACAGGCTTTCGCCGTCATCTCCGGGTTCAGATACATATCGAAAATAGACGTGATCCCGCTGGTCAGATACTCCAGCACGGCCAGCTTTGTGAGATGATAAATCATCTCTCCGTCAAGCTTATCCTCCATCGGGAACACCTGCTTTGTCAGCCAGTCCTGCAGCGGCAGATCGTCCGCGTAAGACCGCAGAAACGTCATTGCCGAATGCGTGTGTGCATTCTTAAAGCCCGGCATCAAAAGATTCCCCTCACAGTCTATCTCCCTGTCCCAGAGAATGCCCTCCATGGAAAGAGACTGGCAGATGGCAGCCGCGTCGCCGCCCTCTCCCACATAAAGTATTTTATCGCCCTGCACCCAGAGTTCCCCTTCGATTAAATCCGTGGTCTCCATGGTCAGGATTCTTGCATTGTAAAATCTGTAGTTCATGATTCCGCCCTTTCTGTTTTTAGCTAAAATTTTCCGGCCCAAACCCTTCTGGCAGAAGTTCCGCCAGCGTCATCACGCGGTAGTCCTCCTTGGACTTTGCCACAATGATCTGAAAACTTTCCGGCTCGCAAAACTCCATCATCACCTGCCTGCACACGCCGCAAGGATAAGCGTACTGGGTCAGCGCCTCCCCTTCGGGACTGCCCACAATGGCAATGGCTGAAAACGCCCGCAAACCATCGCTGACCGCCTTAAAGAAGGCCGTCCGCTCGGCACAGTTGCTTGGCCCGTAAGCCGCGTTCTCTATATTACAGCCCGTGACGATCCGCCCGTCCGCCGCAAGCAGCGCCGCGCCCACCTGATAATGGGAATAAGGCGAGTAGGATTTCCTTCTCGCCTCTATCGCCTTGCCAATCAGTTCCTTTATCCCCTCTTGAGATAAACAACTGTTATTCATATCTGTCCTCTCCCGCTTACTGTCTGGAAAATAAACCAATCCTGTCTTCATCCACTCATTTCATCCATGCGCATTCGTTTCCCTGCATCATGTCAGATCAGTGTATTAAACTTAGCAATGGACTCAACCAACAGTTTCTCGAACTTGGGCGCCACCGCGTTGGCCGCCTCCTGCACTTCCTCGTGGGTCAAAGGCGCGCTGTTCATACCTGCCGCCAAATTGCTGACACAGGATACGCCGCAGATCTTCATGCCCATATGGTTCGCAGCAATGGCCTCCACAACGGTGCTCATGCCGACTGCGCTCGCCCCCATCTTATGGAGCATCTGGATCTCTGCAGGCGACTCGAAGGAAGGCCCCGTAAGCTGCGCGTACACGCCTTCAAATAATTCGATATCGTTCTCTTTGGCTGTCTCCTTAATGATTCCCTGTAAATCCTCGTCATAGACATGGGACATATCCGGGAATCTGGTGCCCAGCTCTTCAATATTCGGCCCGATCAGCGGATTCGGCGCAAACAGCGAAATGTGATCCTGTATCAGCATCAGACTGCCCGCATGGAATGCCGGATTGATGCCGCCTGACGCATTGGTCAGGAAAAGCACCTTCGCCCCCATCATCTTCATCAGGCGGGTAGGCAGCACCACGTCAGTGATGGGATATCCCTCGTAATAGTGCACGCGCCCCTGCATCAGAACAACGGGCACCTCATTGATATAACCAAAAATAAATTTCCCTGCATGTCCCGGCACGGTGGATACGGGGAAACCCTCGATCTCGCTGTAGGGCAGTTCCGCCCTCACATCTACGACCTTCGCAAAGTTGCCAAGACCCGAACCGAGAACCACCGCCACCCTGGGTTCAAAGTCGATCTTCGCTTTGTAACAGTCATAACATTTTAAAAGCTTTTCATATACAGGATTCATGTGTGTACCGCCTTTCCTAATTTTTTATCTCCTTTTGTCGATATACGCTTATCAATTCCGATTTTTACATTTATTACTCACCGTCTGTTGGTGTCCAGTCATCAGCAGGTCGATGCTGCGGCATAGTAAGATACCAATTCACGCCAAAGCAGTCCGTGACCTCCGCCGCACACGGACTCCATGGTAATTCACATATATCCAGTTTCACTGTTCCTCCATCCTTTAAGATCGCAAATGCATGTTCAAGTTCATCGCGCGTTTCGAAAGTGCAGCCAAGCTGAACAGGATTATTTGTCACATCTTTTTCTTCTTTTGCTTCAACAACTGAACAAAAAATATTGCCATCCTTTAGCAACTCCGAATGATAATATGTATTGTCATCATTTAGCACGTGATAGCCAATTTCCAATCCGAAAGCAGAACAATACATCTCAATAGCTTTGGGACTGTTTTTGACATATATTCCAACCCCTAATAAATTCATATGCATTTCCTCCTTCAAAAGCTGCCGGTTCCTGAATCCATCAACACATCTTCATTTTTTTATGCCAACGGATTCTCTGACTTCTTTGTCTGGTCATCCATGTCACCTCACCAGCTTATCATAACATTGCTCTGTTAGAAACTCAAGGCATTTCGCCCGTATTTGCGCTTTTTAAAAGTGAAAAATTGGGTGAAAGTTTAGCCGGAAAGATTGACAGAAGAATTACCCTGATTTATAATTAGAGTTATATATAATCAATGTTATATATAACTCTAATTATAAATGGAGGTGCAAATATGCCGGCAATCGCGAAAGTCACAAAAGAAATGATTATAGACGCAGCTTTTGAAATTGCAAAAGAAATGG
>CAMWPB010000070.1 GCA_947176065.1 uncultured Lachnospiraceae bacterium | reverse complement strand
AGACTGTAAATCTGCTGCAAATTGCTTCGGTGGTTCGAATCCACCTCCATCCATTTGCTTTATGCATAGAATCAATGGATAAGGCATATGAATATATTAACTAAATAACGCGGGGTGGAGCAGTCTGGAAGCTCGTCGGGCTCATAACCCGAAGGTCATAGGTTCAAATCCTGTCCCCGCTACTCAATGCCCAGATAGCTCAGTTGGTAGAGCAGAGGACTGAAAATCCTCGTGTCACTGGTTCGATTCCGGTTCTGGGCATTAACACATGGAAAATCTTGTAATTACTATATTAGTAGTGGTTACAAGGTTTTTTAATTGTTGTTTTTATCTAATCTATAGGTCTATAAGGTGTTTTGATAATATAGTAGAAAAAGGCAGAGTTGTGATGTATAATTATAAAAGGATTTACTTTTTAAAATAGGAGTAGTCTTTGGGAGAAAGGTAAAGGAAAATGTTTTGTACGAAATGTGGAGCAGAAATTAGCGAGAATGATCAGTTTTGCGTTAAATGTGGAAAGGAGAACGAAAACTATAGTGCGAAAGAGTTAAAAAAATTATCTAAGAAAAGAATCGTCTTTTATGTGGTTCCCATAATTTTACTTGCAGCCATATTGGCTATAGTTGTTTTGAAGATAAATAAGGGTGATTCACAGAAGAGCTATATAAATTATTCACCACAGGGTATTGCTGCCTACGTTGATGAAAATGGGAAAGCCATTTTTTTTATGGATGAAGATATAAAAGAGTTCGACGATTCGGTTGTTGAGGGCTGTTCGACACCCGATCATTCTAAATTTCTTCTGTTGGATACTGAGTCTGCTTTAATTTACATAGCAGAGAGCAGTAATGAAAAGGTAGAAGTGGCGAAAGACGTTGACTTACTTGCGGCAGTAAGTAATACTGGCTGCTTTTATAAAAAGAAAGATGCAAATCTGTACTTTTATCGTTTTGAGACAATGCAGGAAACGGAAGTAGGAATGAAAGATTGTGCTTTAACTTATTCTGCTGGAAAAACTGCGGTCGCAGGTGTGGATGAAAGTGGACAGCTTTTCATGTTTTCAGAAGAAGATGATAAGACCTCGAGCGTTTGTAAGGTGGGAGATGAATCAAGTGTATGTGCCATATCAGATGATGCAAGCAATTTGATCTGGGTGGAAAAAAATAAAAATTTAGATATTTACATGTTGAAAAAAAATGTGCCTGAAAGAATAGGTACAATTATAAATAACGAAAAGTATCGGTTTACATATGCATATTTCTTTGATCAAGGGAAGTCGTTCATCGTGTGTTCCCCGCAGGGTACTTCCGTTTGGATATCTATTGCAGGAGGTGAAGCGCAAGAGGTTTCCCTGCCGGGCGTTTTGGCATTTGATACATTTTATGATTTTGCTAAAAATAAAATTGATTCAGAAGATGATTCCATTAAACAGTTTTATTTCAGCGTATTAAATCAGAAAAATGAAGATATTATAAGTATTTATAGATGGACTCCGAACGGGGAAATGACAGAAGTAGCAGATGATATTGAGGGAGCGTATTATTTAGTAAACGGTATCGTGTACTATATTAATTCTGCAGATGACTTTTGCCGAAAAGCCTTAAATAGTGACTCACCGGACGAAATAGAAAAAATTACTACTGATGTTGATACTATGTATGTTTCAAATGCGGGTGAATATGCTTATGTTGTAAAATCCGGAAATTTGTATTATGTGCCGCTGTCAGACAAAGATCCATCACCAGAATTGATATGCACAGGCTTTACTTATAAGGACTCAGTATTTACCACAGATATTGAAAACATGATTTATTATATTACAGATACAGAAGACATTAAGTACTTACACAAAAAAGGAACACTTTATCAATATACAATTGGGACTGAGCCAAAGAAAATTGCGGATGATATTTGTAATATAATGGCAGGTGATGCAAAATATTACAGCTCGGCCAGACCAATTATACGCCAATATGTTTCAAATGATGATTTTGATTTTATTTTTAATATTGGAACGATTGAAGATACAAAGTTTTCAATAAAAGTAGAAAAAAACATGTGGTGAGGGAAGGAGGAGAACTATGAGTGAGGAACAAAACAATGAAATGACAGATGAAATTCAAAATGTGGTCAATGAACCCGCAGCACAGCCCCCGGAGAAAGTATTTTGCGCCAGATGTGGCAGTGAAATTCTTGCAGGACAAGAGTTCTGTCCAAAATGCGGACAGAAGGTTGGCGAGAAACTGGTCGAAATGCAGGATAAAAAGATGACGACGGGAAATACGAAAAAGGTGGCTGCGGGAGTAGCAGCTATTATTGTCGTGGTGATAGTTGTTATCTTTCTTGTTCGGGGGACACAGGCCAAAGAAATTACATTAAACAAGAGTTCAATTACTGTCAAAGTTGGTGAAACGGCTGAACTGACATATACGATCAGTCCGGAGAAGACAAAGAATAAGAATGTAGATTGGAAATCATCCAATGATTCTATTGCCAGTGTAAGTGATGGAAAGATAGCGGCAAAAAATGAAGGTGATTGCACTATTACTGTTACGACAAAGAATGGAAAAACTGATACATGTGAGATTGTGGTAGAACCGGCAGGCCCGGATTTTACTTCCATATTTAATGAGTATTGCTCCTCCACATATGCGACGGTTGCATCGGACGGTTCCTATTTATTAATTGATACAAACCCAGATGACAGCGAATTCAGCGATGTAGAAGGTGCAGCGATTGTAGCAATTATTGCGGTTAATGAAGCATTAGAATTGCCGGATTCTGTGTTAAATAAGATGGGCAAGACAAGATCTCTTGACGGCATGCAGACCTATGAGGCAGATGATTTTGAAGTCACTTGGACATATCATCCGGATAACGGGCTGGAAGTAATGTATGCTCTTACTAACTAATTAAGAAATGATATAGGAAAACATCTAAAATTGAAATCGCTCTATAACTGGAATTTAGTTATAGAGCGGTTTTTCTACTGCACGTTTCCCAGGGATGAGAAAGCAGAGGAATCCGCAGACAGGGTAAAGGCAAAAGGGACCATTGACTTGCGGAAACTAAATTGGGAAGGAAGCCGGATGATCGTGCCGCGCGCTATAGGGAAACTGCGAGCCGGTAAGAAATTTCCGAAAAGGTGAAAGACGGGGCGAAAATTATGAAACTATATGTACCACATCATAATGATAAGCATGGGTGTTGCACGATTCAGGATGCCGTCAGAGCGACCGTGAGCGCAGTTGTGAAGAAGTAAGATGCATGCAATATTAAAGAGCAGAGGAAACGTAGGTATATGCGACGTTTCCTCTCTGCTTTTCATGTTCTGTTTTTATCGGATTTTAGAATAGATATTTTTATCAGAGTATGATACGATGAATAAGCGAATAAATGATGAGAAAGATGGCAAGTGGTGGAGAGATATGAATAAGATAAAAAAGAGTATTCTGGCGGCATTTGATCATGTGACGGAATGTATGATGCCGATTATACCGATTTTGCTGGCGGGCGGTATTTTAAAAATTATTGTGATGCTTTTGACGGCGGTACATATTTTGTCGGGGACGACAGAGGTGATTATGTCGGCGCTGGCGACGACTCCCTTCTATTTTTTGCCGGTGTATGTGGCTTATTCCGCGGCGAAGCATTTTGAAACAGACCCGTTGATTGCGCTTACCAGTGTATGTATTATGCTGCTCCCGGATTTTGCGTCGCTGATGGAGAGCGGGGAGCGCGTGACCTTTGCGGGCATACCTGTGGTAGCGGCTACGTATGCCTATAATGTGATTCCTATTATTTTGCTGATTTATTGTATGTCGCATATTGTAAAGTGGCTGAAAAAGCTGATCAGGGAGAGCCTGCAGCCGTATTTTCTGGCAGTATGCGCGGTCTTTATCACTTCGCTGCTGGGCATTCTCGTAATTGAACCGATTGTCAGCCTGTTAAGCGGTCTGCTGGCGGATGGACTTGATCTGATGCAGATGAGGGCGCCTATGATAGCATGGGCTGTGTTTGCGGCGCTGACGACTTTGCTGGTGTCCACGGGCATGCATTGGATTTTTATTACGCTGGCGATTACCCAGATCGGTGTGACAGGTGTGGATTACGGCATTATGGTGGCATTTCTCATTTCCAATATATCGCTCGCAGGCTGCGATCTAGCGGTGTTTGTCAAGTCGAAAACAGCGGACAAGAAGGCGATGTCAATCAGCGCGATGATTACGGAATTTGTTTCGGGAATTGCGGAACCGTCCATTTTCGGCGTATGTTTTAAGGAGAAAACGCCGTTGATCGGCAATATTTTTGGCTGTATGATTGCGGGAGCGGTGCAGGGGCTTTTGACTGTACACTGCTATACCTTTGCGTTCCCATGCGTCTCGACGATTTTGATGTTTTACAGTGTGGATGACCCGGCGAACCTGTGGAAGGCGGCAGCGGTAGCGGTTGTGTCCTTTATGGCTAGCTTTGTCATTACTGCGCTTGTGTACCGCGATACCGAAAAGGAGCTATACTGAGAGGAAGGAATTTGTCGCTTTGGAAGAAAAAATGCGGATATGTCCCGGCTGTGGCGCAGGGGTGCCTGATGGGGGAACAGCCTTCTGTCCTTACTGCGGCAGGGAATTGATTGATTTAAGCAGGGAAAAAACGGATAAAAAGATCAGGGCGGTAAAAAGAGCGCAGTCCGAGACGACGGCCGTCCCGAAAAAGCTGGGTCTGGTTGTTGCCGTCACGCTGCTTCTGCTGTTTTTACTGCTTGCGCTTGTCATCTTTCTTGATATACCGGAGAAAATGAGGGATGCCAAGATGGAGAGCGGGATGGACAGGCTGTCCCGTGATATGCAGACGGCCTATGAGAAAGAGGACTGGGACAGGCTGGAAAAGTACCTGATTGACGAGTGCGAAGTGTATCTTGATTCGCCAGACTATTTTCTATACCGCACGGCATGGTTTCTACATACCTATCCGTCTCTTTTCGACGAGGCTTATCAGGCGCACGATACGGAAGAAATGCTGTTTATTTATGAAATTATGGCCGGGGACTATGATATGCGCGCAGATGATTTTTTCTTCTCTGTCTATGGGACAGATGAAGAGGTTGAGGCGGCGCTTGCCCGCGAAGTAGAGCGGGAAACGGCAATCATGGCAGAGGAAGGATTAGAGGATGAAATGTACAAACTGCGGCGCTAATTTTGCCAGTGACCAACTGAGATGCCCTTATTGCGGTACGGTCAACGAGCATGCTTTGAAGCTGGCGAAGGAGCTCCAGACTTATGACGCGGCATATGAGAAAAAGAGGGATGAACTGCTGGAGAACGGGACGAATCAGGTGCTCAGGCATTTGACGTTCGGCCTGGGGATTGTCTTTTTGGCGATTGTGCTCGTCTCGTTTGGATGTGCTGCCTTTTTTCAGTACCGTTTTTCCGAAAAGTCTTCTTATCAGGTGACCGGTGCGCGCCTTACACAGAATAAGGAGACGATTGGACGGTATCTGGATGAGGGTCAGTATATACGCGCATACCTTCTCGCGTCGACCACTGACCCGACGGGCGAGCGGTTTCAGAATTATCCGGAATATGCGGCGGAGCTTTATGATATATACAACTATTCTCTCGTTTTAATGGGGGTGCTGCAGTCCATGGATTCTATGGATGAGGGGAATAATTATGCTTCGCTTCAGGATACGGATGTGATCAGTTTTCAGATTTTTTACGGCTCGGAGAGTAACAGTGCGGTTAAAGAAGAGCTGACGCGGGAGGTTGACGGTTTCTTAAAGAACTATTACCGGCTGACGGAGGAGGAAATTGAGGCGCTGAAAACCTTGGAATCGGGGAAACAGTTTACCTTGGAGGGGAGCGCTGATATCGAGGGCATCACCAAAAAGAGAATGGAGGCATACTTTGAAGAATAAGAATGATGCGAAGTATTACATGCTGATTATTACGTTTACAATTCTGTTTTTTGTGTGTATGGCATTCTGCTTTGGCCGTTTTCGGACGCTTGCCCGCGATTACAGGACAAGATCCCTGTCCTATCGTCTGGAGGCCATAGAATTGGATGAGGATATGTTTGGGCCGGGCCATAATTATTTCACGCTTTATTTTGACAGGGATTATGAGAAGGAATTTGACGGGTACTGGGCTTTTTCCGACGCCTATCTCGCCTATGTGAAAGGAAGGATTTCTGAGGAGAAAGCGCCTTATATTGATCAAATCAATTCCTATCTGGAAACCGGGCCGGGAGGAGCAAGGGAGAAAGCGGCCAGAGCATATGTGGAGGAGCTGGAGGGACAATAAGCTGTTTGAAATGTGAATTACAGCCGATATAAAAAGTAGTTGACGGCACAACAAAAAGGAGTGCGGCGATGAAAAAGCTGTTGTTTTTTACGGGTGATATTGAGACGCAGGGGTATTTTTCCCTGCAGATTGCAGAGGCCATGAAAGCGCTTGGACATGAAACTTTTATTTATGATCTGAGCAGGCCATGGGAGAGCACGGAGAAGTTTTTTCGGTTTTTTGAAAAAGGGAATACGGCGCTCATTAATTTTAACTTTCACGGGATGAGCGGGGAACAATATTTTCTGGATGAGAACGATACGATGATGTGGGAGGCACTGCGTATTCCAAGCTATAACATTGTGGTGGATCATCCCATGTATTATCATCATTTTCTGGAAAAGGTTCCTGATAATTATCATCACATCAGCATTGACAGAAACCATGAGACTTATATGCGCAGGTTTTTCCCGGAAATTGAAAACGGGCCGTTTCTGCCGCTTGCGGGTACGAAGCTACATCCCAGAAAAACGAACGTGCCGATTGCCTGCCGGAAATACGATGTGACGATGGTGGGAAATTATTGTAAGCCGTCTACTTTTGATAAATACATTACAAGGATTGACGACGAGTACACGGCCTTTTATCATGGAATGATAGAGGAGCTTTTGACGCATCCCTGGAAGACGGTGGAGGAGGTGGCGGAAGCCCATCTCCTTGCGGAGCTTTCCGAAGTGCCGGAGGAGGAGCTGAAAAAGACTTTTGCCGCGCTCACCTTTATTGACCTGTATGTGCGTTATACGTTCAGGGGACGGGCAGTGCAGGAGCTGGTGGATGCGGGGATTAAGGTTCATGTTTTTGGCGACGGCTGGGATCTGCTGGAGTGCAGGCGCCCGGAGAACCTGATGATTATGAACAATCTGAACTCTGAGGGATGTCTGAAAAAGCTGTGCCAGACGAAGCTTTCTTTAAACGTGATGCCCTGGTTTAAAAACGGCGCCCATGACAGAATATTTAATTCCATGCTGAACGGGGCGGTTTGCCTGACGGACAGCAGCGTCTATCTGGACGAAATTCTGCATGACGGAAAGGACTGCAGTCTGTATTCGCTGGCAGAGATGGAAGGTCTGCCGGAAACAGCGAAGAAACTGCTGTCAGATCCGGATCGTATGCAGGCAGTCGCGGACGGCGGTTATGAGCTGGCGCAGGCGGGACATACCTGGGCACATCGGGCAAAGACGCTGCATAAGCTGGTGGAAGAGGAACGGTAAGACTGCTTTTCAATATAACCCGCAGAAAATGGAGGAAGAGGGAAAGAATGGAACTGTTTAAGAACCGTCAAAAAAGGCGCAGGGAGCGTCTGCAGAGGCTTTATGAACGCCATAAGAGAATCCATAAGCTGCTTCGGGAGCACGGTGAGGATATCCTGAAATCCGAGAATTTTATGAGAACCAGAAAACATATCCAGCACGGCACCATGACGGTGCATAATCACTGCATGGATGTGGCGCGTTATAGTCTTCTGATCAACAAAAAGCTTGGCATCGGCTGCAATAAGCATGACCTGATCCGGGGTGCGCTGCTCCATGACTATTTTCTCTACGACTGGCATGATAAAGCATATCTGTCCCAGAGAAAGCGTCTGCACGGTTTTCATCACCCGATGACAGCGCTTCAAAACGCGGAAAAGGAATATGATCTGAACGATGTACAGCGGGAAATTATAAAGAAGCATATGTGGCCTTTGTCGGTGGTGCCGCCCACCTGCAGAGAGGCCTGGGTTGTGACGGCCGCGGATAAGTACTGCTCACTGATGGAAACGGTAGGTTTTCACCGTGGACATGGAGCGAAAGCGTCATGACGGCAGAAAAAAGCCTGTATCAGGCATTATCAGACTATGCGGCAAGTGATTTTTATCCCTGTCACATGCCGGGCCATAAACGAAATCCGGCGGGCGGCGAGATGGCGGATTATCATAAAATCGATATAACGGAGATAGATGGCTTTGACAATCTGCATCAGGCGGAGGGCATTCTGAAGGAGGCCCAGCTTCGTGCAAACCGTCTTTACGGCGCGGACGAGACTTTTTTTCTGGTAAATGGCAGTACCTGCGGCGTGCTGGCGGCCATCATGGCGGCGGCCCGGCCGTTTGATGAGATTTTATTGGCAAGAAACTGTCATAAATCGGTTTACCATGCGGCGATTCTGCATGGACTGATTGCGCGGTATTATTATCCGAAAATGATTTCGGAATACGATATCTGCGACGGGGTGTCTGCGGAGGAGATCGGCAGTCTTCTGGACATCTATCCAGAGGTAAAGGCGGTGGTTATTACCTCGCCGACTTACGAGGGCGTTCTTTCCGACATTCCGGGGATTGCCGCCGTGGTACATGAGCGGGGGAAGATACTGATCGTGGATGAGGCGCACGGATCGCATTTTGGCCTGTCATCGCATCTGCCCCAGGGAGCCATTGCGGGAGGAGCGGATCTGGTAATTCACAGTCTGCACAAAACGCTGCCGGCCATGACGCAGACGGCGCTTCTGCATGTGAACGGCGGCAGGGTGGACAGGAAGAAGCTGAGAGGGTATCTTTCCATGCTGCAAAGCAGCAGCCCTTCCTATGTACTGATGGCAAGTATGGACGCCTGCATGAAGTTTTTGGAAGAACAGGGCCAGGAGCGGTTTGCCGCTATGAGGGGACATTATGAAAGCTTCTGCGAAAAGACCGCGTCCCTTGAACATATCCACATTGGAAAAATGACAAAAGTGTCACAAAAGAGGCATGAGTTGAAGGGCTGGGATCTTGGTAAAATGGTGATTTCCGTCAAGGGGACGGGTATGACGGGAAAAGAACTTGATGATATCCTGCGGGAAACCTATCATCTGGAGATGGAAATGGCGGCGGAAACCTATGTGCTGGCGATTATGACACTGATGGACGAGGCGGCAGGCTGGCAGAGATTGGCTGACGCGCTTTGTGAAATAGATGGTAGGATAGAGGAGAGCGCAGATGGCGGCAGCTCTGCGTCAGGAAAGAGAGCGTCTCATTTTAACAGGCCTCTTAAAAGCCGTATGACGCTGGCACGGGCATTCCACAGTGAATGGGAAAGGATTCCGCTTAGGAAGGCCACAGGCAGGATTGCGGCTGATTTTATCAGCCTGTATCCACCGGGAAGTCCCATCGTGGCGCCGGGAGAAATACTGGATGAAGCGGTGACAAAACGGATCGAAGAATACCGGAGAACAGGGTTGAACATACAGGGGGTGTCTGAGCAGGACGAGATTGTTGTAGTGGCGCTGTAGCGGTTGAAATTCTTATTATATTAAGGTAAGATAAAAGCATGGGAAAAATAGTATGCCTGATGGGTAAGAGCTCATCGGGAAAAGATACCATATATAAAAGGCTGCTGGCGCAAAAAAGCGTTCCTTTAGAGACGATTGTACCCTACACGACCCGTCCGATACGGGCGGGGGAGCAGGACGGTGTAGAATACCATTTTACGGATGAGGAGGGCTTTCAGCGGTTTCTTAAGCAGGGCAGTGTGATAGAGGCGAGAGCCTATGATACCTGTTATGGCATTTGGAGGTATTTTACCGTGGCGGATGCGGAGATCGATCTTTCGGCCCATTCCTACGTGCTGATCGGCACGCTGGAGGCTTATGACCAGCTTCGCGGGTTTTACGGCGCGGATAAGGTGCTGCCGGTTATGATCGAGCTGGATGATGGTGTGCGTCTGCAGCGTGCGCTGGATCGGGAGAAGGCACAGGATCATCCGAAATACGAGGAGCTGTGCAGGCGGTATCTGGCGGATGCGCAGGACTTTTCCGAGGAGAAGCTGGCTCTCTCCAAAATAGACAGAACTTTTTATAATGACCGGCTGGAAAGCTGTCTGAACGAGATTACGGATTATCTGCGGGAACGTCTGCAGTAAAGTGTGGATTATGCGGGGAGGTGATGGGAGTGGACATTAAAGTAAATCAGGTACAGCAGGCGCCTCAGATTGAGCAGCCGCAGCAGGCACAGGAGACGGACGGCACTTTTAAGTTCACTCTGGTCAGCAGGATCGAGGAGCAGGATCTGCAGAATGCCCTGACGGGCATGATGGAGGAGATCACCAGACAGGGAGATAAGCTGGCCAAGCATCGTGACATTAAGGACATGAAGCGCTACCGCGCGCTGGTGAAAGATTTTCTGAATGAGATCATCAACAGATCGCACGCCTTTTCCAGAGAAAATTTTTTGGACAGACGAGGGCGGCACAGGGTTTACGGGATCATTCGTCTGATTGACCAGAATCTGGATGCACTGGCACAGGAGCTGGTGAAGGATGAACAGGACAATCTGGCGATTCTGGAAAGAATTGGGGAAATCCGGGGATTATTGTTGGACATTTTCACGTAGCCGTTGCATGGCGGTTGGGAACTTACAGGGGGATAAAAATATGGCAAAGTTTTCGGATATTGTCGGCCAGGAAGAACTGAAACAGCATATACGGAACGCGATTGAGATGGACAAGGTTTCCCACGCTTATATTATCAACGGAGAGCGCAATGCGGGCAAGGAGTTTATCGCCCGTCTTTTTGCGATGGCTTTACAGTGCGAAAAGGGCGGCACGGAGCCTTGCGGGGAGTGCCATTCCTGCAAGCAGGCGATAAGCCGCAACCAGCCTGATATTATCTATGTCAGCCACGAAAAGCCGAACACTATCGGCGTGGAGGATATCAGGGAACAGATTAATAACGATATAGGGATCAAGCCTTACAGCAGCCCGCGCAAGATTTATATCATGAATGAGGGCGAGAAAATGACGCCGCAGGCGCAGAATGCGCTTCTAAAGACGTTGGAGGAGCCGCCGGCTTATGCGGCGCCTCAGATTGAGCAGCCGCAGCAGGCACAGGAGACGGACGGCACTTTTAAG
>CAMWPB010000069.1 GCA_947176065.1 uncultured Lachnospiraceae bacterium | reverse complement strand
TCGAAGAAAATGATATAAAAAATCGTCATACTACAGATATTTACATATATGTCCTGTTTGTAATATAATATAAAAAAATATAATATAGTTCGCAATGATATTTTCATAAAAATATGATCGTTATATGGCGACATAGAAGGAGGATTAGATGTGAACACTATTGTATGGAACCAGAGATATGAACTTGGCGTAGATTTTATTGATAAGGAGCATAAGCAGCTTTTTTCAAGAATTAACAGGTTAATGGCGCTCAGTCAGGAGGAAGGCAAAGAGGAATGGGCATGCCGTGAGGGTATTAAATACCTGAAGAACCATACCATTGAACATTTTGCGCATGAAGAGGCTTACATGCGTTCCATCAATTATAGCGACTATGAGATACATAAACATCTGCATGACGATTTTCAGAATGTTACGCTGCCGTCTCTGGAGGAAGAACTGGCGCAGACAGAGTTTTCCAAGGAGTCTATCCGACACTTCCTCGGTGTCAGCATAGGATGGTTGATTGCGCATACGCAGACGGAGGATCTGGCGATTACGGGCAAGAAAATGAGTAAATGGACAGACCTGCCCAAGGCGGAGGAGCTTGACGCTCTGGAGCAGACAATTGTTCAGCTTGTCGCGGATACGTTTCAAATGAAGGCAAAGGCGATCAGCAGACAGTACGGCGGAGAGGAGTTTGGAAAGGTATATTGCTGCCGTTTTGTTTACCGGGGAAAGACGAAGAAGGAGAGATGGGAAATCCTGCTCAGCTATGAGGAGAAACTGCTTCTTAAAATAGTAAGCGATTTGATGAGTACGCAGTATCTGAAAGTGGATGATATGGTGATCAATATCACCAGATATATTTCCAGACAGCTCCTTGAAAAAATCAAGGAGTGTTTTCCGACACTTGGGATGTATGAGCTGGACGGGGAGTCCCTGCTGACGCAGGAGCAGATTGTAAGTGCCTTTGAGCGGGAGCACCCGTCCTGCAGCCTGCTGTTTGATACGGGATCGGGGTATTTTGCGTTCTGTGTGACGGCCACCGATTCCATCAAGGGAAAGATCGTGTCCCCGATGAACGCGGAAAATGCCATGAGCCAGATCAAAACGTATCTTTCGGAAAAGAAAAGTAAAAAGAAAATTCTGGTGGTGGATGATTCCGACTTTATGCGAAAGAACGTCGTAAACCTTTTAGGGGGAGACTATGAGATGTCGGAGAGTAATTCCAGCATAGCGGCGATCAAGACGCTGACAGTCGACAGGCCGGATCTGATTCTGCTCGATTACGAGATGCCCGTCTGTGACGGAAGGCAGACCCTTGAAATGATCCGCTCCGATGAGGAGATCGCGGATATACCCGTTGTTTTTCTGACCGGCAGAGGGGATGCGGAGAGTGTCAGGAAGGTTATGTCGTTAAAACCGAGAGGATATCTGTTAAAGTCCATGCCGGAGGCGGAAATCAAGAAATATATAGACGGAATTTTTGCCGGAAAATAGAATGGGTTAAATGAAGGAGAGAAAAAGGACATGGAAGTGAAGGAGAATGCAGTGGCAGAAGCTGCGGAAGAGACAAAAAACAGCACAACGGAAACGATGAAAGACTACGAGAAAGAGCTGGAGGCTTCGTTTCGCAAAATCGGAGAGGGCGACATCATCAAGGGCACGGTGATCGACGTGAACGAGGAGGAGGTCATCCTTGATCTGAAATATTATGCGCAGGGGATTATCAAGGCGGAAAACCTGAGCAACGACCCGGATTTCCTTGCGGCGGGCAAAATTGCCGTGGGGGATGAGATCGAGGCCACGGTGATTAAAATGGACGATGGGGAAGGCAATATCGAACTCTCCAAGAAGGAGGCGAACGATGTCCTTGCATGGGATAAGCTGCAGGACATGCTGGATCAGGAAACCATTGTGAAGGTCCGCATCAAGGAGAGCGTAAAGAGTGGCGTGGTGGCCTATCTGGAAGGGATGAGGGCCTTTATTCCGGCATCCCAGCTTTCTACCGACTATGTGGAGGATGTGGAGGCCTGGGTCGGTAAGGAGATCGAAGTCAAGGTAATCACTGTGGAGCAGGAAAAGCAGAAGGTAGTGCTTTCCGGCAAGGCGGTGGCCCGGGAAAAAGAGGCGGAGGAGCGCAGGCACCGGATTTCCATGATGGCGCCGGGAACCGTTATGGAGGGCGTGGTGGAAAGTCTTATGCCTTACGGCGCGTTTGTCAATCTGGGTAACGGCATCAGCGGCCTTGTACACATTTCCCAGATCTGCCAGAGAAGAATCAAGAAGCCCAGCGAGGTTTTGAAGGAAGGACAGAAGGTTAAGGTAAAGATTTTAAATACCAACGACAATAAGGTCAGCCTCAGCATGAAGGCGCTGGAAGAGGTAATGGCGGACGTGGAGGAAGACAGAGAGCCGCAGGAGTACACCTCCGGGGAGTCGGTTTCCACCAGTCTGGGGGATCTGCTGTCCAAGCTGAATCTGTAAGCGTGTGAGAAAACTCTGCTGCGCAGACTTTTCTCGCACAGGAGAATGCCTGAAAAACGGCATTCTCCGCTATGTTGAGTCATGGAGGGGAGTATGCGTACACTTTATGTTACTGACTTGGACGGCACGCTGTTGAATAGCAATGACCAGATAAGTCAATATAGCATTGAAACAATTAACGGGCTGGTGGCAAAGGGCATGCAGTTTACTTATGCCACAGCCCGTTCTCTTGTATCCGCGTCCGTGGTGGCGAAAGGGTTATCGACGACTATCCCGGTCATTGCTTATAACGGCGCACTGATTATTAACCCGGACACAGGAGGGGTGATTTCATCTCTTTCCTTTACGGAGGAGGAGGCGTCTTATGTAAGCGGCGTTTTGCGGGAGAACGGCGCGAATCCCCTTGTCTATGCTTATGTGGAAGGCGTGGAGCGGGTGTCCTATGTGGCAGGCAGGGAGAACGAGGGTATCCGCCGGTATCTGGACGTCAGAAAAGGGGACAGGAGATTCCGGCCTCTGGAGGATGAGACATGTCTGTATCAGGGGGATATTTTCTATTTTACCTGTATAGCGGACAGGGAGGAGCTGCAGGGGCTGTATGAAATTTTCTCGGAGGATGAGAGATACCGCTGTACGCTGCAGCAGGAGTTGTACCGGCCTGAGTATTTTCTGGAAATTATGCCGAAAAAGGCTTCCAAGGCGGAGGCCATCAAAAGCTTAAAGGAAATATGGCATTGTGACAGGGTGGTATCTTTCGGAGATGCCGTCAATGATATTCCCATGTTTGAAATCTCGGACGAATGCTATGCCGTGGCCAATGCGGTGCCGGAGCTAAAGGCCTGCGCCACAGGTGTGATTGCCTCCAATGACGAGGATGGGGTGGCAAAGTGGCTGCTGCAATACGGCAGGCTGTCCTGCGGGTAAAGCGTCCGATGCGGATGAAGAGATTCCGGGCGTCAGTCCGTTATAGACAAAAAAGGGCGTCATATGTTTCAGAAGAGTGGGATGCCCGGAATGGAGATTGGAATGAAAACAGGGAAAATGATTTTGACTATTGTAGTCAGCGTAGTGTTTCTGCTTCTTGCCGAATTGGCGCAGGAGCTGGCAATGGGACTGCTTTCCATGGCGGGGGTGCCCGCGTGGCTGTACCATATCGCGGGCGGGCTTATCTATGCGGTCCTGGCCTACATACTGGTGTGGCTTTTCTGCACAAAGTACCTGAAGGAGGAGCCTGCGGCATTCTGCATCCCGAAGTGCCGGATTCAGCTAAAGTGGGCGGTGGCGGCGGTGCTGCTGCCTGTTCTGGTCAGCGCGGTTTACCTGCTTTTCCCCGGAAGCTATGAGAGTCGTCCGCTGGATACCGGGATAAAGCTGGCGTTTGTGACAAGAGGGATTTTCCTTGCGGGCGTGGGCGCCGGTGTTGTGGAGGAACTGCTGTTCCGCGGGCTATTGATGAATGTGGTAATCAAGAAGTGCGGGAAGGCCGTGGGAATCCTTGCGCCTTCCGTGCTCTTTGCGTCGCTGCATATTATCGGTATGGATTTCAGCCTGTTGAGCTGTGTACAGGTGATGGCGGCGGGAACCATGGTGGGCGTGATGTTTTCCCTGATTACACTGGAGGGGCGTTCCGTCTGGAACAGCGCCATCGTACATGGGGTCTGGAACATGATAATCATAGGCGGCGGACTGACGGTCGGCACGGAGTTAAACGAGTATTCTGTCAGCAGTTATGTGCTTGAAACACGCGCGTTTCTTCTGACAGGCGGTGAATTTGGCATAGAGTCTTCGGTGATAGCCATTATGGGCTATATTGTGGTGAGTCTGGCGGCTGTATGGATGATCCGGCGCAGAGGGAGACAGGAGCAGAACGGATAAGGAGGTTTGGTATGGCAAAAAATGTTTTGGCGGTAATTGACATGCAGAATGATTTTATCGACGGTGCGCTTGGCACGAAGGAGGCGGAGGCCATTGTGGAAAACGTGGCGGCGCAGATCCGGGATTTTGACGGCGAGGTGGTTTATACGAGGGATACGCATTCGGAAGGCTATCTGGGCACGCAGGAGGGGAAGAAGCTTCCCGTGCCCCATTGTATCAGGGATACGGAGGGCTGGCAGATCCGGACGCAGGTGAGTCAGGCGTGCTCCAAAGATGCAAGGGTTTTTGATAAGCCGGCCTTCGGCTCCGTGGAGCTGGCGGAATATTTGAGAGATATGCCGGATCTGGAGAGCGTTACACTGATCGGTCTTTGCACCGATATTTGTGTGATCTCCAATGCGTTTGTAATCAAGGCGTTCCTGCCGGAAGTAACCGTGCGGGTCAATGCTGACTGCTGCGCCGGCGTTACGCCGGAGAGCCATCGGAATGCGCTGGAGGCGATGAAAATGTGTCAGGTGGAGGTTGTGGGCGAAGCGTAACTCCCTCATTTTTTTGCAGAAACAATAAATAATTCCCTCATTTTTTTGTGTAAACAATAAATAATTCGCTCATCTTTTTGCGTAAATGATAAATAATTCCCTCATTTTTTTGTGACTTAGTTGTATTTTAAGGGAAAATGGCATATACTATAGGCGGATAAGCAGTAAAAATTTATGTGCGCTTTGAGGTGGGGAATTATGAAATATCTGAAACGGAAAATAGACATATTTCTGGAAGAGTGGAGACAGGATGAGAGCAGGAAACCACTGATTGTCAAGGGTCCCAGGCAGATCGGGAAGACAGAATCCATCAGGAATTTTGGGGCAAAGCATTATGAAAACGTGGTCGAGATTAATTTCGTGGAGGAGCCGAAATACAGGCAGATCATTGCGGACGGCTATAAGACTGCGGATTTGATTCGGAATATATCCAGAATTGATCCCGAAAAGCAGTTTGTTGAAGGAAAAACGTTACTGTTCTTTGATGAATTGCAGGCGTTTCCCGAGATTGCGACGGCGCTTAAATTTTTTGAGCAGGATGGCAGATTTGACGTGATATGCAGTGGTTCGCTGCTGGGGATTCATTACGGCAGAATTGAGAGCAACAGTGTGGGATACAAGACGGATTATGAAATGCATTCCCTTGATTTCGAGGAATTTCTGTGGGCGAAGGGATATGATTCGGATTTTGTAGAAGAGATGCTCGCTCATATGATGCAGCAGCAGCCCTTCAATGAGGCGGAATTGTCTGTATGTAATGCGCTGTTTCTGGATTTCTGTATCCTGGGCGGAATGCCGGCTGTGGTCAGAGAATATATTGAAAGGGATAACTTTGAGGGTTCTCTGTCGGTACAAAAGCAGCTTATTATCGATTATGAGGAGGATGTCCGCAAGTATGCGGAGGGTATGGATCAGACGCGGATTCTCAATGTGTTTCGGCGGATTCCTCTACAGCTTGCCAAAGACAATAAAAAGTTTCAGATTTCAAAAGTGGCATCCGGCGCACGGTTTAAGGATTACCGCGGTTGTATCGAGTGGCTTTCGGATGCCGGGATTGTCAATATCTGCTATTGTATGAAGTACCCGGAATTGCCGTTAAAAGGTAATTTTGACGAGACGAAATATAAGCTGTACTTTGCGGACAGCGGTCTGCTGGTAGCTATGCTTGACGAGGAGGCGCAGGAGGATCTGCGGGCGAACCGCAATCTGGGCGTTTACAAGGGAGCGCTCTATGAGAATGTGGTGGGCGAGGCGTTTGTCAAGAGCGGGTACGGACTTTATTACTATAAGAAGGAAGATTCCACGCTGGAGGAAGACTTCTTTGTGAGGACGGCAACAGACTTGATTCCTGTTGAAGTGAAAGCAACAAACGGCAGGGCCAAATCACTGAGAACCCTGATTGAGAGCGATAAATATGAAGATATTCATTATGGTATAAAGCTGACGGGCGGAAATATTGGCTTTGATGGACAGATTTATACGTTCCCCTATTTCTGTGCATTTTTATTAAAGCGCTATCTCAAACGGTGCTCCGCCTCGTAACATAATCCGTTTGTTTGAAAAAAGATTGGGCGGATCGAAAACGAAAGATCGGAATGACAAAAGAGGAGACAGGCACGGCATGAGAAAAAAAGAATTAACTCTGATGGTCATCGAAAGATTAAAACAGGAATATCCCGATGCGGGCTGTTCCCTGGAGTACAACGAGGCGTGGAAACTGCTTGTCAGCGTGCGGCTGGCGGCCCAGTGCACCGATGCCCGGGTCAATGTGGTGGTGGAGAAACTGTATGAGAAATTTCCCGACGTGGACGCGCTGGCGGCGGCCCCGGTGGAGGAAATCGAGGCCATTGTCCATCCCTGCGGGCTGGGAAACAGCAAGGCGCGGGATATCAGCGCCTGTATGAAACAGTTGAAAGAGGAGTACGGCGGTCAGGTGCCGGATGATTTTGACGCGCTTTTGAAACTGCCCGGCGTGGGCAGGAAGAGCGCAAACCTGATTATGGGAGACGTGTTCGGCAAGCCTGCCATTGTCACGGATACCCACTGTATCCGGCTTTGCAACCGCATTGGTCTGGTGGACGGAATCAAGGAGCCGAAGAAGGTGGAGATGGCATTGTGGAAGATCGTGCCGCCCGAGGAGGGCAACGACTTGTGCCACCGCTTTGTGCTGCACGGCAGGGAGGTGTGCACGGCCAGAACGAAGCCCTACTGTGACAGATGCTGTCTGGCGGATATTTGTAAACGAAAGATCTGACAGGTATGCTGATTTTGACAGCGGAAAGGTTCCGCGTTGCGCGGAGAATCGGCGGGAGGACGGCGGCGGAAGGTTTCGAGACATAGGAGGGGCGGCAAATGAGCGGGACGAATTACTTTCAGAGCGCTCTGTCGGGTTTTACGACGGAAGTGGCCTGTGGCGGTGCGGTCAGGCATTTGACGGATAGCGGTTATACGCTGGATCAGATCGTTGACCGTCTGGATTATCCGGCGCCCCGGGCGAAGGTTCAGAAGATCATGATGGCGTATCTGTATGAAAGCCGTGTGCTTTTGCGGGAAGAGCCTTCGGAGGAGCTGTTCGCGCCGCAGGAGCAGTTTGTGGAGGAACAGAACGCTTACGGCAGGCGCAGTCTGCGGAAAGTGAGAGTTGACTTTGATAGTCAAAATAAAACGTCAGCTACGTCGGATCTGACAAGGCTGTCACAGCGGGAAAAAGCGGCGCGGATACAGGCCTTTTTATGGAAGGAATCCATGTATGATCCCAAACGGGACGGCAAACTGACAGAACTGTTACATAGCAAATGCGAGAAGTATGGAGAAACATACAGTTATGTATCCTGTCAATTTGGAAAGCCAATGGATGACCAATATAGTCAAAATGGACAAAACGAGGCGGGAACCATAGCGGAAGAGTTGATAAGTTGTCTGAACGGCAGACAGCGGGAATATTTACGGGGCATCCGCTGGGAGCAGTCTGTTCTATATCACAGACTTAACCGGCGGATGCTGGAAATCATCAGTAAATTGTATGAGGCGGGAGCGTATGGCGGCGCCTGCTTTTTTGTCACCGGGCGGGAGAAGATCGTAATCCCGGTAAGGTGACCAAAGAAACAGGCGCCGGGAAATGCCGGACGCCTGCATAATCAATTAAGCCGCTTTACGATGTTTTAGAATAGAAACGCCTGCGCGAACATAATTGCCAGAAGGACGAGACAGTACAGGATCATTCCCGCATTCAGGATTATGGTCTTGAAGCGCTGTCCTTTCTCTATGACGATTTCACCCGGTGCAAACGTCAGCGAATGACGTTTCACGATGAGCAGAACGATGCCGGCGATTGCCATGCCGCAGACACAAAGGGAGTAGATAGCGGAGATGGCGATAAAGTAGGGCTTCGTCTGATCCAGGGTCATGATGATGACGCCCAGAACGCTGCCAAAGAAATTTATGGTCATATGCAGCAGGATCGTATATTTGAGAGTTCCGGTCTTCACATAGATAAAGGCGAAAAAGCAGCCCAGAAAGAAGGCGTAAAAGAACTGGTTAAAGTTCATGTGGAACAGTCCGAAGATCAGGCCGGATAGAAGCACGGCACAGCCTTCCCCGTACTTTACTGCCTTATCGCAGATCAGCCTGCGAAACAGTATCTCTTCAAAGACAGGTGCGCACAGCACTGTGAAGATAGCGGTAACCCAGAGCGGGCCTCCGGTAATTACATTGAGGAGCGCATTTTGCACAGGGGAACCTTTGATCAGCCCGATGCCTGCAGTGACGCCAAGACCGATCAGATTGCCAATGATCATGATGCCATAGCACATCATAAAGGAAATCACAAGCTGTCCGGCGGTCATGGTATGCTTTTCGATAGAGGGCACATCCTTATTCCGCATCAGGAAAAAGGAAAACGGAAAGCCCAGAACGTAAAGAGGCACCATAGTCACGGCTAAAAGGATCGTGAGATTATCCCGCCACTGGGGGAAGAGTACGAGCGCAAAGCGCTGTATCCCGATCTGTAAAAGCAGGATGACAGCCGTGCTGATGAGCATGCGGATGCCGATGCCTGAAAAGTCTTTTTTGTAAGCTTTGGTATTCATTGGTTATTCTCCTTTATATTTTGATTTATCAGTCTGTCTCATTGCCATTTTCTTCCTCCTCAAGCTGCCTTCTCCGCCTGTGATAAAGAGCGGAACAAAAACACAGCACGACGGAAAGCACTACGCCGACCAGAAGGAAAAACACGACAAAGACGGTGATTGCTCCGGCGGCGCTTTGATAATTGCGGTAGGAGATCAAGGCGTTAAACAGCCCTGTCACAGCCGCGGCAAGCAGGCTTAGGCCGATATTGACTGCAGGGGTCGCCTGGAGGTGTCTGTCCCAGATCCCGTTGCGAAGGCAGCCACCGATCAAATAGAGCGCCATACACAGGAGTGCGATCAATTCACCGAGCGCATGATCCGCGAATTCCTGACCAAATAAAAATATCTGCGCCATGATGGCCAGAAACAGGGCAAAAAAGCCGATCCAGAACCCTCTGCTCTCAATTTTTAACAGTTTCAATTCCTGCATTTCATCCAAATTACTTTTTCTGCTAAACCATTTCATCGTCGCTGTCCTCCCAGAATAAATCATTTAATGTCTTGCCCAGTTCTTTACAGATCTGAATACACAGATTCAAGGTTGGGTTATAATCGCCGGATTCCACCATACCGATGGTCTGTCTGGTGACGCCGACCCGTTTTGCCAGCTCGGTCTGGGAAAGGTCCTTTTCCATGCGGGCCAGCTTGAGTTTTAGATTCTTCATAAAAATCCGCCAGTTTCCTTTCGTTTACATTTCGACAGGCAGGAGTTACGGTCTGCCTCTGGATGAAAGAGTAACACGTGTGAATAGAAATGTCAAGTATATTTAACACATAATAATTATATATGACTTTTGGGTGAAAAACATTGCAAATGTAAAGAATAACAGGTAAATAGGCGGACCGCTTATAAGAAATAGGAAAGCGTGCCGCGTTCCGGCTCCTGATGCAGCACTTTGTGCGTTCGATAGTATGTAGGGGTGCAGCCGAGGAACTTTTTAAAGAGCTTATTATAGTAGCTGGTATTGTTGAAACCGACGGAGAGTGCCAGATCTGCGATGGAACCGAAATTCTGGTCGGGGTCCATCAGTTTCTTTGTGGATTCGTAGATCCGATATTTCATCAGATATTCAAAGGGGCTCATCTGCAGGGTTCGTGAAAAGCAGCGGCAGCACTCGCTCTTACTGACATGGATGCTGTCTGCAATTTCCTGTAAAGTCAAAGGCTCCGCGTGATGGGTTCTGATAAAAAGCATGGCCTCCTTGACGCGCTGCTCATCCTGCGGTATGCGCTGGGGTGTGACTGTTTCCTTCTGGGGGAGCTGGCGCAGCAGTTCGGCCCAGAAATGACACAGGTAGCCCTTGGTGGCGATTTCATAGCCGAAATGTCTGGTCATGTTGATTTCGATCACTTCGGTCAATGTCTGCAGCATGCGCTCATGCCATGGCGCGCTCTCATCCAGAAAAAAGACTTTAAAAAGCTGGTAGTTCTGCATCGGCAGCAGATACTGCGTCTGCAGATAGTTGCTCTTATGCCCGAAGATATAATCCGGATGAAAGACAAGGGAATGGAAGGTGCACTGTTTCTTATCCTGCGCATGAATGCAGTGCATGACATTCTGGTTTATAATAAGTCCCTGTCCCGGTCTGATCAGGTAAGTGTCGTCGTCTGTGGAAACCTGTGCAACGCCCTGATCCACAATCAGAATCTCCATTTCTTCATGCCAGTGCCAGCGTATCCAGTTCAGGTAGGATTTGTGCAGATCCAGATAGCGGGCGTTGACGGGGTAGTCAAGTGTTCCGTAATCTTTCTTGGCATAAAGGTTATCATAGGTTTCCAGTGTATCATGTTCAAGGGACTCTGAGGTGGTGGCGCTTTCAGGTATGGCGTTCTGCATGGTTTTCATTTCTTCTCCTCTTTATGTAAAATCAGCATTTGTGCTGCGGCCGGCTGGTGTTGTTTTGCACAGCACTGGCCGACAAAACAAAAGGTTGTATAAAAATATATTAGCATATATGCAAACTGTGGTCAAATACATATCCTGCTTAATATGATAATAGTAAAACTATTTTAGCGGAGTAAAGATGGATTCGCAGAAAAATGAAAACCTGCTAAATCTGGCGCTTGACACAGCCTTTTTGGAGAGAGAACGTTCCCTGGAATTAAATGTGGGGTTTGACGTGCAGGATCAGACATGGGAGGTTATTGTAAAATATCACGGTTCTTTGGAGGCGTTGGCAGAGTGGGGCATACTGGTGGAAGAGCTGATTGCGGGATATGCCATTCTCACCGTACCGGAGTCGGAGATGGAGCGGCTGGCGGAGGTGGAACAGATCGAGTATGTGGAGAAGCCCAAACGCCTTTTTTTCGCTGATCTGGCAGGAAACACGGCATCCTGCTTCGCACCGGGCAGTCAGATATCCGAAAGGCTGACGGGAAAGGGTGTTCTGGTGGCGGTGATTGATTCCGGGATCAGCTACTATAACCGGGATTTCCGAAACGCTGACGGCACAACCAGAATCCGCTATCTGTGGGATCAGGTATTGGGCAGGGAGTTTAGTGCGGAGCAGATCAATGAAGCCTTAGAGACAGGCAGCAGGTTTGCGGCGGAACAGCTTGTGCCGAGTATTGATACGAGCGGACATGGGACTGCGGTGGCGGGAATCGCGGCAGGAAACGGCGGGGAAGGCGGACCGGCCTATGCGGGTATTGCCAGGGAGAGCGAGCTTATCATCGTGCGGCTCGGATCGCCAAAAGAAAACTCTTTTCCCAGAACAACGGAGCTGATGCGTGCATTGACTTATGTGGTTAAGAAGGCCATAGAGCTGGCCATGCCGATAGCAGTCAATTTAAGCTTCGGGAATACTTACGGCGCGCATAACGGGACGTCACTGTTGGAGCGGTTTATAGATAATGTCTCGGAGATCGGGAGAAGCGTCATCTGTGTGGGCAGCGGAAACGAAGGGGCGTCCGGGGGACATGTGGGCGGAAGCCTGCGTCAGCAGGGAAGCGGTAATACTGGATTAACCAATTTGGTCAATGTAGCAGACACGGATGTCACAAATCAGGTAAGGAGAGTGGAAATGACAGTGGGAGCCTACGAAAGAGGGCTGAATGTGCAGCTGTGGAAGGAGTATGCCGACCGCTATCTGGTGACAGTTCTGTCACCGTCAGGAGAGACATTTCAGGTAGATACTGACCGTCCCGGTAAACAGACTTACCGCTTACAGCAGACGCAGATCCTGTTCTATAACGGGGAACCGGCACCTTATATGACGGCACAGGAGCTCTATTTCGATTTTCTTCCGGCGGAAGGCAGACTGTATCTGGATCGGGGCGTATGGATATTTGAGCTTCGCCCCCTGCGGATTATTACCGGGAACTACACCTTTTATCTTCCTTCGGAAACTGTTCGGAGCGCTGATACCCGCTTTGTCAGAACAACGCCGGATGTGACGCTTACGATTCCTTCCACGGCAGTCAAGGTGGTTACAGTGGGGGCATATGACCCGGTATATGAGTCCTATGCGGATTTTTCCGGCAGGGGATATCTTTATCAGGATCAGGTAAACAGCCGCACATCAGATACTTTTGTGAAGCCGGATCTGGTGGCGCCCGGCGTGGGTGTCCTGGCTCCCGACAGGTATGGCGGATATTCGCCCGTAACGGGCACCTCGTTTGCCGCGCCCTTTGCGACCGGGGCCGCCGCGGCGCTGATGCAGTGGGGGATTGTGATGGGAAACGACCCGTATCTGTACGGGGAGAAGGTGAAAGCGTACCTCAGAAAGGGTGCGCAGCCGATCAGAGGGGTATCGGAGTACCCGGATGCGCGGGTGGGGTATGGGGCGCTTTGTGTG
>CAMWPB010000068.1 GCA_947176065.1 uncultured Lachnospiraceae bacterium | reverse complement strand
AAAATATTCTCTTTGGAATCTTTTCAGGGTTGCATTACTGTTTATTTGTCAAGGTTCATGAGGTAAACTCCTTCGGAATTAACCTCTGAGTAAATTTCTTCGAAATTAACTCCTGAAGAATGCTTCGCATTCTTCTGTGCTGTGCCAGTATATCACTGACGCAACGGAGATGGAGGGATTTGAACCCTCGCGCCGCTATTAACGACCTGCACCCTTTCCAGGGGTGTCCCTTCAGCCATCTTGGGTACATCTCCAGACATAGCTAAATATCTATAAAAGTATATTACCGAATCAAAAAGGATTCGGTCGGAGAGGGATCTCCAGCGGAGAGGGTGGGATTCGAACCCACGCGCCCTTGCGGACAAACGGTTTTCAAGACCGCCTCGTTATGACCACTTCGATACCTCTCCGGGTTCGCTTGGCGCCCGCTTTACGTCGAGCGCAAAAATTATTCTAGCAAAGATAAACTTCCATGTCAACCCATTTTTTCATTTTTTTACAGGTGAATGCATATCATTAAGTTTTTCTGCAAATCAGGTTATTTTTCCTCACTTCTCTTACTGATTTTTCCCAGAATCCAATAATAAAGTACTGCGGAGACAACAGCAGTCACAAACTCTGCAATCCAAAAGGCATGCCATACGCCGGCCACTCCAAACAGGCGGCTCAAAATCCATGCCAGCGGCAGTATCACCGCCGCATACCGCATAGATGAAATGATAAAGGACATGCCGCCAAATCCAAGTCCCTCCATCGTTCCGCATACCACTACCGATACTGCCGAAACCATAAATCCGGCGCAAATAATGCGGAGCGCCAACACACCGGCAATGACCGTATCCGTATTAGATGAAAACATGCCGATCAGATTCTGGGGAATAAGCAGACAGAGCACCGTGCCCACAGACATCACCAAAAGCGCCGCACAGAGCGCAGTCCTGAAAATCTCTCTCACCCGCCGCAGCATTCCGGCGCCATAATTATATGCAACCAACGGCCGGATCCCCTGCACGATTCCGTTCGCCGTAAGATAAATAAAAGTCTGCAGCTTATAATAAACTCCCAGTATTAAGACATCTGTCTGGGAAAACGCCGCAAGAATAGAGTTCAGGATCGTAATCAAAAGCGAGGGCAGCGCCTGATTCAGAATTGCCGGCACACCAATACGATAAAGCCTTCCGGCCAGCCTGCGGTACCGCCACCCTTTTGCCAGCGAAAGCTGCAGATACAGAAGCCCTTTCGCCCATGCAATGAGATAACAGCCAAGCGTTACGGCCTGCCCGATGACCGTTGCCACGGCTGCTCCCTGGATTCCCATAGCCGGACAGGGGCCCAGCCCAAATATCATGACAGGATCCAGAATAATATTGGTAATACAGCCTGCCATCATACTGAACATTGTGATGCGTACACTGCCAATGGCCTGAAAAAGCTTTTCGTAAATCAATCCGATCTGCCCAAGAAAAAGGCATCCAAAGACAATGCTGCCATACTGCATCCCATAGGCAAGTACAGACTGGCTGTCAGTAAACGAACGAAGAAAGGGCCCCATAATAGCCAGGATACTTATCGTCAGAACCAACGAATGTATCATAGATAAAAGTAAGCTCAGAGACGCCGCCCCGTCAGCGCTCTCCTGATTTCTTTCCCCCAGAAAGAATGCCGTAACCGCATTTGCTCCCACACCAAATCCGATGCTGACGGCGCCTGCCGCATTATGCAGCGGAAAGACCAACGAGATCGCAGTCATGGCGTCCTCGCTGATTTTTGCAATGAAAAAACTGTCAACAATGTTGTACAGCGCATTGACCAGCATTGACACAACCATCGGCACCGCCATGGACATAACAAGCGGCAGAACTTTTTTTGTTTTCATAAATGTCTGATCCATTATCATTTCACCTCTGTCATTCTATGTATAAAACAAAAAAAACAGCGTCCGCAAGATAAACTGTCCTTGCAAGACCCTGTGGCGAAAAAGATTGCTCTAAAAAATCCACTCCCAGTATTCACTGAGTTTTGTTATTAAACTTTCACTCTGAAAACAGGAGAATATGCTATTCCTGCTCCCATGATTCTCGGCATAGAATAGCATACTCGTTTATACTTTGTCAATCACAATATTATCCGCGCTTCCGCCACCGCTCACCAGCTCTTTTTCAACTCCATGCTCCAGTCCAGTTCATAGGGACTGTCGCCGGAATTTTTGAGCATTTCATAATAGCTGCGCCGCTCCTTTGTGGGCGAATCCTCCGTAATCTCCAGATCCCCCTGCCAGAATTGGTAACCCATCATGTAAGCGTCCATCATCTCGTCCCACGAGTCGTACATTTTCTGCAGTCTCAGCGAGTTTTCAAGGGACGCGTCCATGGCCTCCTCATACTCCATAAAGCCGCACAGATAAAAATCCGCATACAGCTGGTTCACCCTGCAAAAGTCCCATGCCGCAATATACTCTGCCCCGATTCCACTATGGTACATGTAATAAGCCACCACATACCGCCCGGGCACATCTCCCAGATCAATGTCTGTCCGTTCCCCGACTGCGATCCTGGTTATCTCTTCCGCAAAGCGCGTCTCACCCAGCTCCAAAAGCCCCCACGCTTCCAGATCATCCATGCATTCCTGACATTTGGCCCGGTGTCCGCCGCCGAGCAGCTTATTCACCGCCTCGACCCCGGATTTCCGGTCCGACACATTCCAGCTCGAATAAAGCAGATACTCCGCTTTATCCGCATTCTCCTCCGTAGGCTCCATTCCGCCTACCCACCGCCAGTCGCAGCCGTTTGTGTAAGTCAGACATGCGTACGTAGCGTTAAACCACAACACGGTGTCAGGCAGTTCGGGCGCCGCAGCCACCTCGGGCACATTGCCGCTCTGCTGCAGTAAATCCGCCATAGTAGCGGGACGCTTCTCCCCGCCGTCCTCCACTCCCGTCTGTGCCTCTGCCGCCGGTTCCTGCGCGGTCTCCGTACCCGCTGCTCCTTCTTCCTGAATTCCGTCGGATAATTCCGCTGCAGCCGTCTCTGTCCCGGCCGTTCCCACATCTGCTGTATCTTCTCCACCCGCCGCGCCGCAGCCGGTAAGAACGGCAGCCGTCAAAATCCATGCCATAACCCGGGCGGCGTGGTGCGCCGCCTTTTTCCCCTTCTTATCCCCATTGTCACAGTTCTTCTTTAGACCCATTTCATTCCCCTTCATAATAATATGCCGACAGATCAATGCCGTACGCTGTTTCCAGTTCCTTAATCAGTGTGTTGGTGGAAGAATCGTAATCATTGCCATAGAGCGTGATATCGCAGGTGAGGAAATAGTTCTCCCCAATGATAATCCGGCAATTAACGCTCACTTCTTTATAATATTCTCCCGTTAACAGATCAGGCCTCTCAAAGTCAACCACATAATACCATGCCTGTTCATAGCCGTCCATCTCCATAATTTCACTCTTATGAACGTTTCGGGTTTCTACATACTCGCCATTCAGTTTCTGCTCGTACACTCTCTCGGCTCCCCGCTTCAACAGCGGCACATACTCATCCGAACCTGTGGGAGTGCTGCTGATACTCACGTAAATTCCATGCATGGAAGCAGAGGCATGGCCGCCCATTACCGAAGTCAGATACCCCATCGGCAGCATGACCGGGCACTGGATTGCCCCATCCCTAAAGGATAATGTGGTCTGCCCAAGATACTGATATCCGTCTACCTTTGTGAGCGCCGCTTCTCCTTCATCCGGCTCGTACACATCCTGCACCTCCACCTGCCGGTCCGCGTCAGCCTGCACCCATCCGCCATCCGGCATAATGCTCTCCAGACCGATTCCGTAACACTGACCAAGCTGTGTGATAATCTTCTCCGTCTCCTCATCCGCCTGATTTTCGGATATCTCCACTTCCCAGAGCACGCAAGACCCCGCCTTCGGAACATCAAGATAGTACAGTTTCTTCACCTCGTAGGCTGTCCCAAAGGAATCTTCACTCTTTGCGGAGGCAGTCACATACCTGTCCTCCCCGTTTTTTATAACCTCGCCAAGCTGCACATCGGAATACCGTCCGATGCTCTCCCAATCCTCTTTCTGCCCTTTCAGGCTTTCATTCAGCATAAAATAGGTCAGTTCCTTCTCCTCACTGCTGAACACCGATGCAAAAAAACTGATGCCGTGGTCGATATAGCTTAAAAACCCATCGCTGTTCTCGCTGCCGTCGGGCCCGTAAACTTCATAAAGCGCCCCGTCCCCGTATACATCCTCAACCATATATTTCTTCATCAACGATAAAGCCGCCGCATCCTCGTCGGAAATCAGCTCTCCTTTTCCGTCGTTTGTCACCGTCGCCCCTCTTTGCTCCTCTGTGGCAGCCGCTTTGCCGCAGCCCGCCAAAAGTGACATACATGTCATAATTATTGCGGCCACTGCACCTGTCTTTTCCCAAGTTCTTCTCATCTCTTTTCCCTCTCCCCTCAGTAAATTTTCCCTGTTTTCGTAACCCCGTCGCTTTTCCGGCAGGCGGTACTGTCCGCTAACCCTCGTCGGACTTCTCCAACAGCGCCTCCGCCACAACCATATCCTCCGGCGTTGTGACCTTCATATTTTCGTAACCGCCTTCCACCAGCCTGACCTTACAGTCCGTAAAGGTTTCCACCACCATAGCGTCGTCGGTAATGGAAATCCCTTCCCGCAAAAGCCGCCCCTTCTCCTGCATCAGTCTTTCGTAAGCGGAAAGGATCAGCGGTGCGTCGAATACCTGCGGCGTCTGCACCTGCCACATGAAGTTCCTGTCCGGCGTCTGTTTCGCGCAGCCGGTCTCATCCACAATCTTGATCGTGTCCTTGACCGGCATTCCCGCCACGCAGGCGTGATCCCTCTCCACCGCCTCATAGCAGCGTTTCAGAATCTCCTCCGTCAGAAAAGGGCGTGCGCCGTCCTGGATAAAGATGTAACCGTCCTTAATGTCCGGGCGGGTGTCTCTTTGTCCCGTTTCCCCGTCCGCAAGCACCCGGAGCGCGTTATACACGGAGTCATACCGTTCTTTTCCCCCGGCCACAACAGCCTTCACCTTGTGAAAGCCATAGCGCGCCACAATTTCCTCTTTCACAAATGAAATATCCTCTGCGCCGGTGACCAGAATGCAGTCATCAATCACAGAGGATTCTTCTACCGCATGTAATGCGTACCATATAAGGGGCCTGCCCCGCAGGAGCATATACTGCTTCGCCACACCGCTCCCCATGCGGCTGCCCCGTCCCGCCGCCAGCACAATGGCGGTGCATCTCTTTTTCCCCATATGTTTCATTCTCCCGCGCGAAACATAGATTTAGAAATTCTTTTCGCGCTGCCCTAATTTCAAATTCGGCACCGCGTTCAGATCATACCCGTGCCGCACGCCTTTCACATACTCGTAATATGCCGCCGAGCCGATCATCGCCGCATTGTCCGTACATAACAGCGGCGAAGGGTGATAAAATGCCACGCCGCGTTCCTCACAGGCTTTCGACAGCGCTTCCCTGAGCGCCGAATTGGACGCAACGCCGCCCGCAATAGCGAATTTCTTCATGCCGCTGGATTCCACCGCATGCATGGAATGCTCCGTGAGCACATCCACCACCGCTTTCTGGAAGGAGGCCGCCACGTCAGCCTGAGAGAAAGACTCTCCCTTCATCCCGCAGGAATTCAGGTAATTCAAAACCGCTGACTTCAAACCGCTGAAGCTGAAATCATAATCGGAATCCCCCACCTTCGCTCTGGGAAAAGCGATGGCGTCCGGGCTGCCCTCCTTAGATACCTTGTCGATCTTTGGGCCGCCGGGATAGCCGAGGCCGATGGCGCGCGCCACCTTGTCAAAGGCTTCCCCCGCCGCATCGTCCCTGGTACGTCCGAGAATCTCATATTCCCCGTAATCCTTCACCACCACAAGATGGGAATGTCCGCCCGACACGACCAGACAGACGAAGGGAGGCTCCAGATCTTTATTTTCTATGTAATTCGCGCTGATATGTCCTTCTATGTGATGTACGCCGATCAGGGGAATCCCCGATGCAAAGCTGACCGCCTTCGCCGCGGACACCCCCACCAGAAGCGCCCCCACAAGTCCCGGTCCGTAAGTCACCGCTATGGCGTCCATGTCGGAAAGCTTTTTCCCCGCCTGCAAAAGCGCCTCCGCCATCACCTGATTGATCTTTTCGATATGTTTGCGGGATGCAATCTCCGGCACCACGCCCCCGTAAAGCGTGTGCAGGTCGATCTGGGAAAATATCACATTGGATAAGACTTCCCTCCCGTTTTCAACCACCGCCGCCGCCGTCTCGTCGCAGGAAGTCTCCACGGCCAGAATCGTCACGGTTTCCCCGTTTTTTCCCATCGCTCAGTCCTCCACAAGCTCCCAGCCGAGAATCTTCCAGTGCCCGTCCTCGTCCTGCCTGAGCAAAAACCGTTCCTGCGAAGGCACCCGGCCGCCGCCCTGCTGTTTCAGATAAAAGGTGCAGTATAATCTGGCGCAGGAATGCACATCCTGCGTGAAATATTCCACATCGGTGCTGGCAGAAACCTCATAGCTTGCAACCGTGAGCTGCTTTCCCTTCATCTCCACGATATCTTCCCGCAGATCCTGCATATACTGCTCCTGCGTCTTATTCGCCACCAGCTCCGCGTCATAGAGCATCTGGATCTTGTTGGCAAGCTGCACAAGCTCCTCGTCGGAATAGCTTTCGTTGTAGAAACATTCCGTGATTTCCGCGTAGTATTTCACCACTTCCTTGGGTGTGGGCGGATAATTATGCTCCAGATCCCGCATCAGGATGCTCTGCACCGCAGTGGCCGCAATCGCCTCCTCGACCTCCTGCCGCTTTGCCCGATGGTTCAGGTAATAGAAATAAACCAGAATGATGGCCGCAAGAACGACCACGATAATTACCGTCTTAGCAACCTTTGAATTTTTCATCTTCCCCTCCTTTGCCTCACTCTTCCCGAAACATAAGATCCACGCTTCTGCCGTCCTTCGCGGCTACCGCGTTCGGGAAAATTTTCCGCACCTCCGGCATATACTCCTCCGGCCGGACGAGGGACGGGCTGTAATGCGTCAGCCACATCTCCTGCACACCGGCAAGCTTCGCAATCTCCGCCGCCTCATAAAACGTCATGTGCTTATATTCTTTCGCCTTCTGCGCCTTCTCCGGCTCACCGTACATCCCTTCACAGATAAACAGATCTGCCCCGGACGCATTTCTCACAATGCTTTCCGTCGGACGCGTATCCGTACAGTAGGTGACCCGCAGCCCTCTTCTCGCTTCTCCCAGCACCATATCCGGCGTAAAGTAATAGCCGTCTTCTTCTATTATCTCACCTTTTTGCAGGGGATTCCAGTAATTTCTCGGAATATTTAAAGCCTGCGCCCGCTCCACATCAAACTTACCCGCCCGGTCAATCGCAATACTGTAACCGTAACAGGTCACATTGTGGTTGACCCGGAACGACTCTATCCGGAATCCGCTGAACGGGAACGTCTGCTCCGGCTCCGTGATCTCCAGACAGATAATCTCAAAGGGCAGCTCCGGCGCGATCACCCGCAGGGAGTTTACCACTCTGGTTAACCCTCTCGGGCCAATCAAAAGAAGCGGCTCCGTGCGCTCTGCATTGCCCATAGTGAGCAGCATCCCCGGAAGACCGCTGATGTGATCCGCATGAAAGTGGGTGAAACAGATCACGTCAATCGGCTTCGGGCTCCAGCCCTTCTCTCTCATGGCGATCTGCGTTCCCTCCCCACAATCAATCAATATACTTTTTCCGTTATACCTCGCCATCAGCGAGGTAAGCCATCTGTGCGGCAGGGGCATCATCCCTCCCGTTCCCAGTAAGCAAATATCCAACATACGCGCTCCTACTTTCTTTCAAACAGGGGCAGCCTACAAAAGTTCCTTCCTCTCCCGTCGTTCCACAGGCACGGCAAATCCGGCAACCAGCTTCCCGTAACACGCTTCGCACAAGTCAAAGCTGTCGCTCTCCCCGTCCTTTGAACCAAAGAAACCGAAGTCGTGATCCACATGGATGCACTCTTCCTTCAAAATGCCATTTTCTACCAGCAAATTTTTGCCGCAGGCATTGCAGACTACCTTGGTCAATTTTCTGTCTTCTTTATATTCGCGCATGACAATCCTCCTTTTAAAGCTGCTGCCGTAACTATTCCGTACACTCATAGTTACCTGCTGTATCCATTCTAGCAGACAAAAGGCATAAATGCAGTGGTAATTGTTCCATGCGCTGCCTATCTCTTCCACATTATCATTGCGTCTTCCGTTGGCTTTTCGTAAAAACCCGGACGGACGCCCTCGGAAACAAAGCCGAGCTTCCCGTACAGGCCGATAGCCGCCGTGTTGCTGACCCGCACCTCCAGCGTATAAGCTGTCAGCCCCGCCCTGTTACCCTCCGACATCAGATAAGTCAACAGCCCCGTGGCTACGCCGCGCCGTCTGGCTTCGGGCGCCACCACCACGTTCGTGATATTGCCCTCCCCCGCAATCAAAAGCAGGCCGCAGCCGCCCAGCAGCCGTCCGTCCTCCTCCGCCACAAAATATGCGGTATCCTCCTTTTCGATCATTTGTAAAAAAGATTCCGCCGACCAGGGCATGGAAAAGGTCTCCTCCTCCAAACGGCTGATAAAGGGCACATCCTCCGCCCGCATCTTTCGGTATACGATCATTGGGATTCCTCACGCTCCTTCTCGGCCCGTTCCCGCTCGGCCTGCGAGAGCCGCAGATACGACGGCGCAAAAGCCGCCCCGTCCACCGTCCTGCCCTGCTCATAATAAAGCCGTCCCAGCGAAGCGACGGCTGCCGCCGACTGCCTTGCCCGATGCAGGGGCGCCGCCGTGTAAGGCACACGCATGACCTGTTCCATCCGCTCCCGGAAGACGGGTACGCCGTCCCCCAAAAAAATGACACTTCTGTCAAGCTCGTTCAGATTCTCTGCAATCTCGTCAAAAGACACGGCGCACTGTTCCCTGATCACATGCATGTCATACGCAGATTGGCCGCTGCGGCCGGGCACAAATTCATAAATCCCCGTATATACCTGACTTCTTCTGGCATCCATAATCGGACACACCAGATCCTTTGCACCGTACATCTGAAAGGCAAGTCCGTCTACAGTCGGCACCGGGATAATCGGTCTGCCGAGGGCAAACGCCAGCCCCTTTGCCGTAGCCGAACCAATCCGCAGTCCCGTAAACGACCCCGGTCCCGCCGCCACCGCAATGGCGTCCACCGTGGAGAGATCCAGCTCTACCATCCTGCCAATCTCCTCCAGCATGGGCAGCAGCGTCTGGGAATGGGTCTTCTTATACTGCACGGTATATTCCGCAATTAAATTGTCATCCTCCGCCAGTGCCACCGAGGCCACCAGACCGGAACTGTCAAGCGCCAGTATTTTCACTTTTATACCCCGTTTCCGCTTTCACGGACCGAAATGCTGCCGTACATCCGGGCAAAGCCGCACGCCGTTCTCATCTCTCAACCGTAATCCTGCGGTAATCAAAGCCTCTGTCCAAATCCTTCTCAATCGTGATGCGGATGCAGTCCTCCGGCAGAATCTCACGGACCAGCTCCGCCCATTCGATCAGACTGACACCCTCCCCGTAAAAGCAGTCCTCATAGCCGATTTCTTCCATCTCCGACGCATCGCCGATACGGTACACGTCGAAATGATGGAGGGGTATCCTTCCCTCCTCATAGCTTTGCAGAATCGTGAAAGTAGGACTGTTCACCGGCTCTGTAATGCCAAGCCCCGCCGCAAAACCCTGCGTAAACACCGTCTTTCCAACGCCCAGATCCCCGGTCAGGGTGTAAATCTCCCCGGGAACCGCTCTCTCACCAAGCGTCCTCCCATATGCAAATGTATCCGCCGCGCCGTGGCTTTCCATGACTCTTTCCATCGTATACCCTCCATGCGGAGAATACCCGTTTCTCAAGCATTCTCCTGTATGAGATTTCGTACTTCCTGGCGAAACAGCCTTTGCCGGGAGCGGCTGGAAGTACTTCTCACACTAGCCACGGATCTTCACCTTCTTCGGCGGCATGTGGGTGGAGATGATCTCGATCACCTTCATCTTCCTGTCGCCCAGATCCCGCTTCGGAAAAATACAGGCGTTCACCGCCGTGGTATAAACCACAATGCTCTTCGGGGTAGAAATTGCCTTTACCATGCCGTCCCACGCCATCTGTTCCGTGACGCCGTCCTGCGATACCTCGATCCCGGTTTCCGACAGCTTATAGTGCAGAGGCTTCTGAAAAGCCGGATTGGATTTGGCCTGTGTGGCCGCCCGCAGAAAGAGAGTCCAGGGCAGATACAGCAGAATCACCAGCGCGATAATCAGGATAAGGGGCTGTCTGTTTGCCGTAAAAAGAAACAGCATCAGCACACCTACAAGCGTCCCCATCAATCCGGGCAGCCGCGAATAGGTGTGCTGCAGCATATAATCATATAAAATATTAGGTGTTATTTTAACGTCAAATTCGATTTCCATACTGAAATCTATTATACTAAATTTCCTCAAAAGTGCAAGTGAAACATGCCATCGTTCAAATTCATGCGGAGAATGCTGCTTTTCAAGCATTCTCCTATGTGAGACGTAGTACTTCTTCGCGAAATGCCCACTGGCATGAGCGATTAGAAGTACTTCTCACATTACTCGTGCCGCAGCGCCTCAATAGGACTTAACTTCGCCGCCTTTTTCGCCGGATAGATACCAAAGAAGATACCCACGCCGGAGGAGAACGCCGCCGCAATGATCACCGTGGACACATTGATCTGCGCCGAAAAGCCCATGGCGCCGCAAACCGCTGAGGCTCCCAAAGCGCCCAAAACAATTCCGATCAGACCGCCGATCAGGGTAATGATACCCGCCTCCGCCAGAAACTGCAGCAGAATCGATCTGGTTCTGGCCCCCAGAGACTTTCGGATACCGATCTCCCTCGTCCGCTCCGTCACGGACACCAGCATGATATTCATAACGCCGATACCGCCCACCAGAAGGGAAATCGCCGCCACGAAGGAGATAAAGAGCGTAAGCATCCCCAGAATCTGATCATACTGCGCCGAGTAGTCGGCGAAGCTCTCCATCATAATCTTGTTTTCCCCACGCACGTTATAACGGTTTTCCAGAAGGTTGATCGTATCTGTCGCCACCTGCGTCACATACTCGGAACTCTCCGCGATCACATAGAGCTGGCTGAACTCGCCAATCCAGAACCCAAACCCGGATGCCATGGCGGAAAGCGGCATCTCCACCTGCAGATACCCACCGCCGCTCATAGCGGAAATGATGCCTGCCGGCGTGTCCTGTCTGATGCCAACGATCCGCACGTCCTGACTCACATCCCAGAGACTCAGTTCAAAAGTCATTCCCACTACATCCGTTGTACCAAACAGAGATCTTGCGCTGCTCTCATTGATGACGCAGACCATGCTGGCTGCCTCACACTCACTGTCGGAAAAATACCTGCCTCTGACAATCGGCTCATTTCCGATCGCATACTGCAGAGCAGTATTACCGCCGTTCAGAATTGCCATAAAGTCGCCCTTTCGTCCCTTGGCCGTCGCGCCATAATAGCCATACTGCGCCGTTGCGCCTTTCACATGTTCCACCTTTTCCTTAATCAGCGCAAAGTCTTCCTCCGTAAAGCTCACATCGTTGCCTTCCACATCACTATTAGTATAAATGGCAATCAGACCGCCGCCCATATTTTCCAGTTCTTCATTGATGGAACCGCGCACGCCGTTACCGATGGAAATAATCATAATTACGGAAGCGATACCGATAATAATACCCAGCATGGTGAGGACGGAGCGCCCCTTGTTAGTTTTAATATTCATTAAGGCGATTTTTATGTATTCCCATATCTGTCCCATTTTGTCTCCATTCCTATTGCATGGGCATTGTGGTTACCGCCATGCCCTCTTCAAATTCCATGCCATTCGCCATAATTACATTCTCACCCGCCGCAAGTCCTTCCTTGACCTCGCTTACGCTGTCAGAGGCAATACCCGCGGTAATGCGTCTCTTCGCCACCACGCCGTTCTCCTCCACATACACGAAATCGCCTTCTCTGTCGCTGTTAATCACCTCAAGGGGAACCGTGACCACACCCTCCACTTTTGCCATATGGACATAGACCTTGGCCTCCACGCCCAGGAATATATTTTCATCCGGATTGTCGATGCGGACATCCACGCCCACTACCATCGCGCCGCTGTCGTTCTTGGTGGCCATACCGTCGATCTTGCTCACCGTGCCTTCGTATGTCTTGCCCGCAATCTCGATATCCGCCTTCTGTCCCTCGGCAATCTTTTCCAGATCATACTTGGAGACGTTAAGTCTCACATATACTTTCTCCGTACTCTCTATGGTCACGAGCTTACCGCTCTCCGTGGGCGGCTGTCCGGCTATCGCTTCCAGCTCCGTAACCACGCCCCCGAAATCAGCCTTCAGGCCGTTCTCCACTTTGGCGATAGCGTCCAGCTTCTCCTGATTCGTCAGCTTCTCAAGAGCCGTATCCGCCTCCAGCTTGGCCTTGCCGCCCGCATCCAGAACACCGCTCTCGGAAGACGCTTTCTGGGACTTCATCTCGGACTTATACTCCTCATAGGATGCAATCAGCTCCTCCACGTCCTTTGCCTGTCTCTGCAGTTCTCTGATTTCTTTATTGTTCTGTTCCTCATAAGCGTTATACTGCGCCTGTTCCTGCAGATTCAGCAAAACCTCCTCATCATAGGCAATCTGTGCCTTGGCCGCCTCATCCTTCTCTTTCTTTTCCCTGTCGTCGGAATCAATCTGCTGCTCCGCTTCCCAGGCGTGCCGCTCCTCCATACGCTGCTTCTCATCCTCGATCATTTTCTGCTGTTCCAGTATGGATGCCTGCAGCGCCGCCCCGTTGTAAGACCATCCGGCTTTCTTGTCCTCAATTTTTTTGTTGATTTCCTTCAAAAGATTTTTATTGTCCGCAATCTGCTGCTCCAACACGGAAAGATTGCGGTTCGCCTCGGATAAATCCGCTATGTACTCGTTGTTCTTATGCACGGAGCTCTCATAGCCGCCCTCGTTGGAGGCCATCTTATACTCCGCCTCCAGCTTTTCCTCGGACAGGGCTTTCTCGTCAAAGGTAAGGATCACGTCGCCCTTTTTCACCGTGTCGCCGGTGCTCACGTTCACTTCTCCGACCTCCACGGATACGGGTGCGAAATAGGTCCTTGTCTCATCGCTCTTCACCGTACCGCCTGTGCTTAAAATCTGCTCCACGTCTCCCGTCTCAGCCGCCACGGCAGCTACCATGGGCGCCGTATTCTTGGCCATCAGGGAATTTCTAACAAAGAACGCGACAACCAGAGCGGCCAGCACGCCCGCAATCACCCGGCGGCGGATCTTTTTCTTCTTTTCCTTATCCATGGGAGTCTTTTCCTTTTTCGGCATCATTTCCGTGATATCCGTGTTTTCTGCCTTATTCTTCGCCTTCCGAAACATTTTCATAATCCTCCTCTATTTTGCCGTCCATAATCTTTATGACCCGCTTCGCCCGGGCCGCGATCTCATCGTCATGGGTAATCAGGATCACCGTCCTGCCCTCCTCGTGAAGCCCCCGCAGAATATCCATGATCTCTTTGGTAGAATTAGAATCCAGATTTCCCGTCGGCTCGTCCGCCAGAATGATAGGGGGCGCCTGCGCGATCGCTCTGGCAATGGCCACTCTCTGCTGCTGCCCGCCCGAC
>CAMWPB010000067.1 GCA_947176065.1 uncultured Lachnospiraceae bacterium | reverse complement strand
TCAGGCCCATTCCCTGTCCTTCTACTATCATAGTCACTCATTGCGGATTGCTCCTCATTCCCTCCTCCACCCGGAGAGCGACACCCCGGTGGATTCAGTAGCCTCTGATACGCCCGCAGGTAAGAGGCGTCCCCTGCGTCGTTTCCTACATAGTCGATGCCCGGATCTTAATGTGTAGGTGCACTAAGGCGGACAGCTGCCTTTAGGCAGCGTATGCTAAATTATCTTCAGCGTTTGTGTTTAAGTTTGCGATTTGACGCATCAGCCTGCGGATAGCTTCTCCAGCTGCAAGACCCCTGTCGAAACCTTGACTGGCCCTTATTTATTTATATTAAGTATAACACATCACCTTACCTCTATGCAATCTACAGGTTTTTGATTTTGAATTCCCGTTCATGCTCCCTGCGCAGATCTTTCTTCGCAATACCCTGCCGTTTGTCATAGAGTTTTTTACCTTTGGCAAGACCGATCTCTATTTTCGCCCTGCCGTCCTTAAAGTAAACCTGCAGCGGAACGATCGTATACCCCTGCTCCGCCATTCTCCCCGCAAGTTTTCGGATTTCCACTTTATGCAGCAAAAGTTTCCTTGTGCGGAGCGGGTCCTTATTAAAAATATTTCCCTTCTCATAGGGACTTACATTCATGCCGTAAACAAAAGCCTCCCCGTTCTCAATCCGCACGAAAGCCTCCTTGATGCTGCACTTACCCATGCGCAGGGACTTTACCTCCGTGCCGTGGAGCGCAAGCCCCGCCTCATACTTTTCCTCTATGAAATAATCATGGTAGGCTTTCTTATTGTTCGCCACCAGCTTCATCGCTTCCTTCGCCATAGCCTCTCCTCCCTTTGATTTGCCTGTCAGATTCGGTCTGGCTGAACTGGAAATTCAAAATCCACCGTCCTGGCCAGACGGTCCACGCCCTTCACCTGGATGGTGACCCGCTGTCCCAGCTTATACGCGATGCCGGTTTCCTTTCCCACCATCTCGCAGGCTTCTTCGTCGTAATAAAAATAGTCTCCGGCAAGTGTGGATACGTGGATCAGTCCCTCCACGGTATTTGGCAGTTCCACATAAATCCCCCACTGGGTAATGCCGCAGATCACACCGTCATAGATTTCTCCGATGCGCTCCTCCATATACTCCGCTTTTTTGAGCTTATCCGTCTCCCGCTCTGCCTCCGCGGCACGCCGCTCCATTTTGGAAGCATGCTTCGCCACCTCCGGCAGCTTTTCTTCGTAATGTTTTATGCGTTCTTCGGAAAGCTTTCCACGAAGCTGCTCCTTGATGATGCGGTGAATCTGCAGATCCGGGTAGCGTCTGATGGGCGAGGTAAAATGGCAGTAATACTGACACGCCAGCCCGAAATGCCCCGTGCACTCCACCGTATATTTTGCCTGTTTCATGCTGCGGAGCGTCAGTCGGCTGATCAGTGTCTCCTCATCGGTATCCGCAATTTTATCGAGAAGCTTCTGCAGCTCCTTCGGGTGGATTTCATCCCCCGTCTGTTTGATATGATAGCCGAAATTTCTGATAAAGGTCGCAAGCTTTTTGATTTTATCCGGGTCGGGCTTCTCGTGGGTCCGATATACAAAGGGCGTCTCCAGCCAGAAAAAGTGCTGCGCCACCGTCTCATTGGCAAGCAGCATAAAGTCCTCAATCATCCGGGTCGCCACATTGCGCTCATAAGGTCTGATCTCCACAGGCCGTCCATTTTGATCCAGAATAATCTTGCTCTCCGCAAAATCAAAATCAATGGAACCGCGCTTATGCCTTTTCCTTCTGAGAAGAGCCGCCAGCTCCTCCATCTGCTCAAACATGGGAACAAGCGTCTCGTACTCTTTTCTCTCTGCCTCGTCCCTGTCCTCCAGAATCTTTCTGACGGATGTATAAGACATCCTGCGGTCAACCCGGATCACGGTTTCCGCAATCTCATAGTCTGTCACGTCCCCTTTTTCATTTATTGTCATCAGACAGCTTAACGCCAGCCTGTCCACCCCCTGATTCAGGGAACAGATTCCATTGGAGAGTTTGTGGGGCAGCATGGGAATCACCCGGTCCACCAGATAAACGCTGGTGCCCCGCTCCAAAGCCTCCCAGTCAAGGGCCGAATTTTCCTGCACATAGTTGGTCACATCCGCGATGTGCACGCCCAGCTGAAAAAGCCCGGCCTCATCCCGGTAGAGACTGACCGCGTCATCCAGATCCTTGGCGTCCTCCCCGTCTATGGTCACCATCTGCAGATCCCGCAGATCCATGCGCCCTGCTCTGTCTGCCTCTGACACCGTATCCGGCGTGCGGCCCGCCTGGTTCAAAACCTTTTCCCCAAATTCAGCGGGAAGTTCATACCCCCTCACAATGGACATGATATCCACGCCGGGATCGTTGATATGCCCAAGGATCTCTACCACTCTGCCCTCCGGCTTATGACTCTCATCCCCGTAGGAGGTCAGCTCCACCACCACTTTGTGTCCCGTAACCGCCCCCTTGGAACGCTCCTTCGGCACAAAGATATCCGTGCCGATCTTACCGTTATCCGGGATCACGAAGCCAAAATTCTGGGACTGTTCGTAAGCGCCCACAAGCTGCTTCGTGCCGCGCTCCAGAATCCGGACAACCTCCGCTTCCCGTCTCCCGCCGCGCCGTCCCGGCAGGAAGGCAATCTGCACCCTGTCCATGTGAAAAGCGCCGTTTGTTTTATCCTCGGGAATATAAAAGTCTTCCTCTTCTCCCTCAATTTCCACAAAACCGAAACCTTTTGCATGGCTGATAAAGGTGCCCACAGGGCGGTTTTCGTCCGGCTTCACATATCGGCCCTGCTTCGTGAGCTGTATTTTCCCCTCCGCCAAAAGAACGCGGAGCACTTCACGGAATGTCTCCCTGTCCGCCGGTGAGACCTGCATGAATGCCGCCAGCTCTTTCTCCTTCATCGGCACATACTGTTCGTCTCCCACCAGCTCGCATATTAAGTTTTTGCGTTTTTCAAATTGTGTTTCTATCATATAACAGACCCCATATACGCACGAAAGCACTCTTACCTGTGTGCAAGAGTGCTTTTCCTTCTTTACGCTTTAGAATAAAGTCAGGTTTAAAACAACCGCAAGCAGCATGAACCCGACCGCAAGCCCCGTCGTGATCTTGACGAGTTTTCCTTCCATGGAACGGCCTTTGTTCTTGCCCCAGTAAGTTTCAGCCGCGCCGCTGATCGCGCCAAGACCGGCTGACTTTCCCTCCTGCATCAGCACTAATACCACCAACGCTATACATATAAGAATATAAATCACAGTCAGTATGATCCTCAATGCTCCCATTTTATACGCCTCCTAAACATCTCCTAATACCAAGCAGATTCCATAATACCATATAACCCGTTATTGTGCAAGTCCAAAATTTCAAAGCACAAAAGCGTCGAAAACGTCCTCCCGCCCGTGCTGTTCTCCGTGATACTTCATCAGATATGCCTTCATCTCGGTGTGGGACTGTCCCATATCCTCCATCATCGGCTGAAAGTTCTCCCGTGTGACGCCGCCAAGTTCAGTCAGGAACTGATAGTACCGAAGATCGTCCCCATATTCCTCCAGCACCACCCGCCATGTCTCCTCCGTCTCGCACCCCTTTATATGAGATAACAGATACTGCTCCAGCTTTTCCCGCACAGCCTGCTTAAGCCCGTAGTCGTGCATAAGCCGCAGCATGGAAAGCCTCACTTTCTCCCGCCTGCGCTGCTCCATATAATAGTCCAGATTGTTCTCCCTGCTGCCGTAGTCCTCCTCCCCGCAGAGCAGCATTTTTGAAAACCCTTCCGCATCGCCTCTCTCCATCAGCGTCTGCATACGTCCGTCCCACTGTGCAATCCATTCAGGGGAACCCGCGCTCTCAAAGTCAAACAGGTAAAAAGCGTCAAGCCTGCTCATGACCGCCGCCAGCAGAAAGGCCGTGTCCGTGGTCTTTTTCTCTGCCCCGTCCGCCCCCTCATCCACAATCTGTTCCAGCAGAAAACAGTCCCTGAAAATCCCCTGTCCGATCTCCATGCGGTGATAGGGCAGGATGACCCGCTGCAGCTTCGCGCAGTATGCGAAGGCCCAGTCGTCGATCCGCGTCACAGACTCCGGCAGTGAAATCTCCTTCAACAGCTTATTGCTCAAAAAGGCCTTTTTCCCGATGCATATTACGGCGCAGCCGTCAATCTCAGGCGGCACCGCAAGGGCCGTATCCTTCCCCCGGTATCCCGTAATCTCCGCCGTCTGTCCGTCCGCCTTGTACAGCAGTACGCCCTGCGGCATATCCAGTTCTCCGTGTGTTATTCTTCGTTCCATCGCTTCACATTCCTATAGTTCCAACTCCTCAATCCGGGCGGTCAGTTCCGTCCCCCGCTCGGTGAGCATAAGTTCCTCGTTGTGCCTCTGATAATCTTCACAGCCGTAAAGGCCGATAAACCTCGCGCAGTCCGCCTGCACCGTACACTCCGTCACGAGAATCAGCATCTCATTGCCGGAGCCGAAGGTATCCTCCACAAACTGAAAGAGAAAATGCATCCGCTCCTTCACTCGCTCCGTATCCCGTTTATACCCGGCCACTTTTGCGTCAAACTGTTCCTTCAGCCGTGCAAAGCCTGCCCCGCCTTCCTCTGTGTCCGAAAGCCGCAGACACTTTTCACCGTCGGAAAGAAACGCGACAATCGCCTTGTTCAGCCGCTTATCCCGCACGGACAAAGCGCCCGCCTTCTGCAGCGATTCCATGGCCTTCTGCCTGCCCTGCGCCTGTTGTCCGATAAGCGCCGCCAGCTCCTGTGCCGTCTGCCCGGCCTCCGCTTTCGCCTTCAAGGGCCTGAGAGGATGCATCAGCTCGCTCAATATTTGCGAATCCAACATATTTTCCCGGATATCCTGCTGCATTCTGTCGATCAGCATCCCCATCAGGGAAAGCCGTTCGTCGAAATCCGCCTTCCTCGCCTTATCCTTTGCCTGTTCGCTGACTATTCCGGTCAAGATTTCCTCCGCCTTATAGTCGTTCTGATACTTCCGATACAGGTCATAATAGGCCGTAAACTCCTTCACCACCCGGTCATTCCGTAGATACTGTCCCACGAAGGACTCCTCCACCGCAATCTGCTCCTCCTCGTAGAGCGTCAGCATTTCGGACAGATCCTCCCATCCTCTGGCCGTAATATAGCTTCTGCCCTTCACCGTGGTCTCCACCTGGTAGAAATCCTCTTTTTTCATGTCCAGATAGTTCAGAATCGCCGTGTGAACGCCCCTCTCTCTGGCATATTCCCGCCAGACCGCATAATCCGCCTCCACCTTCAAAATCTTTAGCCGGTCCAGCGTCACAATGTCAAACTCCCGCACCGACTTATTATACTCCGGGGGATTGCCTGCCGTCACGATGACCCAGCCCTCCGGCACCTGATGTCTGCCGAAAATTTTATACTGTAAAAACTGCAGCATGGATGGCGCAAGCGTCTCCGACACACAGTTGATTTCATCCAAAAACAGGATGCCCTCCCTGATACCGCTTTCCGCCATCACATCATAGACAGAGGCGATGATCTCACTCATGGTATACTCCGACACGTCGTAGGACTTTCCCTCGTACTCCTTATGCACGATAAAGGGAAGCCCCAGCGCGGACTGTCTTGTGTGGTGGGTCATGGAATAGGATACCAGCGCGATCCCCAGCTCCTGGGCAATCTGTTCCATAATCGCCGTCTTACCGATGCCCGGCGCACCGAGCAGAAAAATCGGCCGCTGCCTGACAACGGGGATCCGATACTCTCCTTCCTCGTCCTTTTTCAGATAAATCCTGACCGAATCCTTGATGTAATTTTTTGCATCCTTGATATTCATATCGCTGTACGCCCCTATCATTAATTTCAAATGCGGAGAATGCCGTCTTTCAGGCATTCTCCTGTGTGAGAAAAGTCTGCACAGCAGACTTTAGTACTTCTTAGCGAAGCAGCCCCTGCTGCTGAGCTTTAGAAGTCCTTCTCACACGCCTCCAGAACAAGCCGGATGGCCCAGGTCGGCACCTTCGGCGCATTTTCATCGTCATGGAGAAACACAAACGCCACGTCGTAATCCGGCATCTGCTCCGGGTAAATCCCGTACCCGTCGGTAAAGTAGAGCAGTCCTTTCAGCCGCGAAAGCTCTCCCTCCTCGCGAAGCTTTTCCACATAAGAGAACACCGGGCGAAAATCCGTAGAACCAAAGCCGGTCAGCTTCCCCTGCTCCATAAACCGGTCAAACTCCTGCCGCTCCGTGATCTTTACATCCTGCTGCACCTGGCTGTCGCACTGGATAATATGCACATTTATCTTCGTAAAAAAGCTTTCCGCATCCTGCATGATATTGTAGGTTTTCTGCAAAAAAGCCTGTACAATCTCTCCTCGGCAGGAGGCGGAAGTGTCCAGCGCAATCACGAAATCCCGGATTCTTTTGCTGTCCTTATACTCCAAAGGCTCCACCAGCGGCATATTGCCGTAGGTATCCAGTCCGTAAGTGTAGTAGATATAATCGAACTCGTCGTCATTGACCTGTATGGACTCGCCCATGACCATAAATTTCTTTAAGAAGTCCGCATAGTCGTAACGCTCTCTTGTGGCCTCCTTCAAATTCTGCTCCATGCTCTCCGCGTTATTCTTATCCCTGCTGAAGCTTTTCAGATCCGCCTTGATGCGCTCGCTGACCTTACGCCATTCCTCCTGAGACAGCTCCAGCTCCTCCCGCCTGTCCCAATAGATATGCTCATCGTAATGGCACAGCTTATGCCATTCCTCCACCGCCTTTTCGGAAGGCTCCTCCACCCGGAAATGCCGGTAAATCTTCTCCGCTGTCAGACCGCCCGCCTGTTTTTTCAAAATCTCCAGCCGGTTCTTTAGCATGTCGTCCGACTGCAGGCCTGTCAGATGCAGATTGATGTCCAGAATCGTGTTCTCCACGGCGATATCCGTGGCCATGTCCCAATACAGCCTGTTCAGCTTATCCGTCTCGCTGCTGTGGAAAAAGATACAGTGCAAAAGCGTGTGCAGATAAAGCCTTGCCGCATAGTTCGGCGATACCTTGTACTGCCGAAGCAGCCGCACCGGATCATAGATAAGCGCGGCCCCGTCGAAAAGATGCGCGCCCGTCTGCTGCCTGCACTCCAGCTTAAGCTTCGACAATGCCACGTCCAGAAACCGCATGTTGATCAGAAGCCCGTCGTGCGCCAGACGCAGAATCTCCTCCGCCAAACTCTCTATTTTCTGTTTTCTGTCGGAAGTTTCCTGTACGCCCACGCCAAACCGTCCTTTCTTTCCTGTTACCCGTATCAACAAATTATGTAAACCTTTTCTCCCGGCCCGTCAACTAATTTGTTATGTAAACTATTTTTATCTACTCCTGTTATATCCAGCGATATAGTCACATATTATGTAAACCAATTTTAATGAAATACAACACAAAAAGATGGGCCGGATAAAAAATATAGAAAAACCATTTTGCAAAATTTCTGCCCCTCTGCGCCCGCTTTCCATTGTAAAAGAACAGTACCACTGCCCCCGCGGCGAGAATGCCGAGCCCGGAAAGAGCCGCATGTCCCATGGCATAGGGCGTCCAGTTCCCCTGTTCCCCGAACATGTAGTTCTGCGTATTCAACATTGCAAAAATAAAGTAGGCTGTGCCAAACCCCAAGGCCAGCTTTTTTCTGTTCCCCATACCGTTCGCCAGCATGACCGTAAGAATCGGCGCGACTAACGGCCAGTCAGCGGCCACAGTGGCCATGGTGAGCAGCACGCAGAGCGCTGTCTGTAGCAGAGGGCTGGATACCCTCTCTATCACGACCAGAATCAGGAAACAGCACAACAGCGTAAAAATCATATTCAGCCCTTTATTTCCAAAGGCAAGCCGAAAGGGAATCTGGGAGAGCAGCGCAAACAGAAACAGCCGCAGCCCATATTGAAACTTGGAGCGTGTATAGCCGTACCCCTCCACAAGAAAATAGCACATCACCGGGGCCGTAAAAAAACCGATGTCCTCCAAAACCTCATATGCTGGCGTTCCCTTTGTCAAAAACATATGGGCGATATGGTTTAAAAGCATTGTAACCATGGCGACATACTTGATTACGTCCCGGTTCAGGATTCGCAGCCCGCCTGCCGCCGGTGCCTGTGTCTGTTCTTCCATCTTCCCTTCCCCCGTTTTATGCTCGTTACATCGAGATAGGCGATCCGCAGTCCCTGCAATCGCCCATCCTTTGCTCATTACTATTCTCCTGTCCCGTCACTGTACGAAAGGATTATACGCCTTCTCATGGCCAATGGTCGTAGATTCCCCGTGCCCGGGATAAACCTTTGTCTCATCCGGCAGTACGAACAGCTTATCCTTGACTGATCTGGTCAGCGCACTCATGCTGCCCGTAGCCAGATCCGTCCTGCCCACGGATTCCTGAAAAAGCGTATCTCCCGCAACGAGTATGCCTGCCTCCTCAAAATAATAACAGCAGCTCCCCACCGTATGTCCCGGCGTGGCGATCAGTCTGCAGGTGATACCCGCTATCGTAATCTCTTCATTCTCCTTTAAATATCTGTCCGGGTTCACCGTATAGGGACGCCCTACCTGATCGGAAACATTGGTCACCGCATCCTCACAGAGCGGTCTTTCCTCTTCATAAGCATAAATCGGCGCGCCCGAAAGCTCCCGCAGCCTGTTGCTGCCCCAGATATGGTCAAAATGGGCATGGGTTAAAAGAATCCCCTTCACCTGAAAGCCCTTCTCCCGCAAAGTCTCATAAATATAGTCGCCCTTGTCCGCCGGATCGAAGAAAATCACATCCTGCGATCCCTCTCTATATACAAAATAACAGTTCGTCTGGCAGATACCTAACATCAATCTTCCTATTTTTAAATCTGACATTCTCAACCCCTCATACTTTTCGCTTTTTAGCCTGTTGTCCTCTCAATATCAATAATGCTCTCAATGGTTCTGATCTTATCAATGATCCGCTGCAACTCTTCCTTGCTACCAACCTCGAAGCTGACCATGATGGTAGCCGTCCCCTGTTTGTTCACTCTCGTATTCAACGCCTGAATATCAATCTCCTTCTCCGTGAGCGCGCGGGATACATCCGCCAGAAGGCCGTTTCTGTTGTTGGCGTAAATACTGATCTCAACCAGATACTTCTCACCGGCCGCTGCTCCTTCCGGCTGCTGCCACTCTGCGTCGATCAGACGGTTTCTGTCTATCTCCGGCAGATTCATCAGATTCACACAGTCTGTCCGATGAATGGAAATACCCCTTCCTCTGGTGACAAAGCCCACAATCTCATCGCCCGGCACCGGGCTGCAGCACTTGGAGAAACGGACTGCCACATCATGAATCCCCTTCACCACAATGGCGCTGCTGGTCTTACCCGCCTTAGCGCGGTTGATGCGGACACTCTCCTCGATCTCCGCCATCACCTCCGCGTCGGTCATTTCCCGCTTATGATCTTTCTCGTAAAGCTCCTGCATGCGGTTAATAATCTGCCCTTCCTTGAGGGCACCGTGCCCCACCGCCGCCAGCACCGATTCCCAGTTCTGGAAACCGTACTTCTTGATGACAGCCTCCTCGTACCGGGGTGTCAGGACATCCGCAGTATTGATCGCTTTCGCCTTACAGTAAGCGTGGATCAGCTCACGTCCCTTGACGATATTGTCTTCCTTCAGTTCGTTTTTAAACCACTGGTTGATTTTATTCTTGGCCTGCGTGCTCTTCACCACGTTCAGCCAGTCACGGCTCGGACCCTTGGAATTCTGGGAAGTCATAATCTCCACCCGGTCGCCGTTTTTGATCTCGTAATCTATGGTCACAAGTTTGCCGTTGACCCTCGCGCCGATCATCTTATTTCCCACCGCGCTGTGCACGCTGTAGGCAAAGTCTATGGGCGTGGAACCCGCGGGCAGACTTTTCACGTCCCCTGTGGGGGTAAAGCAGAATACCGTGTCCGCAAAGAGATTTAAGTCGTTCTTAAGGAGATTCATAAACTCCTTGTTATCCGTCAGATCCTGCTGCCATTCCAGAATCTGCCGCAGCCAGACTAGCTTCTCCTCCTCCTGCGTCTCCACTTTCTTCCCGTCGGAGGCCTCCTTATATTTCCAGTGGGCCGCAATACCATACTCCGCAGCCTTATGCATCTCATAGGTGCGGATCTGGATCTCAAAAGGCTGTCCGCTGGCGCCGATCAGCGTGGTGTGGAGGGACTGGTACATATTCGACTTGGGCATGGCAATATAATCCTTGAAACGGCCCGGAATCGGCTTATACATCTCATGGATCACACCCAGCGCGGCATAACAGTCCTTCACCGAATCCACGATGATACGCACTGCAAACAGATCGTAGATCTGGTCTATGGACTTGTTTTGGTTCTTCATCTTTTTGTAAATGCTGAAAAAGTGCTTGATACGGCCGTCGATCTGCGCCTTGATACCCGCATTTTTGATATGCACGCTGACCTCGTCCACAATAGCCTGAATATAACGCTCCCGCTCGCTCTTTCTGACGGCAATTTTATCCACCAGATCATAATAAGCCTCGGGTTCCAGATATTTTAATGACAAATCGTCTAATTCCACCTTAATCTTTGATATACCCAGCCTCTGGGCAATGGGAGAATAAATATCCAGCGTCTCCCTCGCGATCTCCTGCTGTTTCTCCGGCCGCATATGCTGCAATGTCCGCATATTGTGCAAACGGTCCGCCAGCTTTATCAGTATGACACGGATATCCCTCGCCATGGCGAGGAACATCTTGCGCAGGTTCTCCGCCTGCCGCTCCAGCTTCTCCGCATCCTTGTCATAATTTCCGTGCTCTCCGTGAAAATTCAGCTTATCCAGCTTCGTGACGCCGTCCACCAGATGGGCTACTTCCACGCCGAACTGTTCGCTGATCTCCTCGTCCGTCATAATGGTATCTTCCACCACGTCGTGCAGAAGCCCCGCAACGATAGTCTCCTTATCCAGCTCCAGATCGGCAAGAATAATGGCTACATACAGCGGATGGATGATATATGGCTCCCCGGACTTGCGCGCCTGTCCCTTGTGGGCATCGGAGGCAACGCGGTAGGCTTTTCTGATCAGACTGATATCCGTCGATGGGTGATATTTGCGCACACGGGTAATAAGCTCCTCATAAAGCTGCCCGGGAGTCTGAAATTCCTCTATCGATTCTATTCTGCCGTCGTCAAAAACCAGCTCAGTCTTTTCTTCTGTCGCCATACATTCACCAAACCCTCATCGGATTACATAATATTACATATTAGCAATTTTACGCTATTCTCGTATTATTTGCAAGAAAAATCAAAATAATTTACTCTTCCGTAGGATTTGAGTCATCAAAAAAGCCCTCTCCTGTCTCCAAGTTATGCAGCCCCCAGCAGCCCAATGTATCATCACTGCCAGTAAACTCCCGCCTCTCATGCATCCATGACTGGAACCGTTCCGCGCCGTACAGCTCCGTGTCCGGCTCGTGACCAGTCGCCTCCGGGCTGTAGAGGATGAACTGCGCACCGGTCTTTAAGGCTTTTTCGTCCGCATCTGTAAAGCCATATGGTTCGCTGGCAATATAGTGAATCGTATGGTCGCCTTCCTCCTCGTCCCACTCTTCCCCCACACTACGCTCCGTATCGCGCTCCAGCGACTCCAGAGTCAAGAGCCAGGAAGCATCCGTCAGCTTCTCAACCTTTCCGAACCGCCCGAAAAACGGGCAGACATAAATCGTATACCCGTCGGCATCGTGGTAGTATGCCACAAAACTACCGTCCGGCTGCAGGAAAAGGTGCGTATCCCATGCTCCCGCACCGCTGTAAAATAGAAGCTCCAGCGGTTCTGTGATCGGCAGACCGTCCACCTCCTCCGAAACCGGCGGCTCCGGCACCGCTGTCATGGTATCCCGAAAAGCCTCTAAATTCTCCTGCAAAGACTTGTGTTCGTCCCTGACAAATTCCGGCTCCCAGCCATCCAGCCACCACAGGCTGTCATAAAGCCGCCCTTCCTTCTCAAACGTGTCCAGCAGATCGTTCTCGGTGTTAAGCAGTTGGACACTGTGAGTAAACAGCTCGTTGATCTCATCCATAAAAGTGGCAATTGCTTCGGCCTCAAAACGGTCATGCAGCAGGGATCCAAAGTTGATATCGAAATCAATTTCGTTCCATCTGACCACCGTCTCCTCATTATCTATCAGGGTAGACAACGCATAACCGTAAGAACCGACGCCCTGATACATGGTCGGGTGATAGCGCAGAAGATAGTCTTCCCCATCCAGTGTACAGAGAAATACGCTTGTCTGTCCCGCATGGGAAAAATATCCTATTTCTCTATCCACCAACTTCCCGTTCTCCCAAATTTCCAGTTCCTGACCACCGTCAATGTCCTTCAGGCAAACTTCTTCGGCTATCCCGTTGCGGTTTAAGTCTGGTTGGAGTGGCAGAGACATTTCGTCCTCAGGCGCATCTATTTGGGCCGTGTCCTTTGCAGCAGCATCTGTTTTTTTTGTTTTCGTCTCAGCAATATCCTCTTCCAGTCCTGACAAGACAGACTCTGCGGGCGAACCGCTCTGAGGAGCAGCGGGAACCGATGCCTGCGGCGGTTCCTGTGCGGAACAGGCGCAGCCCAGAAGCATCGCTATTATGATTTGTGTCAGCAGAAAATATATTTTGCCTTTGATTCTTTTTTTGTTTACTCCGATGTTGATTTCCATACTTGCCACTATTGAATGTTTTTGTATCATGTAACAATTATCTTCAATAGAATTGTGATATAAATGACTGAAAAAAGCAACTGTTTTTCATAGGTAAAGGAAACCGATTGAAGCATTCGATACTTCAACCGGTTTCCCCTATTGTTTTCCCTTTCTACGGGAGTGCAATCTCATCCATGTTTTCTCCCACCAGAAGCGCACTGACCTTATCCACGTCGATCACTGTCGTGAGCCTTGCCGTCTTCTCATAAACGCCGTCTTCAAAGCGTATCCGCGGCTCCAGATAGCCTTCCTCTTCTACGATTGTGCCGTCCTGATATTTGATGCCGTTAATGAAGAGGGAGGAAAGGCTGTCCGCCTGGTCCAGATTCACGCCTTCCAGCTTTTCCAGCTGCCTGGCATCTTCCAGATCACAGGAAAGTTTCGCGCTGATGGGCGTAAGCTCTACCGTCCTGACCATTACGTCACAGCCGGCGATTCTGTACTCTCTGTTAAGTTCATAGCGGACAGGCTCCGCTGTGTGCAGATCCAGCATAAATTCCCAGTTTCCCTCCAAAACAGGTTCTCCGTCCATGGCCTTTGCACCCGGCGCATTCAGGGAAGTGAACTGTATTTTCATATGGAGATCCTTCGATTCGGGTCGCGTTTTCGTTCCTATGATCTCGAAATATCTGCTGTTTGAGACGGTCTGTGATTCTTCATCTACAAAGTGCCAGCCAAGACCGCCGAAGGGACTTTCTCCTTCCGGGAAGTCAAACAGAAAGCTCATGCTGTGGTCCTGGGTAATCTGTATCGATTCATCCTCCGCCGTGATCTCGAACAGCGCGTAAAAACAGTTGTTGTCCTGAATGGTCTGAATTGCCTGTATGGTAAGTCCGGCATCCGTTACCGTCTGGTATTCTTCCTGCGCGATCTGTTCCGTCACCAGTTCCTTTTGCTGTTCCTCGTCTGCCACAAAGACCTCCGCGGCTCTTCTGTTCCATTTAAAAATTTCCGCTGCGCTCACAGTCGTTCCAAGCACGACGACCGCCGCTGCAATCAGAATCGCAATTTTGCCTTTCTTCATCCGTTTCACCCTTTTACCCTTTCTTTCGTCCAGTCCGGCAAGGGTACTCAACACAGTCTGGTGCACATGCTCCGGCACCTCGGGGAACTCCCTGTTCCAGTTCTTATTCATCATATCCATATTCTCCCACCAGTTTTTCTTTCAAAAGTTTCCTGCTCCGATACAGTCTTGTCTTTACCGTACCCTGTGACAGATTTAAAATCCGACAGATCTCCTTGATGGAAAATCCTTCCACATAGAACAGCACGAGAGGAATTCTGTAGGTGCTGTCAAGCTTCGTGACCGCTTCAAACACCTCGGAGTAGTCTTCCTGCTGTGACGATTCCTGTGTCTCAAAGTAATCCTCGTAGGGAACCGACTCCTTTCCGGAACGAATGATATGATTGCATTCATTGATCAGTATTCTGGTAAGCCATGTTTTGAAATACCTTTCGTTTCGCAAAGTATGTAACTTTTCGTAAGCATGTAAGACTGCGTTCTGCATCGCATCGGCACAGTCCTCATCGTTTTTCAAAATGGACTTTGCGATGTGATACAGGCTTTTTTCCGCTTCAAGTACCTGTGTCGTAAACTGTTTCTTATTCATTGTGCTAAGTTCCTTATCGTTAAATTACGGGGGGTCTCCCGTTTTCGTGAAACGGCCGTTTCATTTTACACTAATTAGATGCTGAAAAGGGGGAAAAGGTGACAGATTTTTTTATAAGTTAAAAAAGTCAAATCGAGTAGGAGGAATTTCTCTTAGTTGAGAAATTCCGACCTCTCACACCACC
>CAMWPB010000066.1 GCA_947176065.1 uncultured Lachnospiraceae bacterium | reverse complement strand
TATTCATCGAGTATTGTGGCACTTATTTGATACCCAAAGTGTCAAAAACGAGATTGTAGCACACACCTGACTAAATCACAACGACATATCATACCCTTTTTGTCTGTCCTATGATATACTGGATGCAGACTCAGCCATTTGCGGCAAAAGAAAGGAAACGCGGCATATGGGAACGGCAATCGTGTTATTGCTTGTGGCGGGCGCGACTGTGCTTGCCATCCGGCAGATCATTAAGAATAAAAGGGCCGGAAAGTCCATTTCCTGCGGCGGCGACTGCAGCCGTTGCGGGGGATGCCGGCCAAGTCGGAAAACTGACGACAGATGACACATTAAAATAATTATTCTAACAGGGAGGTTCTTATGGGAATTGTGATGAAACCCGGAGATAAAATAGGAATTGTATGCTGCTCTAACGGTTGGGACAGAGAGAGAGAACCGAAGCTCAGATATCTTGAGGAAATTCTTCTCGGCATGAACCTTGTCCCGGTATTTTCCCCTTATATTTTCGAGCGGGGAAGTGTGGAAAGCGGCAGCGCCATGGAGCGTGCACAGGCTTTGATGGACTTTTACCGCGACGACACCGTGAAGGGTATTTTTGATATTTCCGGCGGGGATATCGCCAACGGGATTCTGCCCTATCTGGACTATGGAGCGATTGCAGAAAGCAATAAAAAGTTTTGGGGCTACAGCGATCTGACAACGATAATAAATGCAATTTACACAAAAACAGAAAAGGCCTCCGCACTGTATCAAATATGTAATCTGATGTACGAGCATGCCGAAGAACAGCAGGAAAATTTCAGAAATGCCGTTTTCGGGGATAGCGAGGAGCTGTTTCAATTTCCATTTGAATTTGTGCAGGGAAACGCCATGGAAGGGATTATTGTGGGCGGAAATATCCGCTGCTTTTTAAAACTGGCAGGCACTGAATATTTCCCAAAGCTGACAGACCAGATTCTGCTCTTAGAATCTCTTGGAGGCACAGCGCCCCAGATGCTCACCTATTTCAGCCAGCTGCAGCAGCTCGGGGCATTTGAACAGGTGCGCGGGATTCTGCTTGGCACCTTCACCCAGATGGAGCAGGAAAAAGAGCAGCCGGATGTATGGACACTGCTCAAGGACTTTGTCAGCCCGGAACTCCCTGTGGCACGGACAGCGTTTGTCGGACATGGTACGAATTCCCGGGCGGTATTGGTGGGGGAATACGGAGAATTTAGCGAAAATTAGCCTCCTGCAACTAGCAGTTGACAAATTTCCAAGCAGCCTGTATAGCCTTTTTTTATAACGATTCTATAATTAAAAAGGCCAGAGAGGTACATAGTTATAAAAACTTATATAAGGTTATATAGAAATCTCAAAGTTATATAAACTTATATAAGATTATACAACCCCGGCCGACAATATGCAGAAAGTGATGAGAGGAGACCAGATTGAAAATTAGAAATTTTCAATCGCGAGATTTGTGCCTGCGCGTTGCTTGCCACAAACTCGATTATGCGCAGAAAGCAGCGCAGAAATGGAGAAAACATGACGCTTGGAGAAAAAATTTACAGATTGAGAACAAAGCAGGGATATTCACAGGAAGCCTTCGGAGAAAAACTTGGCGTATCGAGACAGTCCGTTTCGAAATGGGAGACGGACCAGTCAGTGCCGGAACTGGATAAGATCGTGGCAATCAGCGAAATGTTCGGCGTCAGCACGGACTATCTTCTGAAAGAAACGGAAGAAATGCAGGCGGCAGAGGAAGCGGCGCATCCCCGGGCAGGAGAGCTGGTGCGGGAAATATACCGCAGAGACAGAAGAACTCATTATGAATATAAGAGCAAAAAAATGATCGGGAATCTGCCCCTTGTGCATATCAATCTGGGCGTTGGCGTTCACCGGGCGAAGGGCGTTATCGCCATCGGCACAGTTGCACAGGGCTGGCTGGCTATTGGTTTCGCGTCGATGGGCGGCTTCTCCGTCGGCATTGTCTCTCTCGGGCTGTTGTCCCTTGCCAATTTTGCTTTTGGGCTGATTGCTTTGGGCACTTTCGCTGTGGGTGTGATCAGCATGGGCGCCTGCTCGCTTGGAATTTTTTCTCTGGGGGCTGTGGTCTTCGGCCAGTTTGCCTTTGGCGCATCGGCCCACGGCGCGCAGGTGGCAATAGGCGATGTGGCAAGCGGCAAGATCGCGCTGGGGTATTCCCGGGCTACCGGCACTTATACGCAGATCAGCAACAGGCAGCCATTTGATGTAGAAAGCGCCTGCCGCATGATTGACGAACAGGTGTCGTCAAACTGGCTCTTCTTCAAGACATGGGCAAAGGGGATGGTGAAGTGGTTTTAGCAAATCCTCCCGCACAGAACGTAAAACCCACGCTATTTTATATCCCTCAGGCATACTGAAATATATCCGCATACAGCCCCGCCTGCAGTTTCCACATCGCCGCATACTTGCCATCCATTGCCAGCAGCTGCTCATGGGTTCCCGACTCCACAATCCTTCCATTCTCCATCATATAGATGCAGTCCGCGTCCCGCACCGTGGACAGCCTGTGGGAGATGAAAATAACCGTCTTATCCTTTGCAATCTCGTTTAATTCCTGATTCAGCCGGTATTCCGCCAGCGGGTCAAGGGCGCTGCTGGGCTCATCCATAATAATCAGGTTCTGCTTCCGATACAGCGTGCGGGCAATGGCCACCTTCTGCGCCTCCCCGCCCGACAGATTCACTCCGTTCTTCTCAAACTCTGTCGTGAGCGGCGTTTCAATCTGATAGGATAAGCGATTATCCTCCAGCATAAAATGCGCGTCGTACAACGCCTGCTCCACCAAATAACTTTCCTCCCGGCTTCCGTCCTCCACATCCATCAGCACATTTTCCTTCAAGGTAGCCGCATAGATTTTAAAATCCTGAAACACGGAACCAATGCTTCGCCGGTATGCCATAACCTGATAATCCCGGATGTCTTTTTCATGATAACTTATTTTTCCAGCGTTGGGATCATATAACCGCAGCAATAGCTTTACCAGCGTGGTCTTGCCGGAACCGTTATAGCCTACCAGCGCAATCTTCTGCCCCGGTTCGACTGAAAGCGTCACATCCTTTAACACCTGCTGCCCCGGCAGATAGCCGAAATCCACATGCTCCACCGAAAGGCGGCCGCTGCTCTCCGGCACAGGCTTCTCCTCCCTTGAAACAATCGTAGGCTCCATCTGCAAAAATTCCCTGATCCGATTAACGTAAGCCGCATTTTCCGCCGCCGTTCTACAGCCATTAATGATATTGTTCATACTGTTGGATATCCGAAAAATGCAGGAACGGCTTGTGACAAGCTGCGCTCCCGATAATACCCGCAGAACAAGCATCTGGTATAAAAGTATAAACCAGACCGCGCCCTCCCTCACGACACAGGACAGAAGAACTCTATGAATTAGGCCGTATATAAATAGCTTTCTTCCAAACTTCCGATTAACGGAACGTATGCTGTAATTCGACTCTTCGTAATCCGTGCGGCATTTGCCTTTCATCTGCTGATATAAGCGCAGCTCTCCTGCATAGTCGGATAGATAGAATACCCGGTTTCCATATTCCCGTTTCTGCTCATGGGACACCCGCTCCATCCGCGCCTCCACCGTCTTTTTATTTTCCTGTGTTACACAAATTAATTCTAACGGCAGCAAAACCGCAACAACCAGTAATGCGACCGGGTTGATATAGATACAGTAAAATACCGAACATAATACACTCACCAGCTGTCCTGCCAAAATATAGCTGCAGCTCAAATACCTGTCTATACAGCGGTCTGTCTCTTCCGTTGCCAGAATAAACGTCTCATAAAAATCCTTGTCGTCATAGCAGGATAAATCTATCTCTTTTGCCTTTTCGTAAATCTCCATGCGAAATGCCTGATACAATACCTGCTTTTTTCTCGGAAACGCATAGTGGTGGTAAAGGGCATAAGGTATCGTAAAAAATCCAAAAAACACGATCAGGATTCCCATACACGTCAGAATTTTGCCAAAATCCTCGCCCTGTTCCACCGCCGTCAAAACATAGTTGACCATCCATGTAAATTCAATAAAAATGGATATCTGTATCTCGATACTTTCAAACAGATGAAACGCCATAAATCCCGGTGATTTTCTAAAGCAAAACTTTGTCAGATACCACTGCTGCGCAATGATCTGCCGCCATGTTAAGGTTTCCTTCATACAGTGTAGTCCCTTTCTTTTCATCAAATCAATACTTACTTCTCACACGGCTAACCCTGATAGTTCTCCGCCTGCAGCCGATACAGCGAAGCATACTCTCCGTTACGATTCATCAGCTCGCGATGCGGTCCTCTCTCTAAGATCCTGCCGTTTTTCATGTAAAAAACGATATCCGCATCACGCACGGATGACAGTCTGTGAGAAATAAAAAACAAAAATCTTTCTTTACCATACTCTTTAATATTTTCAAATAAATGGTACTCCGCAATCGGATCAAGGGCGCTGCTGGGTTCATCAAACACCGCAATTGGACTGTCTTTTGCAAAAGCTCTGGCCGCCAGTATTTTCTGGTTCTGCCCGCCGGAAAATACCGTACCCTGTTTGGAAAACTCCCGGGTAAGAATGGTCTTTTCCCGCAGCGGCTGTTTTTCAATCTCCTCATCCATGTCCGCAAGCTTAAGCGCCCTCCATACGGTTTCCCGATCTTTCTCTTCCGTCGTGCGCCTTCCCATGAGCACATTCTCCTCTACGGTGTCCGCAAAAATCCTGCCGTTCTGGAAAGCCGTGGCAAACAGATCCCGGTAAGCCTTCACCTGATATTCCCGGATATCAATTCCGTTCACCAGAATCCGCCCCTCATCCGGATCATAAAGCCGCATCAGCAGCTTCATCAACGTACTCTTCCCTGCGCCGTTATATCCCGCTAACGCCACACTCTGGCTGCCCTCTATCTTAAAATGAATATCCTTAAGCACATAGCCGTCTTCTTTGTACCCAAAAGACACATGCTCGAACTCCACCGTGCGGAGCGGAAGCTCTGGCATAAGCCCCTCCTGATCCTCCGGGATGACAGGCTCATATTCCAGAAAATGTCTTGTCTGCTCCATATACAAACCATTTTTCAACACAGTCATCACTGCCTCCACAAATTCATTCAGAATCCATGTATTGTTGTTCATGGTTGTCAGGATCACCGCCATTTCCGCAAAAACCATTGTCCCGCTGACCGATACGCGATACCCGGAATAGACTACCGCTCCTTCCTGCGGCAGTAAAAAGATAAAATACTGGAACATACAGAAAAGAATGATATTTCCCAGAGAGTACCGGGCGATTACTTTGTGTATGGAAGCAACCACATTGTCATACTGCTTTTTCAACAGACGAAACACATTTGTCATTCGTATTTCTTTCGCATACTCACCCAGATGAAGCGTCCGATTTACATAGTCCGCCATTCTCTGAAACGCCATATTCTCTTTTTCCATACGAAAAATTCTGCCGTTTAAGACACCGTAAAAAACAAAATTGCCCAAAATCGGAAACACGGCAAAAAGAATTGCCAGATGATCTATCTGATAGATAATGACTGCCGCCGCAATCATGGCAGCAAATCTTGCCACAATCTGACAGATGCCCTGCAGCATATCCGACAGCTTCACATGCGCCTGACTGACCGCCATCATGTATTCATTGTAAAAATCGCTGTCCTCAAAGCAACGCAGGTCTACCTGACACGCCTTGTCATACAACATTTTATTAATGCCGTCATACAGCTCTACATCCGTAATCGGCTTGACGTACACCTCACAAAACAGGTTAAATATTTCAAGCAAAGCTTCCAGCGCCACAACGCTTCCGACATACACCATCATTTTCTCAAAAGACGTCTGTTTCATCGCCATATCGAGAATAAAGCGGATCAGGACACAGGAAACCAGCAGCCAGTCCACATACACGAAAATCCAATACAGCAATTCCAGAATAATCCGCTTTTTACTGATTTTCCACCCGGTTTTCAGTGCAAATTTACAGGATGAAACTGTTCTGTACAGAAAATTTTCTTTCACAATGTATCCCTCCGCTGTTCATTTCCATCATACAGATCCTTCGGCATATCTGAATGCGTCCGCATATAACCCCGCCTGTGTCTTCCACATCCTGGCATACTTTCCATTCTCCGCAAGCAGTTTTTCATGGGTTCCCGACTCCACGATTTTCCCCTTCTCCATCATATAGATACAGTCCGCGTCTCTTACCGTGGAAAGTCTGTGAGAAATAAAAATTACTGTCTTGTCCTTTGCGATCTCGTTTAATTCCTGATTCAGCCGATACTCCGCCAGAGGATCAAGAGCGCTGCTGGGCTCATCCATGATAATCAGATTCTGTTTCCGATACAGTGTGCGGGCAATGGCCACCTTCTGCGCCTCCCCGCCGGACAGATTCACACCGTCCTTCTCAAACTCCGTTGTGAGTGGCGTCTCGATCTGGTAACAGAGTCTGTTATCCTCCAGAGTAAAATGCGCGTCATACAACGCCTCTTCCACCCGGTAATTCTCATCTCTGCTGCCGTCCTCCACATCCATCAGCACATTTTCCTTAAGAGTCGCCGCGTAAAGTTTGAAATCCTGAAACACGGAGCCGATGCTTCGCCGGTATGCCATAACCTGATAATCTCTGATATCCTTTCCGTGGTAACAGATCATTCCCCCGTCGGGATCGTATAACCGCAGCAGCAATTTCACCAGCGTAGTTTTGCCGGAGCCGTTGTAGCCCACCAGTGCGATTTTCTGTCCCGGTTCCACAGTAAAAGTCACGTCCCGTAATATCTGTTTCCCCGGAAGATAGCCGAAATCCACATGCTCCACCGAAAGGCTGCCGCTGTCCTCCGGCACAGACTTCTCCCCACTTGATACAATCGTAGGCTCCATCTGCAGAAATTCCCTGATTCGATAAATATAGGCCGAATTTTCCGCCACTGTCCGAAAACTGAGAGTCACTATTTCTATATTGCTGGAGGCCCGCCATATACAGGAACGGCTTGTGACCAGCTGTGCGCCGGATAACACGCGCAAAACAAGCATCTGATATAAAAGAAGCGTCCAGACCGCCCCCTCCTTTACGAGACGGGCCAAAAATCCCTCGCGGAGCAGGCCATACACAAACAACGATTTCCCGTATTTCTTATTGACCGCCTCGATTTTCTGGTTTTCCTCCGCGTATTCCACCCTGCATTCCTCTTTCATCTGCGGATACAGACGCAGCTCCCCGGCATAGTCGGACAGATAAAATACCCGGTTTCCATACTCCCGCTGCTGTTCATGCGGCAGCCTCTCCATCCGGGCTTCTACCGCCTTTTTGTTCTCCTGCAGGACACAGAGCAGCTCAAACGGAAGTATCACCGCTAGGATCAGCAGTGCGACAGGGTTAATATAGGCACAATAAACAAGTGTACAGATGATACCGACCGACCGCGCAATAATAGAATTCTCAAAAACAAGAAACCGATCCAGACAGCGGTCCGTCTCCTCCGTCGCCAGAATAAAATTCTCATAGAAATCCTTGTCGTCATAACAGGACAGGTCAATTTCCTTCGACTTCTCATAAATTTCCAACCGCAGTGCCTGATACAAAGTCTGCTTGCCGCGTGGAAAAACGTAGTGCTTATAGATGGCAAAGGTTACCGTGGATACGGCAATCGCCGCCATCAGAATGCCCATGCACCACAGGATTTTTTGAAAATCCCCGCCCTCTTCCACCACGGTCAGCACATAATTTACCGCAAATGTAAATTCAAAAAATATGGAAATCTGCAGCTTGACTGCCTCAAACAGATGGTAAACCATAAAGCCCGGCGCATGTTTAAAACAAAATCTGGTCAAAAACCATTGCTGTGCGATCACCTGTCGCCATGTAAGCATTTCTTTCATCTCATTTCTTCCTTTCCGCTCATCTCAAATCCATGCGTAAAATATCGTTTTCACATTCCACGGCGCGGGACTTCGCATTTTTCATGTCAGGTAATTTTCCGCCTGCAGCCGGTACAAAGAAGCATACTCCTCATTCTGCCTCATCAATTCGCTGTGAGATCCTCTCTCCTGAATCCTTCCGTTTTTCATATAAAAGACCATATCCGCATCCCGCACGGAGGATAACCTGTGGGAAATGAAAAATAAAATTCTGTTTTTGCCATATTCTCTGATATTCTTAAACAACTGATACTCGGCGAGAGGGTCAAGCGCACTGCTCGGTTCGTCAAACACCGCTATGGGACTGTCCTTCGCAAAGGCTCTGGCCGCCAGTATCTTCTGGTTCTGCCCACCGGAAAATACCACGCCCTCTTTGGAAAACTCACGGGTAAGGATTGTTTTTTCCTGTAACGGCTGCCTTTCTACCTCTTCATACATATCCGCCAGCTTAAGCGCCCTCTCAATTTTTTCCCGATCCTTCTCTGCATCCGTATGCACTCCCATCAAAATATTTTCTTCAATGGTATTTGCAAAGATCTTTCCGTTTTGAAAAGCGGTGGCAAACAAATCCCGGTAAGCCCTTACCTGATACTGCCGTATATCAATGCCATTCACCAGAATCCGCCCCTCGCCCGGATCATAAAGCCGCATAAGAAGCTTCATCAGCGTACTTTTCCCGGCGCCGTTATACCCGGCCAGTGCCACGCTCTGATTTCCCTCAATCTTAAAATGAATATCCTTCAACACATAGTCGCTGTCTTTATACCCAAAAGACACATGCTCAAATTCAACGCTGTTTATCGGCAGCTTTGGTATCAGCCCTTCCTGATCCTCTGGGATCGCAGGCTCGTATTGCAGAAAATGTCTCGTCTGCTCCAGATATAATCCGTTCTTTACAATGACCATCACCGAATCGGCAAACCCGATCAGCGTCCAAGTGTTGGAGTTCATAGTTGTCTGAATCACCGCCATCTGGGCAAATACCATGGTACCGCTCACTAACACCCGGTATCCGGCATAGAGCACCGCCCCCTCCTGCAGCAGAGTAAAGGTAAAATACTGGAACAGCCAGAAAAGAATCATATTTCCCAGGGAATAGTTCCCGATTACCTTACGGATTGCGGCAACAGCCCTGTCATACTGCTTTTTCAGGAGCCGGAACACATTGGTCATCCGTATCTCCTTGGCATATTCGCCCAGATGAACCGTGCGGTTCACATAGTCCGCCATTCTCTGGAATACGATATTCTCCCTTTCCATGCGGAAAATCCGGCTGTTTAACACACCGTAAAAGACAAAGTTGCCGAGAATCGGAAAGATGATAAACAGCGCCGCCAGACGGTCGATCTGATAAATAATCACCATTCCGCCGATCATGGCAACAAACCTCGCCAGAATCTGACAGACTCCTTCCAGCGTTTCCGGCAGCTTCACATGCGCCTGACTGACCGCCATCATGTATTCATTGTAAAATTCACTGTCCTCAAAGCAGCGCATATCCACCTGACATGCCTTGTCATACAACATTCTGTTAATGCCGTCGTACAGCTTCACATCCGTTACCGGCTTGACATAGGATTCAAAATACCGGCTGAATATTTTAAGCAGCGCTTCCAAAACAACAACGCTCCACACATACAGCATCATTTTCTCAAAGGAAGTCCTTTTCATGGCCATATCAAGGATAAAGCGGATAAGGACACAGGAGACAATCAACCAGTCCACATACACGAAAGCCCAGTGTAAAAATTCCAGAATAACCCGTCGTTTGCTGATTTTCCATCCTGTTTTCATCGCAAATTTGCAGGATAAAAATGTCCGATATAAAAATCCTTCGTTCATGGCGTACTCCTTCGTTCAAAATCTCTGTCTGCCCTTTTCCTGCAGTACTAGCCCGGAAAGTTCTCTGTTTTCCGGGCTCACGGGCTTCGCCCTGCGCACTGCGATTGGCTACAAACATAATATATCACAAAAACCCGGCATGCATTTCGCGTGTCCTCCAATCCCCCCTTTTTTGTCCTTTAATTTTCGTTGCACGGGTGGGGAATATTATTTATACTTAACTATATACCGGATTATAAGGAGGAGTTTTGTATGCAAGTGCCATTTCAACATAAAACATTGGAAGAAAGAGCGGCGGAATTTGACGGAAAATTAATGCTTGATGGCGAATATGATTGGAGTGGTCCCAAATTTCAGATAGTCGATAACCAACTGACTCCGGAGGACTTTATCCGCCTGAAAGTGGCAACAGGATTCATGGACAGGCCGTTAGAACAAGTCAAAAAGGCCCTTGCAAACGACCTGTTTGATGTATCGGTACTCCATGACGAAAAAGTAATTGGGATGGGCCGTCTGGTTGGCGATGGAGCGATGTACTGGTATTTACAGGAAATTATTGTTCTGCCGGAATATCAGGGACAAGGTATAGGCCGAAGAATTGTAAATCGGCTTTTGGAACATATTAAGGAAAATGCAATGCCTGGGACAGCCGTGGAAATCGGGCTTACTGCGGTAAAAGGGAAAGAACCCTTCTATGAAAAATTCGGCTTTTCCTGCGGTTCTTCTGGCATGAAAAAATGGTTGGAGATTGACCACTGACGACATATTGACAGAGAGGATGCAAAGGAACCATGCTGCAAATCGCAATCTGTGACGACGAAACGCTTCTTTTAGATGAAATAAGGAAAATAACGGAGGACTGTCTGCAGCAACAGCAGACCTTTTCCATCCTATCTACTTATACGGACAGCAAAAGTCTCTTCTACGACATTCAGGACGGCAAACGTTTTGACCTTCTGCTCCTTGATATTGAAATGCCCGGACTTTCCGGCATGGAGCTGGCCGGGCGCATCCATGAACTTTTGCCCGACGCCCTGACGCTCTTTGTGACCGCCCACTATAAATATGCCGTGGACGCTTATGAACTTCATATTTTCCGCTATATTCCCAAAAACCAACTGAGAGAGCGCCTTCCCCATGCGCTGAAGGACGCAGTCTCCCTTTTGGAAATTCAGAACACGGATTCCTATATTATCAGCACCCAGAACCGTTTTGAACGGATTCCTTACAAGGAAATTCTTTATATTGAAAAGGATGGCAAAAATGCTGTTTTCCATACTCACACCACCAAAAAGCCTGCCAAAGAACAGCCGGATGATAACACCGGCCAGACCAGATCCGTCCGCAAAACATTGACTGAGGTCTTTCATGAACTGCAGTCCGAGGAATTCTATTTTATCGAGCGGGGATATATTGTGAATCTACGGCATGTGACGGGAATTTCCCACACCGACTGCATTCTCACCAATCAGACGCGTCTGCCTGTTTCCCAGAGCCGTCTGCCGGAATTTAAAAAGCGCTTAAACAAATACTGGCAAAATAAAATCTGATTATGCCATTTACATTTGCCGCCCACTATCAGGGATTCGGAAAATGCTTCGCAGCTTCCCATATATGACAAAGACAGGGGATATTATGCCACAGACACGTAAAAGTAAAATTCGTTTTTTAGAGAGAAAAAATCAGGTTCTGGAAGAAAACTACCATCTTCTCACCGATCTGTACCAGAAAAATGAACGCCTGTATCACGACATGAATCATCACTTACAGATGATTTATCACCTTGCAAAAAAGCGTGACATCCCGGAAATCGCAGAGTATGTTCATTCCATCAGCACGCCGATCAACGAGCTGTCCGACATGACATGGAGCGGCGTTGATATCGTGGACGCCATTTTAAATCATACCGTCCTCGATGCAAAGAAACAGGGAATCGAAATAGATGTAAATGCGGAATTTCCGAAGGATTGTAATATCACCTCGGACGATCTTTGCGTAATTTTGTTCAACTTACTGGACAACGCCATGGAAGCTTGCCACCGCTATATGCGGGAGACAGACAATCCGCCCCACATGGAAGTGACGCTGCGCAGAATCCATCAGTTTTTAATCATTAAAATTCAAAACTCCTGCGTTCCGCCCCGGAAGCTGTTCGGGATCTTTCCCACCACCAAAACCGATGCCCGCCACCACGGAATCGGTCTGCGCAATGTGCGGGAAAAGGTGGAAAAATACAACGGCAGTCTGGAAATCGAAGTAGACGGCGATCTGTTTACCGTGACGGCACTGCTATTTTTTGAAAAAACCAGGCCATAAACACACTGTAAATCCGATGCCGTTTATATTTTAAAGCGGCTCCACCCACCACTTAACAATCTGTCCATCCCCGTTCTCATCCCACACAATCAGGAATTTCGCAAGCCCAAGAAAATGCATCGTTCCACCTTCCCCATAAAGATATTCGGAAACTTCTAACGCATCCCTTCCCTCATACTCCCCGCGCCATAAGTTGAAATACCCTCTGGAATTGCCGCCGCATGGCTGACTTGCATCCGGGTCCATTTTATTCTCCGCTTCAAACACAATCGTTTCATTCATATATGCACAGCAAGCGCTGTAGGTATCCCACTTCTCCTCCTGTGTAATCACAATACGGATACCCCGCCCGTCATAATCGTCGGCAGGAAAAATCATTGGCTCTAAAGTATGGTCTTTATATTTCAAAATTCTGGGGTGCCAGTCTCCCACACCGCCGACTCCTGAGCCAAGTGACTCAAAGGCAATTTCCGTATTTCCATCATTGTCAAAATCCCCAGGCACTAAATTGAATCCAAAAAAGAAGGGATATTCCTCATCCCTAAAACAGTATGCCTCGTCTTCATTCATATAGAAGTAGATACACCCTTCTCCATAATCGCTGTATTCAGCATCCGCTACCATAACAACCATGTCCGGCTGCCCATTCTGATCCAGATCCTCAATATCCACTCCAACCAGCCGTGCGGTATGGTTTTGAAAAGCATTATCATCACACAATCTCTGATAACGCCTTTCCGCTTCCGCACGATCTATCTCTAACATCTCCGCGCACTCATAAAATCTTTCTTCATTCCTTGCCGCATAATCTTCTGTTTCCCGGGACACCTCATCCATGTCGTCTCCGCTGACCTGCAATGCTGCGTCTTCATCTGCCATATCCAAATCCTGCTCCAGCTGTTCGGAAATCTCCGGCTCAAATTCCGATTCTCCAGAATCCTTCTGCCCGATTTCCGCTTCCCGGCAGACTTCATCCTCCTCAACAGCGCTGACCGCCTCATAACCGTCTACACTTTTTTCTCCGCATGCAATGAGCAAAAGGCTGCACTCCGCTAAGAGAAACAGCCTGATCAAATAAAATCGCCCTTTTTGCCGACACATATTTTTTTAATCTGCTCCAAATCTCTGATCAATGTCGCGGAATACTGCTTTGCCTCCCGGCAGATACTCTCCGCTTTACTGTAATCTTCACTAAACAGCGCGTCAATTACCTGTTTGCCATACGCGTGAAACTTTTTATGCTTCTCGCCCAGCTCCTTCCAAAGCTTCATAATCTCCGGCTTGTCCGGCTCTATCGCATAATAAAAGTGCCCGAACCCACATTTTCTGTCATTCACCTGCAGCGGCAGAATTGTCCGCTCTTTGACAATCCGCTCCAGATTCTCCAGCCAGTTTTTGTGTGCGGTAATTGCCTTTTCGATATATTCCGCGAAATTCTGATCCTCCAGCTTGTAAAAGGCATCCTTCGACATAACGCCCATAGCTTTAACAGACTCATCCAGCGTTGTCTCAATCGTCTGAAGCGGTTTCACAATATTAAAAATACTTTTACCATGTTCCCGCAGATCAACAGTATCTTCATGCAGTACGCCACACTGGTCGTTGATTTCTGCGGAGCGGGATTCCAGTTCTATAATGGAACTGCTGATCTCCTCGCTGAGACTCGCCAGAGATGAGATATTGTTTGTAATTTTCTCTACATGCTGCCGGTTATCCTCGTTCAATTCCCATACATGACCGATTTTCTGCGTGACGGTTTCCAGCGACCCGATGGTGTTATCCACGCTCTCCACACTTTTGGCAGACGCATTATGTATATCCGCCACAAAACGTCCCATGCTCGCAGTCAGCTTCTGGGTTTCATCCGCCAACTGCCGAATCTCATCGGCAACAACCGCGAATCCTTTCCCGGCCTCTCCTGCCCTCGCCGCCTCAATGGAGGCATTCAGCGCAAGAAGATTGGTCTGTGACGAGATGGAATTGATTCCGGCAATCACCTGATTCATCTGGCTGATAATCTCGGAAAGCTGGTTCATATCCTGCTGCATTTCTTTTGATGCGCCGATCGTATTGTCAGACAACTCCTTCGTGGCAGTCAGCTCCTGCTGACTCTCGTCAATGCGCTGGTATACCAGATTCGACTCCTCTGAGATTTCAATAATGGTATTGGTCAGTTCCTCGTGCTGATCGGAAACCATTTTGGAAATGGAAGCCGTTTCGTCCGAAGCCGCATGGATCAATTCCGTTGCATCGGACACACTGTCAGATACCTTCTGCAGAATCTCAGAATAGTGATTCAGGGAAAGATCCAATGAACTGATCTGCATCAGGGTATCTAAAATGTTTGCCATCACTTCCTCGAACTGGGTACGTCCCTTGAGCAGGCGACGATACATCTGCTCCAGCTCTGCGGATTTCGTTCCATAATCGGCCTCCGCCAGTTCCGACATTGCTAATAGTAGATCCTGTTTTTTGGGTCTCATTAATATGCTCATAATCGTCCCTTTCACTGTCTTTGATCACAAAATATATCGACAAAACCTTGCCGAATTTAGAATTAGGTTCATTCTAAAAGTATATTTATACTAGCATTCTGATAATATAATGTCAATGATGTCCACCGGGCCAAATTATCGCACATTACAAATGATCTTCGCTTTATTTATTTGATTTTCATTCATTTTCATAATAGAAAACAAAATTTATATTGACATATATAT
>CAMWPB010000065.1 GCA_947176065.1 uncultured Lachnospiraceae bacterium | reverse complement strand
TATTCTCTTTGGAATCTTTTCAGGGTTGCATTACTGTTTATTTGTCAAGGTTCATCGGAGTAAATTTCTTCGAAATTAACTCCTGAAGAATGCTTCGCATTCTTCACATCGCTGTAGCTCTATTACTCTGCGCAAGCGACTTTCATATAATAGCAGAAGATTTCTCCTCTGTCAACGGCAAATTTAAATTTTTTCCAAATTTCTTTTTTCTCCTACAGCAAAGCGGAATTTTCGCGCTTTGGATGCGTTATACTTCTATTGAAGATGGAGCGTTCCGTCCTGTTCACCGCCCCGGAGAATAAAGTCTATCGTATTCGGATTTGTTCCCTGTGGCACCTCCACGATACTTACCATATCTACAGAAGAGCCTGCGGGAATCACACTGTCATAGGTCTGCATATCATTCACCAGCATCGTGGCCAGCGCGCCTTTGCTTGCTTCCCCGTTAACGGATACACGGAACGTCGCCCGGTAGTCCATCATATTCAAAAGCTGATCTTCCCCCGTCAGATTCTGGGCATTAAACTTTAACACCAAAAGCTGCATTCCGCCCGATGCATCCATGGAGAAAAACGGCGTTTCGCTATCCTGCTGTGGCGGGTAGGAATCTGCCATCTCCCATCCTGTGTAGCTAATCATAATATTGGGAATGCCGTAATACGCTTCCACTGAGGATACCGCCGGCTGCGTTTCCTCCTCATCCTGACTCACATCCACCACCTCGGCTGTTTCCTCAGGTTCGGGTTCAGACTCTTCCTGTACTTCCTCCACGGGCGGCTCCAATTCAGGCTCCTCCGTCTCTTCCTCCGTTTCATACCCTGCGGTGTCCACCAGCTTTCTGCCGTGCCCTTTGTCATATTTCAGCAGCACGCCCACTGCATATTCCGATATCAATTCTTTCTCCGTCTCTGTCAGATCAGGCACCGTAGCGCATCCCGTCATCAAAAGAGCCGCTGCCATGCTGCACAAAAGAACATTTGCCTTTTTCACGTCCACATCTCCCTGTTCTAGTAATTTACATACAACTCGCAAACTCGTGCTTCACACTTTATGTCCGATTGCATCGGACGTTTGCTCGTTATATGCCGTGAAGAATCTTCGATTCTTCAAAAAACAAATGCCGCGCTGCGACGCTTGTTTTTATTCTGCGGCTATTACATTATACCCCACATTTTTTGTTCTTACAAGTCAAAACCTAAGTTTCAACAGTCAGGCCATGTCTAACTGAAACCAGAACTCCACACCGTTGTCGTAGTTGATCACGCCGTACTCCCGGTTCATAGATTCCATGATCGCCTTTACAATAGAAAGACCGATCCCGCTGCCGCCATACTCTCTGGTTCTGGCTTTATCCACTTTATAAAATTTCTCCCATAAATGCGCCACGCTCTCCTCCGGGATGGGGCTTCCCGTGTTAAACACGGACACGCGGACCCTGCCGTCAGCCCTGCGTATCTTAACGTCTATGATTTTATCACCCCCGGCGTAATTGATGGCGTTTGTGAAATAATTCATAAACACCTCCTCCACCCGGAACTCATCGCCCCAGACATAAACAGGCCCGTAATCGTCCATACGGACGGATATCTCCTTTTGCCGGATTAAAATATCTGCGGAGGCAATATAGTTTTTTATCAGGGCCGTCACGTCGAAACGTTCCATATTGACAATCTCATTGCCAGCCTCAAGCTGATTGAGGGTGAGAAGGTTTTTCACCATGGCGTTCATCCTGGCTGCCTCATCCATAATGACGTCGCAGTAAAACTCTCTGCTCTCGGCGTCATCGCTAATCCCCTCCTTCAGTCCTTCCGCATAGCCCTGAATCAGCGCAAGCGGCGTTTTCAGCTCGTGGGAAACGTTGGATAGAAATTCCCTTCTTCTCTCGTCCACCCGGTCCTTTCTCTCTATATCCTTCAGCAGCTCGTTATTGGCGGTCCGCAGTTCGGAGATCGTCTCCTCCAGCGCCTCCGACAATTCATTGATGTTATTGCCCAATATGGCAATTTCCGTCTTATCGTTTCCTGTATACTTCGCCTCAAAATCAAGTTCCTTCATCCGCTCCGAAATCTTCGCCAGCTCCATAATCGGTTTCGTAACGCGGTTCGACAGCCAGATCACCAGAAGGACGCTGACCAGAACAGCCCCGGAACCCACATACGCCAGAAAGTGATTGGAGATGGACACGCTCTCCCTGATCCCTTCCAATGCGCTCCTCAGCATAAAGAGATAACCGTTATCCAGCATCCCCCACATTTCGATATATTCCGTCTGGGTTCTGTAATCCTCCACCACCTGCATTTTATAATTGGCCGTATTTAAGAGAAGCCTGTCCTCATCCACACCCAGAAAAATATTATCCAGAAGCTGCTTCAGGACAACACGGGGATCATTCATGGAATACTTGACGGCCTCCGATTCCCCGTCTGCCACCAATACCTGAATATTATACTTCTCGCAAATTTTTTTCAGTTCAATATCGTACTCCTCACTGGTAATATCGCCCGCGCTTGACGCCTCGTTTATACTGTAATAGGCGCTCACCAGTGCGTTCTGCTTCTTATTGAGATAATAAGTTCCCAGAAGGGTCGAATTGAGGATCAGGCACAAGAGAATCGTGCCCGTAATCAGCGTGATGAAAATAAAAGCGAACTGTCTTTTCATGGAATATTTCATTGCTTCAAAAATCCGCCTTTTGTCCGATTATGGTTTTGCCACAACGTTAGCATTTCCTCTCCCGTTTGTCAATAGCGGCGCGCCTTGACTTTCCGGGCGCATATGATAAAATTATGACAAGTATTATTGTGGGAAACCGAGTGTCTTTACAGGTTCCCGGGGGAGGACTTCCAGTGAAAGCAAAACACCGTTATATCTGGGCGAATATAAAACTCGTCTGCACCATCGTGCCCATTGTTCTGGTAATGATTATCATCTACTTTATGCTTGTCAGACGGGAAATACTGACTCTTTCCAAAGAAAAACTTATTCTGGAATCCAACTACTATGCGGAAGAAATCAGTGCATGGGCTAAATCTGTTCTGCGCGAAGCAACCATCTACAAGGACATGATCGAAAGACTGGGGCTGGAAAACGAGGACACTTACGAGCTGATGTATACCAGCGTGGACGCGAATGAGGCCTACCCCTTCGGCCTGTACATGGGTGACGATCAGGGTAATTATTTCGATGCCTCCGGCTGGGAGCCTGACGGGGATTTCATCGTGACAGAACGTGACTGGTATCAGGAAGGGCTGCGGCACGACCGGTTTGCCTTCGGCGAACCCTATGTGGACGCTATGACAGGCGGCACCTGCGTAAGCATCAGCTGTCACTTAAGAACCGGCCCTGACGTGACGGTTCTGTCCGCAGACGTTTATCTGGACTATGCCTCCCAGTTAGCCGAAGCCATTGCCTCGGGGAAAATAGAGCATGCCTTTTTTGTCACCGCGGACAGCCGGCTTATCATTGCCGACTCCGACGCCTCTATGATTGGCATGACCTTATCCGCAGAGCACGAATCCATGCTGTACCAGAATGTGAACAGACTGTTGGATGCGGAAAAAACCGGTCAGCACGATATTCTTGGCGACGAAAGCGTTTATTTTGTAAATATCACTACGATTCCGGACACAGACTGGTACTTTATCACCTGTATGAACCGCAACGAAGTATTAAAAGGGCTGTGGCGGCTTGAGTTTCCCATGCTGTTGATCGCCGTAATCGCCTCCGCCCTTCTCTTCTTCCTGACGTCACGGTTCTCGAAGGAAATGAGCACCATCCGCACGAAAGCCAGAATGGACCCTCTGACTAAGCTGCTTAACAGGGAAGGCTTTGAGGAGCTTGTACGGGTGGCATTGTCGGAGCGTCCCGGACAGGGGCTGTTGATGATCATGGATATGGATAACTTCAAACTGGTCAACGACCAGCTCGGACACCCTGTAGGCGACCGGGTATTGCAGAAATTTTCCACTGTTCTGGAAAACTATTTTAACCGCAACAAAGATATTGTTGGAAGGCTGGGCGGCGATGAGTTTGCCGTGTTTGTCGGACGTGACATCTCCACCGCGGAGACGGAGGGCATGCTGAAAAAATTCATTTCCATTGTACACCAGAATTTTGACGGCGAATATCCCGACCAGAAGCTCTCGGCCAGCATCGGCGTCGGCCTTGCCGCTAACAGCGACACCTATGAGCTGCTTTACCAGAATGCCGACAAGGCGCTCTATGAAGCAAAGTGGAATGGAAAAGACCGGTTTCAGATCAGGTAATCTGATCCGGAACCGGTCTTATTCTTATCCCTTAATTTTCTTTGTCCTTCTTTTCCTTCCTCGCTCTCTTTTCCGCTTTTTTCTCTTCTTTTCTGATCTGTCTTTCCTCTTTCCGAACCAGTCTTTTCGCTTTTCTGCTCCGCTTGTCTATGATCAGATAGAAGGTGGGCATCAGCAAAAGAATCAGCACGGTGGACGCGATCAGTCCGCCGATAATGATCATAGCCATACCTTCCATCATAACGGAACCGTCTCCGATTCCCAGCGACATGGGCACCATGGACAGAATTGTCGTCAGCGTCGTCATCAGAATCGGCCGCAGTCTGAGCTGTCCGCTCTGGATCAGCGCCTCCTCCAGCGGCATCTCCTCACGCAGTCTGTTCGCCGTATCTACATAAAGGATACCGTTGTTTACCACAATACCGACTAACATCAGCACGCCCATCAGAGATACCATGCTGAGCGTGGAATCTGTCACAAACAACAGGCCGAACGATCCGATCAGGGCGAAAGGAATGCTCATCATCACCATCAGCGAAAAACGTGGCGACTCAAACTGCATGGCCATGACAAGGAAAATCAGGAATACCGCAACAAAAATAGCTGTGATAATTGCCTTAAACTCGTCAATCATCATATCATCCATCATGCTGGTGGCACGGGAAACACCTCTGGGTAAAACCATCCCCTCCATCGCCTCATCCGCAGCCTCCTGCGCCGTAAATCTTGCATCCTCCGTAGTGTTTGCAGTCACCGCCACCTGATAGACACCGTCCACGCGGATCAGCGTTACCGGGGAATCCTGATATTCCACCGACGCAATCTCCGAAAGCGGAATCTGCGTGCCGTAAGCCGTATTGAGCGTCATATTGATCAGATCGTTCATGCCCTCATACTGACCCTCGGGATATTCCACCCGCACCTCATATTCTTCGCCGCTTCTTTTGAGCGTAGCCGCTTTCATACCGCTTAAGGTATTGTACATTTCTCCCGCCACCTGCACCGGCGGAAGTCCGACAGCCATACTCTTTAAAGGATCAATCATAATCTTCGCCTGCGTGGAAGCCTCCGCCAGATTGGAGGAGGTCTGCAGTACACCCGGAATTCCCTGCAGCATCTCCTGCACCTGTCTGGCCGTCTCTCTCAAATCATTCAGATCGCGCCCCTCCAGATCAATCTCAATGCCGCTTCCCATCATACTGCTCATGCTTGCGCCGCTGGCGCTGATGCTGATATCCATGTTGGTCAGTCCGTCCAGCTCCTTCGCATACCGCTCAATCACCTGTCCCGTGGACAGCTCGCAATCGTCCGAAAGATAGCCAGTGAGCGTCGCCGTATCCCCCGAAACGCTGAAAGAATAGTGGTCTACATTTTCATCTTCCTCCGCCATGGTTTCCAAAAAGCGCGTCTGCTCCTCGATCAGCTCCATCTTCGTGCCGGAACGGAAGCTTGCCGTGACGGAAAAAGCGCCCTCATCCATACTGGGCATCAGCTCCGTGTGGATATGGCTGACCAGCATAAACGCCGCAATTAAGAGAAACACGGATATCACAACTACCAGTACCTTTTTCGGCAGAATCTTGCGAAGCACTTTGTCGTACCCTGCGTTGATCTTTCGCAGCAGTTTATTGATCGGCAGATCCTTTTTCTCCACCGGCTTAAATTTTCTGAAAAGCAGCGGGATGACGGTCATAGCCATTACTAGCGAGGCCAGCATTGCCATAATGATCGTCATGCCAAGCTGCGAAAACATCTGCCCGGACAGACCCTTCATCGTACTTAAAGGTGCGTATACGACCACTGTGGTGATCGTTGAGGCAATAATTGAAGCCGTCACTATCCCGGTTCCTTTAAGCGCCGCATCATGGTATTCTCCCGTCTTATCCTTCAGCCTGAAGCAGCTTTCCAGCACCACGATCGAACTGTCCACCATCATGCCGATGGCAATTACAAGCGCACCCATGGTCACCACATTGAAGGTAAAACCAAGCATATTCATGCCGATCATCGTCGCAAACAGCGAAATCGGCATGGAGCTTCCCACAATCAGACTTGCTCTGATATCCCCGAAGAAAAGGAACAGTACGAGCATGGAGAACAGCACGCCCAGCGCCAGTGTGCTCCCCACCGAGGAAAGCGAGGAAATAATCATATCGCTGGCATTGTAGATGGTATCGATCACAACCACATCGTTGTCCGCCTGCAGCCGCTCCAGCATCCGCTCCACGTCTCTTGTCACATCCACGGTACCGTAGCTTTTCTTTTTCGTAATGGCAATCGTTACATTATCCTGCCCGTTATAGCGGCTTATGCTGGAGGCCGCTTTCTGGCTTTCACTGACCTGCGCCAGCTCCGAGAGCGGTATCACCTGCCCTCTCGCCGTGGTAATGGGAATGTTCTGGATCTGCACCACCCCGGAGATATCCGCGCTGCTTGATACCGCAATATCCTGCGATCCCTGATTCACACTGCCCACAGGCACCGTAAAGTCCATCGCCCCGATTGTCTGGGCGATTCCGCTCATGGTTACTCCGTACTCTCTCATGGCCTGCGAGTCAAGCAATACCCGGATATAGTTTTCCCGGCCGCCGTATACCTGAACATCCGCCACGCCGGAAATCGTTTCCAGCTCTGTCACCATGGTATCGTTCACATAGCTTAACACATCACTGTCACCCACCGCCGTAACCGAAATATCCATGGTTTCCACCTGATCCATGGCCATCTCGATCACGGTCGGCTCCTGCACGTCTTCCGGCATGGACGACTTTGCAGCGTCGAGCGCGGTCTTTAAATCCATATATGCATCATCCAGATCCGTCCCGTAATCATACTGGAACATAACCATGGACATATTTTCCGCTGACTGTGAAGTATAAGTAGATACACCGCTCTGCTCGGAGCCCGCCGCCTCTATCTCCTTTGTCACAAGCTCCTCCACGCTTTCCGGGTCCGCTCCCGGATAAATCGTATATACGAGAAGCATCGGCATCTCGATATCGGGCGTCAGCTCCAGCCGGAAGCCCGGTATGGAAGAAAGTCCGAACACCACCAGAGCCAGAACAACGAGCGCCATCGAAACGGGACGCCTTAGAGCTAATTTTGTCAATCCCATGCCGCTGCCTCCTACTCTCCGTCCACAGTCTGCGCGCCGTCCGTCTCTCCTCCGGCAGTTATCTGTTCATCCTCTTTCTCACTCTCCGCCGTCATCTGAACGGACACCCCTGCTCCTTCCCTGAGGTTTGCGGACCAGCTTGTAATCAGCGTATCCTCTGTGGAAAGACCCGAGAGCACCGTGATCGTATCCATATCAAAAATACCGGTCTCCACGTCCCTGCGTTTCGCCGTCCCGTTTTCCGCCACATAAACATAGGGCTGGCTGTCGTCGTAATACACCGCGTCATAGGGAATCAGCAAGGCATCCGTCTGGCTGTAAGTCTCCGCCGTCACCTTCACGCTGCTTCCTGTCAGCAGGCTGTCATCCGGCGTGCTCACGCAGGACTTTATCATAAACAGGCCTGTTGTCTGATCCACCATACTGCCGATCTCGGTGATCGCCGCGTCATAAAGTTTGCCGTTCCTGTCTACCTGAATTTTCTGCCCCACACGCAGCGTACCGCGGATGCCCTCGCTCACGCCGAAGGTGACTGTCATGGTATTTTTATTGGAAATAACGAAAGCGGGACTTTGCGGGGATGCAAAATCATGCTCCTTCACATTCACTGCCTCGATCACACCGTCAATAGGCGCTGTCAGAGTGTACATGTCAAGCTGGTACTCCGCGCTGTCAATCCCCACTTTGGCTCCTGCCGCCCCCACCTTCGCACTGTTTACCTGTGCCGCCGCGGAATCCACGCCCAGAGCCGCCGTTCTTTTACTGATATCCTGCACTGCCTGAGTATCGATGTTAAGCTGCGCTTCCGTCAGATTTTTCACGGTCTCGGTCTGTTCTTTCGTCCGATAAGTATCGGAGAGGGATTCCTCCAGCTTTTCCTTACCGTCGTCTATGGTTTCAATGCCCGCTTTCACCTGCTCGTAAGCCGCGCTCGTCTGGGAGGCCGCGGCCTGGGCTGCCTGAAGAGTTTCCAGATGTGGTTTTAACTTTTCCTCAATCTCTTCAAGCGCGTTCCTCGCATCCTCTAATTCCTTCTTGGCTGCATCCAGCGCTGCCTGATCTGGCGTAACGCCCGGAGATTCCAGCGCTGTGACTGCCGCTATTGCCGCCTGATACCTTGCCTGCGCCGCCTGATACCCATAAGCAGCCGCCGCCGCGTTATACGCCGCCTGCGCCTGCTTCACATATTCGTTCGCCTTACCTCTTGCTTTGTTCAAATCATCCCGCTGGTCCTTGGCATCCTCCCTGTCCTCTTCCAACTGGTAAATCTGCTCATTGATATCATCTATCCCGTCGTTGATCCCGTCGATCTGCATCTGCATCTGGTACATGGTCAGATCCTTCTGCCTCTGGGTCTGCTCGTTCTGCACATCAATCTGCGCCACCGCACTGTCGTACTGCGCCTGCGCAATCTCGTATCCGACCTCGGCCGCCTGCACGCCTGCCGCCGCGCTGTTATACTGTGCCTGCGCACTGGCAAGCTGCAGTTCTGCCGCCTCGGTGTCAAGTTTACATAACTCTTGTCCCGCCGTCACCGTATCGCCCACACTGATGCCCGTACTCAATACCTCCGCCGTCACCATGGGAATCACATACACCGACTCTTCCGGGCTGACTGTTCCGACAAACTCATTCTTAAGCGTCAATGTCCCCGCAACAGGCATCTGCGCCTCCACGGGGATCACCTCGCTCAGACTCTCTTCTTCTGTCACTGCTGTATCTCCGCACCCCGCAAGCGCTGTGGTAACACATGCTGCGGCGAGCAGAACCGAAAAGGCTCTGCGCCCGGATTTTATGTACTGTCTTTTCATCCTGTTTCCTCCGAATCCTTTATCCCAATATCCGTGTTTTAGAATACATCCATTGATCCGTAAATGTAAAGTATATCATTCCATATTTAAGACTTTTTTTATCTTTCTTAAAATTATTAAAAAATGTCGGCTTCCCTATTGCCCGGAAACCGACACTTTCTTACCTTATGCTATTTTTGGGGAAAGCCACCTCGCCAGCATCCGCTGGAGCTGGTCAATGTCCAACGGCTTTGACATATGTTCGTTCATACCGCAGGCTTTCGACTGTTGTATGTCCTCCAAAAAGGCATTCGCCGTCATGGCCACAATAGGAACTTTTCTGGCGTCCTTCCTATCCAGGGCACGCAGCGCCGTGGTCGCCTCATATCCGTTCATCACCGGCATCTGCAAATCCATAAGTATCAGGTCATAATAGCCTTCTTCGGAAGCAAGCACCATATCCACGGCTTCCTTTCCGTTTTCCGCAGTCTCAACCGCAGCTCCCGTCATGGAAAGAATCTCTGTGGCAATTTCCCTGTTTAAATCGTTATCTTCCACCACCAGAATCCGCTTACCGGAATAATCCGCCTCCTCAATCCCCTCAAGCGTCCCCTCAGACGGTTTTGCATCCTCTCTGGGAATAAAATTCCGAAATGCCGTTAACAGTCTGCTCTTATCAATCGGTTTCCTGATAAAAGCGTTTACGCCCGCAATCCGCGCTTCCACTTCAATATCCAGCCACTCGTGGGAAGAAACGAGAATAATGGGAAATTCCTCGCCTTCCTGTTTGCGTATCGCCTTCGATGTCTCCATACCGTCCATCCCCGGCATGATCAGATCCACCAGAACCGCAAACACATCTTCCCCTTTCCGCCGTTTCTCTTTCAGATAATCCAGAGCTTCTTCCCCGGACTTCACCCACTCGCCATGCATACCCAGATTATTCAGGATAACGCTTGTGGTTTCCCCTGCAAAAGAGGAGTCATCCACAACCAGTACGGTTCTTCCCTCAAGGTCTTCCCTGTTCACAACTCCCGGCACCTGATACTTTAGAGGCACGGTGACCGTCACAATCGTTCCCACGCCCAGTTCGCTCTCTATCTGAATGTCCCCGCCCATCATCTGAATGATATTCCGGCTGATGGTCAGGCCGAGCCCGGTTCCCTGAATCTTACTGATCCGCACATCCTCCGCCCGCTCAAAAGGATCATAGATATGCTGCAGAAATTCTTCCGACATACCGATGCCATTGTCCTTAAAAACAAACTCATAACATCCGACATGCTCCTGTGGAGACGCCTTTTCCATGATTTCTATGCTGACCGATCCGCCCTCTTCCGTATATTTGATGGAATTGCTTATCACGTTCGCAAAAATCTGCTGCAGCCGCAGGGCATCTCCCCGCACATTGGTATTCTGGACGCCGTGGGCATGAAATTCTATCTTCTGCTTCTTATCCCGCGCTGCGGCTGACAGCATACTCACCATATTGTCTATGATATCGAGAAGGTTAAATTCCTCCTCGTCCAAAGACAGCGTCCCCGACTCAATCCTGCTCATATCGAGCACTTCGTTGATGAGCGAGAGAAGATGCTTGCTCGCTGCGGAAACCTTTGCGAGACATTCCTCGATCCCGTCAGGATCATGAAGCTTGGTGCCTGCTATGGCCGTCATACCGATAATCGCATTCATGGGCGTCCTGATATCATGGGACATTTTGGAAAGAAAATCCGTCTTGGCACAGCTTGCCCTGTCCGCCGCCTCGTAAGCATCCAACAGCGCCTTCTTCGTCTCCCTGTCCTTTCTGCGGATATCCGTAATGTCCTTGGCATTGTTGAGCGCCAGAATATCCCCGCTGACACCGTCCTTCGTGAGCAGAATCGTATGTCTTAAAACCACAGGCTGTTCGTCCGCACCCGAGGTCTCGATTTCCATGATCAGCTCGTTTTCTCCCCGCTCATAAGCCTCCAGCAGATGTCTCGTGTTGATGGTCTGCACATAGATTTCCCTGTCCTCCGGGAAAACCCGCTCCTTTCCCCACTTCAGGAAGAAATCGTCCGCGTTGCAGGGTGCCTGCATCCCCATCTTAGCCAGCATCGGCTCCATCTCGCCATTTACGATCTCATAAAAATCTTCCTCAATCAGATTTTTTGTTACGTTCACATTAAAAACAAACACCGCCTCGGAGACAATGGCCTGTCTGTACTGTTCCTCCACACTCAGGGTACGGCGCAGCATATGGTTTGACTCACGGATCTTTGCATTGGCTTCCTCCAACGCCTTCTTGGCCTGAACCAGCTCTGCATTTGTCCGCAGCATCTGATCCGTCATCTCCGTCTCCTTAGCCTTTTCCTCCGTGATATTTTTCACATACCACATGAATCTGGCATTGTCTTCACTGAAGTTCTCAACCGGCACAAGATCCGTCCGCACCCATTTCCACTCGCCTTCTACCAGACGCAGATAACTGAAATGAATAGACGCTCCCCCGTCCATAAACACTTTTTTCAGGTTTTCCGCCGACATGATATTGGCAAAATTAACCCGCTCCTTTTCCTCTATATGATTCTGCGCACAGGAAGCGACGGTCATCCTGTAATCACCGTTTAAACGCTCCACCTCCAGAGCTTCGCTCTCCACAAACTTCAGGTCGACTATCGTATTTTTATTCAGATTCACTTCACTGATTCTGAAATATGTATCCCGCAGCATCCGAAAGGCTTCATTCGAAAGCTGGATGTTCCGGCGCTCCTCATCGATCAGCCTGACAGCGCTGATCCAGATTTTCCTGCCGTCGCTGGCCACGGACTCCGTACGGACCTCGCGCACCCAGACCGGTTCACCGGCTCCATTCATGATGCGGTATTCGCGGTTCTCTTCCTCCCCGGGCAGAAAAACACTGGTAAAAATTTTCCGGTCCGGCTCATATACAGCCTCCAGATATCTGCCGCCGGTTTTCCCCACGAACTGCTCATAGGTCATCCCCATGTTGTTGAGCGCAAACGAACTGATAAAATAGACAGGAAAGCCTTCTTCGTAAAACCCGCCGACCACGCCGACTGCCACGTTTTTTCCTAACAGCTCTATGATCTTATCCTGAATGTCATCCCTGAGACATGTCTCATCCGTTGTAAAATATAATCCCTCATTATAAAACCAGCGTTTAGACATTTCCCACCTCCTGATAACCATATCTGCCATTCCAGACTTGCTGACTTACACTGCTGCCATTTTATTCCACTTCAAATTTATACCCCATGCCCCAGATCGTTTTGATCAGTTCACCTTTGCTTCCCATCTTGCTGCGAAGCTTTTTTACATGGGTATCAATCGTTCTGGCATCTCCGAAATAATCGTAATTCCAGACGCTGTTTAATATCTTTTCCCTGGACAATGCAATCCCTTTATTTTCCATAAAGTAGGCGAGCAGTTCAAATTCCTTGTAACTTAAATCAATCGAATTTCCTTCCACCGTCACACTGTGCGCCTGCTTGTCAAGACGGATTCCGCCCGCCTCCACAATCATTTCTGCGGCAGCCTGCCCGGTTCTTCTGAGGATCGCCTCCACCCGCGCCACAAGAATTTTCGGGCTGAAAGGTTTGGAGATATATTCGTCCACTCCCAGTTCAAACCCCAAAAGCTCGTCTCTCTCGTCAGATTTGGCCGTGAGCATGATAATGGGAACCTTGGAGTACGCGCGGATTTCCCGGCACACCTGCCAGCCGTCCATCTTGGGCATCATCACGTCCAGAATGACCAGATCCATATCGTCCTTTTCAAAAAAAAGGTCGAGCGCTTCCTCTCCGTCAGCCGCCTCCACAACCTCATAATTATTTTTTACCAGAAAATCCCGAACCAGCTTACGCATACGGCTCTCATCGTCCACCACAAGGATCTTCGACTTATCCATATACCGCCCTGCCTCTCTTTCTGTCACTGTTCGCTTAACTTATCTGATTCCAGTTTTCGCTGTGCCTCCCGAACGGCCTGCTCCCGTCTGGTAAGCTCCTGCTCCCACTCCGAATACTCATTTATTACAGCCTGCCTGTAATTCACAATATTGGGTGTTTCGCTGTTCCATGCAATCATCAGCATCGCCGCCACAAGAAACACCAGCACCACATTAATCAGTACCGACGTCACGAACCGCCCCTGATACTCCGGGTGTCTTTTCGCAACGCTCATCCTGATCGAGCGGCTGTTTGCCGTTTTGTTGCTGAACGTCCCTCGAAGCGGCACCGGCTGTATCTTATCCGCCGGCACACCCCACTTCGCCATCTCCTTCTGCATCTTCTGCAGATAACTCAACCCTATGGGCGTCAGAAACACCTGATTTTCCACCGCCCGGTTATAGACCATCAATACGTTCTGGGGCTTGCGGTAATCGAGCCGCTGCTCCAGGTTCTCCACCTTCTTTATTTCCATTCTGGCCGTCTCCGCGTCCGCTACCGTTGCAAAACGGTAGCCGCCGACGACCAGATCATCCTCACGCTTTTCCATAAATACCCCTCAAAAAACGTCCGTCAGACTTTGAAGATACTCATACTCTGCTCCAGATGCTCCGCCACCTCTTTGAGCTTCGTCGCATTTTCGGAAATGCTGTACACAATGGTGCTCACCTCCGTAACGGAAGCGGAAGTCTCCTCCGTGCTCGCCGCATTCTCCTCCGCGATGGCCGTCAGATTCTGCACCACATCCACCACATTCACTCTGGCTTCATCCAGCCTCCTCGTCTTATCCGCAATCTGGTTCACGCCGTCAAGGGACTGGGTAATCCCCTGCCTTACCTGCGTAAAGCGCTCGTTTGTCCGTCCCACGCTCTCGCTCTGGTTCTCCATGATCTTCTTCACATCCTCCATCGTCGCCACGGACTTCTGTGAATCCTCGATCAGGGAGTCAATGATATTCTCAATCTGTCTGGCAGATTCATTGGACTGCTCCGCCAGCTTCTGGATCTGGCTTGCCACCACCGCGAAGCCTCTGCCCTGCTCGCCTGCCCTGGCCGCCTCTATGCTCGCGTTCAGTGATAATAAATTCGTCTCCTCCGCAATGGAAGTAATCAGCGTCGTGGCTTCCCTGATCTTCAACGCGGATTCATTCGTGTTATTGGTCTGCTCGTAAATCACGTCAATGGCTTCTCTGGCCTGATCGTTGATTTTGCCCAGATTCTGTAACGTCTCAAAAGCTTCGTCGCTTGATTTTCTCATATCGTTGGCATTATCGGTAAGCTCCTCCACCTGTCTGGTAGTCTCCTCCACCATACTGCCCATCAGAATCACATTCTCCGTGGCCCGCTGCGTTTCATCTGCCTGGGAAGACGCACCGTCGGATATTTCCGAAACCGCCTTCTCCACCTGTTCCACCGTGGTCGCCGTCTCGGAAGCGTTGACATTCAGAACATCGGCAGACTCATACAGCTTTTCACTCTGCCCGCGCAGATCAGTCACCACATCCACAAGCTGCCTTCGAAGCTCAGCCACAGCCCGGCTCATCTGCCCTGTCTCGTCAGCCCGTGCCGTCAGCTTCTCCTGCCCTTCGATCTCAGAGAAATCCATGTGGGCAAGCTGTCCCACCACATCTGTCACCTTAATAATGGGTTTTATAATCTTACTGACAAAGAAATATCCGATAATGATGGCAATGATAACCATAACAACCGTACAGCATATCCCCGTGAGCGTAACCCTGTGTACCGTACTCATCAGATCGTCTTTATCCACGGAAACCACCAGAATACAGTGTCCCCGCTCCGTCACATAATAGGCGGCGTACTTCATGTCTCCCCTATACTCATACTCCACCACCGCCGGCTCGGGAACGACGCCTGTGGCGATCTCCTCCGCCACAGCCTTCACTACCTCGTTTTCAACAGGCTGTCCCACCTTATCTCTCGTCGGATGATAAAGCATGACCCCTTCCGATGACACCAGATAGGCATAGCTGGAATCCACACCCTGCAGGCCGACGCCGCCGATAGAAGTGTCCAGATTGCCATAGTGAGTCGCCGTATTATATCCTTTTACCTCAATCTCTGACTGCAGTTTTCCGCCGTAGGCAACTGCCAGATCATACAGATAGCTCTGATTCAGGTCCATCAGCGGGATACGCAGATTCCTGATCAGCACCACCGAGAGACATGTCGATAAAATAACCATTGCCAGAAACATGGCTCCTACGATCTTCGTCCTCACAGAATGCAGGACATTCCCCTTATCACTACTTTTCACACCCCTTTTTTCTTTTGCCATAGTACGCCCCTCTCTCCCCCTGGTAAACAAACACCATATTTCCTTTTATTTTACCGCCAAATAAGAACTCTGTCCAGTGAATTGTGAAAGAGTTCGCATGCCTGTATTTCACGCCCATTTAGTTCCGCACACGAAAAAAAGCTCTTAAAAGCCCGTATATATCAGGCATTTTAAGAACTTTTCCAAGTGGACCAGACGGGAGTCGAACCCGTGTCCAAAAGCCCATTCCCTGTCCTTCTACT
>CAMWPB010000064.1 GCA_947176065.1 uncultured Lachnospiraceae bacterium | reverse complement strand
AGCCTATTGCAAGGCCTTGCAGTACCTTTTTGGTTATTGATGTGTCAAACACCCGCGCAGGATTATAAGGGATTATGACTATGTGATTTAATTGGTTTTTCTTGTAGAATTTGAGTGGGAGTGATATACTTTCCTTAGCTGTAAACCAAAACGAACAGATAGGGAAAGATGTTATTGCCATGAGTATACTGAAAAAAATTATAACAGGTATAGGAGTATTAGCGGCCTTATTATGCGCCCTCATTATATTATCAGCCATAAATCCGGGAATCACGGAAACGCTCTCCTCTCTGCTCTCGGGCGACGGCATCCCCACACAGGGAGAAGAGTCTGAGGCAGTTGAAGATGCGGCGGAACCTTTTCGGGAAGAAGATGCAGATATTTCGGATATCCCTTCCGGGACAGAGGAAGAAGAGACGGAGGACGATTCTGCTTTGCCGGAGGAGGAAGAGATGGGTACCGGGCAGACAGTGCAGCGTCAGCCCGAAGAGCCGGATAGAGGCACTGCCGACACGGCAAGCAGCGGGGAGCGCATCAGGGGTACGAACGGTTACGAGCCGCCGGCAGAATCGGGCGTGAGTGTTCCCGAGGCGGTCAGCGGTAAATCCGGCTATGAACCCATTACGGAGAAATCGGAAGAGCTGCCGGACGCGGAGGGCGGCGAGTATACAAGTGATCTGGGCTATGGTGAGACGGGCGACAATCTGTCTTTTGATTCCATATTTTACCCGTATTATCAGATGCTGGACACGAAAGGCCAGCACCTTTACCGACAGATTTATGCCAATGCAGCCGCGTACAACGCGGCTTTTGTACCTATTGAGGCTGTGCCGGTGTCGGAGCTTAAGGATGTAGTTATGGCGGTATACAATGACCATCCTGAACTTTTCTGGCTGAATACGGTATTTACCTGTAGGTATGACCAGAATAAAATCTGTGCGGAGTTGGAGCTGGAGTTTAATATGACGCTGGAGGAGCTTACCATATCCTCAAAGACATTTTATAATATCACCAACGAAATTCTGTCTCAGGTGCAGAATCTCAGCGTTTATGAGAAAGAGGTACGATTACACGATATTCTGATCGAGCGGGTGGAATACGAAAAGGGTGCAGATAAGAACCAGAGCGCTTACAGCGCGCTGGTGGACGGAAAGAGTGTGTGCGCGGGATACGCCAGAGCATATCAGTACCTGATGCAGCGGATGGGGATTCCCTGTTTTTATTGTACGGGTTATGCGGGACAGGATCACGCCTGGAATATAGTCGGGCTGGATGACGGTTATTACAATGTGGATGTGACATGGGACGACACGGAAGGCGGCCAGTATGACTATTTCAATAAGACGGACGAGGCGTATGCGGACACCCATGTGCGGCGGGAGCTGTCGGTGAATCTGCCGAAATGCGAGGGCCAGAGATATGCAGTTCAGTGAAAAACTGGCCTATGAAGTGCTATCCGTGGTGGAGGAGATTCCGTCAGGAAAAGTGGCGACCTACGGACAGATTGCAAGGCTGGTGGGCAGAGAGAAAAACGCGAGGCTGGTGGGGAAAATAGTAAGCCGTGCGGAATATTTCGGCAATTACCCGTGCCACAGAGTGGTCAACCATGCCGGGCGTCCGGCGCCGCATTGGGCGGAACAGAGAAGCCTGCTGGAAAAAGAGGGCGTTATTTTTAAGGAAAACGGCTGTGTGGATATGAAAAAGTGTCAGTGGGAGTGTTGAGAAACACTCCCGTTTTAGCAGAAATGAAACCGATGCGGCAGGTGAGAGGTATTAAGGATAGAGAGTCCTGTCTGTTTCTGCAGACAGGCTGATGCAAAGAGGTCATATATGACAAAAGAGGAACGGATAACGGCGGAGGCTGCGATAGACCGATATGCGGATATGGTGTATCGCCTGGCGCTGTCACAGATGAAAAATAAGACGGATGCGGACGATCTCTTTCAGGAGGTTTTTGTCCGTCTGGTCAGCAATGTAGAAAAACTGGAATCCTGGGAACATGTGAAGGCGTGGCTGATCCGGGTGACGGTCAACTGCGCGAAAAAGCATTTTGATCTGTATTGGAACAAAAATGTGGATTTTATGGAAGACGAGACACGGATCAGGGGAGAAGAGGCGTATGAACCGCCGGAGGAGCATCCCGTGAGAGGGGCGGTGGCGAAGCTCCCGCCCAAATACCGTCTGGCGGTGCACCTGTTTTATTATGAGGAGCTTTCGGTAGCGGAGATTGCCGAACAGACTGGGCAGAAGGAGGGCACCGTCAAATCGCAGCTCCACCGGGCGAGAGAGATGCTAAAGGAGTTATTGGAAGATTCGGGATAACTGTCCGGCGCAGTATGATGATACCGGACAGTCATAAATTGGATATTGAAGCAGAGAAGATCGGTTAATACGGCGTAGGAACTGTTAGAGAAATCGGGGCAGGACGAAAAAAGGAAGCGCATAAATGATGAATCCATATAAAGAGCAGTACCATAAAGAGACAGAACAGATACATGCACCGGCAGAGCTGATTGCAAGGACCAAGGCGGCGATGCGCGAGGAAGAGGCGCGGATTCGCCGGGAATTTGCTGTACAGGCGGCAGGGCCGGAGATGGCGGAGACTCTGGTGATGCCGGAGAATCGCAGCCGGGGCATGAACGCCCGCAAGTGGGCTTATCCTTTGACTGCGGCGGCAGCGCTGCTGATTCTGGTGTCCGTGTCTATGATGATGCGGGGATTAAAGTCCGGGGAGATGGCTTCAGGCAGCCCCGCCTATGAGGAGACGGCAGTGGAAACGGAGACTGCGGAAATGTCCGGCGGAGAAGACTGGGACGGCGGCATGGCAGAGGCTGGGGCTGCGATGGAGTCCGCGGAAGGAGCGGATGAGATGATGTCTGTCGAGGCGGATATGGAGGCTTCTGCATATGCGGATGAAGCCGGGGATATGTCTGAGCCGGCAGCGGAAAGTGCAGCTTCCGATACAACGGCGTTTTCGAAGGGGGCGGGGGATGTCCATGTCGAGAAGTCGGAGGCGGTGGAGCAAAATGAGCAGCAGAGAAAGCTTAACGATGCAAGGGAAAGCCTTGCCGATGACGCGGCGTCTCCTGCAGAGAATGAGGTGCAGAGCGGCATCACCGAGGCAGATACAGAGAAGATCACGATAGAAAAGGTGATCAGAAGGCCGGATTTCTGCGGACAGCCTGATACCGAAACGCGTGTTTTTGAGGGGGAAACCTTTCAGATCACGAAGGAGGAAAACGGGTGGGCTGCCTATGTGGAAACCGAAGATAAGGATAAGTACGTGATCCGCGGGGAAGCGGAGGATCTGGAGAAATTTTTGGAAGCAGGGTATCGAAAACTGCTGGAAATGAAGTGATTATCGACGGACAGGGAAACTATTTCTCTGTCCGAAATTTTTGCAACCTTTTTCTTCCATAAAGGGTATTAGAGATAGAAGGAAACAAAACAGTATCCGGGGAGGACCAGAGCAGAAACGGCTTGGGAATGGAGGAAAAAGGATGAAAAGGAATATGAAAAGAACGATGGCGTTAAGTATGGCGGGAATGCTGCTGCTTACAGGATGCGGTGGGAATGCGGAAACATCTGCACCGGCACAGGCGGATGGCATGCCGAATCAGGAAGAGCCCGCTGAGGCAGTGTGGGGACTGCCGGAGGTGGAGTCTGGGGCGGCAGAAGGAGAGGTGGCGGGGGCCACGGAGAGCCCGTCAGAAATGACAGATATGTGGGAAAACGCGGCGGAGGAATATACCGGGGGCGGAGCAGACAGCGCGTTGTCCGGGGAAGCGGAGGATAACGGTGCAAAAAGCTATGCGAAAATGGCAGGGACGCCCGGAAACGGTACGGAAGAAAGGGATAGTTATGTCGAAAGAAGCGAAGCGGCTGCTGATGAATGGAAGCAGGAAGCAGGGAGTATTGTAGATTTGTATGGGGATCTGTACGCAAAAGGAGATGTCCCTGACGGATATCTCGGTTCCTGCTATGAGTTTGACGAAGAAAGCGAGATAATAGAAACGCAGGAGGAGTACGGCAAGTGGGAGGAACAGGGCTTCTTCTCCGTGATGGCACAGCCGCAGTCCACTTTTTCCGCGGATGTGGATACGGCTTCCTACAGTAATTTACGCCGGTTGATCCACGAAGGCTATGAGCTGGAAAATTTGCCGGAGGGAGCGGTCAGGATCGAGGAGATGCTCAATTATTTTTCCTATGATTATGAGGAACCCAGGGGGCAGGAGCCTTTCGGGGTGACCACGCAGATTGGCCGCTGTCCGTGGAATGAAGAGGCCGAGCTTTTGATGATCGGTCTTAAGACGCAGGATATCAGTTACGAGAAGGCACCAGCCTCCAATCTGGTGTTTCTGCTGGATGTGTCCGGCTCCATGGGTGAGCCTGACAAGCTGCCGCTCCTGCAGGAGTCCTTTTTGCAGCTTACGGAAAATCTCAGGAACAAGGACAGGATTTCCATTGTGACTTACGCTTCGGAGGATACGGTTTTACTGCAGGGAGCGGCAGGAAGTGAGAAGCGGAAAATAAAGAGGGCGTTAAACGGGCTGAAAGCAGGCGGCGGCACATGGGGCAGCAGGGGAATTGAGACGGCTTACGCGCTGGCGGAGGAAAACTTTATTCAGGGCGGAAACAACCGTGTTATTCTGGCTACGGACGGCGATCTGAACATTGGCATGACCAGCGAGGAGGAATTGGAAGAGCTGATCAGCGAGAAAAAGGAGTCGGGAATTTTCCTTTCGGTGCTGGGTTTTGGGACGGGCAATATCAAAGATAATAAAATGGAGACGTTAGCGGATAAGGGAAACGGCAATTACGCGTACATAGATTGTATGCAGGAGGCAAAAAAAGTGCTTTCGGAGGAGATGACGGCCACCCTTCTGACGGTTTGTAAAGATGTGAAGTTTCAGGTGGAGTTTAATCCGGAACTGGTAGAGGCGTACCGTCTTCTGGGGTATGATAACAGAGTGTTAGACAGGCAGGATTTTCACGACGATACGAAAGACGGCGGGGAAATTGGAGCGGGGCACAGCGTAACCGCACTCTATGAAATCATATTGAGAGAGCCTTTGTATCACGGCATGGCTGAGAGCGAAATTGACAGTTTGAAATATGGCAGCGAGTACAGACAAAGGGCGGGTGAAACGCCTGCAGCCAACGGTAAATACAAGGAGTGGCTGACGGTCAGCATCCGTTATAAAAAGCCTGCGGGGAGCAGAAGCGAGCTTCTGGAGTATCCGATCGGGTATGACAGCTATTGTGATAAGCCCTCTGATGATTTCCTTTTCGCGGCAGCGGTGGCGGAGTTTGGCCTGCTTGCCTCCCACAGTGCGTATCCGGAGGGCGCGTCGGTGGAGAATGTAAAAAGGACAGTAAAAAAGCTGGATTTGAAAGACAGCTATAAAATGGAATTTTTGGAGCTGGTGGAGGAAGTGCAGTAGAAATTTTGTCAGGCAGATGAAAACGGCAGGACGGATTATACATACCGCCCTGCCGTTTTTTAGAGGGAATAAAGATTTCGGTGATTATTTTACCTCAATCCGCTTTACTTCTTCCTTAGCGGCAAGCTCTTTCTTGGGGAATTTTACTTCCAGAATACCGTTGCTGTAGGAGGCGTCAATATCGCCCGGCTCCACGTCATTTACGCGGAAACTCCGTGAGTAGGAGCTGTAATACCGCTCTCTGCGGATGTATTTGTCTTTGCTGTCCTCGTTCTTCTCCTCCTTGTGGGATGCGGAGATCGTCAGCAGGTTATCCTTTAAGTCGATGTTAATGTCTGACTTGTCAAAACCCGGCAGCTCCGCCTGTAAAAGGTAGCTGTCGCCCTGATCGATCACATCGGTTTTAAAGGCGTCAAAGGTGGCCAGCTCGTTGTTCCCCCAGAAGTTCTTAAAGGCGTCGTCGAACATCCTGTCGAAAGGATCATCGTAGAATGCGGGTTTATAGGTACGGTTGTTAAATAATGCAGGTCTTAACATAAGAATCCCTCCTTGTTAAATGATTGTGACAGTGTAATATATTTCGGGAGAATGCGAAGCATTCCCGGAATCGAGAGAGTAGTTACCCGATTTGCTTACAGTATGACCGAATTGATAAATTCGATTCAACTTGGTAGCTGCTTTCTTGTTTATATATGTTATACAACTAATAGAACAGAAAATCAATGAAGGAAAAATAAACAGTTTGTAAAGAGACTATAAACTTGTTATGGAGATGTCCTGAGTGTATAATAGTGGCAGAAAGCGGCAAAAGGATATGGCAGAATATTTTGAGCTGTTCCGGTAATTCTTCATATGAGCCATATTTGGGAGGGAAATTTACATGGATTTTGGAATGCCTACACTGATTGAAAACAGGAATCTGGAGGAAAATATTTCTCTTTGTAAGGAGCTGGGGCTGCAGTTTGTGGAGCTGAATATGAATTTTCCGATGTACCAGATTCCGCAGCTGGAGGAAACGGCATATCTGAAAGATCTGGCGCGGGAGAATGATATTTATTTTACAATCCATTTGGATGAAAACCTGAATGTATGCGATTTCAATCCGCTGGTAGCGGATGCCTATATGAGGACGACGGAGCGGGCGATTAAGGCTGCCGCAGAACTTGGCGCGCCGCTCTTAAACATGCATATGAATCACGGTATTTACGTCACGCTGCCTGACAGAAAAGTGCGCCTGTTTGGAGAATACCGGGAGTCGTATATGGCGGCGGTACGCGGGTTTCGGGAAATGTGTGAGAAAACGTCTGGCGGCTGCGGCGTGAAGATTTGTATTGAAAATACAGATGGTTATCAGGATTTTGAGAAGGAGGCCATCGATTACTTATTACAGAGTGAAATGTTTGCGTTAACCTGGGATATCGGACACTCCCATGCATGTGACAATGTGGATGAGAACTTTTTAATGCAGCGAAAGGACAGACTGTATCATTTCCATATCCATGACGCGGAGGGTACCGGGAACCATCGGACGCTTGGGTCTGGGGAAATCGATCTGGAACAGAGGATCGGGCTGGCGCAGGCCGCGGGCTGCCGGTGTGTGGTGGAGACAAAAACGATTGAGGCGCTGCGGCAGTCTGTGACATGGCTCAGGGATAAAGGGTATCTGTGATTTTGGCGGCCAGCTTCCACGGCACGGGGCATAAAAAGGGCAGGCGCAAACGGCCTGCCCTACATGTTTAACAATATATAAAGGGAGTTAATTTCTCCCTGATCCCCTCATCGTCCGAATCGTAAGTGAGCTGAAGCGGACGGGTCAGATCAAGCGCCATCACGCCAAGAATGGATTTAGCGTCTACGACCCTTCGGCCTTCCCCCAGATTGAAGCACGAATCAATCTTATCAATTACATCCACAAACTTTCTGATCTGATTCACATCATTGAATTTAACATTTACCTGCTGCATAATCCTGTTTCCTCCTTAATCATTATTGATGACTGAAAAATAGAAAAAATCAATGATTTCAGTACCGATTAACAGCAATTCCCCTATATGCAGAATTCCCTGACAACACATCTGTTAGTTTGTCGTTTGTTTTTCGTATGAGCCTCCTTTCTCTGCGAAAAAATAATTGATATTTCGTGAGAATATAATATCTGCCGCATTTTAAAATGTAAATAGGCAAAATCAATAAATTTTTAAAAAATTTATTATACAGTATGCCCAGAAGGCCTGGAATCATGCAAAAGAGACAGAAAAAGGACGCCCCGCGTCGGGACGTCCTTCCTTATGAGATATTTAGTTGTAATTTTCAATAACGGGCTGGAACATATCCTTAGTTACGCCGCAGAGGGGGCAGCACCAGTCAGCCGGAAGATCCTCAAATGCCGTGCCGGGCTTGATGCCGTGCTCAGGGTCACCCTTCTCGGGATCATATGTATAGCCACAGGGATTGCAGAAATATTTTTTCATAGTCGTATCCTTTCTTATCTGTTTGTTTATTTATATGTTATCTTTATGGTATAGATACGGGGATTTGGCTTTTAAGCGTCATCCCCGTAAATGCTCTGGGGCATTGTATTTTAGCCAAAGTACCTCTTAAGAAGTCCTTCAAATGCTTTCCCGTGTCTCGCCTCGTCGCGGGCCATCTCATGCACGGTGTCATGGATTGCGTCAAGGTTAGCTGCCTTCGCGCGCTTTGCAAGATCAAACTTACCTGCGGTTGCGCCGTTCTCGGCCTCCACTCTCATCTCCAGATTCTTCTTGGTGGAATCTGTCACTACCTCGCCGAGCAGCTCCGCGAACTTAGCGGCGTGCTCCGCCTCTTCCCATGCAGCCTTCTCCCAGTACAGGCCGATCTCGGGATAGCCTTCTCTGTGTGCAACTCTCGCCATGGCAAGGTACATACCAACCTCGGTGCACTCGCCGTTGAAGTTTGCTCTCAGGTCAGCCATGATATCCTCGCTGACACCCTTTGCTACGCCTACCACATGCTCTGCAGCCCACTCCATTGCGCCGCTCTGTGCCGTAAATTTTTCAGCCGGTGCGCCGCACTGAGGGCATTTCTCCGGTGCAGAATCTCCTTCGTGAACATAACCGCATACCTGACATACAAATTTCATACTGTAATCTCCTTTTCTTTTTTGATATTTTAACCCATAATGTATGGGCTTATTAGCATTGTAAATAGTTAGTACAACAAAAAATAAAATTATGCATCCCGTTCGGAAATATCGGCGGGATGATTCAGGCAGTCACGGCAAAGTCCATAAAAACAGGTGGATTGTCTATCGATTCTGCCATCAAATTTCTTCCGTGCATCAGCAAGCATGTCCTCCATACAGTCAAGCGGCAGATCCGCTACACAGCCGCAGTCCGAACAGACGAAGTGGCAGTGCCGGGAAATATCTGCGTCAAAGTGATCGACACCGTCACCCACCTGCAGTCTTTGTATTTCGCCCCTTTCGGTGAGGAGCGTCAGATTCCGATAGACGGTTCCCAGACTGATATTCGGATATTCCTGCCTGACATTCTGATATACTACATCAGCGGTGGGATGATCCTTGCGGCCCATCAGAAAATTATGGATAACTTGCCGCTGCCGACTGTATTTCACCGCCATGGCGATTCCTCCTAATCCGTCAGATCTTTTGCAAATTATAAAACTAGGAATCATTACTGTTTTACATGTCCATTATAGCAAATGCTACAGCCATGTCAATTAGTATTTTAGAAATTTATAAATATTTTATAAGATTATCGGAGATGTTTTATTTTCAGCTTTGTAAATTGTGGTATCATAGTGTGAGAAGTACTTCTAGCACTCAGCAGCAGCGTCTGCTTCGTTAAGAAGTACTAAGTCTCACACAGGAGAATGCCAGAAGTGCGGCATTCTCCGCACTAATCAGGAATCATGCATATATGGGCGGAACGCAGAAAGAGGGTTTTTAGGTGAAATTTAGAACAAGGCTCCTGATTACATCGGTAACGATGGTGTTGCTGCCGCTTTTACTGACGTGTGCCGCGCTTCTGGTGGTGGGCAGCCATATAGAGGACGCGGAGACACCGCTGGGTTTTTTTGACAGGGACAATGCTTCATATATTTACACAATTGAAAATTACAGCCGTATTTCAGAGGAAGTGCTGGAGAAGGTAAGGCGGCAGATTAAGGAAGATCCTTCCCGGTTGGAGGACATGGCTTATCTGGATGAGATTACATTGGATTTGAGGGATAAGTCTTCTTATATCATAGTCAGAAAGGATGGCGCGCTTTATTATACCGGCAATAGCAATGCAGCCAAAAAAATATTTCACGCGCTGCCGGAGTACGGTAATGAGATGCCGGGTGCAGAGGCGGGCTATTATTACAACGATATCAAAAAGCTTGTCAAGGAAGTGGATTTCCGCTTTTCGGACGGCGGCGAAGGGAGCTTTTTCATTATTACCAGTATCAGTTCCCTTCTTTCCAGAAAAACGCTTTACAGGATGGCGTTTGCTTTTATTCTGGTGCTGGTTTTCACCAGTTTCCTGCTTACACAGTGGTTCCGCAAGGGTATTTTTACACCGATTAATCAGTTGAATACGGCGATGCAGAACATTGCCGAGGGCAATCTGGAATACATGCTGACTACGGAGGAAAAGGGAGAAATTGGCGAACTTTACCGCAATTACGAGGATATGAGGCTGCGGCTGAAGGAATCTCTGGATGAAAAGTTTGAGCACGAAAAGAAAAACAGGGAATTAATCAGCAACATCTCCCATGATCTGAAAACGCCCATTACCGCAGTCAAGGGTTATGTGGAGGGTATCATGGACGGGGTGGCGGACACGCCGGAGAAGATGGATAAATATATCAAAACCATCTACAATAAGGCGAACGACATGGACCGCCTGATTAATGAGCTAACCACTTATTCCGGTATAGACAATAACCGGATTCCCTATAATTTCCACCGCATCAATGTGGCGGAGTATTTCGGGGACTGTGTGGAGGAAGTAGGACTTGATCTGGAATCGAAAAATATCCAGCTGAATTACGAAGACCTGGTAGAGCCATCCACACAGATCATTGCCGATCCGGAGCAGTTAAAACGGGTGATCAATAATATTATCGGCAACAGCATAAAATATTTGGATAAAGAGAGGGGCGTCATAGACATCCGTATTCTGGATGAGGTCGACTCCATCCGTGTGGAGATTGAGGACAACGGCAAGGGCATTGCGGCCAAGGATCTGCCGAATATATTCGAGCGGTTTTACAGGACGGACGCATCCCGCAATTCCTCTCAGGGAGGCAGCGGAATCGGGCTGTCCATTGTAAAAAAGATTATAGAGGATCATGGCGGCTACATATGGGCCACCAGTAAGGAAAACGAAGGAACCTGTATGCATTTTGTGATACGGAAATGGCTTAGCGAGGCGGAAAAAGGCTGGGAGAAAGGACAGAACAGTGAGTAAAATATTAATTGTGGAAGATGAAGAAGCGATTGCGGATCTGGAGAAGGATTATCTGGAGCTGAGTGATTTTGAGGTGACAATTGAAAATACCGGGGACAAAGGATTGGAGGCGGCTCTTTCGGGGAGCTATGATCTTGTGATTCTGGATCTGATGCTGCCTGGGGTAGATGGTTTTGAAGTCTGTAAGCAGATTCGGGAAGAAAAGGATATCCCGATTATCATGGTGTCCGCAAAGAAGGATGACATTGATAAAATCAGGGGTCTTGGTCTGGGTGCGGACGATTATATGACAAAGCCTTTCAGCCCGTCGGAGCTTGTGGCCAGAGTGAAGGCGCATATGGCACGTTATGACAGGCTTGTGGGCAGCAACCAGAAAGCTAATGATATCATAGAGATACGGGGATTAAAGATTGATAAGACCGCCAGACGGGTCTATGTGGACGGGGAGGAGAGAATCTTTACCACAAAGGAGTTTGACCTGTTGACTTTCCTTGCGGAAAATCCGAACCATGTGTATTCCAAGGAAGAGCTGTTCCGCGAGATCTGGGATATGGATTCCATCGGTGATATTGCAACTGTCACCGTACACATTAAGAAAATCCGCGAGAAGATAGAATTTGATACCGCCAAGCCGCAGTATATCGAGACAATCTGGGGCATCGGGTATCGGTTTAAGATCTAACCGGTGCAAAAGAGGGGAAACCATGAATCAAAACAGAATCCTCCACGAGGATAATGATATCATCGTCTGCCATAAGCCTGCCGGAATCGCCACCCAGACAGCAAGGGTCGGGCAGGCGGATATGGTGAGTGAGATTGCCAATTACCTGATGCATGGGAAAAAGGCATCGGACGGGTACGGGCTAGAAGATATAGCCGGAAAAGGATCTGATAACGGCGGCGGAAAATCCCCCTATGTAGGCGTGGTTCACAGATTGGATCAGCCCGTGGAGGGGATTTTGGTTTTTGCCAAAAATAAGCAGGCGGCCGCGGATTTAAGCAGGCAGGCGGCGGGGGAGGAAATGAAAAAAGAGTATCTTGCGCTGGTCTGCGGAAAAGATATGCAGCGGTCTGGAGAACTGACGGATTTTCTGTTGAAGGATGGTAAGACAAATCTCTCCCGCGTTGTGCCGCCGGAAGTGAAGAGCGCGAAAGAGGCGCGGCTGTTCTATGAATTTTTGTCGGAGACTCCTGTGGAAGATCTTTTTGAGAAAGGCAAAGTGAAAGAAACGGCCGCAGCCAGGACAGAGAATTTGCCGGAAATTATGCTTGTCAGGATTTGTCTTTATACGGGGCGGCACCATCAGATCCGGGTGCAGATGGCGAATGCGGGCATGCCACTTTTGGGAGATCACAAGTATGGCGGCGAGGAGGCGCTTGCGCTGTCGGAAAAGCTGGGCATCCGGCAGACAGCCCTGTGTGCGTACCGTCTGGCTTTTACCCATCCGAAGACGGCGGAGCGCATGCAGTTTGAAATTCAGCCGGAGGGTGCTGCATTTTGGGAAACAGCCATGAGGATAAGGAATTTGAAGTATAAGATTGTATAAATATCAAATAATAATAGTGCAGTATCAGAGTAAAGAAGCAGGAATCCCCCTCCTGCTTCTTTTTGTCGGGTATAAGCAGAGCCGGAAGGAAAAATAGGCAAAAGGAGGCAGAGTTTCATGCTATTCGGAGAAAAAAATGACCTGATCGGGCGTCTTTGGGACAATAAACTGGTAAAGGGATGCCTTGTCACGGTGTTTGTCTGGTTTTTCTTCCGTTATCTGTTTTCTCTGGCGGCTCCTTTTTTTCTGGCATTTGCACTGATCACACTTCTGTATCCGCTGCTGGAGCGGATACAAAAAAGGATCCCAATAAAGAAAAAGTTCCTTGCGGCGGGCATCGTTCTGCCGGTTTTGATTCTTGTGTGCACGGTATTGTGGACGGTTCTGGCCTTCGGGATAGGGCAGCTGCAGGGTCTGCCCGCGTTTTATGAAAAAGTAGAGCGGCAGGTGGAAATTTTTTTTCATCAGTGCTGCTGCCAGTTGGACGGGCGGTTTGGCTGGGAAGGAGAACGGATTGAAAGTTATGTGATTGAGCAGATGACGGTCATTGCGGAAAATGTGCAGATACAGGTAGTGCCGCAGTTACTCTCCTCCTCTTACAGTTGTTTTAAAGGGATTCTGGCTGTGGCTGGCTTTTTGGCAATCACTGTTATTGCGGTTTTCCTGTTTGAGAAAGATTACACGAAAATGGTGGATTGGGTGAAGAAGGAGGAGAGCTTTCGGTTTTTATGGACTGTGCTGGAGGGGGTTCTGTCGTATCTTGTCACTTTTTTTAAGGCGCAGGGCGTGATTCTTCTGGTTATCGCCGTGCTTTGCAGCGTCACGCTCAGCTTTGCCGGAGTGGAGGGAGGCATTTTTTTGGGTATTCTGGCAGGTTTTTTGGATATGCTGCCTTTTATAGGGACGGGGATTGTGCTGGTGCCTCTGTCTGTGTGGCAGCTTCTAAACGGCGCCTATGTGAGGATGGTGGTATGTCTGGCCCTTTATGGGGTTTGCGCGCTTGCAAGGGAGCTTTTAGAGCCGAGACTGATTGGAAATAAGATTGGGGTGCCGCCAGTGTGGATTTTGTTTTCCATTTATGCGGGCGTGAAACTTTTCGGCGTAGGCGGCATTGTGAAGGGGCCGCTGGCGCTTATTGTCATTTTCGAGATATTAAAGGAGAGGAAGGAGAAATTTGACGAACCTTTCGATGTGTATTAACATAGAAGTCGCAAGGTAGAAGTCGTAAAAAAATGGAAGAAAGAGAGAAAAGGAATTACCATGAGCAATAAAATAAATAAAGCAAAAAATAAGAAGAATGCCGGTACAGCATCCGGGGAGAAAATTTTAGAGCTGTGGATAGAATATATTGTGGCAGCGGTGATGGCGGCGATGTGCGTGGCAGTCTCCTTTTATGCGAAGGAAGGTTATAACCAGATCGGTAATGCGAAGTTTGCGGCGTACAGGATGGTGATGGCTGTAGGATTTTCCATTTTTTTGGCGTGCTGCATAGTTCTGCTGTTTTTGCAGATGAATGGAAGGAAGAAGGGGCAGAAACTGCTTGCGGCAGATTTACCCATGCGTTTAAAAGAGAAGCTGTCCGTTACGGATTTCTGTGTGTTGGCCTATCTGCTTTTTACGACGATATCCGTGGTGTGCGGCGGCTTTTATGAGGACGCGCTGTGGGGAAGCTTTGGCTGGAATATGGGATGGATGTCGCAGCTTAGTTTTGTGCTTATTTATCTGGCTGTGTCCCGATTTGGGAAACATTACCGTGTGGTTTTGTCTGTTTTTTGTGGTTCTGCTTTCGTGGTATTTCTGATTGCAGTACTGCATCGTATGCTGATAGATCCGATTGGGTTTTACGAAGGGCTGCAGGGATACCAGATGGCACAGTTTCTTTCCACTATGGGGCAGGCGACATGGTATGCCAGCTATCTTGTGGTGGCGCTGCCTGTGGGCGTGGCGGTGTTTCTCTTTGCTGAAAAATCCTTGTGGAGAGTTTTGGGCGGTGTCTATACGGCGGTGGGGTTTGCCTCTCTGGTGACGCAGAACAGCGACAGCGCTTATTTTGCGCTTGCCGGATTTATGCTTGTTTTCTTTTCGGTATGTATACAGAAGAGGGAGACGCTGAACCGGTTTGCAGAGGTGTGTACACTCTTTTTTGCAGCGGGCAAGGTGATGCATTTTCTGATGCAGATTCATCCTAACCCGGATTTGGAGTACGATTTTATTACAAATCTGATTCTGGACGGAAATGTTACATGGATTCTTTTGGCGCTTTGCCTGATTTTTTGTATTTTTCTGTATGGGAGAAGGAACAGACCCTATCAGGAAGTACGGATGAAATGGGTAAGTCGCGCGGTTTTGCTTGCAGCGGCAGTGGCTTTGGCGGGCGTCGTCTGTCTTGTCGTATTACAGAGCAAAGGAGTATTGGCGGGCAGGCTGGGTGATGTGCTCAGTTCGGTGTCGTATTTTAACTGGAATGATGCCTGGGGCAATGGCAGGGGACGGATCTGGAGTTTTGCCGTCAGGGTGTTTGCCGGTGAAAGTGTATTACATAAGTTTTTCGGTGTGGGGCCGGACTGTTTCAGCAGTTACGTGGAGACGGTTCACAGTGAGGAGGCGTACCTCCTTTGGGGGGATAAAACCCTTACGAACGCGCATAATGAGTGGCTGACGACGCTGCTCAACACGGGAATTTTCGGGGCGCTGTCCTACATAGGAATTTTTGTCACGGCAGTCAGAAGGTATCTGCGGGCGTGGCAGCAGGATTTTCTGCTGGCAGGTGCGGCGGCTTCGGCGGTGTCTTATATGGCCTATAATTTTTTCTGTTACCAGCAGGTGTGCTGCACCCCGTTTGTGTTCCTTATGCTGGGGGTGGGTGAGTATCTTATGAGGGAAAGACGTGGGCAGGATTAAAGGGTATCTTTTTTGTAATTCTATTTTTATGTAATTGGAATGGAAAATTGCACAATACCATATATAGTATATTTTTATGTTATTAGTGACTTTCCTTTCAACATATTGTTACACCATGGGAAATATACGGAATTACGATCATCAATTTTCTACAGATAAAAGCAAAAATCTTTTTGTAATTTTCTATTCATTATGGTATACCTGTCTTTAAGAATAGCTTGTCTGAAAATCTATGATCTGGTTTATTCTTTTATGATTTCGAAATTCTATGGGGCGGTGCTCCGTCATTTTGTCCAGGAAAGGAAAGCACATCTATGAAACAAGATTCTCACAATCATTTCCCTAACGATCACAAATCTGCATTATTTTATGACGTAAATTCTCAATCCGATCAGATTTTATCCGAATCGTTTTCTGCCTTGCAAGAGGCATATGGGCCGGTTCCCTATGGCATGACCAACGACTATATGTTCCGCGCCGTGCTGCAGTCCAACAATAAAGTCCTGCGCGGGCTGATCTGCTCCCTGCTCCACCTGTCGGAAAAGGCGGTGGCTTCCGTGGAAATCACCAACCCCGTGATCTTAGGGGAGGCGGTGACAGACAAGGAGTTTCGTCTGGACATCAACATAATTCTGAATAACCACACCCTGATCAATCTGGAAATGCAGATCGCTAATAAGCTCAACTGGCGGCATCGCTCAGTCATGTATCTGTGCCGCTCTTTCGACCAGTTGAACAGGGGGCAGAATTATCTGGAAGCAAAACCGGCCGTACATATCGGGTTTCTGGACTATACCCTGTTTGAGGAGAAGCCGGAGTTCTATGCATCATATAAACTGATTAACGTCAAAAATCATCAAAAATATAGTGACAGCATCACCCTGAATGTGGTAGACTTATCTCGGATAGATCTGGCAACCGATGAAGATAAGAAATATCATATTCACGAGTGGGCAATGCTCTTTAAAGCCACAAGCTGGGAGGAGATCAAAATGCTGGCATCCAAAGATGAATATCTGAATGAAGCGTCCGAAACCATATTCCGCATGAGCGCAGACGAACTGGTGCGCAAGCGGTGCCGTGACCGGGAAGAGTACTATCAAGACCTGCGCAGTTATGAGCACAAGATTGAACAGGACCGGCTGGAGCATGAACAGGATCTGCAAAACTATAAGC
>CAMWPB010000063.1 GCA_947176065.1 uncultured Lachnospiraceae bacterium | reverse complement strand
CAAGATAACATTTTATCGAAATTGTATTTCGTTATTCTCATTAAAACGAACTACATTTTACGAAAGGATCCGCGGTCAATGTACCTATTTACGGTTATTATTCCACATTATAATAGCGTCTTGTCGTTAGGCCGGCTACTGTCCAGTATTCCCATTGACAGGTCAATCCAGCTAATTGTTATTGACGACAAGAGCACGGAAGATTTAACCGAAGTCAAAAACCAGGTTCTTTCCCGGGACGGCTTGTTCCTTCACAACACTACCAATGTAAAAGGCGCCGGCACATGCAGAAACCTTGGGCTGGCACAGGCAAAAGGGAAATGGCTTGTGTTCGCGGACGCAGACGATTATTTTCTGGACGGTGCTTTTGACATTTTAAGGAGACATGCAGATTCAGAAGTGGATATTGTCCACTTTATCCCAACCAGTATAGATGAGAGAACAGGCAGAACCTCCACGAGACATACGTGGTGTGAGAAGCTTGTGCGGCGTTATCTTATGGAACCGACAGAGGAAAATGAGCTGATGCTGCGGTATCGTTATATGGTTCCGTGGTCCAAGATGTTCCGCAACCAGATGGTCAGGGATAACGGGATCTCATTTGATGAAGTGATGGCGGCAAATGATATTATGTTTTCCGCAAGATGCGGTTATTATGCCAGGACGGTCGACGCTTTTTCCGAAAAAATCTATTGCGTCACAAAATCGGAAGGCACTTTGACTACCAGACATGATGAAGAAGTCTATTGGATCAGAGCGGTTGTACACAAAGATAAATATAACTTTTTGGCAGAGCGCATTAATTTGAAAAAATACGGATACGTGGTTCCCATGGGCATCCGCATCCTCAGTAACGCGGCAAGACAGGGATACAACTTAAAATATATTATTAAAATTTACCGCTATTTCAGACAGGAAAAAGTAGCGCTGATTAACTTTGCATCCATTTGTTACAGTTTTCGACATATGATAAAGGAGAGGGGAATCTAATACTATGAATTATTTGAAGCATGCTCTGTACGAGTTGAAAACCCTTGGAATTCAGGAAGTATTCTGGCACATTATGCTGTATCTCACCAAAAGCAGCTACGCAAAAACGCAAATGGCAGTTCTTTCGGAGGACTATCTTTCTTCCATGCCGGTAGAAGAGTGGGAAGAAAGGCTGAAAAGTACCTTCAAATGTAGAACCGGAGAAATACTAAATCTGAAAACTCCCCAAACGTTCAACGAAAAAATACAGTGGTTAAAGTTATACGACAATCAACCGGTTAAAAGTGAACTGGCAGACAAATATGCTGTTCGGGAATGGGTCAAATCCGAGATCGGAGAAGAATATCTGATTCCTCTTCTTGGAGTCTGGGATACACCGGACGAGGTTGATTTCGATGCCCTTCCCGACCGCTTTGCCCTGAAGTCCAACCATGGCAGCGACATGATACTTGTTGTCAAAGATAAATCCGCCTTAGATATAAAAAAAACACGGAAGTTAATGGCACAATGGTTAAAAACGCCTTTTGGTTTACTGAATGCGGAACAGCACTACCATGTCATTCCCCGCAAGATTATTGCAGAACAGTATATCGAGCAGGACGATGGCAATCTCTATGACTATAAAATTCACTGTTTTAACGGAAATCCTGAATTTATTCAGGTAGTTGGCGACCGCGATTGGAATGCGCATTCAGCAAAGACGACTTTTTATGATACAGATTGGAAGATGACACCATATGCCTATGGCCGCCCCCGCTACGAAAACGAAAAGCCAAGGCCTGAGCAGTTGGACAAACTTCTTGCTATTGCAAAGCAGCTATGTCGTGATTTCATATATGTACGTGTGGATTTATACCTCTTAGACAATGGTGATATTAAGTTTGGCGAGATGACGTTCCATCCGTTGTCCGGATTCGGCAAGTGGCAGCCGGCAGATGCGAATCTTTTTATGGGACAGAAAATACATCTGCCTGATTCGCAGGTACATTAATCGGAAAGAGTGAGTACGTGAAATGCTTTAAGATGAAGGGAAAAATGAAAAGCAAAAGTGTTAAAAATACCAGCAGAAACATCGTATGGGGCATTGTCAACAGAATATTTGCATTCCTGATTCCCTTCCTCATGAGGACTATTCTGATCCGTATTCTTGGTTCGGAATATCTCGGACTTGACAGTCTGTTCACTTCTATCCTACAGATGCTAAATATCGCGGAACTTGGTTTTAGTGCGGCAGTCGTCTTCAGTATGTACAAGCCAATCGCGCTGGGCGATCAGGATAAGGTCTGTGCGCTATTAAACCTGTACAAAACGGCATACCGCATTATCGGAGCTGTTATTCTGACTGTGGGACTGCTTCTTTCGCCGCTGTTGCCGCTGCTGATTAAAGGTCATGTCCCTTCTGGCTTAAATCTTTATATTCTATATTTTATTTTTCTTGGAAATACCGTAATCGGATATTGGATGACGGCCTATAAAAAGAGCCTTCTCTCCGCAAACCAGCGGGAGGATTTGAACACCAATGCCAATACGATATTTACGTTTGCCAAAGCTGTTATGCAGATTTTGGTTGTTGTGGTGTCTCAAAATTACTATCTGTATCTGGTCATGATGCCATTTGCGACAATTGCGGAAAATCTCTATATTGCCTGGCTCACGCGCAGGCTTTTCCCGCAGTATGTCTGCAGGGGACAGCTTGACCGAAATTCACGCAGGGATATCGGTAAACGCATCAGCGGACTTATGATCCGCAAAATTTGTCAGGTCAGCCGCAATTCTATGGACAACATCATCATCTCCGCCTATCTGGGGCTTTCACAGGTGACAATATATGGAAATTATTACACAATCCTGTATGGCGTCCATACATTGTTGGAATGTATTACCAAAGCAATGGCTGCCTCTGTCGGAAATAAGATTGTCGTATCTGATGTGGAAAAGAACCATGAGGATATGTTGCGGTTCACTTTTATGTATATGTGGATTGCCAGTATCTGTGCGGTATGTCTGCTGGTAGTTTTTCAGCCGTTTATGAGGTTATGGATGGGGGAGCGGCTGATGCTTCCTGATACCGCCGTGATATTGTTGTGTCTATATCTATATACCCTGTGCATGGGCGATGTCAGATCCGTGTACGTCACCAGCGCAGGACTTTGGTGGGAAGGGCGGTATAGAAGCGCTGCGGAAGCCGCCTCAAATATTGTATTAAATATCCTTCTTGGGAAATATTTTGGTGTTTCGGGTATTGTCGTTGCGACAGTCCTGTCCATTTTGATTATTGATTTCGGTTATGGTACTACCATCGTTTACCGGCATTATTTTAAAAACGGTAAGATACACACATTTTATCTGCAACATCTTTTCTGTGCTGTAGTGACTGCTGCTACGGCATTTATCGTGTTTATGATCTGCCGGATGATCCCTGACAGCGGTCTGACCGGATTATTTATAAAGGGCGCGGCAGCGTTTGCTCTTGGAAATTTGTGCCTGCTGGCAGCTTATCACAGGACAGCGCGTTTTCGCGATGCACTGTGCTTTGTTAAGAATATGATTAGTTTTTAGATTCATACAGGAGGAAAAAATGATGAGTTTTATGATGGCTTTTAGTCTTGCCGGCATTATGCTGTGTATTGGTATGCTTTTACGTGCCAAAGTACATATTTTTCAGAATATGCTTGTGCCGGCAAGCGTGATCGGAGGTATCGTTGGCGTTATACTGATGAATTTTGTGACTGGCACAGGAATTGATATCGGCACGGATCAGGCAATGTATACGGATATTGTCAATCACCTTTTTACCATCTCGTTTATTTCCATCAGTCTCACCGGTACACCGAAATCGGAGAATGACGGGGCCAAAAGTGTGCTCAAGGGCGCTCTCGGAATGGGACTGGTATGGTGCCTGCTCTATGCACTGACACCGATTATTGCGACAGCAATTATCGCTGCCTTCGGGAAGAACGTTAACATGGATTCCGTTTATGGCATGCTGATTCAGTTTGCATTTTGTCAGGGACCGGGACAATCCGCCGCCTACGGCGCTATTTTTGAACAGTATGGCTGGAATAATGCATCTACGGTTGCAATCGCTTTTTCATCCATTGGATTTATCGTTGCCTTTCTGGCAGGCATACCTGCCGCAAAGTTGGGAATCCGGCGCGGAACCGCTAAAAACTGCGGAAAACTGGATACCGCGATTTTAAAGGGGTACTATATAAAAAGTGAACAGAATGAATATATGGTAAAGGATACCACCTGTAACAGCAATGTGGAGACCCTTGCATTCCACTTTGCATTGATTGGTGTATGTTATGTTCTGGCAGTTGGAATTGCACGAGTTCTATCACATGTTCCGGGATTTCTTGGATCTTCCATGAGCAATATGATGTTTATGAACGGTATGTATGCCGCCTACATTGTCAAATGGCTTATGAAGAAACTTCATCTTGACTTCCTGCAGGAGAATACATTACAGAGTAAAATTACTGGCTGGACGGCAGATTACCTTGTGGTTTGCGCTTTTATGGCTGTTTCCCTGACGGTTATCAGAGACTGGCTGCCTCTTATGCTGGTTGTCTCCTTAGTGGTTACAATAGTCACCTTCTTGGTATGTTTCTATTTTGGACAGCGCTTTGGGGGAAGCAATGATTTTGAGCGCACACTCGGCCTTTACGGAACATGTACGGGTACTGTGCCAAGCGGCATTGCGCTTGTCAGAATCGTCGATCCTAATTTCCATACCGCTACCGGCGTGGAGCTGGGTGCCTGTAATCTGGTCATGCTTGCCAGTACACCGGTCTATATTATCATTCTTGCGCTCGCTGCCGGCTCGATGGAAATCATACCTGCCTTAATAGGTCTTGCGGGATGTGTTATACTGTATTTGGCCGCCTTAAAGGTACTGAAATTGTGGGGACCTAAAACATATAGTTGGAAATAGCAGCAATTTGGAGGAGCATATATGGAACGCATTTTTTATAACGGAAAAATATTGACTATGGCCGGCGCAGACTGTGCGGAAGAGATCAGGAATGCCCCGGAAGCAGTGCTTGTAAAGGATGGTGTGATAGCGGCGGTAGGGTTGCTGCAGGATATAACGCAAATGGCGGCGGACAATGCCGAAAAGACGGATTTAGAGGGAAAATGCCTGATGCCTTCTTTTATCGATGCGCACAGCCATATTTTAATGAACGGACAGATGTCATTGTTTGCCGATCTTTCGGGCTGTCAGTCTTTTGGTGAAATCATTGATACACTGAATGATTATCGGATACTGAACAACCTGTCGGCAGACGATGTGCTGATCGGTTTTGGATATGACCATAATTTTTTGAAAGAGGAAGCGCATCCTGACAAAAGAGTGCTCGATCAGGTAAGTGTAGAGATTCCGATCTTCATTCTGCATATTTCCGGGCACCTGGCCTGCGCTAATTCGGCGGCTTTGGAACTGGCACAGATAACCGCGCAGACGCCCGATCCCGAAGGCGGTATGATTGGCAGAATGCCGGAGGGAAATGAACCGACCGGTTACGTCGAGGAAACTGCAATGCAGCCGCTCCAGCTGGCTGTCATGCCGCGTGTGAAAACGGATTATGCCCAAATGCTCCAAAATATGCAGAAAATTTATATTGAAAACGGTATAACAACCGTACAGGACGGCGCTACCACAGAAAAGGATCTGCATGCCTTAATAAATGTCAATGCTTCCGGGCAGTTGAAAATAGACATCGTCTCTTATCTTCTGATGTCTTCCGGTGGTACAGATTTCATGAAGCAATACGGGAAACAGTACGCACATTATCAGAACAGATTAAAAATTGGGGGTTATAAGCTGATTCTGGATGGTTCTCCCCAAGGGCGCTCTGCCTGGATGTCACAGCCCTATTTGGGAGGAACAGACGGGTATTGTGGGTATCCGTGGCTTACGGACAATGCTGTGCGGGATTATTTGTCTACTGCGGTGGGCGAAAAAAAACAGGTATTAGCTCACTGCAATGGTGATGCGGCCAGCGAGCAGTTTATCACAGCATATGAAAGTGCTCTCAGCGAAAATGACTGTAAAGATAATCTGCGCCCTGTAATGATCCACTGCCAGACGGTACGTGACGATCAGTTGTCCCGTATGGCAGAGCTTTCCATGATTGCTTCCGTTTTTGTAGGGCATGTCTGGTATTGGGGAGACATCCATGTAAAAAATTTTGGGACGGAAAGAGGAAACCGTATCAGCCCTGTAAAATCCGCATTGGACAGAGGCGTCATAGTGAATTTCCATCAGGACACTCCCGTCACAAAGCCTGACATGCTGCATTCTGTCTGGTGCGCGGTAAACCGGGTCAGCAGAGCCGGTAATATAATTGGAAAAGAACAGGCGGTCAATGTGTATGATGCACTCCGCGCCGTCACAATAAATGCAGCATATCAGTATTTTGAAGAAGACACAAAGGGAAGCATCGAAATCGGAAAACGCGCCGACCTTGTAATTCTTGACCGTTCGCCGCTGGACGTGGAGCCGATGGATATACGCGATATTAAAGTATTGGAAACCATTAAAGACGGGGAAAGCATCTTCCGTTTATGCGGTGCCGCACAGGAAAATATTGTTTTTTCTCCAGACTAATAGTAAAATAATATGTGTGTGCACACAATTTATTAAAATGGAGAGTGCAAATTATGCATATTAACAGAGATTTCTACCTGAAAAAATTGATCAGTCGGGAAAAGAACGGATTAATCAAAGTGATTACCGGTGTCAGACGTTGTGGAAAATCTTATTTGCTATTTAACATCTTTCATGATTATCTCATTGAAAAAGGAGTGGATTTATCTCACATTATCGAAATTGCGCTGGATGACCGGAGCAATTTGAAGCTTCGGGACCCAGACGCCATGCTGGCATACGTCAAGGACCAAATTGTGGACGGGCAGAATTATTATATTATTTTGGATGAGGTACAACTCCTTGGGGAATTTGAGGATGTGCTCAACTCCTTTTTGCACATCAAAAATGCCGATGTGTATGTTACCGGCAGTAATTCCCGCTTTCTCTCCTCTGATGTGATCACGGAGTTTAGGGGAAGGGGAGATGAAATCCATATTTATCCTTTGAATTTTAGAGAATATCAGTCCGTATATGACGGAAGTAAAGAGGAAGCCTGGGACGAATATGTCATGTATGGCGGTCTGCCTTTTGTATTGTACAGAAACACGCCCGAGGAGAAAGAAGAATATCTGTTGTCTTTGTTCCGAACCGTATATCTTTCAGATATCATTGAAAGGCATCATGTGCGAAACAAGGAAGAACTGGACGAATTAATCAATATTTTAGCTTCGGCCACTGGTTCTTTAACCAATTCGGTAAAATTGTCTAAAACTTTTAAAAGTGTTAAAAACAAAGCGATCAGCAGCGTGACGTTGAAAAAGTATGCCGATTATCTTGAGGATGCTTTTCTGATCAGCAGAGCCGAACGTTATGACATAAAAGGGAAAAAATATATTAATTCTCTGGTAAAGTATTACTTTGAAGATGTGGGAATACGTAATGCCAGGCTTGGTTTCCGTCAGGTGGAGGAAAATCACCTGATGGAGAACATTATTTATAACGAACTCAGAAACCGCGGCTACCATGTTGATGTCGGAGTGGTAGATGCCTATGGAAAGGATGCTGCCGGAAAGACGATCCGAAAACAGTACGAAATTGATTTCGTTGCTTCAAGAGGCAGTCAAAAGTATTATCTACAGTCGGTGTTTGCCATGAACACGCCGGAAAAAGTACAACAGGAGCAAAACTCCTTATTACACGTCAACGATCATTTTAAAAAAATGATTATCGTAAGAGATCGTATGAAACCCCGTCGGAATGAGCAGGGGATTGTAACCATGGGGATCCTTAACTTTCTTTTGGACGAAAACAGTTTAGACGCCTGAATCCCTGAAATAAAAAATTGTATATTTATAAAAAGAGCCTCGCACATAGCTGCCAAGGCTCTTTTTTTCTATTCATATCTCTTTTTGTTCCAAATCAAGATAGCATTTTATCGAAATTGTATTGTTGGTTTGTTATCCGTACATTAAGAATACCACTATCTTAAGCTACATTAAAGTATGGGGTGCTAAAGTTATTAGTATATTTTGTGACCGGGAGAAAAATCAGGTAGCGTGAATGGATATAGTTGAAGAGATATTGAAAAGAGAAGAGAAATACCGTTTATGCGAAAAACAGATAAATGGTTTTCAGTTTTGGCAGTATGAGCGCTTCTATATATATAAAAATATGCGGACGCCGGATAAGCCATTTATGAAGCCTAAAATAAAAAAATGGAAGCTGCTGAAACACTATATAACGCACAGTGGACGAGTGCGAAAAGGCATGCAGATTGATATTTGCTTTCTGGCGCATCCGAGACGCTGTCTGAAGGAAGGGAAGTACGAATGCATTTATACGGATGAAATAGCAAGGAAATTTCCTGATTCCATTACCTTGGAGAGATTTTACGAGGAAGATCATCTGGAGCCGGTTCAATCTTCAAATATTGTTTATATGGATAGAGCGATTATGGAAGCGGCGTTATATAGCGTATGGAAAGTACGCTTCTGCAAAAGGAGCAGGGAGAAAGTAGAGAAGCGGATACACAGTGAAATAAATGCGGCCATGCAAGGAATTCTTACTTCGGCGCAGATTAAAGAAAGTACCGGCAGGGCAGTAGGCGCATATTATCGCTACCAATATACCTATAAAAGACTGAAAAAAATGTTGACACGTATGAATCCCAAAATAGTGGTGGAAGTGGTTTCTTACAGCCAGCAGTGCATGATTATCAATGAAATTTGTAAAGAATTGGGTATAACAACAATTGAGCTGCAGCATGGCTGGATCGGGAAAAATCACTTGGCGTATAACTATCCTGCGGGAAGTGTAATCAGACAGTTTCCGGACAAGATATATCTCTTTGGAGACTACTACAAGAATGATATTCGCTGCCCGATTTCAAAGGATAAATTGATTTCCGTTGGATTCCCATATTATGAAAGAGAATTGGAAAAATACAGAGAGCACCAGCGAATGGACAAACGGTATACCGTATTATTTCTCTCTCAGGGAAGGTTTACGCGCGGGTTGTCTGATGCTGCGATAGAGCTTTATAAGTTGATAGACAGTCGGAAAGTGAGAGTTATCTATAAGCTGCATCCAAGTGAATATGATGACTGGAAAGAAATTCATCCAAAGCTGGAGAACAGCGGCGTAGAGATTGTAGGAAAGGACGGCATACCTCTATATGATTGTTTCGGAGCCAGTGACGCGCAGGTAGGAGTGTATTCAACTACTATATTTGAAGGATTAGGATTTCGGCTTCGGACATTTATTTATCATCAGGAATTTGCAGATTATTTAAATGGGTTAATTGAGCTGGGGATTGCTGAACTGGTGGAGTCGGCTTCCGATCTTTGGGAAAAAATACAAACCCAAAATATGACGGATTATAGAGTGGAGTATTTTTGGAAAGGTCATGCTTTGATGCATTTAGAGCGTGAATTACGTTCAGAATTAGAGGCAAAAGCGTCCGGTGATTCTGTGAGAGGGCATACGAATGGAAATGAAATTTAATAAAAATATACAAATAGCCGGGGCGAATATTAATTCTGAAAGCCATACTTTTATCATAGCCGAAGCGGGGGTTAACCACAACGGTGATATAGGTATTGCAAAGCAAATGATAGACGCTGCCTCGGAAACTGGTGTAGATGCCGTAAAATTTCAGACCTTTCGGACAGAGAACCTTATCCTGAGGGATATTGAGAAAGCGCCATATCAAAAAACTACAACCGGTAAAACAGAAACGCAGTATGATATGCTGCGGCGATTGGAAATTTCCAGAGAACAGACCGCAGAACTTATGGATTACTGTAGGAAAAGAAATATTGTTTTTTTGTCTACGCCATTTGAAAAGTCCAGTTTGGACGAGCTTGCAGACTTGGAGGTGCCGGCTTATAAAGTGGCGGCGACAGATATCACCAATATACAATTTTTGCGTCAGGTGGCGGAGAAAGGTAAGCCCATTATTTTGTCGGCCGGAATGTGCTATCTGGAAGAAGTAGAGCGGGCATTGACAACAATTTATGCGATTAACCGGGATGTGATTTTGCTGCAATGTACAGCTAATTATCCTATTCGGGATGAGGAGGCAAACATAAATGTGGTTCGGACGTTTCAGGAAACATTTGATGTACTTGTCGGATATTCCGATCATTCACAGGGAGTAGGGGCGGCGCCTTATGCCGTGGCGGCTGGGGCAAAGGTGATTGAGAAGCATTTTACATTAGACAGGCATATGGCAGGGCCGGATCATAAGGCCTCTGTTACACCGAAAGAGCTGAAGCAGCTTGTAGATGATATACGGCGTGTTGAGAAATACCTTGGAGATGGCATAAAAATGCCCACGCGTTCCGAGCAAATGACCAGAAAATCTCTGCAAAAATGTCTTGTTGCGAGCAGAGGAATCCGACAGGGTGAAACTTTCTGTGCAGACAATATTGTGGCAAAAAGAACTAATGGAATTGGAATTTCTGCCTTGTATTATGACGATGTGCTGGGAAGAACAGCGGATCAAAACTATGAATTGGATGATATTATTCGGGCCGATTAGACAAATGGAGTGAATTATGATTTATGTATCATCGTCGTGTATCAGACAGCATAATATTGCGGATGTGATACGGCGGCTGGCGGGAGCGGGTATTAGCAATATAGAGCTTTCCGGCGGGACAGATTATTATGACGGATTGGAACAGGAGCTTCGGCAGCTAAAGCAGGATCATAATCTGAGATATGCCTGCCATGCATATTTTCCCCCGCCCAAAGATCCGTTTGTGGTGAATCTGGCATCCTGTAATGACCGGATATATAAACAGTCCATCGTACATTATGAGAACTGTATTGAGATGCTGAAGCGGCTGCACTGCTGCGTGCTGTCCATACATGCCGGATTTATGGTTGAGATCGGAATAGAAGAGATTGGATCTACATTGAATGGCAGAGTCATATATGAGGAGGAAAAGGCGTATGACAGGTTCTGCAGCGCTTACGAATATATAGCCGGTTTGTGTGCTGCCGGTGGTATTACTTTATTTTTGGAAAATAACGTATTAAACGCTGAGAATTATCTGCAGTTTCATTTTAAGAATCATATTATGATGACGGATTACCGCTCAATTATGAAGATGAAAGAACGGATAACATTTAATCTGCTTTTAGATTTGGGGCATCTGCATGTCTCTGCGAAAACGCTGCATTTGGATTATGCAAAGGAGTGTGAAAATCTCGGGGAATACGTTAAGTGGATACACCTGAGTGAGAACGACGGAATTTTTGATGAGCACAGACCATTGGAAAAAGACAGCCAGATATTGCATGAATTTAGGAAAATGTATAAGCCCCATATGAATATTACGCTGGAGACAGTGGGAAGCATTGATGAAATTCTTAACAGTATTGGGATAACAGAACAAAACATAGACGGGTAAAGAAGGGAATTATGATGGAATTGGAGCGGCTGATATGCAGTGATAAGGCTACGATCAGGGATGTTATGATGTGTATAGACAGGAATGCGGAAGGCACGGCATTTATTACGGATGATACCGGAAGTCTGGTTGGTGTCATAACGGATGGGGATATCAGGCGGCTGCTGATAAGTGGTTACGGATTGCAGGATTCTGTTGAGACGCATATTAGCAGTGATTTTGTTTATGCGCGTAAGGGAGACGACTCCACCGATATTATTAATAAGTTCAGTGAGCGCATCAGAATTATACCGATCGTAGATGAGAACAGGCGCGTGGTAGACTATGTTGGGTATGATGAAAATGTTCATATACCGTTAGCACAGCCGCAGCTTAACGGAAATGAGTACAAATATTTGATGGATGCTTTTTTTTCTACATGGATATCCAGTACAGGAGAATACATTACCCGTTTTGAGGAAAGTTTTTCAAATTACTGTGGGGCCCAATATGGTGTGGCAACATCTAATGGAACGACTGCGCTGCATTTGGCGCTGACAGCGCTGGGGATCGGACCGGGGGATGAGGTGATTGTTCCTGATATTACATTTGCAGCAACGATTAATGCGGTAATTTATACTGGCGCAACACCGGTGATTGTAGATATTGAAGAAAACAGCTGGTGCATTGATCCTATTGAGATTGAAAAGGCGATTACACCAAGGACAAAAGCGATCATTCCGGTTCATGTTTACGGACAGCCCTGTGATATGGGAGAAATATGCAGGATAGCGGAAAAAAATAAGTTATATATTGTTGAAGACTGTGCGGAAGCCCATGGCGCAGAGTGGAATCATAGAAAGGTGGGCTCTTTCGGAGTGATTTCCTGCTTTTCCTTTTTCGGCAATAAGGTCATTACGACAGGAGAAGGAGGAATGTGTATCACGGACAGCGAAAAATTAAACAGTAAAATGCGTATATTGCGGGATCATGGAATGAGCAGAGAACGCAAATATTACCATGAAGTGATAGGTTTTAATTATAGAATGACAAATATGCAGGCAGCGATTGGTACAGCGCAGGTGGAACGGATTGATAAAATACTGGAATGGCGGACAAAACTGGAAGAGCAGTATAGGGAAACATTTGGCGGTATTGAAGGCGTTATCCTGCAAAACAACAATCTGCCGGGAAGAAAAAAGATTGCGTGGCTCGTATCGGTGTTAGTAAATGAAGATAAGAGAGATATAATTCTGGCAAAGCTGAAAGAGAATGATGTGGATGTGCGCGCCTTCTTCATTCCGCTAAGCGAGATGGATATTTATCGGAAGTATGCATTAAATTGTAGGGTGAGCAGAAAAATTTCCCGGATGGGAATCAATCTTCCAACGGCTTATGAAGTAAATGGCGAGAGCATTGAGCGGATCAGAAATATGATATGTTCCGTTTTATAGGGAATGTAAAAAAGAATTTACGGATGTGTAGATCAAAGGGAGTAAACATATCGTTATGAATGAACAACTGTTGGAGTGTCCGATCTGTCGGGGAAAAAGTACGCTGATACATATTGGAACCAGAGATAACAGCGCAATTGACGTTTATCGTTGTCATGATTGTGGGACGAAATTCCTTAATGCTGCAAACAGCGAAAATGATTATGAAAATGGATATATGTATAAAGAAAACCGTCTGTCTGATTTGGACATAGAACAGAGACTGCAATTGTTTCAGAGAGATGATATCCGGCGTTTTGAGATGGTCGGGCATATTTGCAAAGGGAAAAGTGTATTGGATTTTGGCTGTGGATTTGGCGGCTTCTTAAAGCAGGCGGCCAGAGTGACAGATTCATATTGCGGTGTTGAGCTTGGGAAAGAGGAAAGGGATTATCTGAACAATAATGGTATCCGATGTCATAAAACAATAGAAGAATTGCAGGAAAAAGTAGATGTACTGACGCTTTTCCATACCTTTGAACATTTGTCAGAACCGCGGATGTGGCTGGACAGATTCAGCGGGTACATTGTACAGGGCGGGTATCTGATTGTGGAAGTTCCTCATGCGGACGACATTTTATTGTCCCTGTATGAGAGTGAAAAATTTGCTGATTTTACCTATTGGAGCGCACATATATTTTTGTATACAATGAAAAGCCTTTCTATGATTATTGAGGAAAACGGAGAGTTTGATATTGTCTCAGCCGGACAGGTACAGAGATATACGATTGCGAATCATTTGCTGTGGCTTGCGAAAGGACAGCCGGGCGGACATGAAAAGTGGGATTTTCTGGACAGCAGGGAACTGAACAAAGCGTATGAGGATAAATTGCGACAGATGCAGATGTGTGACACACTTTTTTATGTATTGAGGCGAAAATAATGGAAGAGCGCATGGGCAGGATTTTGGTATATGGGTGCGGCGGGCATGCAAGAAGCACTGTTGATGTGATTCGGGAAACATGCAGGGAAACGGAGATTATACTGGTAGATGATCATGCGGAAAAGGATGAGGTGATTCTGGGCTGCAGGACATTAAAGAAATGCAAACCGGAGGCAGGAGACCGTTATATCGTAGCTCTGGGTGACAACGGGCAGCGTGCAAAAGTATATCAGATGCTTTTAGATATAACACAGGGGAGTCCAGCGACAGTCGTGTCTAAACACGCGTATATAGGAATGGAGTCATTCATCGGACAGGGAACTTTTGTGGCTGTCGGAGCGCATATTGGCCCGCAGGCATGTGTGGGTGATAATTCCATTATTAATACGGGAAGTATCGTAGAGCATGAGGTTAAGATTGGTAATAATACTCATATAGCGCCGCGGACAGTTGTATGTGGGCGGACAGATATTGGCGACTATGTGTTTTGCGGTGCCGGAAGCGTTATTATCGATAAAATCAGAATATGCAATAACGTAGTTATTGGCGCAGGAGCAGTGGTCAGGGAGAACATTTCGGAACCGGGTATATATGCGGGGGTTCCTGCCCGCAAAATAAGCAGATAGAGAATGAGGGAAGGTACGATTATGCTGGCAGTGATACCTGCAAGAGGGGGCTCCAAGGGGGTTCCGGGTAAAAATATCAGAGAACTGGCGGGGAAACCGCTGATAGCATATACCATAAAGGCGGCGTGCGAATCGGGGATATTTTCAAAAATAATAGTATCCACAGACAGCAGGGAGATAGCGGATATTGCGGTCAGGTATGGAGCGGAAGTGCCTTTTTTACGTCCTGCATCTATATCCGGGGATATGACATCGTCCGACGATGTCATTCTGCATGCTCTGGACTTTTATGAAGAGCAGGGAAGCCGGTTTGATATGGTGTGTAAGCTGCAGCCCACATCTCCGCTCAGAAGCAGTATACATCTGAAAGAGGCGTGGGAACTGTTTCAGGAAAGGCAGTCGGATTTTCTCGTCAGTGTTTGCGAGTGCGAGCATTCGCCGTTATGGGCCGGTCTGGTGGGTGAAGATCTCAGTCTCGACGAGTTTATTTCCGAGGAGGTTAAAAGGGCCTGCAGACAAAACCTGCCGGTATACTATCGGCTAAACGGTGCAATTTATATGGCCAGAACAGAAGGATTCAGGGAAAATAAAAGTTTTTTTGGTCAAAACAGCATTGCGTATATTATGGGACAGAAAGAATCGGTGGATATAGACAGTGAGCTGGATTTTAAAATAGCAGAAGTGATTATAGGGATGAGGAATCCGGGTACTGACAGGTAATGAAAGAGATAAGCAGGGATATCAAGGCAGGAATATGGTACACAGCAGGCAATTTCGTCAGCAGAGGAATTGCTTTTGTTAGTACTCCCATTTTTACCAGACTGTTATCTAAAGAGGACTATGGCGGATTCAGTAATTTCACTGCGTGGGCAACATTGCTTGGCGTTGTTACATCAATAGATCTGTATGCCTCGATCAGCCGCGCTTATTATGATTATGAAGATGATTTTGACACATATATGTCTACGATTTCGTGGCTCAGTATTGTTTTTTCCGCATTGTGCTATCTGGCAGCCCTTTTAATTAAAAGACCGCTTATGAAGGCTTTCGGCATGGACTTGCGGTATATGAACATGCTTTTTATTTATCTGATTTTTGCACCGGCGACGCAGTTTTTTATGGTATGGCAGCGCATGTGTGGAAAATATAAGTCATCAATTTTTGTGAGTGTCGGGAGTGCGTTTTTTTCACTTATTCTGTCAGTAGTTACTGTGTTAACGTTCCGGGATAAAATGTGGGGGCGGGTAGTAGGGTATGTACTTCCGGTCGTCATGGTTAACACTGTACTTTACGGCCTTTTTTTTTCAAGGGGAAGAAAATTCGTGCGTGAAAAGGCGAAGTACGCATTGATGATTTCTGTACCGATGATTCCGCACCATCTTTCCGGAAGTGTTTTGAACAATTCGGATCGGTTTGTGATTAAATATTATTGCGGCAACTCGGATTTGGCAGTATACAGTTTTGCTTATAACTGCGCTCTGGCAGTGTCGGTTCTCAGCACGTCGATCAATCAGGCATACGTCCCGTGGATGTATCGGAAGCTAAAAGAAAATGACACGTGCTCTGTCAATAAGCAGGGGAAAAGGCTCTTTCTTTTTTTTCATATGATAGTTTTGGGAGTCATGCTGTTTACTCCGGAGCTGATTTATGTTTTGGGAGGGGAGAAATATAAGGAATCTATGCAAATTATTCCTGTCATCATGCTGGGATGCTGTTTTCAGTTTTTTTATACATATTACGTTAATTTGGAAATTTACTGTAAAAAGACGATTACGGTATCAACGAGTACCTTGTGTGCGGCTGGAATTAATCTTGTATTGAATTTTCTGTTTGTTCCACAATTTGGATATATAGCGGCAGCAGTCACTACGCTGGTCAGTTATGCTGTGCTATGTTTTATGCATTATATTGCAGTGAAAAAGCTGCCCTATAGAAATCTGTACGATCATAAAGCGCAGATATGTATGATTGGGCTGTTTTCGGCAGGAGGTATGGCGATGCAATATCTGTATAAAAATGCTGTATTAAGAGGAATAGCTGTTTTGGCTTATCTGATATTGACAGGTTATATTGTTTATAAAATTTTTCGGGTAGAGAGGGCAAAGGATGTTTGAGATAAACGGAGATGTAAGAGGCAGTGGCGGTGAGTCGATTAAAATAGAAGGAAATTTCGGAGGGGGGGGGGGTTACAGGTGTGTCTTAAACACATCACCGACCCCACGAGCCATCTCGGGTTGGGGTGTGCCGGCTTCTGGTTTAAAAAAAAAATGGGGGGGG
>CAMWPB010000062.1 GCA_947176065.1 uncultured Lachnospiraceae bacterium | reverse complement strand
GGCAAAAAGAAATATCCCTTGAATACCTCACAGAAGAAAAATTTTACCCTTTAGGCACAACAGACGAATATTTTGAAGCACCTTATGAAGAATACCCCATAACGATATGCGGTCAGACAGTTATCCTAACGAACGGGGAGCTTGCCGTTGCCCTGTTCAAGTTCCGTTTTGATGAACAGGAAGTATAAGAAATCGCTTTCATTTTTTGATAAATGGATATATAATAAAGCGACAACAAATCGGGATTTGAACAGGAGAAGCATATGATACAAAAAGTAAATTTGAAAGAGAATGTAAATTCGATTAATGGTCTGTTCCTCTATAAGAGGGTGGGTACATTGAATAACCATATGTTAAATGTATTGCAAGCGGAACATAGAACTTTAGATTTCCATATACACGAAAATTCTGATGAACTTTTCTACTGTATTGAGGGAGAATTTGATATTGAGTTTGAGGACGGATTAACACATTTGTGTGAGGGAGATTTTATAATAATTCCTAAAGGGACAAAACATCGTCCAATATGTAATGAATTAGTCAAATGCCTGTTGATTGAAGTTGAGGGAACTCTCAATCAAGAAAATACGGGTGGAACATACACAGAGTAAGCAGGTATAGTAGTGACAACCTCAAATTTGTAGAATTGTAGCCAGTTAAAAATTTAATAGTAGCCATACATACAGAACGGCATACCAAGACAGGAAATCAAGAAAAGGTTTCCTGTTTTTTTGCGCCCATTTTTGGCATTTTGAAAAATCGTCAGTATTATATCGTGCAAAAGAGAACAGAAAGAAATTCCCTCTCCCGTTTGGCAAATCCGCAAGCTGTCCATGGAGGGCAGGCAAAGAAAAATCCCCGCTTGCGGCACTAAAGGTATTGGGGGAAGCTTCGCAGACAGGAAATCGAAATCTTTTACTCTTTTGTCGGCAAGGTAGAGTTGCCCGATTAAAGCCCGACCCGTCCGGCAGTCAGCCGGACAAGGAACGGCAAAATTTTTTGCACTTCTTTTACTTCTTTATCTCACATGAGCAAAAATGAATTTCCTGTAACGCAATATAAAAATAGCACCGCCGCCAATGCTATTTTCTAATCAAGTATTTGTCCAATACACAAAGTAAATTGCTTTTATTTTTCTGTATCGTTTCGCTGGACAATTTTTCAGAAGATATTTTCTCAATTTCCCTCTTGTCTCTATATGTATCTGCCGCTTGCACTTTTAGATCATCCGAAATTTGTCTGCCTAAAAATACTTCCTCCACATCGTGGCAAAACCATACCAAGTCATAATTATTTTCCTCACAAAACTGCCGGATATCCCGGAAAGCATTTGCATGTTCGATGCTTTTCTCGAATGCATCCGTATCAATGAAGTAAATCACCTTCGTCTCCCCGTGTATAAACATTTTCTTCTTTTGACCGATCTCCTTCAATACATCCTTGGAGCGGTATTTGGTTTTTGTGCCCATATATATCGGGCTGATTTTGACTTGTCTGCTTTTTTGATACAGAAAATCTATGGCCTCTTTAATATAAATGTAATCCGTATTCGCCCTTTTGTTTGTCTCCAGACAAAATATCAGTTGTCTCGCCATGTTCCATCACTCCCCAAAAATGCCTACAAAATCGGACGCCTCTACATTAAACGGCAAATCCTCTATCATCCCGTTACGATAGCAGTTCTCAGGCGTGGCATTCCCTCTGGAAGTCCATGGAATCAAGTGATTATCGCTGGATAAAAAGTCTATAGAGTTTTTGTTTTCCTTCAAAGCACTCATGGGACCTATGTTATGCGTAGTAAAGCATAACTGACCCTTTCCGTAATACATGAAATACTCGATCAGCTTACAGAGATACACATCATTTAAGTTCGCATCCATCTCATCAATAAAAACAATCGACCCCTGACTGGCAGCCGCAAAGCAGTCAAACAGCCCGATTAACTTCTTAATCCCTGTGCTTTCAAACTCTTTGTTAATTACATAATTGCCATAGTTGAGGTTTAGGTCACAGACGTATCTCTCTCCGTCTTCTTTCGCATCAATATCTATGGACATCAGATCAGGTTTGAAAATCTTAATAAACCGTGTTAGATGTCCTACCTTTTCCCTATATTTATCGAAGTTATCTTTCTCAACAAACTTTTCATTGACCCCCATAGCCAGCGACAGATTATTGCCTCGTCCTAAAAATCCCTCTATCAATGTCTGTTGATCCAACTGGCTTTCCTTTAGTCTTCTCCGTAAGAAAAACAGTTCGTGCTGATCTTCTTCTGCAAGATACACTTTTAAATAGAGTGCCAAGACCAAACAGGCAAGCACATAAATAAATATATTACTATCATGGCTCTCACTAAATGACATATTTTGGGTTAATTCTTTAAGATAAAGGTAAATGAAAGAATGTGTAGACAATAAATTTATTGTTTTTTTCTCCACCCATCCTGCTTCTTTTTCTGTGCAGGCAGCAAAAACCAGTTCTCCATTCACAGCTTCAAAAACGGATCGGTATTTGTTATTGGCATAATTACCGTTTTTCCATTTTAGATCTTCATATTGAATTTCATATAATCCATTCTTCCCTTTGCCTATCTGCAACGTATACTGGCAAATGATTTTTTCATTATCATTCCGGTCAGCAAGAAATTCCATTTTAAATTGAAATACATTGGAAGACTTATTTATAATTTCATCTAAAAACTCTTGTGTCTTTGACTCGTTCAAATAGTTTTCATTATAAATTAAATCCTGAAATATTTTGACAGCCGTTACCAGCGCGGATTTCCCCGCACCATTTTCCCCATAAATCGCCTTGACTCTATATCTTTCCGGATCAAAATTTCTGTCAACAGTTTTTTTATAAAAATCTAAGCGCACCTCTTCTTTAATACATTTAATACCGGAAACACTGATATTTAATAAATAAAACATATCTTTCATACCCCTTTCCGTAATAGCATGCCACGCATTCATCAAAATATTACAAAATGTAATTTTTTAATTCTTCTTGTATTATACAGTTTTTCCTCCCGAAAGGCAACTCTTGTTTCTTAAGGTAAATGTAATCTCCCCTTCATTCTCATGTAAGCCAGATTTCTTATCCTGTCTATAGCAGGCAGGTAAACCTTGTGTGCAAATATAAACTTTCTGCAGCAAATGGTAAATCCTGCGGAAAAGCCGGCTTAATGCGTACACTGGCAATACCTGCCACAGCATAAAATCTATATTGCAGGAAAGGACAAAACACCATGCCAACACAAAATCTGGTAGAAACCCATAATCTGACAAAACAGTACGGTAAAATCCGCTGTGTCAACGCCGTCAACATGCAAGTCCCTCCCGGTGCCATTTACGGCTTTTTAGGGCCGAACGGCGCGGGCAAATCCACCACCTTAAAGATGATACTCGGGCTGGCCAGACCCACCGGGGGCAGCATTACCCTCTTTGACGTGCCTGTCAATGAGAAAAACCGCATGAAACTTCTCGCGCAGACAGGGTCACTCATCGAGTCGCCCAGCTATTACGGTCATCTGACCGGGGAGGAAAACCTGCGCATCATCCAGACGCTCAAAGGATGCTCGGAAAAGGATATCGACAAAGTATTAAAAATTGTCCGTCTGCAGGAAGCCCGGGGAAAACTGGTCAATCACTATTCCCTCGGCATGAAACAGCGTCTCGGGCTTGCCGCTGCGCTGCTGGGCTTTCCGAAGCTTTTGATTCTGGACGAACCCACAAACGGGCTTGACCCGGCGGGCATTCAGGAAATGCGCGAGTTGATCTGCTCGCTGCCGGGCGCTTACGGCATGACGGTTCTGGTTTCCTCCCATCTTCTCAGTGAAATCGACCAGATGGCCGACCATGTGGGAATCATCCGAAAGGGTGAGCTGGTCTATCAGGACACGCTGGAATCCCTGCACGCCCATTCCAAAGAGCAGATTGCACTCCGTGTCAGTCATATGGCCATTGCCCTCGATCTGCTGCGGCAGGACGGTATCGAAGCCGTGCAGGAGGGCGATTATCTCCTGCTGCCCATGGTGGACGACGCCTATGTGGCAAATTTGTGCAGGCAGCTTGTCACACAGAATATATCCCTCTACCGCGTGGAAAAGCGCGAAAAAAGTCTGGAGGATATTTTCTTATCCCTGACAGGAAAGGAGAGCAGCTTATGATTACTCTGCGGGCGGAATTTAAAAAAATCAAACGAAAAAAGATCGGCCTGACTATGTGCGCCCTGATCGGGGTGCAGTTTGTCTGGCTTCTCTGGTCAGGCAGTCGTCCCGACGAGAATGAACGGCTGCAGGGCTGGATCGAAATGCTTCACTCCCTTCCTCTGGTCAGTGTTATTATGATGCCCACCATTATGTCCGTGCTCGCCTCCCGCCTTGCCGATGTGGAGCACAAGGGCAATACGTATAAGCTGTTAAACACGCTGCGCCGTCCGGGTGCGCTTTACCATGCCAAAGTGGTCTGCGGCGCACTCTTCATTCTGGCGATCTCCATCGCGCAGTTCCTTTTTGTAATCGCCCTTGGATATGCCCGCGGTTATGCAGGGCACCCCGAATGGAAATATTATGGCACAACCTTTGTACTGAATCTGGCCTGCTGTCTGTCCCTGTATTTGTTGCAGCTTCTCCTGTCCATGCTGTTTTTTAACCAGATGATTCCTCTGGTAGCCGGGCTTGGCGGCTCCATGCTCGGGCTCATATTAATGTACGTCAAAATGTATTCCTTCCTCCCTTGGGGCGGTTTTCTCTCTGCGGCGCAGGTGAATATGGACTGGAACCCGGAAACCAGAATCATACATCTTTATTACCGCGAATATTCGCCGGTTGAGCTTTGTGCCGTGGCAATGATCTTTATCTGGATTGTGGTTTTCTACACGGCAGGCAGGCTCCTATTTACCAAAAAGGAAGCTTAAACGGCTGCCGCTTTGAAAAACGGCGCCGCCAAAAATATGATTTTTGACAAGGAGGAAATAACATGCGTACACCTTATATCAGAGCCGTCAAGGCCGAATCCCTGAAGCTGAAACGAAGCCCGGTATGGCTTGCGTTCTTTGCGCTTCCTCTGATCTCCGCCTTCTTCGGCACCATGAATTACAAACTGAATATTGAAGTCCTGAAATCTGAATGGTACAGCCTATGGAGCCAGCACACACTTTTTCTCTGCTACCTATTCATGCCCGCGCTGATCGGCACTTACTGCTCCTATCTCTGGCGGCTGGAACACACCCGCCACAACTGGAACAGCTTTTTGACTGCGCCCCTGCCGGTCACCAGTCTTTATCTTGGTAAGCTGACGCAGGCGGCGCGGATATCCGTTCTTGGAAATTTATGGATTTTCCTGCTGTTTTATGTCTGTGGCAGGCTCGCCGGGATACAAAGTCCTTTTCCGAAAGAAGCGCTGGAATGGTTTTTCTGCGGCACGCTCGGCGCAGTGGTGATCTGCTGTGTGCAGCTTCTCCTCTCTCTGGTAATCCGCTCCTTTGCAGTCCCCATCGGCATTGCCCTTGCCGGAGGCATTTTAGGGCTGTACATGACCAACCAGGACTACGGCATGAATTATCCGTATTCCCTCTACTGTCTGGGAATGCGTGCCAACAATCCAAATATGGAAATCAGCACATCGACTCTGACAGTCAATTCCATTGGATTCATCTTCGTCTTTGCCGCGCTCTCCGTTTTTTATCTGCGCAGACACGAGATATCCTCCAACTGATTTCCTGTGCGCGGCTCGTGCGCCGCTATAGCGGCATATACCTCTTCACGAATCTGCGCATACGAAAGAAAACGCCGGCCGGCTCTCTGTCCGGTCAGCGTTTTTTTCTCTTTATTTAACCTCGCTTCTTCCTTTTCACTCATCCCGGCTTCTGCTGATCCAGAAGCTCTTTCAGCGCCTCGTCTCCCACGCTCACCCATGCGTCCTCTTCCTCTACGTTGAGTCCCAGATATTCCCGCAAGGTGTCTGTGGTATCGCTAAATCCCCACTCCTGGCTGTAATCGTCGATCTCCTCAAATTCGATTTCTCCCGCAAGGTACTTCTCTTTAAATTTTTTCATCTCAGCCCGTCCTCCCGCGCCTTATCCGCAATCATCCGATAGGTGGGCGTAGGCACGCCGTATTTTTCTCCCATCCGCACCACCTCATAGATCAGGCCGTCAATCTCAGACGCCTTGCCCGCATAGATATCCCTCTGCATGGACGTGCTCGCCGTAGGATTCAGCGCATCCAGTATCTGCAGATTGGTGGTCACAATATCTGCCAAAAACGGCACATCCATAGCTGTGGCCAGCGCGTCGACTTCCCGCATCAGTTTCACAAAGGTATCCCTCGGCTCCCCGGTCTTCTGCACTTCCCCGGCGCTCACATGATAGTAAAGCCCGCAGGCCGCCATGGGAGACACATAGGCAAATTTCTGTAGGGCGTCTCTCTGAATATTCTCCGAAAGCACGCCGTCGATTCCGCTTTCCTTCAAATCCTTCGCCGCTTCAAACAATTCCGGCCGCAGCTCTTCCTTTTTCCGCGTGCCGTACACCACGCGGAAAATATCTCCGTTCTGCCAGATTGTTCCCGGCTCCTTAATCTCCGCCGCTATGTAGATACAGCCATCCGTCACCAGAAGCTCCGGCAGCTTTTCCTGCAGCTTTCCGCCCGTCCCGTATATATTCAAAATAGGAATCACAATCGTCGTCTCTTTCGCCACACGCCTGATAAAGGGAACCGTTTCTTCCAGCGAATAGCCCTTCACGCAGACAAAAATAACGTCCGGCTGTTCGTCATAGTGCGCCATATCCGTCGCTTTGACCGGATGCACGGTATAATTTCCTTTCTTAGTAGTCTCCATCTTAAGACCCTGCTCCTGCATCTTTTTCAGATGCTCTCCTCTTGCAATCAGGGTGACATCTTTGCCCGCCTCCGTCATGTACGCACCGATGCTGCCGCCGGTGCCGCCTGCGCCGATTACTAAATATTTCATGTGTGCCTCCGTTTTCTCTTTTTTATTATTTTATCAAAAAGGCCAGTCCAATGAAAGACCCTCTTGACACTCCCGCTATTTAGGTACATAATATCATAGTTCTTATAAGTTCCTTTTTAATAGGTAGAAACACTGTTACGGAGCGCAAAATATTATGTTTATTCTTTTTTTTCTGATATGGGTTATTTTTAATGGGCAGTTTACTGCGGAAATTGCTGCCTTTGGCGTCGTCATTGCAGGGGTTATGTACTGGTTTTTATGCCGCTTTTTTAACTACAGCCCCCGATACGACCTTTTTTTTATTAAAAAAGCACCTCTTTTACTGCAATATATGCTGACCCTGGTCTGGGAAATTCTAAAGGCCAATCTCGCTGTCTTTCGTCTGATTTACACTGCCGAGTACGAACTGGAGCCGGCTGTGGTACATTTTAAGACCGATCTGCACACTACTTTTGCACGGGTGCTGCTGGCCAATTCCATCACGCTGACCCCCGGTACGATCACCGTTGCGTTAACGGATAATGAATATATGGTACACTGTCTTGACAAAGAACTGGCGGAGGGCATTTCCTCCTCCGTATTTGTGGAACTTCTGACCAAAATCGAAGCGTGAGAAATGGAGGAACTATGAAAGAATTGATCTACCACCCGCTTTTTATCCTATTGCTGATCCTGCTTTCCTTTATGCTGCTGATCTGTCTGATCCGCGCCGTAAAGGGGCCCCGTGTGGCCGACCGGTTGATGGCAGTCAATATGATGGGTACGATGGTCATGGTTATGATCTCGGTTCTGGCGCTGCTTTTACAGGAGGGCTACCTGGTGGATATCTGTCTGATCTATGCCATGATCAGCTTTCTTTCCGTGGTTGTGATCTCCAAGGTTTATATTGGCATCTATGAGGAACAGCACCACAATCAGGAAGCTGCGGAGGGGGGAAATGCTGATGAACACGTTTGAATGGATCAGACTTATTGTCGGATGTCTGTTTATATTGACCGGAATGGTCATATTTTTTACAGAGCTGTTCGGTGTCTTTCATTTTAAATATGTCCTGAACAGAATGCACGCTGCCGCCATGGGCGATACGTTGGGCATCAGCGCGTGCCTGACCGGTCTGATGATCTTTTCAGGTCTGAACTTTACAACCCTGAAAATGTTTTTAATCATCGTCTTTTTGTGGTTTGCATCTCCCGTCTCCTCCCATGTGTTGTCCCGGCTGGAGGCCGCCACCAACGACAACCTGTCGGCACACTGCGAAATATACGAAGATTTGGAAGTGCTGGAGAGGGAACTCGCTGCGGCAAAAGAAGATAACAATACGGAAGTGAAGGAGGCGTCTGCGTCATGACTGCTTTTCAGATCATCCTGATGGGACTGTTAATCATCTGCGCAGTCTCCGTCAGCTTTTCCAAAAACCTGTTAAACTCCATTCTGATTTATATGTCTTTCAGCCTGGTTATGTCCATGCTCTGGATCTGTCTGGAGTCACCCGACCTGGCTATCACGGAAGCTGCCGTCGGTGCGGGAATCACCAGCGTCCTGTTTTTTGTAACGCTCAAAAAAATTCACGCTATCGACGCTTCGGAGCCGGAAAAAGAGGAGGAAAAGGAAAATGAGTAGGAAAAAGACCGCAGAAGAATACCAGAAAACTTTCGCCTTCCGTTTCTTCCGATGGCTTTCCGGCGAAAAGGACCCATATATAGGGAAAGTGGAAATGCAGCCCCAAAAAGAATACCAGCCGGATCAGGAAGCTGCGCTCCGCCACGAGAAGGAACATGACGCCATCATGGATAAGGTCTATGATACCGAACACAATAAATGGCTGTACCGTTTTCACCGGCTGTATCAGGCAACCAGCATTCTCTTTTGCCTGTTTCTGATCGCCCTGCTTCTGGTGACGATTTCCTACCTGCCTCCTAACGGAACGGTGACCCGACCGGTCAACAACGAGGTCGCGGAGCGATACATTGAAAAGGGGCTGGAGGAAACAGGCGCGGTCAACATTGTGGCCGGCATGATTCTGGACTACAGGGCCTTTGATACATTGGGAGAATCCCATGTGCTTTTTGTGGCAACCATTACCGTCCTGATCCTGCTTCGCCTGAATAAAACCGAAAAGGATGAGGCGGAGGTAAGCGACCGCCGCTTCGAGCCGAAAAATGACGCGATCCTGCAGCTTGTGGCAACTTTCCTTGTACCGGTTATCATTATTTTCGGCATTTACATCATCTTAAACGGCCACCTCGGCCCCGGCGGCGGGTTTTCCGGCGGCGCGGTCATCGGCGCGGGACTGGTGCTCTATTTAAATGCCTTCGGTTTCAAGAAAACAGAACGGTTTTTCACGGAAAAAACCTATAAATGGGTGTGCTTTTTCTCCCTCTCTTTCTATTGTCTGGCAAAGAGTTACTCCTTCTACACGGGGGCAAACAAACTCCACAGCGTGATCCCGAAGGGAACGCCCGGCGCGATCCTCTCAAGCGGCCTGATCCTGCCCTTAAATATCGCAGTAGGTCTCGTGGTTGCCTGCACGATCTACGCTTTTTACGCTATGTTCCGAAAAGGGGGATTTTAAGATGGGCCAGAATTTATTTGCGAACTACGGAGAGGCCGTCTCAGCGATTCTCTTCTGTATCGGCTTCACCAATCTGCTTCTGCAGACGAATCTGATCAAGAAAATTATCGGTTTAAATATCATGGACAGCGCGATCTATCTCTTTTTGGCGGAAAAAGGCTATATCGCCGGACGGGTCGCGCCCATTGTGGTGGACAACGTCACCAGTACGAAAGCCTATATCAACCCGATTCCCAGCGGCCTTGTACTGACGGGTATCGTGGTTTCCGTCTCCGTAACCGCACTTATGTTGTCCCTGACGATCCGCCTTTATACCAGATATCACACGCTGGATCTGGACGAGATTTCCACGCAGCTGAAAAGGGAGGGAAAATAAAATGAACTTTATCTGCAATTTCCCCTTTTTCTCCATCCTTTTGAGTCTGTTTTCGGGTACCATCTGTTCCGTGCTGCCCGCAAAGGCGGCAAAGGTGGTAAACCGCGCAGTCATAATAGCCGTCGGACTGATGTCGGCTGTGCTGCTTCTTTACCTCCTTTCCACAGGGGAGCCTTTCATCTACTGGATGGGGCATTTCCCTGCTCCCTGGGGCAACGAGATCCGGGCCGGCGTACTGGAAGCGGGCATGGCGCTCTTTTTCTGCATGATCATGTATCTGTCCATGGCAGGCGGCGCCCACAAACTCCCCGGCGAGGTAGTGGAGAGCAAGCACAACCTGTACTATATCCTCGTAAATCTTCTGCTGAGCTCACTGCTGGCGCTGGTCTACACCAACGATATGTTTACGGCCTATGTCTTCGTGGAGATTAACACCATTTCCGCCTGCGGCCTCATTATGATCAGGCAGGTGGGGCGCACCATCGAGGCAGCCGTCCGCTATATGATCATGAGTCTTTTGGGCTCCGGTCTGCTGCTCTTTGGTCTCTGCATTATGTATGACCTGACAGGCCATCTGCTGATGAGTAACATCAAGGAGTCGGTGGGACTAATCATGGCAAACGGCGAATATCAGATTCCGCTGATTGTCTCGGTGGCTCTGATGTGCATCGGACTGTGCATCAAAAGCGCGCTGTTTCCTTTCCACGCGTGGCTGCCGGACGCCTACGGCTACTCCACGGTATCTTCCGCGGCGATCCTTTCCAGTCTGGTGTCAAAGGGCTATATCTTTTTGTTAATCAAAATTATTTACCGGGTGATCGGTTTTGACATTTTTAACAACACAAGAATTATTGACGTGCTCTTCGTTTTCGGACTGATGGGCATGATTTTCGGCTCCTTAAGCGCCATTAAGGAAAAGGATATCCGCCGCATGATCGCCTTCTCGTCAGTGGCGCAGATCGGCTATATTTACATGGGTTTCGGCATGGGCACGCAGGCGGGTATGGTGGCCAGCGTCTTTCATATTTTATCCCACGCCGCCACGAAATCCCTGCTGTTTGTCGCCGCTATCGGCCTTACGGATGTGTCCGGCGGAAGCCGTAAATTTATCGATCTGACGGGAGCCGCCTACCGCAATAAATGGGCGGGTGTGGCTTTTACCGCCGGTTCCCTGTCCATGGTTGGCGTTCCCCTCTTTTCCGGTTTTATCAGCAAGCTCCTCTTTGCTCAGGCGGCGGTTCAGGTGGAGGGCAAAATGCTTGCGTCTCTGATCGTTTTGGGAATCAGTACCGTGTTGAACGCCATTTACTTTATGAAGACGGTACTCCGTATTTACGCTACCACGGACGAAGCGGCATATACCGGCATTACGTTCCGGGATATGAAGGCTTACGCCGTGACGCTTGTGTTTTTTATCCTGTTAAATGTGATTCTGGGCGTCAGCTCCCAGCCGGTCGTAAATATGATCGAGCAGGGGCTGGCCATGTTTGCATAACTGTCTGTCCTATTTGTTGCATGATTTACATGGAGGTGATGACATGTTTCCAATACTATTATCCATCTTTTTTCCGATTGCGGCGGGAGTGTTTTTGCTGATTCGCTATCGGACACCCCTATCGGGAGAAAAAAGGAATACCGATAGAAAAGCACTGCTGCTTTTGACGGGGTGTTTTCTTGTCATCACGGCCGCCTTTGCTGTTGCCGCGCTGCTGACCGGCACAGGTAAGGATGGTTTTATCCTTTTCAATCTGACCAAAACCCTTCCTGTTTATTTTCGGATTGACAGTGTGGGAACGCTTTTTTCCCTGCTTGCGGTAATTGTACTGCCCTTTGCGGGCTTTTTCTCCTTCGAATATATGAAGCACGAAGAGCGTGAAAGCCGCTACTATGGTTTTTACCTGCTGGCATTCGGCGTATTGAACGGCCTCTGCTTTGCGGGCAACCTGATTACCTTTTATCTGTTCTTTGAGCTTTTAACCCTGTCATCCATGCCCCTTGTCATGCATAGCGGCTCCAAAGAGGCGGTAATGGCCGGACTGAAATACTTATTTTATTCCCTGTGCGGCGCGTACGCGGCACTGTTCGGCATCTATTTCCTCTATCGGAACTGCGATTCGCTGACTTTTACGGCAGGCGGCGCGCTCCGTGCTTCCGCCGTAGCAGAACATGGCGGGTTTCTACTGGTGACAGCTTTTGTCATGCTCCTGGGATTTGGTGTCAAAGCAGGTATGTTTCCCATGCACGCGTGGCTGCCCACCGCCCATCCCGTAGCGCCTGCTCCGGCCTCCGCAGTCTTATCCTCCGTCATTGTAAAGGCAGGGGTATTGGCCACCATACGGGTGCTCGGTATGTTCGGCACAAACTTTCTGCGGGGCACCTGGGTGCAGACCGCCTGGATCATCCTGACACTGATTACAGTATTTATGGGTTCCCTGCTTGCCTACCGGGAACCTGTGCTGAAAAAAAGACTGGCCTACTCCACGGTAAGCCAGCTCTCCTATATTCTGTTCGGCCTTGCAGTTATGAACGAAACCTCCCGCACGGGCGCTCTCTGTCATGTGCTGGCTCACGGGTTTGTCAAGGCGGCGCTCTTCCTGTGCGCCGGAGCCATAATTTACAAGACGGGAAAAACGCGGGTCGGAGAAATGCGCGGCATCGGCAAGGAAATGCCTCTTACCCTGTGGTGTTGGACAATCGCTTCTCTGGGGCTGATCGGTATTCCGCCCACAGGCGGCTTTGTCAGCAAATGGTATCTGGCTCTCGGTTCCTTAAAGAGCGGCCTGCCGGTTTTTGACGTGCTCGGGCCGGTGATTCTTCTGCTGAGTGCACTGCTTACCGCAGGATATCTTTTACCGCTGACCATTTACGGTTTTTTCCCGGGAGCGGATTATGATTATGGCAGCCTGCAAAAGAAAGAACCCTGCAAGCTGATGATTGTACCCATTTTAATACTGACAATATTGTCGGTTTTGATCGGTTTATTTCCAGACATTATTGCCAGCACCATTGATATGGCAATTACAGGGAGGTGATACTGTGATTATTTTGGTGATCTTAATTCCTTTTATAACAGGGATTCTGGTGCCCGCTATTCCCTTTCGGAAAAGGTGGCAAAAAGAAGTGTTTCTGGAGACAACGGTGGTGCTAAACAGCATTCTTGTGTGGTATCTGCTCCTGCACCACTCGGACAGCACCTTCCTTCTGGCGCACTTTACGGGCAATTTGAATATCAGCTTTCGTGTGGACGGCATGAGCATGGTGTTTGCGGGACTTGTGTCCGCGCTCTGGCCCTTTGCCACCCTCTACGCCTTTGAATACATGACGAAAGAAAAGCACGAAAATGTGTTTTTCCTCTTTTATACACTGACCTACGGCGTAACGCTTGGCATCGCCCTCGCCGCCAATCTGCTTACCATGTATTTCTTTTATGAGCTGCTGACGTTAGTTACGGTGCCTCTGGTGATGCATACGCTGACCCGGGAGGCGGTTCTGGCAAGCCGCAAATACTTATATTATTCGCTTGGCGGCGCGGCCTTTGCGTTTCTCGGGCTGATCATGGTCATTGTCTACGGCAGCACCACGGACTTTATTTTCGGTGGTGTGCTTGACCCCGCCAAAACCGCCGGGAAAACCAACGTTCTATTATTGATTTATGTGATGGCTTTTATGGGCTTTGGCGTAAAGGCGGCGGTCTGCCCCTTTAACTCCTGGCTGCCTCAGGCCGGTGTGGCTCCCACGCCCGTCACCGCGCTGCTTCATGCGGTGGCCGTGGTGAAATCCGGCGCATTTGCCATCATACGGCTTACCTACTACAGCTTTGGCACGGATTTTCTGAAGGGTACATGGGCGCAGGATGTGGTCATGGCGGTTGTCATGTTTACCATCGTCTACGGCTGCAGCCGGGCAGTAAAAGAAACGCATCTCAAAAGACGGCTGGCCTACTCCACCATCAGCAACCTGTCCTACATCCTCTTCGGCGCCGTCATTATGACGCCGCTTGGACTTGTGGGCGCGCTGACACACCTCGTCTTTCACGCTGTCATGAAGATCTGTTCCTTCTTCTGCGCCGGTGCGGTCATGCACCAGACCGACCGCCACTATATACATGAACTGAACGGCCTTGGCTACAAAATGCCCCGCGTATTCGGTATTTTTACTATTTCCGCTCTGGCTCTCATGGGTGTTCCGGGACTGGCCGGTTTCATCAGCAAATGGAATCTGGCGTGCGCGGCGGTGGAAAGCGGCAGCCCTCTGGCCTGGGGCGGCATTGCCTGCCTTTTGGTTTCGGCGCTTTTGACGGCAATTTATATGCTGACCATTGTGGTGCGGGCGTTCTTTCCCGGAAAAGATTTCGACTACAGCACGGTTTTGGATATCCGCGACCCTAACTGGAAGATGCTGCTGCCCCTGTTTGTGTTCACCATATTTATCATACTGTTCGGCGTTTATTCCCAGCCGATTGTGGACTTTTTTATGAGCGTTGCAGCCGGCGCCGTGTAGAATGCCATGTGCACATTCCTGTAAAACACTTTTAATTGTGGCTGTCACGGTGAACATTTACCGCATGTAATTTATGGAGGTTACCATGTACATCAATACAAATATGATTCTCATCGGCATTATCTTCCTGCCCATGCTTGCGGCGTTCGTAAGCTACGGCATCGGGCGAAAGAATAAGGACGGACGGAGCATCTTCGCGGATATCATAACGGGGCTTACGTTCCTTCTCTGCGTGGTACTGACTGTACAGATGCTGACGGGAATGGCAGGCGGCACGCTTCTGGAAATCCCCTATGTCTGCGGCATGGGGCTGCATTTTACACTTGACGGTTTCCGCGCGCTATACGGAACCATCGCCGCCTTTATGTGGTTTATGACCACCCTTTTTTCCAAAGAATACTTTGGGCACTACAGAAACCGAAACCGTTACTATCTGTTCCTGCTGCTGACGCTGGGTGCAACCGAGGGCGTATTTTTCTCAGCGGACTTTTTTACCACCTTTCTCTTCTTTGAAATCATGTCGTTTACCTCCTATGTGTGGGTAGTGCATGACGAAAGACCCGAATCCCTGCGGGCTGGCGCAACTTATCTGGCTGTGGCTGTAATCGGTGGTCTGGTTATGCTGATGGGCATTTTCCTTTTATATCATACGACAGGAACGTTAAACTTTGAGGAACTGGCCGGCTGCTATGAAAAGTATGCCCTTTTGTCCTCCAGCGGGATTCCGAAAAAGAGAATCCAGGCCGCGGGTTTATGTTTGCTGTTCGGTTTTGGTGCGAAAGCCGGCGCATTCCCGCTGCATATCTGGCTGCCGAAAGCCCACCCGGTGGCTCCCGCTCCCGCCTCTGCCCTGCTCTCTGGCATTCTGACCAAGGCCGGTATGTACGGCATCCTGATTTTGACGGTTGATCTCTTTTTCGGGAGCGCGGCCTGGGGCGATATGATTCTGATTTTAGGCGTTTTTACCATGGTGATCGGCGCAGTGCTCGCCCTGTTTTCGGTTGATTTGAAACGGACGCTGGCTTGCTCCTCCGTCTCCCAGATCGGTTTTATTCTAGTGGGTGTAGGTATGTCTGGTCTGCTTGGAGCCGAAAATACAATCGCCCTGCGCGGAAGTCTCCTACACATGGTAAACCACTCCCTTATCAAGCTGGTGCTGTTTATGGCGGCAGGCGTGGTCTTTATGAATGTACACAAATTGGATTTGAACGAAATCCGCGGCTTTGGACGAAAAAAGCCGCTCTTACAATTTATCTTTCTGATGGGGGTTCTCGGGATCAGCGGTGTGCCGCTCTTTAACGGCTATGTCAGCAAGACGCTGCTGCACGAGAGCATCGTGGAGTATATGTTCCTGATCAATGCCGACGTGATCCCCGCATTCTACAGCACTTCGTTTATGAGCGCCGTGGAGTGGGTTTTCCTGTTCAGCGGCGGTCTCACAGCGGCTTACATGACGAAACTTTACGTCTGTCTCTTCGTTGAAAAAAACACAGACGATGCCGTGCAGAAAAAATATGACCTTTTAAAAGGAAAATATATGAACCGTACAAGTGCAGCTGCTCTTACTGTAAGCGCTGTCATACTGCCATCTATGGGGCTTCTGCCAGGTATCATAATGGACGGCATTGCCGATATGGGACAGTCTTTCTTAAGGACAGGGACAATGGAAACGGTTTCCTATTTCTCTCTTGACAGTTTGAAAGGCGCTTTGATTTCTCTGGTTCTCGGCGCCTTGATCTACGGCCTCATTGTACGGTTTGTGCTTATGAAAAATCGTCGCTCGGCAGCGACGATTCAGAGAATGCTTCGCATTCTCCCGAAATGGTTTACGCTGTCGCAATTTACTGATGATATAAAAAAATCGAGCGCGAAAACACTCGATTTACAAAACCAAAGAAATGACATTGCCGATAAATATTATGTAAACTTATGGCCGGCATGGATGGATCTGGAAAACCTGATCTATCGCCCCCTGCTGTTAAAGATCCTGCCCTTCGCCTTCGGTATGCTCTGTCGTTTTCTGGACAGTCTGGTCGATACGATTGTCGTCGTATTGAGAAAAACCGTCTACCGCGACGAAAAGCTGCCCCACGAACGCCCTGAGGGCAACCTCCTAACGCATCTTGCCGCCTGCGCCGCCTCTTTCTTTGAGAGACTAAACAATCTGCTTCTGGGCAGAAAGAACCCTAAGAAACAGGACTTCGAGCATAAACTGGCGCTGATCCATGAGGAGTGGAGCGAAAATGCCACAATGATTGCCAGAAGCATGTCCTTCGGGCTTCTGCTCTTCTGCGTCGGTCTGATTCTGACAGTGGCATATCTGTTTGTTAAGGATGTGTTTGGACTCTGATTCCGAAGCAAGCAGATGCCGGCCATAAAACAGAAGATATGTTTCCATGATGTCATAACAGGGGGAAAAGAATTGTTTTTCTCCCTGTTTTGTGAAACATAGACATACTATATTTTGTGTTGTCTCCTGCTTTTTCCATTTTTCCATTCTATATATTGATATTTAAAGTAATATTACGATATTACGTCTATATTTTTTCTACAGGTTCTTTCATTAAAAATCTTTGCAATTTATTTTCCGCTGTGGTATATCTGTTTTAACGAAGGAATTTTTTCATTCATGTCAACATGAAATCGAACCATTCCATTCTGGTTGTGCAACTCTTTGGAGCGCTGCTCCGTCATTTTTGTTAAAGAAAGGAATACACATCTATGAATCGTCATATCCATCATTCTTCACCCGCAGACAATAATTCCCCAGCCCTTTGCTCCATGAAAAGTCAACTGGCTGCATCCATACCGCCTGACATCAGCCCCGGACTGCTGGACGCCAGTGGCCGGATTCCCTACAACATGACCAACGACTATATGTTCCGCGCCGTGCTGCAGTCCAACAATAAAGTCCTG
>CAMWPB010000061.1 GCA_947176065.1 uncultured Lachnospiraceae bacterium | reverse complement strand
GGATAGTTCTGTGCGATGCGGTTCAGCTGCTGCTGGATCTGCAGCACCTTATCCCCGGAAGCGCCGATATTCAGATTATAGCCGGGCCAGGAGGAGGGAACGCCGGAGACTGCCACGGCGCTGTTGATGTACATGTCGCTGCCGTAGTAGTAGCGGAGGATCTGGATCGGGGAGTAGCCTTCATCCCCCAGATATTTGGAGCCCCACTGGCTTAAACCGTTGCAGGTCACGTTCCGGCCGTCGCAGTAAGAAGTGAGGATGGGCTGGCGCACGCCGGGGCGGGAGAGGAAATTGGCAAAAATGGAGTCCACCAGTCTGTCGATGTTGGAGTAGATGTTCCGGCCATAAATCCATTTCTGGTCGTAGGCGGTGGAGGAGGTGATGGTAAAGTTATACCCTTTGCTCCGATACCACTCGGTATAAACCCGGTTTAAGGTAAAGGACATGATCGCCAGCGTGTTTGCGTAGATCGCGTTCTCCGGCCAGGTGGCGTAGATTTCGGAGGATACCACGTTTTTAATATAATCCCGGTAGCGCACATAATAGTTGGGAGCTGTGGAGTCGCCTGGAACACCGTCGTGAACGATGATGAACTCGGGGATCACCACACGGCTTAAGACGATCTCGCCGGATTCATCCATGGGCTTGATTTCGTCCTCGGGAATCTTGGGCGGATAGTCGCCGTAAAGGGTGTGGTCGGGGATGGCAATGATCTCCTCCGCATCCTCGCTCGTTTCCGTGGGCGTCATCTCAATATTCTGGACGGCTGTCACATCCGGCAGCACTTCCACGCCGGACACGATAACCGGCTCATAACCGGGGGCAGAGACGGACAGCGTGTACTCCGAGTAGGGCATGGGGGAGTTCGGGGTCAGGCTGTACTGCAGGGGCGGCGTCTTTAAGTTCACCGTGTCAGTCTGTCCTGAGGAGTTGGTCTGCAGTGTTTCTATGGCGGAATCCGGCTCTCCGGTGAAGGAGATGGTGATTGATGCGTTTTCGATAGGGATCAGTCCCACGTTTGCGGTTACATTGATCTGCAGCCTTCCGACTGCCGTGTCCTGAGGCTGTGTATTCTCTGTGTTTAGTCCTTCTCTGTTTATGTCCATCCTGATACCTCGTTTTTGGGGAAGTCGTTCTCTTACCCCTATGATATGCAATGAGGGTTGCACATGCTACCCGGAAAATGATATACTATCGGTATGGTAGTGGACGAGATTTTAGAGGGTAAATTTCATACTGGTGACGGTTCTCTGGATTTTTCCTGCCCGCGCGTTACTCTGTCCCTTCAGGCAGACACGGCCTGCGAGGGGTCTTTTTTCGTGTACGGACCGGAGGGAGCGGTGACCGAGGGGTCAGTGGCGGCTTCCGATCTTCGTATGACCTGTGTCACGAAGCGTTTTGGCGGCAGTGAGGATGAGATCCTGTACCGTTTCGACGCTGCCGGGATGGAGGCGGGACAGGAGGTTTCCGGCTCTTTTTCCATTGTCTCGAACAGGGGGGAGTATGAGCTGCCCTTTCAGGTGACGGTGCTTGCGGACGAAATCAGTTCGAGTCTTGGGGAAATAAAGAATCTTTTTCACTTTACGAATCTGGTCAGAAGCAATTGGGCGGAGGCGGTGGCGCTCTTTTACGAGCCCCGTTTCAAAAAGGTGTTCGCGGGACACGACAGGCAGTACTATGCGGCTTATAAGGGGCTTTCCGCAGTGGACGGCAACGAGCATAATGTGGAAGAGTTCCTGCAGGAAATCCATAAGAAAAAGCCGGTGGAGCTGCTCCCGGAGGAGAGTGAGATCCGAATGGAGGACCCGGCCGGGGACGCCCGCTATGCCCTTGTCATAAAACGGAACGGCTGGGGGTATACGAGACTGCGGTTTCAGACGGAGGGAGAATTTTTGAGACTGCAGGAGGAGTCTGCGGGGGAAGATTCTTTTTCGGATAACATTTACCGGCTCTATTATCAGATTGATTTGGAAAAGCTGCATGCCGGCATAAACTTGGGTGCGATTGTTCTGGTGCGGGAGAACGGGACACTGCGGATTCCCGTCACCGTGGTGCAGCGCGCGCCCGGGACCAGAACGTCCGGGATAAAGCGGGAGAAGAAACAGCTCACGGTGCAGCTGATGGCGTACTATCAGGCGCACCGCTTAAAAAAGATCGGAACGACCATCTGGCTTGCGGAGACGGGAAAACTTCTGACCCGCATGGAACAGCTTGACGATAAGGACATAGCCGTGAAACTGTTCCGGGGACAGATGCTTTTGTCCCAGGAGCGGGGAAACGAGGCGAAATGGCAGATTGAGAAGCTGCGGGAGCGGGTGATTGCGGAACGGGAGGAGAATCCGGCGCTGTGGTGCTATTATCTCTATCTGACCACGCTCGTCAGTGAGGAGGATTCCTATGTGGATGAGGTGGCAGAGACGGTCTCGCTGATTTACAGCCGGAGAAAGGGAGACTGGCGGATCGCGTGGCTGCTGCTCTATCTTTCCGAGGAGTATGTGGAGAGCGTTTCCCGCAGATGGCTGCTTTTGGAGGAGCTGTTTATCCATCACTGCACTTCTCCGATGATCTATATTGAGGCGTGGAACATTCTCTGTATGAATCCCGCCATGCTCCGCAAACTGGATCTTTTTGAAGAACAGATATTGACCTATGCAGTCAAAAACGGGGTCATGCAGGAGGAGATTCTTCTGCAGGTGGTGTATCTTGCCGGGCAGAAACGGGGCTATTCCGAGAGCCTGTTCCGCATTCTGAAAGGCTGTTATGAGTTGATTCCCCACAAGGAGGTCCTGCACGAAATCTGTGCCCTGCTCATCAAGGGAAACCGTAGCGGGGAGGATTATTTTCCGTGGTACCGGGCGGGTGTGGAGGAGAATCTGCGCATCACCAGACTCTATGAATATTATATGATGTCACTTCCCCGGGATTTTGACGGTGAGCTGCCCAAAATGGTGCTTTTGTATTTTGCATACAGAAGCGATCTGCATTATGAGGTCACGGCTTATCTTTATGCGTATGTATACAGGCATCGGGAAGAATTGACGGATATTTATGTAAACTATATAACGGCTATTGAGCGTTTTGTGCTGGAGCAGATTGGCCGTGGAAGAATCAACCGGGATCTGGCCTATCTTTACGACAATCTCCTGACCCCTTCCATGATCGACGAGCAGACCTCCCGGTCGCTTGTTTCCCTGCTTTTTATGCGGGAGGTCAGAACGGTGGCGGAGAATGCCAGAGAGGTGCTGCTGGCATATGCCTGCCGGTCTGACATCAAGCGTTTTCCCATGACGGATGGCAGGGCCTTTGTGCCGGTCTATGACAATGACTGCCGGGTGCTTTTGGGAGACGGTGAGGGGAACTTATTCACGGCGGGCATGGAATATGACGTGGAGCCGCTGATGAAGCCGTCTAAACTTGCCATGCTGATTGCCCCTTTTGTGAGAAATCATCTGGGCTATGCGGTTTATGCGTGCTACGCAAAGCAGCATACGTTTGCTGTGCAGGAGGACAATGTGGACCTTTTCGCGCTGCTGTCCTTCTCGGAGCGGGTTGAGGAAGAGGAAAAGAAAAAAATCCGTCCCATGGTGGTAGACTTTTACTATGAAAGGGACAGAATGCGGGAGCTGGATGAATATCTGACAGGCCTGCAGCCGGAGGATGTGAACCGGCGCGACCGGGGAAAGATCGTGCGTTATCTCGTAAGCCGGGGCATGTACGAGGAGGCCTGGGGGTGGGTCAGACGCTTCGGACCTTACGATATGGATGCGAAGACGCTGCTTAAGCTGGGCAGCAGGCTTTTGGATCTGACGGAGACGGAGGATGATCCGCTGCTGACGGGAATGCTGCTCTACGTAGTGCAGAAAGGCAAGTATGACGACAACGTGCTTGATTATCTGGTGCGCTGGTTTGGCGGGAGCATCGGGCAGATGCGGGATATATGGAGGCTGGCGGAGGACTTCGGTGCAGATACTTACAGGCTGTGTGAGCGGATGCTGGTACAGATGTTATATACCGGCGTCCGGGTGGAGGAGCGGCTGGATATTTTCCGCTCTTACACGAAGTGCGGCGGCAGTGAACGGATACGGGCGGCTTATGTTTCGGCCTGCTGCTATGATTATGTGGTGAAGGAGGAGGACGCAGAGGGTTACGTGTTTGAGAGCGTGCGGCAGCTCTGGCAGGAGGAGGCGCCGATGCATTTGGTCTGCCGGATCGCGTATCTGCGTTACTATGCGGACAGGGACCGGGATGGGGATGTGCAGAAGCTGTGCGGCGTTTTTTTGGAGTCGCTTCTGGCCCAGGGAATTGTGATGCCGTTCTATCGGAATTATATCGGCTGTGTGCCGCAGCTTGGCGCTTATCTGGATAAGACCATGGTGGAGTATCGGACAACCTCCGGGGCGCGGGTGATGATCCATTATCTGATTCAGGAGGAGGGCGCAGGCGGAGAGGAGTACACCCATGAGGAGATGCGGGATATGTTCGGCGGCATCTGCGTCAGCGATTTTATCCTGTTTTTCGGGGAACAGCTTAAGTTTTATATCACGGAGGAATCGGAGGCCGGGGAGCAGCTTGTGATGAGCGACGTGATTCGGAAGGGCGACGCCGGGGAGGATATTCATGAGGGGAGATTCGGTGTCCTGAATGATATTATGATCGGAAAGACCCTGCAGGATTACGACACGGTGAACGATCTGCTCGCGGCGTATTTCAGGCAGGATCATATGGTGGATCAGATTTTTACACCGCGTTAAAAGTACTTCTAAAGACGTCCCGCCATTGGACGGGACGCCAAGAAGTACTAAGTTTAACGCTGGAGAATGCCAAAGACGGGCATTCTCCGAAATAGAGGAATAAAGTATGTTTTTGGAACGCAGAGAGGACGACAAACCGCATAAAGGGAGCGTTTTTGTGGGGTATGATCTGGGGGAGAGGTATGCCCAGATTAGCTATTGTCTCTTTGGCGAAGGAGATGTGGAGACGGTTGCGCCTGTTGTGGGTACGAAGCAGTATAATATTCCGTTTATGTTATGTAAACGAAAGGGGACGAACCAGTGGCTCTACGGCAAGGAGGCGGTGAAGAGCGCCGGTGAGGAGGCCATGTGTCCGGTGGAAGACATTCTGAACCTGGCCAGAAAGGGAACGGAGATCGAACTGGATGGGGAGACGTATGACCCGGTGGCGCTGCTGACGCTTTTTATCAGAAGAAGTCTGGGGCTTATGAGTTTCATTGTGCCGGTGGAGCATATCGGCGCCCTGCTGTTTACGGTGGATAAGATGGATGACCGTATGGTGGAGATTCTTTTACAGGTGGCGGCCAATCTGCAGGTGAAGACGGAGCATATTTACTTCCAGAGCCATACGGAGAGCCTTTACTCCTTTATGCTGTACCAGCCCTCGGAGCTGTGGGCCTATCAGGTGGTGGTCTGCGAGCATGACGGCAGATACTTAAAAACCTACCGCATGGAGTGCAACAAGAGGACTACGCCCATTGTGGCGCTGATCGAGGAGGCAAGCTACGAGACGCTGGTGGTGCCTGAGGAGGATGAGGAAGAGGCTGTGAAGGAGGACGCCTTCCGGCTGGCGGACGAGCGGTTTCTGGGGATTCTGGAGAAGCTCTGCGAAGGGCGGATCGTCTCCTCGGCCTATCTTCTGGGGGATGGTTTCCGGGAGGAGTGGCATAAAAAATCGTTGCAGTTTCTCTGCCGGAACAGGCGTGTGTTTCAGGGCAATAATCTGTACAGCCGGGGAGCGGTTTACAGTCTTTTGGAGAAATTCGATCCCGGCGAGGCGGGTAAAACCCATATCTTTCTTGGGGAAGATAAATTAAAGGCTAATATCGGCATGCGGGTGCTGCGGCAGGGAAAGGAATCCTATTACGCGCTTCTGGATGCCGGGGAGAACTGGTACGATCTGCACAAGTCCTGCGAGATTCTTCTCGGAAAGGAAAAGGAGGTTTCCTTTGTGGTCACGCCTCTTACCGGGAAAAACGCACAGACCAGAACGATTCCCCTTGCGGGAGCGAGAGAGACGGGAGCGCCCTTTACCAGATACGCGCTGGATGTGGCTATGGCTTCCGCCGACACGGTGGCAGTGACGGTGACGGACCTGGGTCTGGGTGAATTTTTCCCCGCCGGAGGACAGAAGTGGGAAGAATCGTTTCAGATTTCATAAGCGATGAGGAACGGAAGAGAAATGGACGGTCAGATGATTCTGGGAACGGGAAGAAGGGCCAAGACCCCCTACTACGTGGAAAGATTTTATGTAAACCTATATTCGGTGGAGGAGCTGTGCTTTCTGTTTGTGGACAGGGCGGAGCTTCTGGAAGCGGAAATCATGCAGCGGGATATGGTAAGATGGCTGGAGCAGGAGTGCGGCTTAAGCGATCTGGCGCACACGCTGGATGCGCTGTTAAACAGACGGGGATCCACGGCGGCTTATGTGGGGGCGGTCTTAGAGTATGTGAATATTTATCCGGAGGACGTGATCAGGCGCACGGAGGAGATCGTGAGGGGCAATGACGGACTCAGCCCCTATGAAAGGCAGAAGGCGAAGGCGGATTACCTGCTCGGGGAAAAACGGTATCTGGCGGCTTTGCAGCAGTACCAGAGTCTGGCCGGTGAGGTGCCGGAGAATGAGAAGCTTCTTTTGGCGAGACTCTATCATAATATGGGAGTCGCGTGCGCGGGCATGTTTCTCTACGGACAGGCTGCCGACTGGTTCATGAAGTCTTATGAGACTGACGGAAAGAGAGAGGGGCTTAAGATGTATCTGGCCGCGCTGCGTATGGGGCAGCAGGAGAACGCATATATTGATTATATCGCGGCGCATCCTGAGTACCATGAGCTGTCTTTGGAGGTAGAGCGGATGGTGAAGCGCGCGGAAGGCTCCTTTGAGGGAACGGACGAAAACAGGATGCTTGTCACTTATCAGGTAATGAAGGAGGAGGGCGCGGGCGCGCTTGGCAGCTCCACGCCTTATTATGAAGAGATCGGCAAACTGACGGCGGGGCTGAAAGAAAAATACCGCAGGAGCATGAGATAGAGAACGTGGAGGAGAAAAATGGGCTTTATTAAGAGACTGCTTGACAGATTCCGCAGGGACTACGACGAGTATGACGAGGAAGAGTGGGAAGAGGAGGAGTCCTCGAGGGAGATAGACTTTGACAATAGGGAACAGAGAAACGACTATGTAAAAAACTGTCTGGAAAAGATCGCGGACGCCACGAAAGAATTAGAGAACCTGAACTTCGAATATAACATGGTCACCTCCTACTTAAAGGACATGGAGGAGATCGAGGCGCTGCCGCCGGAGGAGAGCGACCAGCTTAAGGACTGTGCGAAGCGTGTGTCCCTTCTACAGGAGAGAAAGACGGACTTCATGGGGAGGCCCCGCCGTATCACAGACGAGAAATACCGTACGGTGGAGCGTATGGAAGACCAGATGGAGGAGGCTTTCACAAAGATCACCGACGCGGAGAATTATCAGGAACTGATCCGTAAGGACTTAAGCCGTCTGGAAGGTGAGAAGCACGCCTATCTCTATCGGAAGAGCGAGGTGATGCGGCTGATTTCCGATACCAAGGGCATGACCATCATCTGTGTGACCGCTCTGGGACTCTGCGTGCTGCTGTTATTGTTCTTGCAGTTTTTTCTGGAGATGGACACGAAGCTGGGCTATCTGCTGACGGCCGGTGTGGCGGCGGTTGTGATTACGCTGATCTATGTGAAGCATATGGATGCCAGAAAAGAATTGCGGAGAGTCGAAACAGGAATCAACAAGATCATTCTGCTGCAGAATAAGGTGAAGATCCGCTATGTGAACAACACCAATCTTCTCGAGTATTTATATATGAAGTACGGCGTAAACAGCGCCAAAGAGCTGACCGAAATATGGGAGAATTATAAGGTCGAGAAGGAGGAGCGGGAGAAATTCCGCAGGGCGGAGCTGGATCTGGATTACAGCGAGCAGGAGCTTTTGCAGATTTTGAAATGTTATCAGATACAGGACCCGGCCATCTGGCTGCACCAGACGGAGGCGATTCTCGATTCCAAGGAGATGGTGGAGATCCGGCACAACCTGATTATCCGCAGGCAGTCCTTAAGACGGCGTATGGATTATAATCGGGAAGTGGTGGCGGGCACCTCCCAGAAGGATATCAAGGCGCTGGTGGAAAAATATCCGAAATACGCGAAAGAGATTATGAAGACGGTGGAAGAGTACGAGCAGAAATTCAATGCCTGATGAAGGCAGAAAGGAATCAGATTATGAGTACAGACAGATATGTAAGTCCCTTGTCGGAGCGGTATGCCAGCAGAGAAATGCAGTATATTTTTTCTCCCGATATGAAATTCAGAACCTGGCGGCGGCTGTGGATTGCGCTTGCGGAGACGGAGATGGAGCTGGGGCTTTCCCAGAACGGCAGGCCTGTCATCACACAGGAGCAGATCGACGAGCTTAAGGAGCATGCGGAGGATATCAACTACGATGTGGCGAAGGCCAGAGAGAAGGAAGTGCGCCACGACGTGATGAGCCATGTCTATGCCTACGGGCAGCAGTGTCCCAAGGCGGCGGGCATCATCCATCTGGGAGCCACCTCCTGCTATGTGGGGGACAATACGGACATTATCGTGATGCGCGAGGCGCTTCGTCTGGTGAAGAAAAAACTGGTGAACGTGATCGCGGAGCTTGCGAAGTTTGCGGAGGAATATAAGGAGCTGCCGACGCTTGCGTTTACCCATTTCCAGCCTGCACAGCCCACCACCGTCGGAAAGCGGGCTACCCTCTGGGCGCAGGAATTCTGCCTGGACCTGGAGGATCTGGACTATGTGCTGGAGAGTCTGAAGCTTTTGGGTTCCAAGGGGACTACGGGCACACAGGCGTCTTTTCAGGAGCTTTTTGACGGCGATCAGGAAACCATTGATAAAATCGACCCCATGATTGCGGAGAAGATGGGATTTGCAAAATGCTACCCCGTGTCCGGGCAGACCTATTCCCGCAAGGTGGATACCAGAGTCTGCAACGTACTTGCAGGTATCGCGGCTTCCGCCCACAAGATGTCCAATGACATCCGCCTGCTCCAGCATTTAAAGGAGGTGGAGGAGCCTTTCGAGAAGAGCCAGATCGGTTCCTCGGCCATGGCTTACAAGAGAAATCCCATGCGCAGCGAGCGTATTGCCTCCCTCGCCCGGTTTGTGATGGTGGATGCCCTGAATCCGGCGATCACTTCCTCTGTACAGTGGTTTGAGCGGACGCTGGACGATTCGGCCAATAAGCGGCTGTCCGTTCCCGAAGCGTTTCTCGCCGTGGACGGGATTCTGGATCTGTGCCTGAATGTGGTGGATGGTCTGGTTGTGTACGATAAAGTGATAACCAAGCGCCTAATGAGCGAGCTGCCCTTTATGGCCACGGAGAATATTATGATGGATGCCGTCAAAGCCGGGGGCAACAGACAGGAGCTGCACGAGAAGATCAGGGAACTTTCCATGATTGCCGGGGCGAATGTGAAGAAGGAGGGGAAGGAGAATAATCTTCTGGAGCTGATTGCGGCGGACCCCGCCTTTAACATGAGTCTGGAGGATCTGCAGAAGACCATGGAACCTTCTAACTATGTGGGACGCGCGCCCCTGCAGGTGGAGAAGTTTTTAAAAGAGATCGTGAATCCGATTCTGGAGGAGAATAATGAGCTTTTGGGTGTGAAGGCGGAGATCGTCGTTTAGGCTGCTCTCACACAGGAGAATGCCCACAAAACGGGCATTCTCCGCATTGGCTGTCATATCAGGAATGTCGTTTCTATCTTTTATACCAGCATGATCTTCTTGTATTCTGCAACCCGGTTCTTAAAGCTCGCTGCATCCGGCGCGTTCTTTACAAATTCGTAATCTGCGAAAATACGAGCGGTTTCTTCCTTTATTTTCGGCTCGTCCTTTACATCCGTGTCGGATGTGCGGTAGTAATAGTCCGTCAAGAGTCCGCACGCCGCATATTCCATCTTGATATCGTCTTCATCCACTTCGTCAAAGATAAAATGTGAAAGCGCATAAACTGCCGCGCCAAAGTAGAATGTCCCTTCTCCACTTTCCAGATCGGCAGGGACAAAACTCTCCTGATCCGGGATTTCCACTTTTTTCGTATAGTCGCTCATAAGGATGGAATCAAACACTTCGTCCGTCCCATCGTCAAAATCCAGTATTTCCTCTTCGATATCCTCTTTTGCGTCTTCCGCAAGCTCTCCGTAAAGCCCGTCGGTGAAATAGGACACGATTTTATCCAGTTCTCCGAAGGTTTCAAACTCCGGGAGAAGAGAAGCATAGGTAAAAAGCCGGCAGAATCTTGACATGGTCAAAAGCAGCCACTGGAGTTTTTGCAGTGTGTTTAAATCCTCGGCCTTTTCCATCACCTGCTCCTGTATCGTTTTTTCATAAGGCATGTGTTCTTCTTCCAATTCCTCGATCCAGTCGCATGCCTGATCATCTTTCTTTGCAAACTTGTCATACAGACTGTCCATTCCGCCGACGAGATTGTCGAAACGGTTCAGGTAATAAAGAGCCTTTGCGGACATGCCCTTTTTCCTGTAATCCTTTCCAATCTGTAGGTAGTATTTTGCCACGCTCTCATAGTCCTGCTTTTCCTGCGCGGCCTTCAGCGCATCCAGTAATCCACCCGTATTTTTTATAATCATTTTTACCTCCGTTCCGAAATATCCTATGTTGAGTCTGCCGTTCGACATATTCACAGGAACCACGGGGGATTTCAAATTGTTTTACCTTATCCCCCCTAAAATATGCGGTTGCTCCCAGTATATAAAATGTGGTGCAAAAAGGCAATAGTTTGGCACGGTCTGTTTTGCAAAGAACGGGAGCGCAGAGGAAAGGGAAAGGGCAGTGGGACAGAGTTAGTTTGGACGAACTGCCGATACTTTATTTGTGAAAAAACGGAGAAAAGGCTTGCGCGGGACGGGCGGATGTGATAGATTAGAGTGAAAAGCATGGAATACCCAAAGAATATATTTATAATGATGAAAAATATTTTGGAAAGCAAGGTGTAGTGATTGAAAAAGGAAGAGGAGTTTGAGCGGGTTGCGATGCGTGTTTCGGCGGTCAGCATGGCGGCTAACTTCGGGCTTACCGTATTTAAGCTGTTGGCGGGTATCCTCGCCCACTCCGGCGCGATCATTTCCGACGCGATCCATTCGGCGTCGGATGTGTTCAGCACCGTTGTGGTGATCATAGGCATTCGGATATCAAGAAAGGATTCGGATAAGAATCATCCTTACGGGCATGAGCGGCTGGAGTGCGTGGCGGCGATTGTGCTTGCCACCATTCTTGCCTTTACCGGTCTGGGAATCGGGTATACGGCCGTCAGGGAGATTGCCGGCGGCGACTATGCCCGGCTGACAGTGCCGGGGCGGCTTGCGCTTGTGGCGGCGGCAGTTTCCATCGTCGTGAAAGAGGCGATGTACCAGTACACGAAAGTACATGCCAGACGGATCGATTCCGGCGCGCTGATGGCGGATGCATGGCACCACCGTTCCGATGCGCTCTCCTCTGTGGGCGCACTGATCGGTATCGGCGGCGCAAGGCTCGGGTTTCCGATCTTAGACCCTGTGGCAAGTGTGGTAATCTGTGTGTTCATTGAGAAGGCGGCCTATGAGATTTTTATGGATGCGGTGGATAAGATGGTAGATAAGGCATGCGACGAGGAGACGGAAGGCGCGCTCAGGGAATGCGCGGCGGCACAGGAGGGTGTGCTGGGCGTAGACCTTCTGCACACGAGAGTTTTCGGCAATAAAATTTACGTGGATATCGAGATCCGCGCCGACGGGGAGGAGACGCTGCGGCGTGCGCATGCGACGGCAGAGCGGGTACATGATTCTATCGAGAAAAATTTCCCCAGGGTGAAGCACATTATGGTACATGTGAATCCGGCGGAAATGCGGACAGTCGATGCCGGAGGCCGTTGACAACAGGGCAAAATAGCATATAATTGATAAAGGACAACATCAGTTCTGGGAGGAGTGCGGCAACGTATCGCCAGTGTCTCGGTTCACACACAAAACATCCCGGAGAACACTTGGCGGCTGATGTTGTCCTTTTTGCGCGCATAAGCAGAGCCAGAAAGCGGCAGAGCCAGGATGCGTGCAACATTAAAAAATACCTTGACAAACGAATGAATATATGATTGAATGTTCATATAAAGAAATTTACTGCACAGGGGGAAAGTGAGATGACGAGAAAACAAAAAAAGGTTTTTATCAGAATTTTGATTGCTGCGGTTCTTGTGACCGGCCTGCTGTTTGCACCGATAAAAAATCCGTGGCTTAGGTTTGCGCTTTTTATGGTTCCTTATCTGGTGATCGGTTATGACATTCTGCGCAAAGCGTTTCTGGGTGTGATCCACGGGGAAGTTTTCGATGAGAATTTCCTGATGGCGGTGGCCACTGTGGGAGCCATCCTTCTGGGGGAATACACGGAGGGCGTGGCGGTTATGCTCTTTTACCAGATCGGCGAGCTGTTCCAGAGCTACGCGGTGGGGAAGAGCAGGGGGAACATTGCGAAACTGATGGATATCCGCCCGGATTACGCCAACATAGAGGTGGAGGGACGGATAGAGCAGGTGGACCCGGAGGAGGTGGAGACCGGCACGCTCATCACAGTCATGCCCGGTGAAAAGGTGCCTATTGACGGTGTCGTGGAAGAGGGGGAGGCGTCCTTAAACACCAGCGCGCTGACAGGGGAAAGCCTGCCGAGACAGGTGGGAATCGGCGATCAGGTTATCAGCGGCAGCGTAAATATGTCGGGTGTTTTGAAGCTGCGCACCACGAAGGAATTTGGGGAATCGACGGTTTCCAAAATTCTGGAACTTGTGGAAAATTCCAGCATGAAGAAATCCCGCTCCGAGAATTTTATCACCCGTTTTGCCAGATATTATACGCCGGCAGTCTGCTACGGCGCGCTGGCGCTGGCGCTTCTTCCGCCGCTCTTATGTCTGGCTTTCGGGTATGAGCCGCAGTGGTCCATGTGGGTGACCAGAGCGTTAACCACGTTAGTCATAAGTTGTCCCTGCGCGTTGGTGATCTCTATCCCCCTAAGCTTTTTCGGAGGGATCGGCGGCGCCTCAGCCAAGGGCATTCTGGTGAAAGGCTCCAACTATCTGGAGGCGCTTTCCGAGACGAAGTATGTGGTCTGCGACAAGACGGGTACGCTGACGAAGGGTGTGTTTGAGGTTACCGCCAAGAAAGCGGCGGCAGGTTTTTCCGAGGAGGCGCTGATTGAGTATGCGGCCTGCGCGGAGAGCTATTCCGGCCATCCCATCAGCAGAAGTCTGCGGGAGGCGTACGGGAAGGAGATTGATACAAGCCGTGTGAAAGATGTGGAGGAGATCAGCGGGCACGGGGTCTGCGCCTATGTGGACGGGAGACTCGTGGCGGCGGGAAACCGCAGGCTGATGGAGAGGCTGCAGATTACGCCGGAGGAGATTTCCGAAACCGGGACACAGGTGTATGTAGCGGTGGACGGGGCTTATGCCGGATGTATTCTGATTTCCGATGTGGTGAAGCCGGGCGCAAAGGAAGCGCTTGCGGCGCTCAAAAGAGCCGGTGTGCGCAGCATAGTTATGTTAACCGGAGATGCAAAGCCTGTGGCGGAGTCCGTGGCGGCGCAGCTTGGCGTAGACGAGGTGAGAAGCGAGCTTCTGCCTGCGGATAAGGTGGGTGAGGTGGAAAAACTTCTTGCGGAGAAGGGAAAGAAGGAAAAGCTGGCCTTTGTGGGGGACGGCATCAACGACGCGCCGGTGCTTTCCCGGGCGGATCTGGGGATCGCCATGGGGGCGCTCGGCTCCGATGCGGCCATTGAGGCGGCGGATATTGTGTTGATGGACGATGATCCGGCAAAGATTGCGCTGGCCATGCAGATTTCCAGAAAGACCCTGAGGATTGTCCATGAAAATATTGTCTTTGCGCTGGCGGTGAAGCTGGTCTGTCTGGCTTTGGGCGCGGTGGGCGTTGTCGGTATGTGGTGGGCGATTTTCGCGGATGTGGGCGTTATGGTTCTGGCGGTGCTCAACGCTACGCGGGCGCTTGCTACGGGGCGGATGTAGTGCGGACGTTCAGCTCACGCCATTCGCAAAATCGCGCTTTCAGCGCTCTCCGCTGCTGCGCAGCTACTTTTGCTCATAAGATGGCGTTCCCTCAGAACGATAACCGTCTGCTAAATTCGTGCGAGCACGATTTATCAGTCGGACATCGTTCTGGCTGAACTATTTAAAAAATTACTATGTTTTTCTTGCGCAATATGTGATAGAATAAGAAGGATGAGTGGAGGTGACCTTATTTATGAGCACAGACTTGCGCAAGAGAAAGATCACTTATACGATAATATTAACTTCCGATGCGCCGGCGGCGAATCATCGGAGAATGCACATTAAGACAGGCGCGCTGGGGGTAGTTGCCTTTGTGGCGTTTGTGGCGGTGATCTGTTATGCGGTTTATACGACCATCACCATGGGGGGCTACATAGAGCGGAATGCCAGACAGCTTGAGCAGCTTGTCCAGATGAAGGCGGAGAATGAAACGCTGACGGCGGAAAAGGAAAGTCTCGCCGGAAAGATATCCTCACTGGAGGATACTTTAAGCCGCAAGGAAGAGCAGGAGCACGAGCTGGTGGCGGCTCACGAGGAGACTTATATTCCCAAAGGCTTTCCCATGAGCGGTGCGGCGCAGATTAAGGAAGAGGATACGGCGGCGGACACCGGCGAAGAGGAAGATGAGGACGAGGACGAGGAGAATACGCTGAAGGTCGAGGCGAAAGAAGAGTGGAAGGAACTCATTTTCGTGGCGGCGGAAGGAACAAAGGTTGTCGCCACCGCACCGGGCACGGTCAAGGAAGTCCGTGAGGCGGAAGGCGAGGTCAGTTATGTGATAATCGACCATGGAAACGGGTATGTCACCACCTATCGGAATCTGGGCAGTCCCATTGTGGAGGAGAACAGTCAGGTTGTGAAGGGTGTGGCACTTTTTCTCGTGGGCGAAGATAATACGGAGACAGGCTACAGCATCCGCAAGGATGAGAGCTATGTAGATCCGCTTGAGATGATTGAGATTAAAGGATAAGGACAGGGAGGAAGTTATGTTGGGAAAAAAGTCGGTAGAACAGATTAACGCGAAGATCAGCAGTATCATAGGCGCGGATATGGTAGTGGACGGCAACATACGCGCGAAGGAGGCTGTCCGTGTGGAAGGCACCGTGAATGGCGATGTGGAGACGGAGGGTGCGCTCATTATCAGCGCCAGCGGTAAGGTAAAAGGAAACGTGAAGGGCAGCAGCATTATCATCGGCGGCGCTCTGGAGGGCGATCTGACAAGCGGCGGCAGAACCGAGGTGGCTTCCACCGGTAAGGTGATCGGTAATATCCGCACGAAGAGTCTCGTTGTGGATGAAAACGGGGTATTCCAGGGGCAGTGTATCATGAACGCGGAAGGCCTTGCCACTTTGCCCGGACCCTCTGCGAATACTTCCGAAACGGAAGAGCAGGAGCAGGACTCCAAAAAAGAAAACAACAATAACAATAAATGGAATAAGAGATAGAGAACGTGGATCAGATATCTTTATTTGACAGGGAAATGCCGCAGCCTCTGGCAGCGAAGCTCAGGCCTGGCAGTCTGGAGGAGTATGTAGGGCAGAGCCATCTGTTGGGAAAGGGTAAGGTGTTAAGGAAGCTGATTGAGCAGGATCAGGTTTCCTCCATGATATTCTGGGGGCCGCCCGGTGTGGGTAAGACCACGCTGGCAAGGATCATTGCGAATAAGACCAAGTCTTCCTTCATTGATTTTTCGGCGGTTACCAGCGGCATTAAAGAGATAAGAACCGTCATGGAGCAGGCGGAGAAAAACCGTCAGTACGGCGTCAGGACGATTCTGTTTGTAGACGAGATACATCGCTTTAACAAGGCGCAGCAGGATGCCTTTCTGCCTTTTGTGGAGAAGGGGAGCATCATTCTGATCGGTGCGACCACAGAAAATCCGTCTTTTGAGATAAACAGCGCTCTTTTATCCCGCTGTAAGGTGTTTGTGCTGCAGGCCCTCACCACGCAGGAGATCAAAGAGCTCTTGTCGCATGCGCTGACGGATGCCCGAGGCTTCGGAAACCAGACGGTGCATATCGACGATGAGACGCTGGAAATGATCGCTGTTTTTGCAAACGGCGACGCCAGAAATGCGCTCTCTACTTTGGAGATGGTGGTATTAAACGGGGAGATGGACGCGGAGGGCGCGGTTACGGTGACGAAGGAAACGCTGGAACAGTGCACCATGCGAAAATCCCTTCTGTACGATAAAAAGGGGGAGGAGCATTACAATCTCATCTCCGCCCTGCATAAATCCATGCGCAACTCCGATCCCGACGCTGCGGTTTACTGGTTGGCCCGGATGCTGGAGGCGGGAGAAGACCCGCTGTATGTGGCAAGGCGTGTGGTGCGCTTTGCGAGCGAGGATGTGGGACTGGCCGATCCGCGTGCCCTGCAGATTGCGGTGGCGGCTTATCAGGCATGTCATTTTCTGGGAATGCCGGAGTGCAATGTCCATTTGACGCAGGCGGTGGTCTATGTGGCGCTTGCGCCCAAATCAAACGCCATGGAGGTGTCCTACAACGAGGCGAAGGAGGACGCCGTCAAAGACCTGGCGGAGCCGGTGCCTCTTGTGATCAGGAACGGTGTCACGGGGCTGATGCGTGATCTGGAATACGGAAAGGGTTACCAGTACGCCCACGATACGGAGGAGAAGCTGACCAATATGCAGTGTCTGCCTGACGCGCTTCTGGGACGGGAATATTACCGGCCCGCGGGCATGGGAGAGGAGGAGGCGCTGAAAAAGAGACTTGCGCAGATCAAAGCATGGAAAAAGGCGCATGCGGCGCAGACGGGCGAACCGTTGTAACGCAGGGAATAATTTTGTATAAATTCGGGAAAAGATTGATTTAGCGCCTGTTATGCTTTATAATTAGAAAGTAAGAAACAGGAGCCGGTTTTTTGCAACCGGCTCTTTCTGTTGGGGCGAAAAGAAAAGCTTCGCAAACAAGGAGGAATCAATTATGGTAAAGGCTGTAGTGGGCGCCAACTGGGGCGACGAGGGAAAAGGTAAGATCACGGATACGCTGGCGGAAAAAGCGGATATCGTGGTGCGTTTTCAGGGAGGCGCGAATGCGGGACATACAATTGTAAACAGTTACGGCAAGTTTGCGTTACACACCCTGCCGTCCGGTGTGTTTTACGGGCATACTACCAGTATTATCGGCAACGGTGTTGCGCTTAATATTCCGATTCTGGTGGATGAGATCAAGTCTGTTATGGACAGGAATGTACCGAAGCCTAAGATTCTCGTGTCCGACCGCTGCCAGATCGTGATGCCTTACCATATTTTATTTGACCAGTATGAGGAAGAGAGACTCGGCGGAAAGTCCTTCGGCTCCACGAAGTCGGGGATTGCGCCTTTTTATTCGGATAAGTACGCGAAGATCGGTTTTCAGGTGAACGAGCTCTTTGACGAGGATCTCCTGAAGGAGAAGCTGGGACGGGTATGCGAGACAAAGAATGTGCTTTTGGAGCATCTTTACCATAAGCCTGCGCTTGATCCGCAGGAGCTGTTTGCCACGATGCAGCAGTACCGGGAAATGATTGCGCCTTATGTGTGCGATACGTCTTCCTATCTGGATCAGGCGTTGAAGGAGGGAAAGACCGTGCTTCTGGAGGGACAGCTCGGCACGCTCAAGGACCCTGACCACGGCATTTACCCGATGGTGACTTCCTCCTCCACGCTGGCAGCTTTCGGTGCGATCGGCGCCGGACTGCCGCCCTATGAGATCAAAGAGATCATCACCGTGTGCAAGGCATATTCTTCTGCGGTGGGTGCGGGCGCGTTTGTGTCGGAGATTTTTGGCGACGAGGCGGATGAGCTTCGCAGACGCGGCGGTGACGGCGGAGAATTTGGCGCAACCACGGGACGTCCGAGGAGAATGGGCTGGTTTGACTGCGTGGCATCCAAATACGGCTGCCGTCTGCAGGGAACTACCGATGTGGCCTTTACGGTGCTTGACGTGCTGGGGTATCTGGATGAGATTCCGGTGTGTGTGGGCTACGAGGTGGACGGTCAGGTGACCACAGATTTCCCTGTGACCTGTAAGCTGGAGAAGGCGAAACCCGTGTTGAAAAATCTGCCCGGCTGGAAATGCGATATCCGCGGTGTCAAAAAGTACGGGGAGCTGCCGGAGAACTGCCGCAAATATGTGGAGTTTATTGAGGAGCAGATTGGGTATCCTATTACTATGGTATCGAACGGCCCCGGCAGAGAAGATATTATCTACAGGGAGAGTCCTCTGAAAAAGTAGGGTGGCAATACAGCGGATAAGGGGCAGCGGGGATATTTCCGCTGCCTTATCTGCAGGGCGTTATAGGAAATGGAAAAAGGAGGGAACGGTATGTTACTGGAAAACAAAGTTGCGATTGTGACAGGCGGAAGCAGGGGCATCGGCTATGCCACAGTGGAGGCATTTTTGCAGGAGGGCGCCAAGGTGGTGCTGTGTGCAAGCCGACAGGAGACGGCGGATCAGGCGGTGGCAAAGTTGAAAGAGACTTACCCGGAAGCGGCGGTGGAGGGAATTTTTCCGAACCTCTCCGATTATGCGGTGGTGAAAGAAGCTTTTGACGGCATTGCGGAAAAGTACGGAAGCATAGACATTCTGGTGAACAACGCGGGCGTATCGGAGAGCACCCCTTTTACGGAGTATACGGATGAGACCTTTGAGAAGGTGATGGATTTGAATATCAAGGGCGTGTTTAACTGCGCCAAGGCGGCCAGCGCGCATATGATCGCGGCGGGCAGCGGCGTGATCCTGAACACCTCCTCCATGGTGAGCCAGTACGGACAGCCTTCGGGCATCGCTTACCCTACGTCCAAGTTTGCGGTGAACGGGTTTACCCTGTCATTGGCGAGAGAGCTTGGGCCGAAGGGAATCCGGGTGAACGCGGTTGCGCCGGGCATCACCTATACGGATATGATGCGCAGCGTGCCCAAAGAGGTGATTGATCCCATGATCGCACAGATTCCGTTAAGGCGCATGGGACAGCCGGAGGACATTGCCAACGCCTTTGTATTTCTGGCTTCGGACAGAGCCTCCTACATCAGCGGAGAGGTGCTGCATGTGGATGGACTGGCGAGATGTTGATAGAGTTATGTAAACTATATTCTGCCGGATGTGAATTGACAAATCTAGAGTTATGTAAACTTATCAAGGCGATACATGCAGGATAAGATTTGGGTTTTGTATTATGTAAACTGGCATATGGCAGCGGCGAAAGGATGGCTGCCCTGAATTTGGGTGGAAAGAGAGAATATGATTACAACAATAATTTTTGATATCGGAAATGTGCTGGCGGATTTTACGTGGGAAGAGCATTACCGCAGCTTTGGCTACAGCGAGGAGGTTCTGGAGCGGCTGGCGAAAGCAACGGTTATGAATCCGCTGTGGAATGAGTATGACAGGGGTGTTATGAGCGATGAGGAGATCGTGCAGGGCTTTATCGAAAGCGATCCCGGCATCGAGAAGGAGATCCGGGAGACGCTGCGTGACAAAGGATCTATGGTTGTTCGGAATGATTATGCGATTCCGTGGATAAAAAAATTGCAGGAGAAGGGATACCGCTGTCTCTACCTGTCCAATTTTTCCGAGAGCGCGAGCAGGGATTGTGCGGCGGCTCTTGACTTTATCCCCTGCATGGACGGGGGGATCCTCTCCTACAAGGAGAAGGTCATCAAGCCGATGCCGGAGATCTATCAGTTATTGATCGACCGCTATGAACTGGTGCCGGAGGAGTGCGTGTTTATGGACGACACGCAGCGGAATCTGGATGGGGCGGAGAAGTTCGGGATACATACGATTCATTTTCAAAATCAGACGCAGGCCATAGAGGAGCTGAAAAGGCTGGGCGTGGATGCGTAAGATAAGCAGGAATACAAGGAACAAAAGGGGGCTGCTGCTTTGGCAACAGCCCCTTTATATGGATCTTTTTACTTACTGCACTTATGGTCGGCGGCTATCGCTATTTCGCCATCAATTCCTCCGCCAGTGCCTCGATCTGTGCGATGTTTTCCTCGTTTAATGCGGAGCGGATCTGCACCGTGTTTTCCGTGAAGGTGATATCTTTGCAACCCTCTAATCTTGCACGCATAGCCTTCGCTGCCATAGGCGCCCAGGAACCGTTCTCCATCAGGGCGACAGTGCGCTTCTGGTAGCTGTGGGAGATCAGCTCATCAATAAATTCCCGCATGAAGGGGAACATTTCCGTGTTGTAGGTGGTGGTGGCGAGCACCAGCTTTCCGTAGCGGAAGGCGTCCTCCACACACTCGGCTTTATCTTCCCGGGCAAGGTCGGCTACAACCACCTTCGGGCAGCCTTTGGCGGTCAGCTTCTCCGCAAGAAGTTCGGCCGCCGCTTTGGTGTGGCCATAGACGGTGGTGTAGGCGATCATAATGCCCTCCGACTCCACACCGTAGGAAGACCATGTCTGGTATAAGTTTACATAATATTCCAAATTTTCCTTTAATACCGGGCCATGCAGCGGGCAGATGATCTGAATGTCAAGCGCGGCCGCTTTTTTCAGAAGGTTCTGCACCTGCATACCGAACTTGCCTACGATGCCGAAGTAGTAGCGGCGTGCCTCGCAGGCCCAGTCCTCCTCCACATCGAGGGCGCCGAATTTGCCGAAGCCGTCCGCGGAGAAGAGAACCTTGTCGTGAGTGTCGTAGGTGACCATGACTTCTGGCCAGTGCACCATCGGCGCGGCCACAAACTGCAGGGTGTGTGCACCTAAGGAAATGGTATCCCCCTCTTTGATGATCTGTCTGTTGTCGGCGTAATCCGTGCCGAAAAACTGACGCATCATGGTAAAAGCGGGTGCGGAAGCCACGATCACCGCCTCCGGGTAAGCCTTGACAAAGGCATCTATGCTGGCGGAGTGGTCAGGCTCCATGTGCTGTACGATCAGATAATCAGGGGTGCGGCCGTTTAGTACGGTTTTCAGGTTGTCCAGCCATTCCTCCTCAAAATGGGTGTCCACCGTGTCCATCACGGCGATTTTTTCATCCGTGATCACGTAGGAATTGTATGCCATGCCGTTTTCAACGGTGTACTGGCCTTCAAAGAGGTCGATGTCGTGGTCGTTTACGCCTATGTAATGGATGTCGTTTGTGATTTGCATTGTGTTAACTCCTTTTCGTTTGATTTTCTTCTGCGGCTATTATATCATAAAATAGACCGTGCCGAGAAGCTTATTTATATAGGTGATCGACTGAAAGAAGTGGGTTGTTTTATGGGAGATAACAGGTTACAGGTGAATGGGAATAGTGACAGGCGGGAGAGAAAGCGATTCTTTAAGGCGGGATATCTTTTGCCTTTTATATTAGGGGTATGTATCGGCGGGGCTTTGCTGTGGGGAATTTCCGTGCGGAGGGATCATACAGATACGGCAGCGCCGGAAAGTATTGAGAGCATGGAGCAGGAGAGTGCGGATATCTCTGAGCCGGCGTATGCGGAAACTGTGGTGAACTATCCTTTTTTCTCCGGTGAGGAGGGATGGTCGTTAGTCC
>CAMWPB010000060.1 GCA_947176065.1 uncultured Lachnospiraceae bacterium | reverse complement strand
AAATTCTATTATATAATATAGCATTCCTCCTTTTAAAAGTAAATGTCGCAGCCCCAAAAAACGCACTCTCATAAAAATTTAATAAATGTCTTCCGAAAACTTCATTCTTTTCTAAGAATTGGACAATTGCATTTTGGAAAACTGTGTCGTATAATGACAGCGTGTGCCAAAAAACACATTTTAATAGGTAAAAAGGTAACTTATTCCAAGATACCATTTGATACATGAAGGAGCGAGCAAGAAATGAGCGATATGCAATATACGCTTGGCATCGACATCGGTTCCACTACCGTTAAGATCGCCATTCTGGACAACAGGCAGCAGATACTCTTTTCCGATTACAAAAGACATTTTGCAAATATCAGGGAAACCCTTGCGGATCTTCTCTCCCAGGCCTTTGCACAGCTTGGGAACCTCACGGTGCATCCCATCATCACAGGCTCCGGCGGCCTTACGCTGGCCAACCATCTGCAGATCCCCTTTGTGCAGGAGGTGATCGCCGTTTCCACCTCCCTGCAGACTTTTGCGCCTGTCACGGACGTGGCCATAGAGCTTGGCGGTGAGGACGCCAAGATCATCTATTTTGAGGGCGGCAATGTGGAACAGCGCATGAACGGCATCTGTGCCGGAGGCACGGGTTCCTTTATTGACCAGATGGCATCCCTCCTGCAGACGGATGCGGCCGGGCTGAATGAATATGCGAAAAATTACCATTCTCTCTATACCATAGCGGCCCGCTGCGGCGTGTTCGCCAAGTCTGATATCCAGCCCCTCATCAACGAGGGTGCCACAAAGGAAGATCTGTCTGCCTCCATCTTTCAGGCTGTGGTAAACCAGACCATCAGCGGTCTCGCCTGCGGCAAGCCGATTCGTGGACACGTAGCGTTCCTTGGCGGCCCGCTGCACTTTTTATCGGAGTTAAAGCAGTCCTTTATCCGCACCCTGAAACTGGATGACGCCCATATCATCGACGCGGACAATTCCCACCTCTTCGCGGCCATAGGCTCCGCCTTAAACGCGAAGGAGGAGGCTTTTTATACCATGGAGGAGCTGACGGCCAAGCTGTCCTCCGATATCAAAATGGAGTTTGAAGTAGAACGGATGGAACCGCTCTTTGCCACGCAGGCGGACTACGACGCCTTCCGCTGCCGCCACAGTGTCCATCATGTGGCCACGGGCGATCTGGCTTCCTATCAGGGAAACTGCTTTTTAGGAATCGACGCCGGCTCTACCACCACAAAGGTAGCTCTCGTGGGCGACGATGGCTCACTGCTCTACTCTTTCTACAGCAGCAATGACGGCAGTCCCTTGAAAACAGCCATACGTTCCTTAAAGGAGATCTATAGCTTACTCCCCGCAGGGGTGAAAATCGCCCGCTCCTGCTCCACCGGCTACGGCGAGGCGCTGATGAAGGCCGCCTTTCTGCTGGACGACGGCGAAGTGGAGACCGTAGCACACTACAATGCCGCCGCCTTCTTCGACCCGGAGGTGGACTGCATTCTGGATATCGGCGGTCAGGACATGAAATGCATCAAAATCAAAAATCATACCGTGGACAGCGTACAGCTCAACGAAGCCTGCTCCTCGGGCTGCGGCTCCTTCATAGAAACCTTCGCCAAATCCTTGAATTACGGCGTGGAGGACTTTGCCAGAACCGCCCTCTTTGCGGAGCATCCGATCGATCTGGGTACCCGCTGTACGGTGTTTATGAATTCCAAGGTAAAACAGGCGCAGAAAGAGGGGGCATCCGTCTCCGATATTTCCGCGGGACTGGCCTACTCCGTGATCAAAAACGCACTTTTTAAGGTGATCAAAGTCTCCGACGCCTCGGAGCTTGGCAAAAACATCGTTGTGCAGGGCGGCACCTTCTACAACGACGCGGTTCTGCGCAGCTTTGAGAAAATCGCCGACTGCGAAGCCATCCGCCCGGATATTGCCGGTATCATGGGGGCTTTTGGCGCAGCGCTGATCGCAAGAGCACATTATGAGGAAGGATACCGCACCTCCATGCTGAATCTGGAGCAGATCACCAATCTGCAGTTCGAGACAAGCATGGCCAAATGTAAGGGCTGTACCAATAACTGCCGTCTCACCATCAACAAATTTACGGGAGGCCGCCAGTACATCTCCGGCAACCGCTGTGAAAGAGGGCTGGGACGGGCCAAAAAGGAAAACGGTGCGCCCAATCTCTTTGACTATAAACTGAAACGCTACTTTTCCTATGAGCCTCTGCCGGCCAACGAGGCGAAGCGGGGCACCGTGGGCATTCCGCGTGTGTTAAATATGTATGAGAACTACCCCTTCTGGTTCACCTTCTTTACGAAGCTGGGCTTCCGTGTGGTGCTCTCCCCCGTTTCCAACCGCAAAATCTATGAGCTTGGCATCGAGTCCATCCCCAGCGAGTCGGAATGCTATCCTGCCAAGCTGGCGCACGGACATGTGGCATGGCTCATAAAACAGAAAGTGGATTTCATCTTCTACCCCGCCCTTTTTTACGAGCGGGACGAATTCCACGACGCCAACAACCACTACAACTGCCCTATTGTCACCTCCTACTCCGAAAACATCAAAAATAATGTGGAAGAAATCGGACGGGGCGAAATGGTTTTCCGCAATCCCTTTATGTCCTTTAAGAGCCTGCAGACCGTTACGGAAGCATTGACAAGAGAATTTCAGGAGCTTCCCGTAACAGCTGTTATGGATGCTGCCGAGGCTGCATGGACAGAGCTTGCGGCAGCCAGACAGGACATGCGGGACAAAGGCGAGGAGGTGCTGCGTTATCTGGAGACGAACCACAAGCGCGGCATTGTGCTGGCGGGACGTCCCTACCACGTTGACCCGGAAATCAACCACGGCATTCCCGAGCTGATTACCTCTTATGATATCGCGGTGCTGACCGAGGATTCCGTCTCCCATCTGGCGGCTCCCGAGCGTCCGTTGATCGTCTCGGATCAGTGGATGTACCATTCCAGACTCTATGCGGCGGCAAGTTTCGTTAAAACAAGGGATGATCTGGATCTGATCCAGCTCAATTCCTTCGGCTGCGGTCTTGATGCCGTAACCACGGATCAGGTAAACGATATCCTCACAGGCTCCGACAAAATCTATACCTGTTTAAAAATTGATGAAGTAAACAATCTGGGGGCGGCCAGAATCCGCATCCGTTCCCTGCTCTCAGCGATACAGGTGCGGGAACAGAAAGGCGAGAAGCGCGTGATACGCTCCAGCGCCATCACAAAAGTGCCCTTCACCGAACAGATGCGCAAGGACTATACCATTCTCTGCCCCCAGATGTCGCCGATTCATTTTGAAATCATGGAGGCGGCTTTCAACGCCTGCGGCTATCACTTTGAAGTACTCGGCAACGATACAAGACAGGCCGTGGATACTGGTTTAAAATATGTAAATAATGACGCGTGTTATCCTTCCCTGATCGTGGTAGGACAGATTATGGACGCGCTGCTTTCCGGCAAATATGACCTGAACAAAGTAGCTGTTATTATGTCCCAGACCGGCGGTGGCTGCCGCGCCACAAACTATGTAGGCTTTATACGGCGCGCCCTGGAAAAGGCGGGTATGCCGCAGGTTCCTGTGATTTCACTGAATCTGGCCGGCATCGAGAGCAATCCCGGGTTCCATCTGAACGCCAATCTCTTAATCCGCGCCGCTTACAGCGCCCTCTTCGGCGATATTTTCATGCGCTGCGTCTATCGTATGCGCCCCTATGAGAAAGAGCCGGGCTCCGTCAATGCGATGCACGCCAAATGGCTGAAGAAATGCCGGCATTTTGTGGCCGGGAAATCCTTAAACTATCTGACTTTCCAGAAGATGTGCCGTCAGATTGTACGGGATTTTGACCAGATTCCCATTTATGAGGATCTGCGCAAGCCACGCGTCGGCATCGTGGGTGAGATTCTGGTAAAATTCGCGCCTGCCGCCAACAATCATCTGGTGGAGCTTCTGGAAACAGAAGGCGCGGAGGCGGTCGTGCCTGATCTGCTGGACTTTATGCTCTACTGCTTCTACAACCAGATTTACAAGGCAGATTTTCTTGGCACCTCGAAAAAGGCCGCCCTGTTCTCTCGTCTTGGCATCCGGGCGCTTGAGAAACTGCGCGCGCAGGCCGCGAAAGAATTTGCAAAAAGCAGGCACTTTACGCCGCCTGTCAGCATCTACACGCTGGTGGACTACGCGAAACCCATCGTCGATATCGGCAACCAGACCGGCGAGGGGTGGTTCCTCACCGGAGAGATGGTAGAATTAATCCACAGCGGCGTAAACAATATCGTCTGCACCCAGCCCTTCGGTTGCCTGCCGAACCATGTGGTGGGCAAGGGCGTGATCAAGGAGCTGCGCAAGCGATTCCCCAGCTCCAACATCGTAGCCATCGACTACGATCCCGGCGCCAGCGAGGTCAATCAGCTGAACCGCATCAAGCTGATGCTCTCCACCGCCCAGAAGAACCTGAAAAAATCGGGCGCCTAACGGCGGCCAAAAAAATAAACCGGGTGCCCACACGTATGCACCCGGTCTTATTATATACAAAAAAACATTCCCATTTAATAAAACGTCTTATCCACCTTACGGTTAATAAAGCGGATCTTATCCCGCACTTCCTCCGCAAGCTCCTGAATCGCATCATCCGCGCTTTCCTTTTGCAGCTGGTTCACGCAGAATACGCAGGCACCAAAAGTGTCACTGGAAAAGAATTTCGGTTTTTCCCATTTCACAAAATAGGATACCCTGTGTTTCAGCAGAGCCTTCTCAATCTTCTCCTTCGTATCCATGTCCTTAACCTGACACCATTCCAGCTCGTTGTGTACCTTAACCTTCTGATACGCTGTCTCCATAATCCACTCAATCCCCCTGTGTCGAAGCGTTGATACATATAAATTATAATGTAAAATACAGAATTATGCAAATCTTTTTATGCATCGCTTAAATCGGCTGTCGAAATCGTGAAGAGAAAGCTTTTCACCCTGCACAAAAGAAACGCACCGCCAAAAAGACGGTACGTTTTCTCTACACATAAACCAGTTCTTTCGCTCTTACTTTGCCTCGATAAATGCAAGATGGTTGTTATCGGTGATCTCAACCACTACATGATCGTCAGAAACCTCTGTCGGAACTGCAACCCACTCTTCATCGGTAATACGCTGGTAAACGGTGATCGCCTGACCAGCCTTTACGCCGGGTGCATAGAAGTTAATCTTCGCTGTGCCATAGCCCGCATGGGTATGTACATTTACGACAGTGAGAAGGGAACCCTTACCCTGCGCCAGCTCTTTTGCAGCGTATACTCTCTTGAGATCCGGCTTTACCAGGTCAAAGGTAAGACCGGGCGCCTCCACACCGTCAAGAACCGCGCCCTGACCGATTGCCAGATCCTGAACCTCTGCACCAAGCATGTCCCAGATATTAGTGACTGCATTGTTCATGTGCTCGCCGATGGTCTTATTCTCCTCGATCGCCAGTACGGTCTCTGCAGGCTCGCCGATATCAGAGCTGTCCTCGAGATACACGGCTACGGGTGCTCCTACTTCCTCTGCCATAACGGGCACAGAGAAAATCATAGCGCCTACTAATGCTAATGCAAGTAATTTTTTCATTTCAATCAACCTCCTTTTGCCTCTTACTATACCATCTTCCAGTATATGGGTCAATCGGCGGACCGCTTTTCCTCAAAAAACTTTTAGGAATTCTTAAGCAAATCTTTGGTAAATATGACCGCAGGCGCACGGCACTGCCTTGCGCGCCCTCCCGGTTTGTGATATCATACATTGTATCATTTATACTTTCATATATTATGAAAAACCCGAGAGAAAGGTAGGGATTCCCATGCCCATCAAAGTAGCTGATTTACTGCCGGCAACCGGCATTTTAGAGAAAGAAAATATATTTGTCATGACAGAATACCGGGCGATGCATCAGGATATCCGTCCGCTAGATGTGCTGATCTTAAATCTGATGCCCACCAAGGAAGTAACCGAAACCCAGCTTCTGCGGAAACTCTCAAATACACCTCTGCAGGTGAACGTAGAGTTTTTACAGACTGCCAGCTACACGCCGCAGCATGCCGATTCCAATCATATGGAGGCTTTTTACACAACCTTTGATCAGATCAAAAACCGCAAATTCGACGGTATGATCATCACTGGCGCGCCTCTCGACCATGTCCGCTTTGAAAGGGTGGCCTACTGGGACGAGATCTGCACCATCATGGAATGGGGCCGCACGCATGTGCACTGCACCCTCCACCTGTGCTGGGGCGCTTATGCCGCCCTGTACTATTTCTACGGTCTGGACAGGGAAGATTTAGACGAAAAGCTGTCCGGCGTGTACACCCACAAGATTCTGAAACGAAAGTCGCCGCTCTTCCGTGGCTTTGACGATGTCTTCCATGCGCCCCAGTCACGTGCAATGACGATCGATCCGGCCCAGATCGCCTCCGTGCCGGATCTGGAGCTAATGGCAGTCTCGGACGAAGCCGGTATGGCCATTGCCAAGACAGAGGACAGCAGACATTTCTTCATTACCTGCCATCTGGAATACGACGCCGATACGCTGGCTCTGGAATATGCCCGCGATATGGACAAAGGCATGCATCCCAAAATCCCGGTAAATTACTTCCCGGAAGACGACCCCTCAAAGGAACCGATCGTCAACTGGCGCTCCGCCGGTCAGCTTCTTTTCTCGAACTGGCTCAATTACTATGTGTACCAGACGACACCGTACGATGTGAGGGATATTTAGAAAAGCTGCAGGAAATATGGCTTTTCAGACTTTTCCGGCAAATACCTGTGTTTATCACACATAAGAACCCCGGCAGATTTTTTTAAGTTCTGCCGGGGATTATTTGTATTTCACCGTAACTTTTACATAAAAATCATTGGTTACTGATACAAGCCCACCAGATAGTCAATTGCCATCTGTTTTATTTCGCTCTGCGCCAAATAACCGGCTCCCTGCCTTTCTGCATACTCCTCTCCCATCGTTTCAACCTGTTCGGCATAATACGCATCCGCGTCAAATGAGAGTCCTGCATCCTCAAAGACAGCCTGATAGACCATTGCCTCCTTCACCGTTTCCTCAGCCCTCTGTGTGAGTTCTTTCTCATAAGCGATTTCGTCTTCCATCTCCATACCATAGCTGTTGTCTTCATTCTTCAAAACAGACTTCGTCGCCTTTACGTATTTATCCGGGAAGGTATTTACTGTGGAATTCTCCACCACGTATTCCATAAGATAATCCCTGAGGTGCTCCTGATAAAAATCATCTTCCACCTTAGCACGGTATTCCGCCGCCGTAGATACACCCTCCGCATCCGCCAGATTCTCCGCCACAAAGTCGTCTGTGAGCTCCGGCATTGTCATGATGCCATTGACAGTCACCGCAAAAACAGCGTCCTGACCTGCCAGCTCTTCACTGTAATCCTCCGGGAAAGTAACCTCCACCGTAACCTCTTCGCCCGGCTTATGCCCGATCAGCTGCTGCTCGAAATCATCTACAAAACTTCCTGATCCGATGGTCAGGTCATAGCCTGCACCGCCGCTGTTTCCGCCATCAAACTCAACGCCATCGACAGTTCCCACAAAATCAATATTAACTTCATCGCCATCGGCAATTTCCAGATTTTCATCTGTACTGAGTTCCTTATAGGATTCCAGCGTTGAGGTGATCTCACTCTCAACCTCTTCCTCCGTAGCTGCGACCTCATCCTCCGGCACTGAAATATTCCTGTAATCAGCCAGATTAAGCATTGCCGCCATATCCGCATTCTCGATTCTGCCGTCATCCGTAAGCCCCGCGCTGTAATCCGTGCTGGGAGTCGTGCGGATCGCCATAATATACAACTGTCTTCCCACTGCCAGTAAAATCCCAAGCGCAATAACCGCCGCTACTGCGATCCCTGTTATTCTGGCGGCATTTGCCTCCCTTTTCTCCTTCCGGACCTGCTTTCTGCGCGCTTCCCGCTTCGCCTTACTTTTGCTCACGTTTGTGTCTTCGCTTACCTTGGCAGCCTTTTTCTTTTCCATAATGTGTTCCCTCTTTCTATCGTATTTTATCCCTCAAGAAATTAATTTAACACATCTGAACGGTAAATGAAATAGTTTGCGTGAAGTTCACAAATAATGCACAATTTGAAATGGAACGGCTCCATGAACCACCCAGGTGATTCATCCTGTGGTATCAGATGTTCAATTCTTCCACATATTCTCTCGCATTCTCTTCCGTGATTCCATATTTCTCTGCACATTTTTCCATAATAACATCCCGAGATATTCCCAATTCCTGATATACCTGAATCAATATACGGATTCCTTTTTCTATTCCTTCCTCGTATCCTTCCTGCCTCATATCCTCAAATGCCTTACACATGTCGTATCCCTCCTTCCCCGCTTCCACCACCTTACATTTCTCGGGTATCTTTATGTTCGCCACTACCTCCAGCATGTTTCTTGTGTCGCTGTCTATCCTGCTGTAAGCTTCACGATTTTCTTCCATTACTTCCTTTAGTTTCTTCTTGTCTTCTGCATAACGAACTGCCTCGAATACCTGACGCAACCCTGTTCTGTATTCCACAAACGTGTCATGTTCGTGACAGTCATACAAGTTCAATCTGTAATTTGTCACATACTCCTTCAGCTCATCTTCAATCTCCAACAAATCGTGCAGACACCTTGCGCCATCCCATGAACCGCCAATCCCGAAATACACCACCAGCGTTATAATCGGCGTAAACTTTTCCTCCTTCTTCATGCCAGACAGATATTCGTCACGGTTCTGCAAATCATGTTTCCCCTCATGCGTGCGCCTCTTACGCTTCCACTGTTTACGATAGCCAATGCTCTCTGAAAACATGTTTCTCAGCACCATCTGGTAATCCACATAATTCTGGTTTTCCACCGCAAGAATATGCAGTTTTTTTCCTTTCCAGATCCGCACCTTATCTACAATTGTTTTCGAAGTCCCTGCTCCTTCTCCGATGCTCACCATCTGTGATTCATCAGGCAATAACTCCTCTGGCTTCACGATCTGCCTTCCATGAAATAATGCGCCGTTTATCTGGTCCGCAAACCTCACGTTATCCTCCAGATAATCAAACTGGTACTCATCCTTTCTTCCCATCATCCTTCCTCCCCTATTCTGTTTTCCATATAAGGGATTCAGGTTCCGCGATATGCCATACAGATAAATCAGAATTTCAGACTCCCAGATATGTATCCATTTTGTTCTTAGTAACGGTAAAAACAAGCCGTCTTTCAATGCTTGGGATTATCATACCATAACTGCCATGCATGTGTAAAGCGGCTGTTTTCCAACCCAGATCTGAAAGGTAAACGTTGTTATCTCCTGCCCAAACATCTCGAATTTCCCTATCTTGAGTTTTTCTTCAAATCCGAAAAGTTATCTACATCCATTGCTCCTATATGTATACATCCCCTTACTTTTGCGGACTAATTGCTTAATTGCAAAAGTAAATTCCAGTATTGGAGAAAATTCTACTCCCCTTTAAAATCTCCAGTTTTTTCAATATTTTGAAACATAAAGCCAGAAATTGAATTATAATAAATCTAAATCCGCTGGGAAACTCAAAAATTATAAAACTTGCTAATCACCCTGAAAAATGTTAAAATAACATATAAACTGTCAAAGTATGGCAAATGTGTAAAGGGGAATTTAGGGGGATATATTATATAAAACACACGACACCATCATAGGCGGAGAACTTATGGTGGTGTTTTCTATTCAAAAATTAGCTTAAACTAAATGTAAATGCTGTGCAAAGGTCGTTTACATACCCTTTTAATAAATCATACAGATAAAAACAGGGTTGTTTACAATACGTATTCAATCTATTGGTTTGAGTGTGCGTCGTAACATACAGATGGGTGTAAAAATGATAAAAAAATCAGAATCGATCAATCCATACTTCTTAGAGATACAGTTGGCAAAAGAAATGAATATAGACGAGTATTTCAGAGTAGTGCGCAATTATGTTCAGTATTATTATAAGCGGGCAACCTTATACAAAATATGGTATTTAGGCTTAAGTGTCACAAAGCTTCTGATTCTGGCTATGATTCCGATAAGTCAGACATTTGCACAGCTATCCGATCTGCCCTGGATCGCTACAGGAGCATCCTCTCTGTGCATTCTACTTGAATCCGTCATAGAATTGTTCCGCATGAAAGAAAAATGGGTACTGTATCGCAAAGTAGGAAATGATCTGATGCGTGAGGAACGGCAATATGTATTGAAGGCCGGTGGGTACCAGGACGGAGATGAGGAGAAAAACTTCCGAATATTTGTGACGAATGCAGAAAACATCATTGGTGAAGAGTCTTCCACCTGGAAGCAGATGATACAGAATATAAAGGTAGAAAAAGTATAAGAAAAAATATAAAAAAGGGGAATGATTACAATGGCGGAAAGAACGCACTGTTATCATATGCCAGTTGATCTGGAGAACCATTTAGAAAATTTGGCAGAGAGTTATCCAAAAGTAAAGGAGTTACACAGTTTATGGCTTCTACTGCGAAAAAGGATTGAGGAGGAGCTTACACATTGTGGAAGTATCTTCGTAAATTATAGTCTACATGACGGAAGCCACAGCAGAACCATTATTCAGGCTGTGGAACGGTTTCTGGGGGAGGAACGTATCTGTCGGCTGTCAGCAACAGATACGTTCATGCTGTTGGCCTGTATCTATTCCCATGACTATGGAATGTCCCAGACATTTAACAAAATTTATGATATTCTGGGTAATGCTGATTTCAAGGCATTTTTAGAGAAGAGAAAAAAAAACAGACAGTGGATGGAAAAAGAGGATGAGCAGGCAATTCATAATCTGCTTCAATATTTAGATGACGATAGAGCAAATATTCCTTTGAACGACCTTTATTACTCCATTATGTTGGTGGTACAGCTCTATCTACGCCCTGAGCACTGGAAGGGTGTGCTGGGCATCAAACATGATTTTGAAGGGCTGTTTCAGGGACATTTGAAAAAGCGTTTTATATGCGGCATGGAGGGAATTGCCGAAATCTGTATGTGCCACGGACAGCCCATAGATCATATTCTTCAATTATCATACCGTGCGGATGGAATGGCAGGGGATAAATATCATCCAAGGTTTATTGCTTCTATGCTACGGTTGGGAGATTCTCTGGATCTGGACAACGGGCGTTTTCCCATGTGGTTTGTACGTGAAGTTGCTTTAAACAGAAATATTATACCAAGACTGTCCCTGTTGCATTTCCGTAAGCATGAGGCCATATCTCATTTACTGATTACACCGGAAGCGATAGAGATTACAGCGCATTGTGTTTCCGAACAGATAGATGGAAACGAGGAAAATAAGCATAAAAGAGAGGTTCTGGAAGAACACGCCAGACAGGAAAGCTATGAAGTGGCCGCGCTTGTATACGAATGGACGGATGGACTCACGAAAGAATGCCAGAATATCGTGATGAATTGGAGTCAGATAGCACAGCCGGATTTCGGGAACCCGCCTGCACATCCCCAGGTAGTAATTTATGTGGATGGTGAAGAGTACATATCTGAAAATCGGCAGCTTCAAATGCGAATGCCTCACGAACGTGTGATGAAGCTTTTAGAAGGAACAAGTATTTATGAAGAGAAATATGTGGGTATTCGGGAAATGCTGCAGAATGCAATTGATGCTTCTCTTCTGCAGCTTTGGAGTGATCTGCTTCAAAACAAATACAGTTTCTGCGGATTGTCAAAAAACCGTGTGAAGGAGGGACTGGATCTTTGGGATATTCTTTGGAATAAAGAGATGCAGAATAGTAAGAGTAAGAACAAAAAAAGCTGGGGATCCATCTTCGGAAATTATGATATTACAGTGGAAGTAATCGAAGACCGGCTTCGCAGGCAAGTGATTGTAGTTGTGAAGGATAAAGGGATCGGAATCACCAAGGAGGAAATGAAATACATTGCGGAGATCGGTTCAAGCAAGGAAAAAAACGAGCGGATCAGAAAAATGATAGAGAGTATGCCAGTGTGGCTGAAGCCTTCAGGAATTTTTGGGATTGGATTACAATCGGTATTTCAGATGACGGACTGCATAGAGTTCTATACAAGACAGCATAACACACCGGAACAACATATTTTATTAAATTCCTACGGAAAGAACAGGGGCAAAATAGAGTTCAGGGAGATTCCTCAAGGTGATGACGAAACTTATTTTGACAATGCAATCCCCGGAACTAACGTAAAAATTGCCATAGATCCGGATAAATTTTTAAGCAAAGAATTCCTGTATTATGATCCTGAATTTGATACAGGGGAAAAACTGCATATGCTTTTTGTGGAAGTTGCCCAGGCCTGCCAGAACAGGATACAGGAGGTCAGGTATGACTATTTCAATATATATTATCAATCCATGATCCTTAAGGAAGATGGTACTAAAGAAACCAATCCCCAGAGTCCAAGATGTCTTAGGAGCAGCTATATATATCCAAAAAACTTTGAAAAAGGCTTTTTTGGGGAGCACTTGCAAAGTTTTGGGGCAGTTACACAGGAGCCCTATGTTTTTATTGATAATATGGCATATTTTTGGGACAGGAAAGCAAACCGATGCTATCTGTTAAAGATAAATCCCTGCCAGATAACAGAGAAGGCCGGAAAACGTTTATTATCTCTGCCGGAAAGAATACCCAAGGTATACAGTATCAGTTATAAGTTTAACAAGATTTCCGATACAGAGATGGTTTATGCACGGAGAGGACAACCCAAACGCCTGCATGCGGGATTTTTGAGTATGGATGTGTTGATCCTAGATGAGCAGCCCGAAAAATATATGAATATTGATAGGGCCAGACTGCGTGAGGGCGCAATTGATGAAGAAGAATTGCTTATGGCGCAAAGGGAACTCATGCGGCGCTGGTGTATTGATTTCTGCGAACGGGATGAAAAAAAGTTGGAGCAGGCGAAAAAGAGAAAAGAACCCTTTTCCGATATGAAGGGAATACTGATTTCACTGATCCTGCTGTTTTACAGAAACGTTCCTGATGATCTTTTCCAGAGATTTATAAAGTCTTATAAAGAGACAGTCGACTCCTGGAGCCTCTACTTGGAAACAGATACAATACCGATTAGTGCATTATGGAGTCAGGAGAATCTTTTCCAGGTACAAGTGGATCTTTCGGATAAGCTTATTGAAAAGCTGAGAAAACAGGACGAACTGCAGAATGAAATACGGGAAAAGCATAAAATACTTTCCATAAGCATGGAAAATATACAGCGTCTCCCTCACAGAATCGTCAAAATAGAAAGTATAATGCGGAAAGAAAACAAAATCAGTTATGATTTAAGACTAAAGTCCATTCGGGAAAAGATAGAACCCATAGATATGAGTGAAGAAGCATGTTTGTTCGATTATATGGGGGCTTTCGATTCTCATGTTAACAATCCTGAGGGAATCAAGTTTGACACCCTGCCAAAAAAGGTTTATAAACCAGACAGCCGTTTTGAAAATCTGCTGCTGCATTGTTTCCCACGTACTTTCCGCAAGGGGCGAAACATGAATGGGTATTTGGACCATTGCATAAAAACTTACATTTTGTCTCCTATAGACAGGAACACGGCCATTATGCTGGGAAGAGGAATGGATAAAGGCAAGGATATATGGACTGAATTTAAGGACAGTGTTATGGGAAGTAATCAACTAAAGAAATGTGTGGCGTATATTATGAAAAAACGATATGCCAACTGTGATAACAGGATTGAGATGGAGGAGATGATCAGAAAGGACTACGAAAGATTTCTGAAGCAGTTCTATAGGATATTAACGGAGAACAGCGAACTTGTGATGAGACAGTTCGAAGTGAAATGATACGTTCATTTTTAAAACAAGAAAAGTAAATTTGATTTCCTCATTTTTGAATAAACCGGGAAAGATGTGATCTAGCTTTTGGCGACAGGAAACCCTTGTAACGGTTCTGCCTTTTTGCATTTTTTCATTTGCATAAATTAGAAAAAATGGGGAAACAACTTTGCTTTGCTTGATATCCATTTTATCAAAATTATTATGAATAAACTGAAAAATAACATTAATTATATCAATAACTTCCTTCATAAAAACACTTCATTTCCTCTCGTATACTATGTGGTAATATAATAATCAAAAACTACCTTAAATCCAGATACAGATCCTAGGGACATTCTGTCTGTCCTATTCCTACAATAAACTTACGCTATCCCAAAATATAATTTTGTTGACAATTCTCATTTATCAGTATATTATACAAATATAAAAGAGCGCTCCGTGAAGCAAACGGTTCGCCTTGGTTTTTAGTTACTTATCTCAAAAAGCAACCTATTCCTTTGGCTGAGGGCGGTTGCTTTTTTGATTTCCTCTATTCCTGCGGTTTTGCCATATGCTGATACCAGTAGTTAAAATACTAATAAGGGTTACAGCAATGCCGACAATTCCTACAAGCACATCGAATCTCATATGTACCTAAGTACCCTTTCGTAGATTTTCCATTGACATACCTCCTTGTTTCTGGAAGTTCTCAGATGAATCATCTGGCAAAAGGCGAACCGCTTACCCGTTTTGGAGCGCATATTCATTATAATATATCGTAAAAACATTATCAAGCCGTTATTTCAAAGCAAGCCTGCTTTCAAAACTTGCATGTTTGTTCGGAATAATAGCGGAAATGAATATAAACCTTCAATATCTCTTTCCGCATCTCGGACAAAAATGATCGTTTCCCTTCATTTTCTGGCCACATGAAGAACAAAATCTCTCGTGGTTTAAACCAGAAGTATTATTCTGAATAGACGGATACGATATATTTGTACCCATATTCGGTGTGACTCTTTTAACAATCGGCGACTCTGCCCAATACTCTTCTATGCTTTTCGCATATGTAATGTCTTGCTTACATTTAAAACATCTTGTCGAGGATTTTGGATATACCAGTTTACATTCCATGCAGACTTTTCCATTCTTATCCAAATAAAACATAAAAATGCTACACAAAACCATAAATAAGCAAAATATTCCTAAAAAAAATGCAAATCCTTCTAACGTAGAAACTCCTTCCCTTACATCCCTTGACCAGTAATAAGCTGCATTATGTTTACCCATATCAGCATAACTTTCACAAAGGAGCATTAATAAAAATAATCCTACTCCAATAAATAAAGCCAAAACTTTTTGCTTCTTAATCCAATCTACTCTATACATTTTCTTCCTCCTCGTATAATATGAACTTTCAATTTGTCTTATTGCCACAATATGGACAAAATGCAACTTTCGTAACTAATTCCTTTCCACAATATGCACAAAATCGGCTATTTCCGCTATATAACCTGCCACTCTGCTGCCCACCATTAATTTCAATAGGTTCCATTGACATTACCAGAGGTCTCTCTGCTAAATATGTTTTTACACTTTTGGCATATCTCAAATCAGTTTTACATCTCGGACACATAACTACAAACCTGAAAAACACTTTTTCGCATTCCGGACAAAATTTTCCACATTTTATTAATATCATTGCTGAAAATCCCGATCCCAATAGAACAACACCTATTAAAATGAGGAAAATACCTATCCCGTTCATTATTGATACTACATCTCTTACATCTCTTGACCAATAGTAATAACTACTTCTAGTGTATTTTTTAGCAGTGTCAAGCACTGCTGATGCCGTCATAAATACAATAGCAGCTCCAATAAATCCAACATACATTTGCTTTTTTATATTTTTTACCCCAAGCAACTCCACCTCCTTATCTACATAGAGTACTCACATAGGCTTTTGCCCTTGAACCACCTAAAAATAGCGTTGATTATTTATGATCACCTCCTCCAATCCAATTTTGTTTTGCAATGCGGACAAATCTCTGGATGTTGCACCAACGGTCCACCACATTGGGGACATGGTATTGATACTTTCATGATGATGAATGAAATCAACCATGCCATACAGATAATCACACCAATTAAAATCCCAGCAACACAAAGCCAGCCAAGTGCATTTAATTCAGTAGAATAAACTGTATACCAATACCTCTGGGTTGCTCTTCTGGTTTCTCCCCAGTTTTCTCCTATGATCAATCCAAAAGCTACTAAGGCTATCCCAAGTAACAGTTCCCGCTTCTTTAGTCTTCCATGCAATTTTGAAGTTTTGTTCTTCTTTGTACAATGTTCTTTTAACGCACCACATTGGGGACAAAATTTGCCTTTTCCAATTTGTGTACCGCAGTTACTGCAAAAGTTCATATATTCTCACCTCCTCGTTAATCTTTCATAGCCTTGTACCACATTCCGTGCAAAAAACAAAATCGTCATCCAGTACTACGCCACAATTAGGGCAATGCCTCTCTACAATACCAGATGCCATAATTGCACCGCCTTGATCCATTGACTTCCCACATAATGTGCAAAATTGTGCCTCTTTTTCAACCAAATTTCCGCAATTAGAGCACTTTATATAATCACTCTCATTTCTTTGTGTCATCATATCAGGCATCGGGTTCCCACAAGAGCTACAGAATGCCGCTCCTATTGGTACTTCGATGCCACACTGCTCACAGCATCGAACTCCTTTGATATTCTGAATTTGTCTTTTATATTCCTCCGCAATCTGTTCTGATGTTGCAATTGCATTCACCATTTCTGAAAACTCTTCCTCGCAGTCGTTTCTATGTAAGCTAATATACAATCTTCCAATCTGATAATACATATTGTTGATTTTATTCACTTCTTGGGTAATCAACGAATTAATATGTGCGACATCCGACATATCTTTTGTCCTTTGTACCGTTTTCTGTCCTGCATCAACAACCTTTTTCCCTAAATCATCAAAAAATCCCATTTTCGCCTCCTACGCAATTCCAACACTCCATACCATCTGTTTTCATTAAAAAACCTCAACAAACTCTTGGCTGACTATATCATATTCATAAAATTTCACCCCCTCGCCACCATCACTAGATTCGTATGCGCGATACCTTTTGCAGTTCTCTTCATCCATAGAGAATTCAAAAAATTCCCCTGAAACCTCTGGCTGATATGCACTGCCATTTTTTACTCCATACAGCCAAACAACTTGTCCATCTATTCCACCAAGCGATAAAAATTTCGTATCACCAGTATCAATAAAAACAAAGTCTTCGACATCTGGATACAGGAAATAAGAGTCCCCATATCCGTACATATCGGAAATTTCATCAATGCAAGTTGCTTCTCCATCACTTGAAATATAGTAAATACGCACATTTTCCAAATTGCTAAATTGCTCAATTCCAGTAATACCAAAAGCTTCCTCCTGACCATCACAATCAAAATCGTCCTGCCAAAAATATATCTCGTGTTCCCCTTTTATCACAGATGAAAATGCCTTATATAATTGATCGTAATCCGCTATCTCCTCAACTTCCAATCTATACCACTCTATATCAGAAACAACTTCATAATTATCAAGCAATTCAAAAAATTCATCATCTGTCAGCGATTTATTGCTATTAAAAAACGGTGCTGGCATTTTATCACTATCATATATATACTTCTCAATTTCTTTCAATCCAAAGCCATCAGAATCCAGCCGATAAAAAGTATGCACTCCATTGTCTGCACCGCCGGAATCCTCCCTGTACCATGTACCGTCAGTATAAATTGTCAACTGTGAGCGATCCCCCAATGTATCATTTCCTTGTATACAGACTATCTCTGAATCATTTAAACCAAATACATCTACAATACCTCCGATATCTTCATCATTTCCCATACTAATTAAAAGTTCCAGCACTCCATTTTTATCAATATCATAATAAGAATAGTAAAGAACCGCGTCATACATGTGATAATATGAAGCTACAGTCCCCTCAATGCTGTAGCTCCCCCTCTCACTTGTATCAGCGCAAAAAGTGCGAAATTCATCCAACACCGACGCATATGCATCATCCGGTGTTATGGCTTCTTCAACTGTACTTAATGTGATATCTTCCCCATAATCAGATATAAGCTCGTCCATATCAGATTCCACATTATCTTTCAATTCCACAATTACATTATCCTGATTTTCAGTAATAACATCCGAAGTGGATTGATATTGCTCTGTCTGTTCGGAATCCGCCTCCAAAAGTCTTATGTCTTCAAACTTACTCCTTCCACAGGCACTCAACGGAAGCACGAAAAATATTAATATAAAGCAGAATATTCCTTCTCTCATTTTACAATAACCTTTCTACGATATTTCTATCCTACTCAAAAATTGAAAACTCATTTTCACATAAAATAAATTCGATGATATCTCTTATCGCACCATATCCTTCATTTAATCTGCTCACATATTTTGCCCTCCTTTTTAAGGAATCCAAAGCATCATTTACCTTGCATGGAAATCCAACTTTTTCAAACACATACATATCATCCCCGACATAAGCTATTTCCGTCAAAGAATCACCGTTTTTCTGACTCTATCACTGTCGGTCTCCACATATACCGTATCTATGTAAAAGCATTCACATGCCGCCCTGATTGTCCAATAAATCAACGACTTATTATTTATACCCATTTATTTGTTTCCTTCATCAAATATCGTGAAATGTATTTCCATTTAATAATTACAACAACTATCACTGCGATTACTGTACCTGCAAAGGATTGCCCAATCAGTCTGAACAGAAAAATTTTCCAAGATATATTCTCAATTTCGCCAAAGCATCCGCCAAAGCCCCAAACCAGACATGCCGCCGTGAGCATAATGACCAGATAATCTATCCACACTGTATTCCGCTTGCCCATCACCTTACTATAAGAAAGCCTCGCGTTTCCAGGAAGCAGCATCGTATATGTTGCAAATACAGTAGCAAATAAGATACCTTCGATTCCCCAAAAACGCACCAGAATGATTGACAGTATCAAATTGACAATCCCCTCTCTAATGGAAAACCACTTGCTTTCCTTATACAGACCGGCTCCGTCACGAACCAAAAAGATTATATTGATAGTCATTTTGAGCATTAAATACAGTGCCAGCAAAAAAACACACATATTACTCAGCAAAAATTCCCTGCCAATCCAAAGATATATAAAACCATTAATATTCAATGCAAAAACTGAAACCGAAACAATAGCCGCAACCATATGAAATGCCATTAATAACTGAAAATAACTGTACAAATTCTGATCGTGCTGCTTTATCTTCATGCCGATCTTTGTGCGATAATTTTCATTAATTTTATTGATAACCTGCGGGAAATAGTACATCGTTGAATAGTAAGCATGGTAGGGAGTAACCAACATAATATTGACAACCGACAAAATAATTGTATCAATATTATTGTTTAATAATCCGGTAATTTGATGAAGCAAAATATCTTTCGTCATTCCCTCCGGTTCAAAATCCGGTACAGCTTTCTCCTCTTGAATTTCTGCACAGACTCTCTGTATGAGAAAAGCATAGACCAAGCCGATTACACTATTTCCAATACATCCTATCAGCAGAACATTGTACACAGACCAGTTAAATAACCCGATTGCCAGAATCTCAGCAGCCGTTATCATAATGTATCCCAAACTGTCCACATTATCTACCACATACTTATAATCGTACACATTCAAAAGTGTTTTGGCTGCAATGCTCACAAAGTACGGAACGACAAACCTGATCCCTAACAGAAATAATATCAACCCGGCTTTCATAATAGGAATGGAAACCCTGTTCATAATAAAAGGATATGCCGCTGAAATTACAAGCAATACGGTCATCATCTTCATGGCAATCTTCTGCATTGACTTCTTCAATCCCGCAAAAAGACCCGCGATTTTTTTAATGTCTTTACAATTTACCGGTTCATATAGTTTAAATTGATATGCCGCGCCCATACCGCTCTCGAACAAAATCAAATATGTAAAAATCTGATCGGACGTCTGAAATACCGCATTCACCTCACTACCATAACTGACAATCAGCATCTTAGTCCGCACTGTCAATAATATAACATACAGAAAATACATTAACAGACTGCAAAGAATACCTAAATATCGTTTGGTTTCTTTACCCATTTTTCTGACTCCGTGAGCAAATGCACTGCTCATAAACATTATAAATTTGCATCGCATTTTTTGTCGCAGTAAATTCCATACCAGCCCTCAAACGTCCCTGCTCACTTAACCTGAATCGAAGTTCAGCATCCTCAACGCATCTTTTTATCGCATTAGCTAAAGAAGATGTGTCACCATATTGATAAAGTAAACCCGATACGCCATCTTCAATCAACTCTGAGTTGGCGCCCGTATTAGAGGCTATCACACATAGTCCGGCCATCATGTATTCCACGGTAACCCGTCCGAACGCCTCATCTCTCGAACACATTAACCCTATATCATATTGAGGTAAATAATTTTCTACATTCTTCTGATAACCCCTAAACTTTATCAAATACTCTATACCATATTCACGAATCTTTCGTCTTAATTTCTTTTCATATGAACGCGCACCGTCTCCAAAAATATCTAACGTAACCTGTATGTATTCATCCTGCAATCGCTTAATCGCCTCGATTGCCCATATCTGTCCCTTAGTTGCGGAAACATTGCCCATCATAACCATTCTTATACTTTTTCTATCCTGAACAACATTATAGTCCGTTTTAGGTGCAATACTCTGCTGTGATATGCCATTATAAATCCGCTCAATTTTCTCCGGCGCTATTCCCTTCTTCACCCAATGATTTTTTACCGCATCCGAAACAGCAATAAACCAACTCGCGTTTTCATTCATAAAATCAATATAGTTTTTTCGGTAAGAATAACACTTATAGTCGCGGTCTCCAAATTCTCTGATATGCCAAATTAATGGTATATTGTGTTTGCCCGCTATAAGCGCCCCTAAATCTTCTCTGCTGGAATTTGAATGGATTAAGTCAATTGTGTCAAGATCAATAAGCCGTTCCACCTCTTTCACTGCTCTTATACGCCCATACCAATAAAAGCCCCCTCTTATAATAAACTTTACTGCGTATTTCCATTTTTCAAAAGGAATTCCCTGATAAAACGGAGTATAATGAATGCATATAATATCAGCGTCCGTATTTTTTGCTTTACTTTTCATTATGGAGTTAACCGGAACTACAATCTTAATATTAATGCTATATAATTTCCGTAATTCCTTCACTAACTGCATTAAGGAATGCGACGCCCCGTATTTTATATCTCCATCCGCAATTATTAAAACATTCATTATCTAATTTTCTCCCATTATGCGAATCTCCGATTACCTTTTTACGCGTCTTTTGATCTATCAACATCCCGCAAAGATTTTTTATATAGTAAAGTTGAAAATGTAATCAGAAATATATTATGAGTTATCATATACCAGCCTGTTTCCATAAGACCATATATTGCATATAAAAATAGAATAATTGCAAGAACATATTCCCTTTTTAATAACATGCTCTTAACCAAGCACAAATACCCAATGGAAAAAATCAAGAACATCAATATTCCATATCGCAGAAGGAGACTTACATACGAGTTATCAAGCCACAACCTATTTTTAATCCCTACTAATTCCCTTTCGCTTTCTGTTACATATATCCTTTGTCCCAGAAAGGAAACACCATACAATAACCATACTTTATGACATACAGAAAATCTTGATGACATCCAACTGTTTATCCTCGCCAAAATAAAGTTTCTGTTTACATCTATATATGAAAAAAAGACACTAAAGAAATTCAGGCAAAATGTACCTATAAGTATACCTTTTTCATAAGCTACCATATACTCTGGTTTCTGATTTCTTATAAACTTATATAACACTAGCATAAACAGAAGAACTGTCGTGGCGATATATGCAGTCTTAGAATT
>CAMWPB010000059.1 GCA_947176065.1 uncultured Lachnospiraceae bacterium | reverse complement strand
GTATATCACCCCCATTATTGTCTGTGACACCTGTGATGAGGCGGCCATAAAGGCATTGAAAAAGTGTCACATATACAAAAGTTTTCATTTTTCGCTTCACGGCTGGATGGACTTTCATGCGGCGGCGGTCATTGGGGATAGTGACCGGATTGAGAGCAACCGTGCCGGACGGATGACAGCGAAAATTTTGAAAAAAGTGTTATATTCCAAAAAATAAGAGAGAAAGGGAGAGTTTGTATGAATTCGTTATTACTGTTAATCATCTGTGTTGCAATTCTCATCCTCGGCTACATATTCTACGGCGGATGGCTTTGTAAGCAGTGGGGTGTGGGCGAAAGCAAGAAGCCGACGCCTGCACATGAGATGGAAGACGGTGTGGACTATGTTCCGGCCAAGGCGCCCGTACTGATGGGCCACCATTTTTCATCTATCGCGGGAGCAGGCCCGATCACCGGTCCGATCGGTGCGGCTATGTTTGGCTGGGTTCCCGTTGTACTTTGGATTCTGGTCGGTGGTATCTTCTTCGGCGGCGTCCATGACTTTGGTGCGCTTTTCGCATCCATCCGTCATAAAGGACAGTCCATCGGTGAGATCATTTCCAGCAACATGAGTAAGAGGGCGAAGATGCTGTTTACTATCTTTGCTTATCTGACTCTGATCCTTGTGGTTGCGGCATTTGCATCCATCGTGGCGACTACCTTCGGCGCGGTGGTGGATGATGCAGGCGCAATTGATATGGCAGCCTCTGCGACAAATGCATCTGTCGCTATGGTATCCCTGCTGTTTATCGTAATTGCTATTGTTTTTGGTTTCATGGTGTACCGCCGCAACGCTTCCATGGCTGTTTCCACGATTCTTGGTGTGGTTGCCATCGCACTTTGCATGGTGATCGGCATGAATTTCCATCCGATTTATCTGACCACAAATACCTGGATGATCATTGTGGGTATCTATATCGCCATCGCATCCGTGACGCCGGTATGGATTCTGTTACAGCCCCGTGATTACTTAAGCTCCTTCCTGCTTTACGCAATGCTGGCTGTAGCGCTGGTAGGTGTGATCATTTCCCATGCGGGCATGGGCGGTGCGGACGGTCTTGCGGCTTTCAACGGTTTTGCGGTTGACAACGGCAATGGTATGCAGTATATGTTCCCTGTGCTCTTTACGACAGTTGCATGCGGTGCGATTTCCGGTTTCCACTCTCTGGTATCTTCGGGAACCACTTCCAAGCAGCTTGACAAGGAGACGGACGCGAAGCCCATCGCATACGGCGGCATGCTGTTAGAGTGCGTGCTGGCAGTGATCACGGTATGCGCGATCAACTTTGCATACAAAAACGGTATTACCGCAGGCGCAACGGCAATTTTTGCGGGTGGTATTTCCCAGATGTATGGCGGCATCGCATCGGAAGGTGTGGTTACCGTGCTGAATACGCTGCTGGTGCTTACCTATTCCGCGTTCTGCCTGACTTCTCTGGATACGGCGACACGTCTGGCACGTTTCATGTTCCAGGAGTTCTTCCTTGAGCCCGGTCAGACTGTGGATGACGTCAAGGACGGCTGGAAGAAGACATTTGTAAATCCCTATGTTGCGACGATTATTACCGTTATTCTTGGCATTGCGCTCGGTATGACGGGATACTCCAAGATTTGGGGGCTGTTCGGCGCGGCTAACCAGCTCCTTGCAGGTATTGGCCTGCTGGCAGTAGCTACCTGGCTTGGCAATGTTGGCAAGAACAACAAGATGTTCCTGTTCCCTATGGGCTTTATGATCATCGTGACCATCTGTTCCCTGTGCGTAACCGTTAAGAACCAGCTCGGTATCATTTCCGCAGGCGGCGCAGACTGGGGGCCTTATGCACAGGCCATTCTGGCGGTTATTCTGATTGTCCTTGCTGTAGTACTGGTAATTGAGGGTATTCAGACCATATCCAGACAGAAGAAGTCCGCGTAAAGGCAGAAAAATATTCCTTTATAGTGAAAAGATAAGATTTTTGAGAGGGCAGAGGTTTCTGCCCTCTTTTGACGTGAATAAGCAGAATCAGAAGAGATACAGCGTATAGCTGCCTATATGTACAGATGCTTGGTCAAAATTACCGTATTGAAATGCGCTTTACTTGACTTTATTGTGCAATATATATATAATAGTAGTAGTAAAAACATTTCATGTTTCAGCACGGTTCAGAGGAATGGCGGACAGCAGGGGATGTAAGGACAGAAAGGGGATGTATATATGAATACGATTATTACGATAGGACGTCAATTCGGCTCCGGGGGCCGCGAGATCGGCAAGAAGGTAGCGGAGTATTTCGGAATTAAATTTTACGATAAGGATCTGTTGACGAGGGCAGCGAAGGAGAGCGGCTTCTGCGAGGAAATGATTCAGAGCCACGACGAGCGTCCAACCAATTCTTTTCTCTATAATCTGGTGATGGATACGTATTCCTTCGGATATAATTCCTCTTCCTTTGTGGATATGCCCATCAGTCATAAGGTATTTCTGGCACAGTTTGACACGATTAAGAAGATTGCCGGCGAAGGCCCCTGTGTGATTGTGGGGCGTTGCGCGGACTATGCGCTGCATGACTATCAGAACTGCCTGCATATTTTCATTCACGGGGAAGAAAAGTGTAAGGTGAAACGGATTATGGAACGTTTCGAGGATATTAACACGGAGCAGAAGGCGCTCGATATGATGAATAAGAAGGATAAGCAGAGACAGAGTTATTATAATTATTATTCTTCCAAGAAATGGGGACGGGTCGACAGTTATGACCTATCCGTCAACAGCAGTATCTTGGGCATCGACGGGACGGTGAAGCTGATTACGCAGTTTGTGGAGGACTTCGAAACCCGTTAACAAATCGTCCGCTTGTCAGCGACGATTCAGAGAAAGTTCCGCATTCTCCGCAAACAATATGACAGGGAGTGGTGTTACCGCTCCCTGTCTGTTTCTACTCGCCGCGTTCTCTGTAGTCCTCTGTGCTGTTATATTTTGTGACATAGGTCTGGTAACTGCTGTGTCTGTCCCGAAGTTCCCTGCGTGTTTTCACGCGGTCATAGGATGCATGAAAGTCCCTGACGGAATTTAATTCTGCAGAATGTTTCTTTCTCTTTTTTGCCGCATGACGCATATAGAAAAAGATAAGAACCGCAATTAAAAGGGTAAAGAGAATAATACTGATCATTTTTCCTCCTGACTTTCCACGGAACCGCCGCCTTTGGTGTTCGACTTAGCGCTGGCGGTTTTGGTTCTCCCGGATGATTTCTTTCTGACCGGCGGCACATATTCCGTAAAGGCCATGGATTCCTCAATCCGTCCGACTGTCATATAGGGGCTAAGATCTGTCGGCAGGTTCTTTTTATGCAGAACCCGGTTGACAAGGGATTTCACGCCTGCATAGAACACCGCAAAAATGGGTACGCCCACAATCATGCCAAGAACACCGAAGAGCCCCCCAAAAATAGTGATCGAGAAGATAACCCAAAAGCCGGAAAGTCCGGTGGAGTCGCCCAGAATCTTCGGACCGAGAATATTGCCGTCAAACTGCTGTATAAAGATAATCAGGATGCCGAAGTAAAGAGCCTGTTTGGGATCCACCATCAGCACGAGGAGGGCGCTTGGAATGCCGCCGATCCAGGGGCCGAAAAAAGGGATAATATTGGTGACGCCGATAATCACGCTTACCAGTATGGAGTAAGGCGTACCGATAATGCTGGTACAGAAAAAGCAGATAATGCCTATGATAATGGAATCCACAATCTTTCCGCCGATGAACCCGATAAAGGTGCTGTGGATAAAGCGGAAATTGGAAACAATCTCATTGCCCGCTTCACGGTCGAAAACGGCATAGACGATCTTTTTTGCCTGCCCGGCAAACTTTTCCTTGCTCCCCAGCAGATAGACGGAAATGATAAATCCAATCACAAGATTCCAAAGCGCCTTAAACACACCGATCACGCTCAAGGAAACCGTTTTTAAAACCTCGTTGATATGGGGCAGGAGATTGGTGTTCACATACTCCATCATCTTCGCGGAATACTGGTTGATCAGCGAATCCACGGTAGCCTCCAGATCCGGATTGTCTTTCAGCATAAGGAGAGCCCAGTTCGAGAGGTTATTGACGTAAATGGGGAACTGGAAAATAATGCTCTGTATGCTGCGGATCACTTCCGGAAGAATCAGTGCAAAGAGCTCGTAGAGCACCAAAAGAACAACCACTAACGTAGCAAGAATAGAGCATGCGCGCATACGCTTTTTCACCTTTGGCGTTATGGTAATGCCCGCTTTTTTGTAGAGCGGCTTAATCAGCTTTTTCTCGATAACGTTTAGAACAGGCGTAAACAGATATGCCAGCACAAAGCCGTCGATGATCGGCATGGCGATTGTGATAAATTTGTCAAGTCCCCCCATAAAATTGGACCGATGGAAGAGGATATAGTAGAAGAGAATTGCTCCCGCCAGCGCCAGAAACCCGGTGATTCCCCAGTATAAGTATTTTTTATCAAATTTGAATTTCATTTATAAAAGCCTTTCTGTAACATAATAATAAGGATAAATTTGGATCGGTTCATTTATCCTTATTATAACAATTCGGCGGTGGGTACACAATACCAAAAAAATAGTGCGGAAAGTGCAAATATTATGTATACTATATTACAGAAAGCGCGTAAGCGCCGGCTTGCTCCTATAGAATAAAAAGCTGCAAAAGGAACATAATCATGAATTTACAACAGGTATTGAGCCTTACGAGAAAGGCTGTGGACGATTATCATATGATCGGAGCGGGCGATCATGTTGCGGTCGGTATTTCCGGCGGCAAGGACAGTCTGACTCTGCTTTACGCACTGCAGGGACTGCGGCGGTTTTATCCCGCACCCTTTGAGCTTTGTGCGGTGACGGTGGATCTTGGTTTCGGGAATCTGGATCTTTCAGGCATAGAACGGCTCTGCCGTGAATTGGATGTGACGTATCATATTATAAAAACCGATATAGGTAAAATCATTTTCGATGACAGAAAGGAATCCAATCCCTGTTCCCTTTGCGCGAAAATGCGTAAAGGCGCGTTAAATGACGCCATGAAAGCGCTGGGCTGCAATAAGGTGGCCTATGCGCATCACAAGGACGATGTGGTGGAAACCATGATGATGTCGCTGATCTATGAAGGCAGATTTCATACGTTCCGCCCGGTGACATATCTTGACCGCACGGAGATTACCGTGATCCGGCCTCTTATCTATATGAATGAGGCGGACGTCATTGGATTTGTACGGAAGAATAATGTTCCTGTCGTCAAGAGTCCCTGTCCGGCGGACGGTCATACGAAGCGGGAGACTGTGAAGAATCTCGTACAGCAGATTAATCTGGAAGCGCCGGGCGTGAAGGAGCGCATGTTTACGGCGATTTTACGAGGAGGCATAGATGGCTGGGAAAAACCATAGTTACCATGAAAAGAGAGAGACAGGCTATATTTTACAGCTTCGCGGACTTCTGGCGGATTTGCCGCCTTACGCGAGGGACTATTTCCGTGCGCTGGAACAGAAATCAAGCGCCAAGACGAGAATATCCTACGCTTACGATCTGCAGGTTTTTCTGCGGTTTCTGATCGAGAAAAATCCGGCTTTGAAGGATAAAAGCATGAAGGATATTTCGCTGAAGGATCTGGACTGTCTGACCAGCATAGATATTGAGGAATATCAGGAATACCTGAAATATTATGAGTCCGAAAACGGGGAGCAGAAAAACGGTGCCAGCAGCATCGCGCGAAAAATGTCGTCCCTGCGGAGTTTTTTAGACTATTATTATAAGAAGGAACTGCTCACAAGAAATGTGGCGATGCAGGTGGACATGCCAAAACTCCACGAAAAGGCCATCATCCATCTGGAGCCGGACGAGGTGGCTATTTTTCTGGACAGTCTGGAAACCTATGAAAAAGAGCTTACGGGTAAGAAAAAGGACTTTTTCTTAAAGACCAAAGTGCGGGATATTGCCATTGTCACCCTGTTTCTTGGCACTGGCATCCGGGTTTCGGAGTGCGTAGGACTGGATTTAAATGATGTGAATTTCCGGGAGAACAGCATCCGCATTATCCGCAAGGGCGGTAACGAGGCTGTGCTGTATTTTGGGGAAGAGGTGGAAAAAGCCCTGCTGGATTACATAGAGGGGCCGCGTGCACAGACAGCCGCGCAGGCGCTCCCAGGGGAGGAAAACGCGCTGTTTTTCTCTTTGCAGAAGAAACGGATCAGCGTACACGCAGTGGAAAATCTGGTGGAAAAGTATGCGAAAGAATTTGTACCCCAGAAAAAGATCACGCCCCATAAGCTGCGTTCCACGTTCGGCACGTCCCTGTATCAGGAAACCGAGGATATCTATCTGGTGGCGGATGTGCTGGGACACTCGGATGTGGGGACAACCAGAAAGCATTATGCGGCGATCAAGGATCAAAACCGCCGGAAAGCGGCGCAGACGATCAGACTGCGTGAAAATGGGTGATTTTTTGAGGACGTACGGATGATACACGGGAATGATATAAAAATGGAGCCTTTCTTTCCTGCCTTATTGGATGAACTGATTTCTTCTGCATTTGGGGATCATGTGCGCAGAAAGTTTCATTTTGATGAAGAGCATACTGTGGAAATTCAGAAAGTTGCGGAGGAGATGCTGCCTGTGCTGCGAAAAGAAGCATTTTGGGTGAGAACTGCGTATCCAATAGAGCATTCGGATCAGGCAGGAAATGCCGACACGGCATATGAGAAAGTAGCCATGTCACTTGGAAATGGCGTGGATCTTTTGCAGGAAAGCTACAACGAAAAGGGCTTTCTGCTGCAAAGCTATATCGTTGAAGCGCTGGCGGGCGAATTGCTGATGCGGGGGTACGATGCCTATAACAGGCATATTGAAGAACATACCGCGAAGCATGTCGCAAGGTATCATTTCCCGGGCAGCGAAGATAGGTTTCCACTGGAAACGATACCGAAGCTTTTAGAGAGCCTCACGCAGAAAATCACATGCAATGCCGCCTATTGTATGCAGCCGAAAAAGAGTGTGGTATTTGTTTCAGAGTTGACACAGGATGAAACGGTACGCTGTCAGGGGATTTGTGTCGGATGTAACAATGCAACCTGCCCAAACAGGGTAAAAGAGAATCCGGTCATCAGAAGAAGGATGACGGACATACCTTTGACGTACGGATACAGCAGAATTTTTGGGGAAAGGTAAATGGAAAATTCGTATCGTTTTTTTGAAAATAAGGAATGTGGTTATTTTCCCTGCCATAAAGGACGGACAGATGCCTTTAACTGCCTGTTTTGTTACTGTCCCATGTATTTGCGGGAAAACTGTCCGGGGAATCCGACCTATTTGGAAACAGACGGAAAAAGAATAAAAGACTGTACGGACTGTATATTTCCTCATCTGCCTGAAAACTATGATATCATTATGCAGATGTTGAAAGAGTAAATCTTGTGTTTGCTATGGAACAGGGATAAAGTGCGTAGGTGCAGAATTACCTTCAGGAACTATCCAACTATGAAATAAATGTGTATTTGTTTCATAGTTGGATATTGCTCTCAATATTATCCCCGTCTATCTAACCGGATGCCGGATCACCGTTTTCAGGTTTTCCGGCTTACATTTGCGCGCATCGCTCAGGTAAATCTCGTGGTGACGGCGCGTACCGGCCATATCGGGCGAGAAACCCTGTTCGCGTGCGAAAGCGTCCATAGCTTCTATAGTGGCGGGTTCTTCGTCATAGGAACCGATGTGCATACACTGTACGCACAGGCCTTCGTCGTAAGTCAGAAATTCTACCGCGGAGAAATCGGTATTTTTCTTTTCCGTGGCCTCGGCCACCGCCCACGAAAATTCTTCTTCCGTCACAAATTCCGGCAGGCGGATCATGGATATCCACTCAAAGTCCTCTTTTCTGGTATAATCTATGCCGCTTGTGCCATCCTGCCACCACAGCCCTTCCAGAGGCGGCACAACGTAGTCAAAATAGCCTTCGATCCGATGATCTCCCATTTTACTCATTTTAATGGTATATGCGATTCCGTAGAGCAGCTCGATGGAGCGTTTGTAAGCGCCGCCCTCCACATTCGGATTGCCCTTACCGCGCACCGCAATAAAATGCATGGGCGGCACGGTGATGAGGCCAGGCTGTTTTTTCGGAAGATAAAATTCTTTGTACTCCTTTTTGTAATCAAATGCCATTACACTCAATCCTCTTTCTCTTTCAGACCCACATAAATATGGATCTCAGCATTGTTACCCATATCGTCATTCTGGTATTCCTCAAAATCACACTGAAAGGCTCTGGGCAGATCCATCTGCCAGATTGCCTGCCATGCATCGGCGACTGCCTGCACCATATTGCCATGCACCACGAATTTTGCATACCGTCCTGCCGGTATATGACAGACCGCAAATTCATTTCCGGCGGGGACTTCAGCGGTTTCACAGGCGACAAACGCGGTGTAATCCGCTTTTTCATCCCCGGCGTAGTCGGTGTAAATGCCCAGAGCCTTTGCATTTGCTTTTTTCGGGATGGAGGCATAAATACCTTCGTTATAAAAGCGGTTCCACAAACCGCCGATTACGGCTCCCATATCGGGCGAGGTATTATTTGTCCTTGCTGATACGCCTACGGCCGTTTTTCCCTCCAAAGTTACGATTTCATATTCCATGTTCCAGATCCATCCTTTCTTTTGATACGTCTGCCACATACTTTTGAGAAGCGGCAGCGTGTTTGTTTGATGAATCTATCTTATCAGGGAAACCACGACAACTGTATGTCATGTTTCGGAGGAAGATTTGTATTTTCGGCAGATTCCTTCCGCAAAGTCCAATACCGCCTGCCGCAGTTGTGCCGGCTCCAAAAGTTCAGCCCCACCGCCAAAGGAGGCAATCCATCCTACCACACTTTGTCTGTCATAAAAGTCAGAACAAAAAAGCAGCATACCGTCCGGTAAAACCTTAAAACTTTCCGGGCCAAACTCTTCCACCAGCCTCCATTTATAGGCGGGATCAATTTGGGCCCTGACTTGGAACGGCGGCTGAAATATCTGTTTCGGACTCAGATCGGGCAGGGAGACGGGGCGCTTTTCAAAGGTCGCCCCCACAGAAAGATTCGTCATCCTCATCAGCTTAAACAGCCGGAACGCTTCTCTCCTCTCACACCAGCCCCAAAGATACCATCCTGCCCACTGAAAAATCAGATCATAGGGCTCTACGTTCCGCTCGGATGATCCTTTCGGTGAAAAATAGGTAAAGGAGACTTTACTCGCGGTAAGAATGGCGTTGTGTATCATTTCAATTTTAGGGGACAAAGCAGATTTATACCAGGAGGACAGGTCAATGAGGATGTGTGTGTCCCCGGCTAAAAGATTCGATGCGCCCGCAGAAAGCTTTTCCATAAGCTGCAGATACTGGTTCGTTCCGCTTACGCTGTCCAGACCCCGAAGTCCGGCCAGAATGGCCTGCATATCCGTAGATGTAAACAGGGTGCGGTCTATTTTATAACCCTCCATGATGGAGACGCCGCCGTTTTTTCCGGCTTCTGTCACCAGTGGAATCCCAGCCATACAGAGCGCTTCAATGTCCCGGTTGATGGTGCGGCGTGAAACTTCGAATTTCTCCGCAAGGTAGGGAGCGGTGACTTTTTCCTGTTGCAGCAGAATGGATAAAATGCCGATCATACGATCCAGTTTCATGGCGGTTCTCCTGTACTATGCATGATAAAAAAATAATTCATTGAAATTATAACCCGTAAAGGCTGCCATTTTCAATGAATTATTATAATCTATTTCTCTCCTGTCAAAATAAAGTGAATCAAGCTTTCCTCATTTGGGTAACTATTGATTCGGTGCGGCATAATACGGCACAATCAGATGTGCGTCCGCATAGATCGCGTCACTTGTGAGGCTGTTGATCTGCATCACCTCACGGATATACTCATAAACAGACCCGTAGTGCGCCTCGTCCATATTGTCTTTTGCAATAGACCAGAGAGTGTCGCTGTCTGATATGACTATGCTCTTATAATATTTATCGGATTCCTGTGAAGGATCGTTCTTCGCGTTGGAACGGAAAGAGCTGACTGCTATGGAAGCGGTGACAATCAGAAAGAAAGTCATCACAAGCAGGAGAAAGTTCTTTCTCATCTCCCGTCTCCTGCGTATGCGGTTATTGCGGATTCTTCTCTCGCTTCTGATATCCTGTTTTCTGTGATAGTGCTGTGTCATAGTTCTGCTCATAAATAACTCCTTTCATTTATCCGAAATCCGAACAAACGTTGCAAACAAATGTTCTTTGTAAAAGCATTATATCGAACATGCTTTCGTATGTCAATACTGTTTTGGTAAAAAAATCGAACAAATTTTCTGAATATACGTTTGCTTTTTTCTGTTTGTTGTGCTATGATTAAAACATGCAAATTGTCTGAAAATATGTATCGGTCCGAAAGGATCGGAGAAAGGATAAGGATTTTAGGTATGGCACAGGGAAAGATCACTGTAAAACAGCAGCAGATTCTTGATTATATTAAGGATGAAATACTAAAAAGAGGATATCCTCCGGCTGTCCGGGAGATCTGTGAGGCGGTTAATTTGAAGTCAACCTCCTCTGTCCACTCCCATCTGGAGACACTGGAAAAAAATGGTTATATCAGGAGAGATCCCACGAAGCCCCGCGCGATTGAAATTTGTGATGACAATTTCCAGATGGTGCGCACGGAGATGGTTTCCCTGCCTGTGATCGGCCAGGTTGCGGCGGGACTGCCGATTTTGGCGGAACAGAATATTGACAGCTATTTCCCTGTTCCGGCGGATATGGTGCCGGGCGGCGATTCCTTTGTACTGAAGGTAAAGGGCGATTCCATGATTAATGTAGGGATTTACAACGGTGACCAGATTTTTGTAAACTGCTGTCAGATAGCCGCGAACGGCGATACGGTAGTGGCGCTGATTGATGACTCAGCCACAGTGAAGACTTTTTATAAAGAAGACGGCCATGTACGTCTTCAGCCCGAAAACGACTCTATGGATCCCATTATTGTGGATGACTGCCAGATTCTGGGAAAAGTGTTTGGAGTATTCCGCCTTTATAAACATTAACACAAAATCCGAAAACAGTTTCATAGCAGGGTCATGTTAAAACGATATATATATGCTCTGAAGGTCTTTCCCGTTGTATTTCCAGAGAATGGCAGGGACAGCCTCAGAGCATATTTGATTCTGGGGGAATCATATAATCATAGATGGATGGTGGGCTCTCTTTTTTGTGCAGAGATTGAGAGGAAAGGAAGATTAAAATTTTATATACTAAATTCAGCAGGAGGATTTTACGGTATGGAATGGATTGAAAAATTAAATGAGGCAATCGGCTACATAGAGGAACATTTGACGGACGAGATTGACTACGAACAGCTTGGACGGATCGCATGTTGTTCCTCTTATCACTTTCAAAGGATGTTTGCTTATATGGCGGGCGTTCCGTTGTCTGAGTATATCCGCAGAAGAAAAATGTCGCGCGCTGCAGTTGATTTACAGGGAAAGGATGTGAAAATTATTGATGTGGCGGGAAAATACGGCTATCACTCTCCCACTGCGTTTAACAGAGCTTTTCAGTCCGTCCACGGAATTGCCCCGTCAGCGGTAAGGACAGAGGGCGTTTCTGTAAAGTCGTTTCCGCCTGTTTCGTTTAAAATAACAGTCAAAGGAGTGGAGGAAATGAACTATCGGATCGAAACAAAAGAGGCTTTCCGCATTGTCGGCGTGTCAGTGCCGCTGCAGAAGGACATTGAAAAAAATTTCACAGTGATTCCGTCCAAATGGCAGGAGGTATCTATGAACGGAACCCTGCAGAGACTGGCGGGTATGATGGATATGCCGCCAATGGGCGTTCTGGGCGTCAGTGTTTGTAATGATAAGGAAGAATGGAGATACTATATTGCAGTGCCTTCCTCAAAAGAAAAAACAGATTTTGAGGAGTATACCGTTCCGGCTGCCACATGGGCTGTTTTTCCCGGTGAAGGTGTGAACCAGTCCATTCAGGAGCTGGAACGGCGTATTGTGACAGAATGGCTGCCCACATCGGGATATGAATACGGCGATGCCCCGGATGTAGAGGTTTATCTGAATCCCGATCCGCAAAATGCGAAATATGAGGTGTGGATTCCGGTGGTAAAAAAACAGTAGGTTATAGAGAAGTTATTTCCAGCATAGCAAATTTCGATTCAGACATACTACATAGTAGTCGTAACTGCACAGCTTTCGCGGTTACGATGAACAATCAGTCTCTCATGCATTATTCAGGGGTTGATGTCTTATGAAGGGGGAAGGGAAATGAGAAACAGAGCTTTAGACTGCCTTGCCCTGACAATTGCCATTATCGGCGCTATCAACTGGGGATTGATCGGACTTTTCAGCTTTGACCTTGTGGCATTTATTTTCGGTAACATGTCATGGTTTTCCAGAATCATTTACGCCCTGGTGGGTATCGCCGGACTGTATATCATCACATTCTATATGTACACGAACGGCAATATGGCAGAGTCAAACAAGGCATAGGTACGGACAGAGTAAAACAGGAAAAAGAAAGCAACAAAGAGAAAAGCAGAACCGGCGGTATCAGTTTTACCCCGGTTCTGCTCTTTTCATGCGGCCTATTCCTTTTCCAGCGCCTCTTTGTCTGTCAGCACGCCGTCGCGCCAGATCCGTTCCAGATCGTAGAACAGACGGTTCTCCCTGTCAAAAATATGGATGATCACATCCTGAAAATCCATCAGAACCCAGTTGGCGTTCTGGTATCCTTCCATCTGTCTTAAGTTTACGCCGGCTCTTCCGAGAACTTCCGATACATTGTCCGCCATAGCCTGTATCTGGCTCTTATTGCTGCCGTCCGCGATGATAAAATAATCGGCAATGGTAGAAATTTCGCTGATATCAATGATGCGGATGTCTTCCGCCTTTTTATCCTCCAGCGCATTCAGCGCCAAAAGTGCTGTTTCCTTTGTAGTCATAACAATATCCTTACCTTTCTCTGCGTCATTGATACGGCATCCTGATATGATAACCGCCGCTGCTATCTTTTATAGTACTGGTATGTCCTGTTTGTCATATCATCCACCTGTCCGTCTGTGGTACGCAGATAGGCAAGTGTGTCTCCCAGTATTTTTTCCATGGTGCTGTCCAGATCCTGATAGGCGAGTCTTCGGATCAGACTCAGATCCCTGTTCTGTTTCCGGCCGGGTTCAATGTAATCTGCAATATAGACCATTTTTTCCAGCCTGCTCATGTTAGGGCGGCCTGTCGTATGATAACGGATTGCATTTAGTATATCCATATCTGTTACGCCGTATTTGTGTTCCGCCAGATAAGCACCCGCTTTTGCGTGCAGAAGAGCCGTCGGGTTGCTCCGCTCCACAGCCGTCACATTGAGATGGGCGTTTTCACAGATGGCCACTAACTCAGACCCGTGCTTGGATTTGGCACAGTCGTGCAAAATCCCTGCTATCATGGCTTTTTCCATATCCTCTCCGTGGGCCATTGCGAGGGCTGCGGCTGTATAGGATACGCCAAGCGTGTGGGTATAGCGGCCGGCTGATAATTCCTTTTCCATCGCCCGGCGAAGTTTTTCCAAATCTGACTGGTGATGATTATGACTCATGAATTAAAGGTATCCTTTCTTTTTGAAGAAATGATTAAGGTGTCTTGAACCATGCTATTTTACGCGGGTTAATTTTAAAGTTTACGGTTTTTTGGCCGCCGTACTCTCCCACGCCCTGTATGGTAACTTTGGCAGTCCCCTTCTTTCTGTTATTCATATAGGAGACGATCGTATAGTTATCCGCAGTAAGCTCCTTGCCGTTCAGCTTTACAACCAGATCCTCTTTCTTTAGAACGACCGGTTCCAGGTCATACGTTTTTGTTATGCCCTTTTTCAGTGATATGCTGGCTCCTTTCAGGCTCATCTTAGCGGCAAGCACACGGTACGAGACTTTCTTTTCGCCGGTGTAATTATTGGTTCCATGCAGTGTCACAGTCAACAGGGAGCCGGCAGGAACCTGATCTTTCGGGCCGAGCACAACGCCGTTTTCGTCCGTGAAGGTATAGGTTCTCAGGAAATCCGTACCGGCAGTCAGTGCTTTGCCGTTTATATCCGTTATTTTCGGCGTACTCTTGTATTTCCCTTTGCCGGTTTTTCCGACCGTCTCCCCCTTTTTCGTGTTCGGCGCGGCGGCCACTACGTCGTCTGCTGTGGCAGTGAGTTTACCAATGTCTTGCGGCAAAATATCAAACGTCAGTGACACGGAGCCGCTAAAATTCCCCTTTCCCTTTACGGTAAAGGTCGGTGGTTTACGATCGCTCACATAGGCAACTTTTTTGTTGTTCTTGTATGTGACCGTATAGTCTCTTCCCTCCGAAAGTAAGGTATTCTGATACATAACGGATATTTTCGGTTTAGCGCCACTCTTTTCATAATAGTTCTTCCTGTTTAACAGAGAAATCTTTACAGGTTTTTCCTCTGACTGATAGCCTTCTTCCAGTGAGTATGGTGAAATCTGGAACGTCTTCTTCACAGTGCCGGTATACCCGTTTATACCAGTTATGATAACGAAAGCTTTCTTCCCGACATTGGTTGCATTATCGTAGTCCAGCGTGTAATCAGTTCCTAATGTCATGGGAATCCTGTTAGTTCCTTCTTTATAGGAAATTGTCAACGTCTGCGTCTGTTCATCTCCGTTATAGGTCAGTTTATTCAGACCCTGTATATCCAGCCTGGAAGCAGTGATGGGCTTTCCTGTAATTTTGAAAGTTTTTGTCACTGTTCCGGCATAAACATCCCCCATTGCAGTGAAAACCGCCTCGTAAGTTCCGATCTCTGTGGCCGCCTCATTGTAAGAAACGGTGTAATCTGTTCCCTTTAACAGCAGATTTCCCATATAGGTGAGCTGTGGGTCTATTCTATTCTCCCCCAAAGGACTGCCGGTCCAGATAAAGTCCGTAAGCGGTGTAAACTTAACCTTGCTAAGAAGCGCTTTCCCGGTAACCGTCAGTGAAATATCCCTTGTGCCAGAAAAATTTCCCTTACCGGCGATGGTAACGGTATAAACACCCTCTTCAGCGCACGATGTCATCACAACATTATCTTTAATCATTTGTGTGATTGCAAAATCTGTATTGTATTTCAGCTTCTTCCCGTTCCATGTTACCGTGGGCGTATCTGGAATCTTTTTACCGGTTGTGTTCATATAGAGATCGGGAATAACAACCGTAGACTCCTCTAAAGCAATACTCTGCGGAAGAATCTGGAAAGTTGCCGTATCGGAGCCGCCGTAATTACCCTTTCCTTTGACTGTCACAGTAGGTGCCTTTTTCGGATCCGCCCAAGGCATCATACAAGCATTTGTGTTGTTTTTGTAGGCAATGGTATAATCCGTTCCAGGCGCAAGCAGCGTTTCGCCATCATAAACCTCTACTTCCGGCTTAATGGCTTTTCCTGTGTAAGGCTGATCCTGAATCGGTTCGATCCGCAGGCCTGTCTTTGCGGTAACCCATTTTGCATACAGGATAAGATCGCCTGTTGTTCCGGCCGGAATTTCATCGATGGGACTGCCGTCATACAGACTGTTCCTGTACCATCCTGCAAATTTGTGTGCGGTACTGTCGGCGGGTACCGCATCAGACAGAGTAATAGTTTTATCCGATGCTTTGTAGGCCGCCGGGTTGGCTGTAGAATTGCTGCCCTCGCTGCCGGTCATATAGGTAATACTGAAAGAGGTCTCCAGATAAGGTTTTGCATAGATATCCGTATCTTTCGTAATATTCTGGCAATCCGCAAGGTTCTGCCAGCCGTCAAAGAGATAGCCTTCCGGCGCCGCAGCGCGCATCACCGCATCTTCCGGTGGTGTGGCACTCTGCCCCCGGCCTAGGGACTCTGTCTTTGCAGGCTTATCATTCCAGCCCAAAAACCGAACGGTGTACTGTTTAGGGATTATCGTTACCTCGCAGTATGCATAAGCAGATTCCCAATCCAATATATCATCAGAAGTATTTAGATCGACACATGCATATACAATAACGGTTTTTGGTTCACTGGTATCGGGTAGGTGATCGACGGAAATCAGCCCATTCCCGTTCGGTGCGGTTTCTATATCAATATAGCTATAGTCCGCAAGGTTATCGGCAAACCACGAAATCTCATCCCGGGGTACTCCGCCCGGCATCTTCGTGATGCGTATTTCTGCGCTGGATTCCTCCGTCATGGTAATTGCCTTTGTGATTCCTAATTTGCCTGTAACCGTTACACGGCAAGTCGCTGTCTGTTCCCTGCCAGCGTAATCAAAATAGAAAGCAGTCAGGGTACAACTGCCAGAAATATTGTCTTCGTTGGAAACGATTATATGTCTGCAACCGATATAGTAACCTTCGCTATCTTCTATGTCCTCTGTGTCAACATAAGCAATATTCTCGTTACTACTTTCCCAAAATACATCCTCCTGATCAGCCCATGAAGGAACACTGACACGAATTAATCTGGAACTGTTTGGTGACATGGACACAGCGGTCGGAGAGACAGATATTTTGGGATTACCAATGCGAAATTCGCTCTCACATTCCCAGCTATCCTGATACCCTTTTAATTTTGCATATGCTCTAACTTTCGTTTTAGCATTAATAGTAATCGGAGTCTGATACAGCTTTCCATATTCAGTGGGATCAGAGCCGTTTGTGGTATAATAAATTTGCGCATTCGGAACACCCTTGACAGAAAGTTCCAGTTTTCCGCCTTTGTCGATCATCCAGTAATCGTAAAGATCGCCATCGGGTGTCTCACCCAACATTTCACCGCCAACTTCACTGCTAAATTCAGGCATTGGAACTTGCATGGAAATATTGACAGTACATGCCGCATAACGATTTTGCCCCTTATGGTCTTTGACTGCCCCGGTAATTACCGTTGTTCCAACAATCTGGCCAAACTGCAGCATGACGCCTTTTTCTGTTCTATCTTTGATCTTTACAAGTCTCTCATCTCCAGATGTCCAGACGATATCCTCCATTTTTGCACCATCCGGAAGGAGGGTTACTTTCAGCTCCTGATCCGCGCTGGCGGGAACAGTGTAAAGAGTTCTTGGATAAATGAAGAAGTCTGTATTACATTCCTTAAAATAAATCGTATATACGGGGGAATGTTTTTCTGGTTTATAAGACGAACGATCTCCTGTTCCGACCAATATATGAAGCGGATATTTAGGATCAATATCTATTCCTTTTTTAGCATCATATTTTTGGGCAGCATAGCAGACCCAGCCATCGTCCTCAACGTAAAGCTCCCTGCCATTATTTTCATAAAATATGGTATACTGAGATTCACTGCCTGTATAGAATAACTTAATATTGCTTCTTTTTGTTAGAATGTCTTTTGGGTCAATAGTAGTCCTCCAGGTCGTACTATCGATTTCTTCCAGGGCACCCATTCCTGAACAGGAAACCTGTATGTCGCCACTGAGCGGCTCTTTAACTACATCTGGAATCTCAACACGAAATTCTTTTTTTATAGTGGTTTTTTGCAGCATGTTACGCACGGTTATTTCTGCAGTCACACGGTATACACGAGGCAAGCTATATGGGCGGTAAAAAACGTACATAACACCATTATCATTTACATAAAGATCGGAGTTATTTGTAGACCAGCGTGTAGAAACATCTGCGGAAGCGCCTTCAGGAAGGACTTTGACACTAAGCTTTTTCTGCTCGCCCATTTCAATGGTAAGACCGGTTTCGGGAACTTCGTTTCCGTCCTGATCCACAATAACGACATCCTCGATCAGCGGCAGAAATTCTACCTTACAGGTTTTCCTGATCTCGCCGATCTGGGCTGTTACGGTTGCTGTCAGGGAGACATTTTCTGATGAATCGTCAGCCGATGGTGCAAGCGCTACCGTTCCGTCCGTTACAGATACACGGGGATTATCAGACTCCCATAGCACCTCATCATAAAACGCATCTTCGGGAGTCGGCCTTACAGAAAATTTTCTCGTTTTATTCTGGTCAAGATATACGGTCTGGGTTTCATCCAGGACGTTGCCGCCCTCGTCCACGATTACGAAATCTGTCACTTCAGGCACCTTGGCAGAAGATGCAAGTGTGTTTGCAGAGACAGAGTTATCCGATATGGAATCGCTGGGGTGTCTGCTTTCTTCAACCGGCACATCATCTTCTTCAACAGGCACTTCTTCCTTTTTGGCATCGTTGTCATCAGCCGTAGGCGGCTCCTCTGTATCAGAAGTATCGGAATCTATGGGTGTATCTGTCGCGGCGTCATTCTCGCTATCCTGTTCGGAGTCATTCGTACCGTCGGGATCTGTTTCTTTCGAATTGTCGCCATCAGACACAACAGGAGGTTCTTCTCCATCATTGGGAGGCGTCACATTCTCATCAGAAGGCTTTTCTGTAACCGGCGTTTCCTCTTCACTGTCAGGCGCTTCATCCCGCATATCCGGCGTTTCTGTCTCCTTATCCGGAGTCTCGGTCGAAACGGCCTCATCGTCTGATGAAATGTCATTCTCAGGTTCCGCCTCATTTGATGAGAGAGTCACCGCTTCCTCCGCCATAGGTGCAGCATAGGCTAAACAGGACATGCTTTCACTCGTAAACAGCATGACTGCACACAAAAAAACAGATACCAACCTAAGTGATTTTTTCCTTTTCATTCTTACATCCTTTCACACCATCGTACTCTTTTATAAAATATGTAAACGCAGACCAAACAGTCTGCGTCCATTATACCACGAATATTAATTTTTTACGACTCCTTTTCATAAAGACGGTTCTCACGGATATACGTTTCCACCGCCTCCGGCACCAGTCCCTGCAGGGACTCTCTCCTGCGCACTCTTTCCCGAATCTGCGTGGAGGATATGTCCATACCAGCAAACTCCAGTATCTCAATGGAGGCACCGTATTTCTCCCGCAGATACTGTGCCTGATGAAGAAGACGCTCCGGTAGCAGAGCACGGTCAAAATCACCGTCTGTCTTCCCTCTGTCTGCCCTGCCTGCAAAGGACTGCCTAAACTTTGCGTCAGTGGAGGGTTCCCCGGTCCGCACCGCCGCCAGAACCGTGCAGTTTTGAAAAATCAGCTCTGGGTTCTTCCAGTCCTCCATGGCATACAGACTGTCTGCCCCCAGGATAAAATAGTAAGATATCTCCGGCGCGTCGCATCTCAGCTTTTGCAGGGTGTTGCATGTATAGGTGTTTTTCCCCAGCGCGGCATCTGCGGCCTCCAGCCGGGACAGCTCGAAACCGGGCAGATCCCTGATGGCAAGAGACGTCATCTCACAGCGCGTCTGTATGGGCAGGACCTCTCTTTGATCTTTCATATAGGGGACGCCGCTTGGCATAAACAGCACTTTTCTCAGTGAAAACTGCTCTTTCGCCCTGCCTGCGATCGCCAGATGTCCGTTGTGGATGGGGTTGAAAGTGCCTCCCATAATACCGATTCGTCTCATACTGTTCCCCCTTTTACCCTTCTGACCAATTTGGGCCGCGGCGTGCACCGTTCTGTCCAAAACAGTTATTTGGGCAGGACGATTTTGGGATTTTTCTTGTCCGGCTTATATAAGATGATCTTTTTGCCGATCACCTGCACTACCGTGGAATGGGTTCTTTCCGCTACCGCCTCGGCAATCATACGGGGATCGTCCGCGCAGTTTTTCAGGACGGCGATCTTCAAAAGCTCCCTTGTATTGAAAGCATCTGCGATGGACTCCGTAAATTCCGGCGTCAGGCTGGATTTTCCCACCTGAAAGATGGGATCGATACCGTTTGCCAGACTCTTTAAGTGTGCCCTCTGTTTGCTCGTTAATTCCATGATTTCCTCCTCATTTCATTCGCAAACCCGCGCTTACGCGCTCCATGTCCGCCTTCGTCGGACGTTTGCTCATTAGGTGTGCAGAAAAAACAAATGTCTGCTGCGGTCGCAGATATAATCTGCGACGGTGCTTTGTTTTTTCACTGCACTACCTATAATAGTCAAACGACAGTCCGTACATTCGGACGGTACTGCCCTCCTCGATGCCAAGCGCCTCAAGCTGTTCTAAAATCCCCTGCTTGCGCATAAAATCCTGAAAGAATTTAAAGCCCTTCTCGGATTCCAGATTGGTGTAGGACAGCATCTTCTCAATGCGCGGCCCTTCCACCACATACTCGTCCGCCGCCTCGTCATAGACCACGGTAAACGGTTCGTTTTCGATGTCAAAATGAAACTCCGGGAAGAACTCCTGTTCAAAGGTCAGGGGCTTGCTGTCCTCCATTTCACCCAGACGGTTATTGATGGCATAGAGAAGCTCTCTCACGCCTTTACCGCTGATGGCGGAAACGGCGTAGACAGGAATGCCCTGCGGCTCAAACTCGGCCCTGATCTTTTCCACGGGATCACTGTCCTTCTCATAGATCATATCAATCTTGTTGGCCGCGATGATCTGCGGTCTTTCGGAAAGCGTCCGGTCGTAGGTTGCAAGCTCTTTGTTGATGGCATAAATATCAGCAATGGGATCGCGCCCCTCTGTTGACGCCGCATCCACGATGTGCACAATCAGCCGTGTCCGTTCAATGTGACGCAGAAACTCATGCCCAAGTCCCACACCCTCCGACGCGCCTTCGATCAGGCCGGGAATATCGGCGATCACAAAACCTTTTGCATCCTCTAAGTCTACCACGCCGAGGTTGGGATTCAGGGTGGTAAAGTGATAGTTGGCTATTTTGGGCCTTGCGTTTGTCACTTTTGATAAAAAGGTAGATTTTCCCACGTTGGGAAAGCCCACGAGTCCCACATCGGCAATCACCTTAAGTTCCAGAAGCAGCTCCAGCTCTTTGGCCGGCTGGCCGGGCTGGGCATACTTGGGCGCCTGCATGGTGCTGGTGGCATAGTGCTGGTTGCCGCTGCCGCCGCGTCCGCCTTTTAAGAGAAGAAAGCGCCTGTTGTCGCCGGACATGTCGGTGATGACCTTGCCGCTCTCCGCCTCGCGGATCACCGTGCCCTCGGGCACTTTGATGACAATATCTTCACCGTTTTTGCCGGCACAGTTTTTCTTGCCGCCCTCCTCGCCGTTCTTCGCACAGTATTTGCGGACATGACGGAAGTCCGTCAGTGTGTTTAAGCCCTCGTCCACCTCAAAGTAGACGCTGCCGCCATTTCCTCCATCGCCGCCGTCGGGGCCGCCGTTCGGCACATATTTTTCACGCCGGAAGGAGACGTGGCCGTCGCCGCCATTGCCGCTTTTCACATATATTTTCGCACGATCTGCAAACATAATAAATCCTCATGTTCTCTTTCATTAGAAAAGCTCCAAACATCAGAATGTTCGGAGCTGTCTTTTAAATCTTTTACTTCTCTACGGGATAAACGGAAGCCTGCTTTTTATCTCTTCCCTTTCTCTCGAAACGAAGAACACCGTCTACCAGAGCAAACAGCGTATCGTCTCCGCCTCTACCCACGTTCACGCCGGGATGAATCTTGGTTCCGCGCTGTCTGTATAAGATGTTGCCCGCCTTAACAAACTGTCCGTCAGCTCTTTTCGCGCCCAATCTCTTGGATTCGGAATCGCGGCCGTTCTTGGTGGAGCCGACACCCTTCTTATGAGCAAAAAACTGAAGGTTCATATTCAACATGGTATTACACCTCCTTAAATGTCAACTTACAATGCTTTTTCCCGTACTGTGCCTCAATCCGGCTCAGTCCGAGCGCCAGAGAATCCATTAACGTGACGGAGGTTTCCTTCAAAGGATGTCTTAAAAAAAAGCATCTGATTCTACCCGCTTTCTCATCCGCCTCCACCTGTATCGGCTCCTGTGTGATCTCATCAAGTGCATTCACCGTGTTTATCACAAGAACCGATATCGCCGCACAGACAATATCCTGACCGTAGTCCGCATACGCCGCATGGCCGTCACAGGTAAATTCCCGGTATTCTCCCGCCTTTGTTTTATAAATGGTAATCTCAGTCATTACGCGTTGATCTTGTCAATCTTGATCTGCGTGTAGGGCTGTCTGTGACCGTTTTTCTTGTGGTAGCCGGTTTTTCTCTTATACTTGTAAACGACTACATTGCGCGCCTTACCCTGATCCATAACGGTTCCTGTCACGGTCGCGTTCGCCACATCGCCTGCAACTTTAAGATCCTTATCGCTGACTGCGATCACCTGATCGAAGGTAACGGTAGAACCAACCTCGACGTCAAGCTTTTCCACTCTGATCTCATCGCCCTCGGATACCTTGTACTGTTTTCCGCCTGTTGCAATGATTGCGTACATATCTGCACACCTCCTATTCATGGACTACGTCCATTTACTCGCTAACTGTGGTGATGCCCCAAGGGCATACTTCTACCTCGTTATGCGGCACACTCAGTTATTGTAACGGGTTTTTGGCTGTTTGTCAACCAAAAGTCAGGAAGATTTTGGCTTCCTGAGACGAAAAAGACAGTCCAGCTCTTCGTCCGTATAGTAAAAAAACAAAAGAACGGCCAGTATGGCAACCCCTACGGTAATATAAATATCCGCCACGTTAAACTTCGGAAAATTGATCGGCACGAAATAAATAAAGTCTACCACATAATGATTTCTCACCCGGTCGATCAGGTTTCCCACCGCACCGCTTATGATCAGCAGCATACAAAGGCGCATCGGGAGAAACCGTCTCCCCTCCGGCAGGGTAAGATATTTCCATAAAACCAGTATAATAACAAGCGCCGTCAGGACGATCAGGAAGGTCTGCCTTCCCATAAAAGAGCTGAAGGCTGCGCCTGTGTTTTCCAGATAAGAAAATTCCAGCACACGGCTGATAATGACAAAGGATTCCTGCCCCTTCAGATGGGAAACGGCAAGCTGTTTTGTGTACTGATCTGCAAG
>CAMWPB010000058.1 GCA_947176065.1 uncultured Lachnospiraceae bacterium | reverse complement strand
ACAGGAGCCGACGGGGCGACAGGCGCAACGGGAGCTACAGGGGCCGACGGAGCAACAGGCGCAACGGGAGCCACAGGAGCCGACGGGGCGACAGGCCCTACGGGAGCCACAGGGGCCGACGGAGCCACAGGCCCTACGGGAGCCACAGGCGCAACGGGCGCGACAGGAGCCGACGGTGCCACAGGCCCTACGGGCGCAACAGGAGCCGATGGAGCGACAGGTCCTACGGGAGCCACAGGGGCCGATGGGGCAACAGGTGCGACGGGCGCGACGGGAGCCACAGGAGCTGACGGAGCGACAGGCCCTACGGGTGCCACAGGCGCGACGGGAGCCACAGGCGCGACGGGTGCCACAGGCGCAACGGGAGCCACAGGAGCCGACGGGGCGACAGGCCCTACCGGTGTCGCCGGCACGGGAGCGATTATTCCTTTTGCGTCAGGACTTCCGGTTTCTCTGACGACAGTCGCCGGAGGCCTTGCGGGCATACCTGCCTTTGTCGGTTTCGGAAGCAGCGCGGCGGGGCTTACCCTGTTGGGAAGTACCATTGATATCACAAATGCCAGCGGAACGCTTTCTAACTTTGCTTTCCAGGTTCCGCGCGCAGGTACAATTACTTCTTTCAGCGCATTCTTCAGTACGACGCTGGCACTTTCTCTGGTTGGTTCCAACGTTACGGTCAGGGCACAGATATATCAGTCCGCAACGCCGAACAATGTATTTTCGCCGATTGCGGGAACGCTGATCAACCTGACACCGGCACTTACCGGTATTATATCTGTCGGGACACTGTTAAACGGAGCGCTTACCGGACTTAATATCCCGGTGACGGCACAAACGCGGCTGATGCTTGTATTCTCGGCAACGGCAAGCGGTTTGACTCTGGTTAACACGGTGGCAGGCTATGCAAGCGCCGGTCTGAGCATCAATTAATAACGCAGGATAAAGGTCATTCCCGGAGGTTTCGTTTTTTCGGAATCTCCGGGATCATTTGCATTTGATAATGTATTGCCTGACAGGAATGAATGTGAGAAAATGAAAACGAAAGAAGATGATTGTGCAAAGGAGGAGTTCAATATGCAGTACAGAATTATCGGAGACACTATGCCGGCTGTGGAGGTTTTGTTCGATGCGCCGGGAGAGGCCATGTATACCCAGTCGGGCGGTATGGCGTGGATGACGGAAGGAATCGCGATGGATTCCAATATGAAGGGCGGTCTGGGAAAGAGCATCGGCCGGATGTTTTCGGGAGAATCTCTTTTTATGGCCACCTATAAGGCAGAGCGTGCGGGCAGCATGGTGGCCTTTGCATCGACCGTGGCCGGGGAGGTGCTTCCCGTTGACGTGGGTACAAACGGTGGTCTGATCTGCCAGAAGGGGGCGTTTCTCTGCGCACAGGAGACGGTGAATCTGAACGTAACCTTTACCAAGAAATTTTCTGCCGGTCTGTTCGGCGGTGAGGGCTTTATCCTGCAGGATATCAGCGGAACAGGGATGGTGTTTCTTGAGATCGACGGCAATAAGGTGGAAAAAGATCTGGCGCCCGGGGAAGTGATTAAAGTTGACACCGGCAATGTGGTGGCGTTTGAGAGGACGGTTAATTATGAGATTGAGACCGTGAAAGGGATTAAGAATATCCTTCTGGGAGGCGAGGGACTGTTTCTGACGAAGCTTACCGGGCCGGGAAAGGTAATCCTCCAGACACAGAACTTCAATGAGTTTGCGGGGAGGATTATCAGGATGGTGCCGTCGTCGAGGTAGGGTAAATTTTTTGTGAAGAAGGATTTTAAAGGGCTGAAAAATGTGGTAAGAGCATTTTTCAGCTTTTTTGAACATGGTTTGTTGACTGTAATTACATTTAAGATGATAAATTTATATAGGAAGAAAAGCGGAAATATATCTTTTGCGGATTTTGATGGTATATTGGTTCGAGAAATGTTATATTAAATATATCTGACTATAATTGTATTTAAAATATTATAGAAAATGAGGTGCCAGGCTGGCACATAGGAATCTCTGCTTTTACATCAAAAAATATAAGTGGTAGCGTGCTGGATTACCAGGAAAGGACAAGGATGAATAAAAAAGAAATAAAGAAAACATTGAAGGATTTATATGTGTTGTACCGATTTAACTTAGAGAGGGAAATGGATAACATTCTTGTTTTCAGCTATTGTGCAGGCTTTTTTCACAATGCAGAAATAGTTTTACTCGAAAATAATGATATATGTAAGGAAGAAGCAAATAAAATAGCGAAAGAGTATGAAGAGATAGAATACAATAAGATTGTTATAAATTATTATGGAAGTATAGAGATTGTTCATAGTAAACTGTTCAATGCCTTTTTTTACTTGGCAGATTCACGAAAGCGGTTGCGTTTGGAGTATGAAAACTTTTGTGAAAAGAAAACAGAAAAGTTGTTGGATAATTATGTTTACATTCCTTGTCATTATCGGAACGAGAAGGGGGAGGAATGTAATGATTTAGTTAGTAATGTGACAAAAAGTGCTGAAAATGAAGGGGCCAGACTAACCATTTTGGAAGCTGCTGCAGGCTATGGAAAGACATGTACGGCCTACGAAATTTTGAATGCGTTTTTAGAGCGTCAGGAACAAAAAATTCCATTGTTTATTGAGTTGTCCAAAAACAGGACGGCGAGAGTATTTCGTCATGTTTTAAATGATGAGATTGACAGAAAATTTACGCAACTTTCATCTAAAACGGTTATTCAGGAGATTAAAAATGGGAATCTTCCGCTTATTATTGATGGATTTGATGAGTTGATCGAACAGAAAGTGGAAGAGGGGGTACAGGAATCGAAGGAAGAAATTGATGAGAGTTCACTGACTCTCTTGTCAACGATCGCGGAATTGTTAGGAGATGATTCTAAGGCATGGATTTTATTAACGACAAGAAGAAGTGCTATTTTTACAGGAGATATTTTTGATGAGTGGATACTTTCTTATTTAGGGGAGCAATGTAGTGTGAATCGAATGCAGATACAGATGCCCTCTATAGGCGAGTGGATTGATTCTGAGAAGTATGCGCTAATACAGAAAAGCAATATTGACATTGAAAAAATATGTAATCCGGTGTTGCTGACTTTTATTAGGAATGTCCAAATAGATGAGTTTGAAGAGATGCTGCAGACTTCTGACGCGATATTAAATAAATATTTTGGATTGCTTCTTACCAGAGAATTAGAAAGACAAAATCTTGAGTTCACAGAGGAGGAATTGCATTATGTTATGAAACAGCTTGCAGCAGAATTTGTCCGGTATGATATTACGTCGGAAACAATAGAATCTATTCAGGAATTATTACAGGATATTCTTGAGGAAGAACTTCTCCGTTATCGAATCAGATATAAAGATAAGCATTTAACTGAGGAAGGAATTTTGTCTGCGGATGAATTTATAAAGAGAGTTTCGCACAATTCCTTATTAGATCGTATTTCCGCTAATAGTAATCAAATTAGTTTTATTAACGAATTCATATTTGGAATTTTGATAGGTGACGCAGTTATAGAAGGCATTCTGAAAGGGGACGATCTCTATGAACGTTTTATCGACATGTCGGTAACGGCCTTTGCAGTACGGGGAGATGAGATTAGAAATCAATTTTATGAAAAAATAAAAGCTCATCTGGGAGAGGTTTCTATTATTTGCCGGTTAAATGCAGAAATGTGTCTGCTACAAAAAACGGACAGCAATTATAGTGATGGTTATTTTAGAAGCTTTTATATGAATAGTGATTTTAATTTTTCTATGCCTTATAACTTTACGAATTGTACCTTTGACACATGTACTTTTGAAGGATGCACAATACAGGCGGAAGTATTTGTTGATTGTAAATTTGTAAATTGTCAGTTTTATGATGTGGATGTGGAAGGGACACCGAATCAGAATCTGATATTTATGGGATGCAGCGGACATGAAAAATTGCTTAGCTCTTATGATTATGAGGAAACGGAAGAAAACATTGATTACTATGAGAAATTGGTACTCGAACAATTTTGGAAACGAGGATCGGATCGGGCAGAAATGCGCAGAACATATACGGCTTTGTTTCGGGGTACCAAGAATAGTGAACAGACACATATACAAAATGCAATTAATTCACTCTTAAAAAGAGGATTAATTTGTGAATTAAATGTATGCTATGAGTTGAACACAACTTATATGGGGGAAATAAGCCATATTTTAGGCAGAAGGTAAAACAGGACATTGGGGAAAAGGAGGCGAAATGCAGTAGGTTCATGCATTCTAAAACGATATGACAAAATTGGAAATAAAGGAAGAAGAACTAAAGCCTTTCTTGGACAGAATTACTATCGAAGGAGAATTAAAGGAACAGGTTGAACGGAAATTAGATAGAATTGGCATGTATTTTCAGATTTTCGCGCGGGTAAAAAGCCCCTATTCATTATGTCAGAAATTAGTTAAAAAGGATGAAGAATATAGGAAAAGAGGGAAAAAATTACAGGATTTAATTGGAATTAGAGTCGTCTTATATTATGCGGATGATATCCCTATATGCCAAAAAATTATAGAATCTCTCTTTCATGTCCGTAAAGAGGATTCAGCAGTAGATAAACTGAAAATAGATGAGTTTAAACCAGTACGATTAAATTTGGTATGTGATATACCGGATGGGGAAGAAGATTACATAGAGAGAATGCCTGCGGAATTGTGGCAGAATTATCGTATTGATAAAACGTTTGAAGTACAAATCCGTACAATTTTCTCGGAGGGCTGGCATGAAGTAGTTCATGATATACGTTATAAACATTCACAGGAATGGGAAGATCCGAATTACTATGATTTTAATAGAAAACTGAATGGCATTAATGCAACGTTAGAAGTATGTGATAATACGATTATTAGTATATTAGAATCCTTAGCATATCAATGCTACAAAGATGGTAAGATTGTAGAAATGTTCCGATACAAGCTGCGGATTCGTATGAAAAACGAGGAAATTAAGCAGGAGCTGAAAACAATACTGGAAGGCAATAAAGAATTATTGAAAAAGTTTTATCGGTTGGAAAGAAATGAGATGTTACAGGTATTATCTGACCCTGTATTTTCCAGCATTCCCTTAACTTTAAATAACATAATATATATCTGCAATGTATTATTAAGAGAAGATGGAGATGCGGTGATAAATGAAAAATTGCCAGCTCTTATCAAAACGAACATAGAACAGTGGCGGGAACAGCAAAACAGATGAGTTGATCTGTAAATATTTCAGAGAATAGCCTTCAAAAAGAGCATTGGGATTCTGTTGCTCCAGACAGCATGCGGAGGAGATATGCGGAGAAACTTATCTGAAATATCACAATTAGTCTTGTAAATGAACGGAGCAGATTCACCATGAAATATGAAATGCAAAAATTATCATACAACTCCCCTGAGAAATCAGAGGTAAAAGCGGTAGTCGAACAGTACCGCAAGGCAAGGGAAAAGGGCGGGGACGGCATCGCCTACACGACCCAGCCTTACTGGTATGTAAACAGACTTTCCAACAGGGTTATGGCGGATCATGGCGTGAGCCTGCGGGAAGAATTTTTGCTGATGTCAAAAAAGGAGAAGGATTACACGATTTCCGTGGGGGATGGTAAGTTTAAAAGGATACAGTACCACAGTCCGATCTGCAGGAGGAAGGTTTATTACCGGGGCGACACCCCTGTTTTGACGGTGCGGGAACATCTGCAGGAAAAATATATTCTGGCGGACACCAGATATGAAAATTCCAAAATGCGTTACTGTGAAAGCTGCGGCGCGCTGATGGATGTGACAAAGGAATACGGGGGCTGTCCCCATTGCGGCAGCGCGATACGGATACGCGAGGTACATAAGAAGATTGTGACAATTGACAGGGAAATGTCCGGCGGCTGGTATCAGGAACGGTTTATACTGGGCGTTTTTTTTGTTTTGCTGGTTTATGGGTTTATTGCGGGTACGTTTGAGATGATACAGGATGGATACTTTGCATACGGCTTTTCCTGGGGCGCGGTTTTTTATCTTCTGCTCACAACGACAATATCGGTTTCCATTATGAGCTTTTTGATGGGCATGATATTCGGAAATCTTTTGTTTGTGCCGATTATCGTATCCCTGGGCCGTTCAAACGGGCGGGTAAACCGGGTGGGGTATGCCATGAAAAAGCAGGATCCACATTTTTCCCATACGGAATTTTACGGGCTGGTGCAGGCATACATGAAGCTGTGGTTTTTGTCTGCAAAGCCGTCTGATCTGGGCTGTATCTCCGAGGTGGAAAACTGTCAGGATACGAGTATTCTGGATGTGGACTGTCTGGGCTGCAAAGGAAGCCGTGTGTGGACGGATGCGGAGTTTACTTATGTTTCAATGAAGATAAAGGTGCGCCTGATCTGCGCGCAGGAAGAAAGGCTGGTCAAAAAGAAGGCGGTCTGCACCGTCACGATGAAGCGGAGAAAAGATGTGGTTACCACGCTTAAGCTGGAAACGTTAAAGTGCAGAAACTGCGGCGCTTCCATTGATATGCTGGGTGGCGGGAAGTGTGCGTACTGCGGCAGTAAGGTGGATATTTCCGCCATTGACTGGATGCTCTGTGATGTGAAGTCTTGAAAAACCTTCCAAAAGAGTGTAAAATCTAACAAGCGTATATGTAAATGAACCCTCGCGGGAATAAAATATCAATTAGGAGGCATCATGGCAGTAACATTGAGTAAAAAACCGATGACAGGCATGAAGGACATTCTCCCTGAAGAGATGGAGATCCGCGATTATGTGATCGGTATTATCAAAGAGACCTATGGGAATTTCGGCTTTACCTCGATTGAGACGCCCTGTGTGGAAAACCTTGCGAATTTAAACTGCAAGGCGGGCGGCGAGAACGAGAAGCTGATTTTTAAAATATTGAAGCGGGGTGAGAAGCTGCGCATCCACGAGGCGGAGAGCGAGGAGGATCTGACGGACGGGGGACTGCGCTATGATCTGACGGTGCCTCTTGTGCGGTATTATTCCAACCACGCGAATGAGCTGCCTGCGCCCTTCAAGGCTTTGCAGATGGGCAATGTGTGGCGGGCGGACAGGCCTCAGCGGGGACGCTACCGCCAGTTTATGCAGTGCGATATCGACATTCTGGGGGAGGCCTCGAATCTGGCGGAGATCGAGCTGATTCTGGCAACGACCACGACACTCGGCAGGATCGGTTTTAAAAACTTTAACATCCGCATCAACGACAGGCAGATCCTGAAAGCCATGGCGGCTTACAGCGGCTTTGCGGAAGAGTCTTACGATCAGGTGTTTATCATTCTGGATAAGATGGACAAGATCGGCAGGGAGGGTGTCGCGGCGGAGCTTCAGGAGGCCGGTTTCCCGAAGGAGAGTGTGGACAAGTATCTGGCGCTGTTTGAGGGGATGGAGACGGCGGATGATGCCATCGCCTATATTGCGGAGAAGCTTTCCGGCGTGCTCCCCGAGGGTGTAATGGAAAGTTTTCAGGAGATTATAGACAGTGTGGAGGCTACCAAGGGCGACTTCTTCCGGCTGGTGTTCGATCCCACGCTGGTGCGCGGCATGTCCTACTATACGGGCACGATTTTCGAGATAGATATGCCTGAGTTTGGCGGAAGCTGCGGCGGCGGCGGAAGATATGACAGAATGGTGGGGAAGTTTACGGGAAATGATGTGCCGGCCTGCGGCTTTTCCATCGGTTTTGAGCGGATTATCCTGTTACTTTTAGAGAGCGGCTTCAAGGTGCCAAAGGCGGGAAAGAAAATCGCGTATCTGATGGAAAAAGGGCTGCCCTCGGAAAAACTGTGCGAAGTGATGGCGAAAGCGCAGGCGGAACGGGAAAAGGGAAATCAGATTCTGGTGGCCCGGATGAACAAGAACAAGAAGTTCCAGAAGGAACAGCTCACCGCACAGGGATATGAAGATTTTGAGGAATTTTACAAAGAGGAACTGAAAAGATAACAAAAGGGAAAGGTGTGGAGAAGCGCCACAAATTTCCGTGTCAGCAGAGCAGAATTTGCAATTTGGCTTACGTTTTCAGAAAAACGCTTCAGAAAAGAGGAAATCACAGTTATGGCAGAATCAATGCAGGGTTGGAAAAGATCGCACCGCTGTGCGGAGCTTTCCTTAAGTAATGTGGGGGAAGAAGTGACCGTAATGGGCTGGGTGCAGAAGCAGAGGAACAAGGGCGGGATCATATTTGTGGATCTGCGTGACCGTTCCGGTATTTTGCAGATTATATTTGAGGAGAGCGACTGCGGGGCGGAGGCTTTCGCCAAGGCGGAAAAGATGAGAAGCGAGTTTGTCATCGCCGCCACCGGCAAGGTGGAGAAGCGTTCCGGGGCTGTCAACGAGAACTTAAAGACGGGAGAGATCGAGATCCGCGCCGCACAGGTGCGCGTTCTGTCGGAATCCGAGACGCCGCCGTTCCCGGTGGAGGCGGATTCCAAGACAAAGGAAGAAATCCGTTTAAAATACCGCTATCTGGATCTGAGAAGGCCGGATCTGCAGGAAAAGCTGATGCTGAGAAGCAAAATCGTTTCCGAGATGCGTTCGTTTATGGCGAAGGAGGGGTTTCTGGAGATTGAGACACCGATTTTGTGTAAGTCCACGCCGGAGGGGGCAAGGGATTATCTGGTGCCCAGCCGCGTGCATCCCGGCAGCTTTTATGCGCTGCCCCAGTCGCCCCAGCTCTACAAGCAGCTTCTGATGTGCTCCGGCTACGACCGGTATTTCCAGATTGCCAAGTGTTTCCGGGACGAGGATCTGCGGGCGGACAGACAGCCGGAGTTTACGCAGGCGGACATGGAATTATCCTTTGTGGATGTGGACGATGTGCTGGATGTAAATGAGAGGCTGATTAAACATATCTGCAAGGAGGCCATCGGGCTGGATGTGCAGCTTCCCCTGCCGCGTATGACATGGCAGGAGGCGATGGACCGGTTTGGCTCAGACAAGCCGGATACCCGCTTCGGGATGGAACTGACAGATGTGTCAGATGTGGTGGCGGGCTGCGGTTTCGGCGTGTTCACCTCCGCACTGGAAAGCGGCGGTTCCGTGCGCGGCTTAAATGTGAAGGGACAGGCGGCTATGCCCCGGAAAAAGATTGATGCACTGGTGGATTTTGCAAAGGGCTACGGCGCCAAGGGACTGGCATACCTGAGTGTGCAGGAGGATGGCACCTGCAAGTCCTCCTTTGCGAAATTTATGACGGAGGAGGAGCTTTCGAAGCTGGTGCAGGCGATGCAGGGCGAGAAGGGCGATCTGCTGCTCTTTGCGGCCGATAAGAAAAACATTGTCTACAGCGTGCTCGGCGCGCTGCGTGTGGAGCTTGGAAAACAGCTTGGACTCATCGACGAATCACAGTTTAATTTCCTCTGGATTGTGGACTTCCCTCTCCTTGAGTGGAGCGAGGAGGAGAACCGTTTTATGGCGATGCACCATCCGTTCACGATGCCTATGGAGGAGGACTGGCAGTATATTGATTCCGATCCCGGCAGGGTGCGGGCGAAAGCCTATGACATTGTATTAAATGGCGTGGAGCTGGGCGGCGGTTCCGTCAGAATCCACCAGGACGATATTCAGGAGAAAATGTTTGAGGTGCTGGGCTTTACGAAGGAGCAGGCGTGGGAGCAGTTCGGGTTCCTCTTAAGCGCGTTTAAGTACGGCGTGCCGCCCCATGCGGGGCTGGCTTATGGCCTTGACCGTATTGTGATGCTCTTAACCCATGCGGACAGCATTCGCGAGGTGATCGCTTTCCCGAAGATCAAGGATGCTTCCTGTCTGATGACGGAGGCTCCGGGCACGGTGGATGAGAGTCAGCTTGCGGAGCTGCAGATTACAATTCAGGATGGAGGAGAGATGGAAAAATCACACTGATGTGCTGATTTTTCCATCGCGAGTTTGTGCCGGAGCCACAAACTCGGATTCGCAGCCGAGAATAAAAGTATTCCTTCGGAAAACTTTGATATTCTCGGCGCGTGCCTTCGCAAAAAGCTCCGGCATGGAGGTAAATATGGCGGAACAGAAAATAGACAACAAGGCGCTGGAAGAGGCGATAGCGGCTTTTCGTTCGGATAAGGAGAGGGACAGCTATGTGAAGGTGATGGAGCTTTTGGAGAAATCCATTGTGATAGTGCCTGCCATACCGCCGAAGGATATTGATCCGGAGCTTATGGAACAGCTGAAGGCGGGAAAGCCGGTGCAGTTTCCCAAGGAGACGAAGATTGTGCCCTGCCTGTTGCGCAAGGAGACGGGGGAACAGGCGCTTCCCATCTTTACTTCGCCGGAACAGATCCCCGAGGACAAGAAGAGTCCCATGGTGATGGCCATGCCCTTTATGGGGGTGGTTTCCATGGCCGCGGCCAATCAGGATAAGGTGGAGGAGGTAGTGGTGAATCCTTTTACCGGCATGATGGTTCTGAACAAAGCGGTTCTGGAGATAGCGGAGAAGCGCAGGAAAGCGGCCGGGCAGATCAAAACCGTGCAGTTGACGCAGGAGCAGTTTCAGGATTTTGCCCACAACAGGGTGGCGCTTTTCCTTCTGCCAAAGTATCTGTTTGAACAGAAAGAAGAGGGGCTTAAGAAATTGCAGCAGGAGGAGGGCGCGTTTCTTCTGCAGCTTTACGACGAGGTTTATCCGAAGGGAAAGAAGAGCGGCTGCAGGGCGGAGGATTTCTCTCTCATGACGCTGAATCTTTCGGATACGATGCAGCTTACCCGTCTGGATATGCCGGACGAGACGAATAAAAAAGGATTGTGCTACCGTGTCTATGCGGTCTTTAAGCGCGACACGCAGGAGGTGCTGTATTACACACTGGAGAACACGCAGGACGGCAGTGTGATCGCCAGAGTCACGCAGGACGGGAAACACGAAGTGGTAGAACCCGCGCCCGACAACGGAGCCGAGATTGAGGCAATCATGTCACTGTCCGCAAAAGAAAAATAAGCGGCGCGAAGCGGCATTTATTTTTCTTGCGGCGTGAACGAGCAAACGTCCGACGAAGGCGGACATGGAGTGCGCAGCACGGGTTTGCGAGTTTCACAGACTTTGAGAGGAAAACACGAATGGACACAGTTATCTTTGATTTGGACGGGACGCTCCTCGACACGCTGGAGGATCTGACGGACAGCGTCAATTACACCATGGAAAAATTTGGCTTTCCTGTGCATACGATAGCGGAAGTACGTAGCTTTGTGGGAAACGGCGCGCCGAAGCTTTTGGAGCGCAGCATACCGCAGGGCGTGGAGAATCCCGTCTACGAGGCCGCTTTGGCTGCTTTTAAGGCACATTACGCCGAGCATTGCGAGGATAAGACACGCCCATATGAAGGTGTGACGGAAATGCTTGCCGAATTAAAGGAGCAGGGCTATCATCTTGCCATTGTCTCCAATAAATTTGACGGCGCGGTCAAGAAGCTCTGTAAAAAATATTTCGGGGAATTTATTTCGGTCTCCATCGGGGAGAGCGCGGAGGTGAAGAGAAAACCTGCGCCCGATACGGTGTACCGGGCGCTTCGTGAACTTGGATGTGATGGATCCCGCGCGGTCTATGTGGGAGATTCCGAAGTGGACATCCAGACGGCGAAAAATGCGTCGCTGCCCTGCATCAGCGTTACATGGGGCTTTCGCACGGAAGAAAAGCTTCGGAGCGAGGGCGCGCGGGATGAGATGCTGGTCAGGACTCCTCAGGCGCTTGCGCCCCTTCTGGCTCGTCTTCGGACGGAAGCGTAATCAGCACTTTCACGATATGGTTGTCTTGAATGCCGCATGCCCGCAGGGTGATACCGTTTTCTAAAGTGATGGTTTCCTGATCCTGGGGCAGGCGGTCGAGTTTTTCCAGCATAAGGCCGCCGATGGAGTCGTAGTCTTCGGAATCCAGGGAGATATTCAGCGCGTCGTTGATATCGTTCAGCTTCATGCCGCCCTCCACCAGATACTGGCCTTCCTCCTTTTCCTGAATGAGTTCTTCCTCATCCGCATCGTATTCGTCGCGGATTTCACCCACCAGCTCCTCGATCATGTCCTCTATCGTAATCATGCCGACGGTTGCGCCGTATTCGCTTAAGACAAAGGCGATACTGCTGGATTTTTCCCGGATTTCCATCAACAGGTCCGATACATTCTTATATTCATAAGTATAGTAGGCCTCGCGCAAAATTTTCTTGAGGCTGAATTTTTCCTTGTCTTTTACCAGTATAAAATCTTTGATATTGACAATACCGATGATATGGTCGGGATCGTCGTCATATACCGGAAGGCGCGTAAACATGCAGGACTGAAAAGTGGAAAGCAGCTCCTGATAGGTGGCGCTCAAAGGAACCGTGGTCATCTGGATCCGTGGAATCATAATATCCTTTGCGACGGTATCCCCGAAATCGAACACATTGTAAATGAGCGTCCGCTCCTCCGATTCGATTACGCCGCCCTCGTGGCTTACGTCCACATAGGTTTTCAGTTCTTTCTCAGTGATGCTGAAATTGTTTCCCTCGGAGCTGATATGTAACAGCCTGAGAATCCAGTTGGAGAGCATGTCAACTAAAAAGATAACCGGTGTAAGTACCGTCATTAACATGCGGATAATGGGGCCGAACATCAGGGAAATAAATTCGGCGCGCTGCATGGCCCAGGTCTTCGGGATGATCTCGCCGAACATCAGAACCACGAAGGTCAGAATGCCGGTAGCGATTCCCACCGCCTTATTACCCCAGTAACTGATGGCAAAGGTGGTGGCCACGGAGGACGCGGACAGATTGACGATGTTATTGCCGATGAGAATGGCGCTCAGCATTTTGCCGTACTGGTCTAAAATGGCAAGCACACGGATGGCTCCCTTATTGTCCTCCTCGGCCAGGGTGCGGAGACGTACCCGGTTAACGGTTGAAAAAGCTGTCTCGGCTGAGGAGAAAAAGGCTGACAAAAGCACGAGCGCTCCCAGCGAGACGAGTTGTATGACACCTGTGGTATCCAATGATTTTCACTCCTTCCTTCTTTAATCAAAAATATTATTATAAGAATAAGATTGTGTCAAGTTTTTATGGGCGGGGGAATACATATTTAATGGAGAGGAACACGGTTCGCGAAAAACAAAGGGGCGGCGGCTGAAAATTGCCGCAGCGCAGCGGACTGTAATCAGGTAAAAGGACAAGGGGGTAGTCATGGGAAAAAAGGATTTATATATGGGAAAGGCTGTCTTTATCATTAAGTGTATGCTGGGAGCTTACATATTGACGGCGGGCCTGCTTCTTCTGCTCGCGTTTATGCTGTACCGGTTCGGCTTGTCTGAGAAGGTGGTGTCTGTCTGTATCATCGCGGTTTATATTATCGTCACCTTTCTGGCGGGCCTGCTTGCGGGGAAAAAGGAGAAGCGGAGGAGGTTCCTGTGGGGCCTTGTCATGGGCGTGCTGTATTTCGGCATTCTGGTGGTGGTGTCCCTGGCGGTAAACAAAGGCGTGGAAGATATTGCGGGGAACATGATGACAGTCTTTTTTCTCTGCGCCGGCAGCGGTATGCTTGGCGGGATGGTCAGCTAATCCTGCGCATGGGTGTGCGCTGACCGATTCCCTTGTAACTCGCACTAGACGGGCAAAAAGTTTTATGCTATACTGTCTAAAGTTATGAGCAAGTTTATACATAAGGAGGACATACCGGTGAAACATATTAAGACGTTATCTACGAGAGATCTGAAGGAGTCCATGAAGAAGGGCGGCTGCGGCGAGTGCCAGACCTCCTGCCAGTCTGCATGTAAGACTTCCTGCACCGTAGGAAACCAGAGCTGCGAGAAGGCGAGATAACTGCAGTTCACATCATACGGAAGGTGCACGGTGCGATGTGGGCGGTAACGCGGGATAAGCGTTTCGTGCCAGAAGGAAAAGAGCAGGAAAAGACAGGCCCGGCATGCGGCGCATGGCGGGTCTGCTTGCGCGTGGGTGCGTGCCGGGCGACAGTTGTAACGATAGAAGTTAGGAGAATAATTGTGATACATCAGTATATAAGCAACGGCTATCACATTGTGATGGACGTCAACAGCGGCAGCGTCCATGTGATGGACAAGTCCGCCTACGATACGGTTCCGGTGGTGGAGCGGCTGCTGGGACAGGGAATGGAAGAGCGGGAAGAGATTGCCCGCAGGGTGGCGAAAGAACTGGACATGGAGCCTTCCGAGGCTGAGGAGACGGTGGAAGAGATCCTGTACCTGAAAGAGCAGGGACAGCTTTTCACAGAGGATATCTACGAGAATTACATAGACGCTTTTAAAAACCGGGAGACGGTGGTAAAGGCGCTCTGCCTTCACATCGCCCATGACTGTAATCTGGCCTGCAAATACTGCTTTGCGGGTGAAGGCGAATACCATGGCAGCCGGGCGTTAATGAGTCTGGAAGTGGGAAAGAAGGCGTTAGATTTTCTCGTGGCAAACTCTGGCAGCCGGGTGAATCTGGAGGTGGATTTCTTCGGCGGGGAGCCGCTCATGAACTGGCAGGTGGTGAAGGAACTGGTGGCCTATGGCAGATCGCTTGAGGAACCGCACCATAAGAAATTCCGCTTTACCCTGACGACCAACGGCGTGCTTCTCGACGATGAGATTCTGGAGTTTGCTAACAGGGAAATGTCAAATCTTGTTTTAAGTATAGACGGCAGGAAGGAAATCCACGACCTGATGCGGCCCCACCGGGGCGGACAGGGCAGCTACGATGAGATCCTTCCGAAATATAAGAGGGCAGCCGAAAGCAGGAACCAGATGAACTATTATGTGCGGGGCACCTATACCCACAACAATACGAACTTTTCCGAGGATGTGATTCATCTGGCGGATGAAGGGTTTGAGCAGATATCCGTGGAGCCTGTGGTGGCAGATAAAAAAGAGGATTACGCCCTTCGCATGGAGGATGTGCCGAAGCTCCTTGCGGAGTACGACAGGCTGGCGCTGGAATATATTAGCAGAAAAAAAGAAGGAAAGGGTTTTCAATTCTTTCATTTTATGATAGATTTAGAAGGTGGCCCTTGCGTGGCAAAAAGACTGTCGGGCTGCGGGTCTGGTACAGAGTATCTTGCGGTGACCCCCTGGGGAGATCTCTATCCCTGTCATCAGTTTGTGGGACAGGAGGCGTTTCTCATGGGAAATGTGGACGAGGGGATTGTCCGTGAGGATCTGCGGGATCAGTTTAAAGCGTGCAATGTCTACGCAAAGAAGGCGTGCAGGGATTGCTTCGCAAAATTTTATTGCAGCGGCGGCTGCGCGGCCAACGCCTACCATGAGAGCGGCGATGTGAACGGTTCCTACGAGCTGGGATGTGAACTCCAGAGGAAGCGGGTAGAGTGTGCGATCATGATAAAAGCGGCGCTTGCCGATGAGGAAAAGGAGAGTTAGTCATGAAAAAGAGCAGAGCGGTTGTCAGTCTGATCGTCTATGTGCTGATTTTGGGACTGCTGGGATATACGGCAGTTTTCGGCGTCGGTTCGGACAAGTCGGGCGCGGCGGAGAGCATTAAGCTGGGACTGGATCTGGCGGGCGGCGTCAGTATCACGTATCAGGTAGTGGGGGACGAGAACCCCAGCGCGGAGGATATGAGCGATACGATCTACAAGCTGCAGCAGCGTGTGGACGGTTACAGCACGGAGGCGCAGGTGTATCAGGAGGGAACCGACCGGATTAATATTGAGATTCCCGGTGTTACCGATGCCAACGCGATTCTGGAGGAACTGGGTAAGCCCGGAAGCCTTTACTTTATCGCCCAGACGGACAGCGAGGGTAACAATAACTATGATATGGGCTATGGAGTCGATGCAGAGGGCAATCTGATTCCGCAGTACCAGTTGAACAAGACATTGGAAGAGCTGGAGGCGGAAGGCTCCATCGTACTTACCGGTACGGAGGTAGACGGCGCACAGGCAAGGGCCCAGCAGGATTCCATGGGCAATCTGGAAAATGTGGTTTCCCTCTCTTTTAATGAAGCGGGTAAGCAGGCGTTTGCGGACGCCACGACCAAGGCATATGAGAACGGCGAGACCATTGCGATCTATTATGACGGTGAGTTCGTGAGTGTTCCCAATGTGCAGGCGGCTATCACTGACGGCAATGCGGTCATCACGGGACAGAGCACGGCAGCGGAGGCGGAGCAGCTTGCTTCCACTATCCGCATCGGTGGTCTGAAACTGGAGCTGGAGGAACTGCGTTCCAACGTGGTGGGTGCGCAGCTCGGCTCGGCGGCGATCCGGACCAGCCTGATTGCGGCGGCGGTCGGTTTCGCGCTGGTAGTAGTTTTTATGATTGCGGTATACTATGTGGCGGGTTTTGCGGCGTCTCTGGCGCTTTGCCTGTACACGGAGCTTCTGGTCATTCTGATGTACGCCTTTGAGGTGACCTTAACGCTGCCCGGTATCGCGGGTATTATCCTGACCGTCGGTATGGCGGTGGATGCGAACGTGATTATATTCGCCCGTATCCGTGAGGAGATTGCGGCGGGCAAGAGCGTGCAGAATGCGATTAAGATCGGTTTCCAGAAGGCATTGTCCGCGATTCTGGACGGCAATATCACCACCCTGATTGCAGGTCTGGTGCTTTACTTTATGGGAAGCGGCACGATCAAGGGCTTCTCCATCACGCTGATGCTGGGTATTATTCTTTCCATGTTTACGGCTCTTGTGGTGACGAAGTCTTTGGTGAACATCTTCTATGCGCTGGGCATCCAGAGCGAGAAGGCGTACGGCGTTGCGAAGGAGAGAAAGACCATCAATTTCCTCTCCAAAAGATATGTGTTCTTCGGTATTTCCATTGCAGCGATTCTGGCGGGTTTTGTCGCTATGGGAATCAATAAGTCTAGCATGGGCATGACAATGAATTACAGTCTGGATTTCGTGGGCGGTACTTCTACAACCATGACGCTCAATGAGGACATGAGCATCGAGGATATCGATGCACAGATTGTTCCCTATATCGAGGAGATCACCGGGGACGGCAATGTGCAGAGCACGAAGGTGGCAGGCTCCAATGACATTATCATTAAGACAAGAACCTTGAACGTACAGGAGAGAGAAGCCTTTAGCGAGGTGATGGTAAATAATTTCGGTGTGGACGAGAACAGCATTACGGCGGAAACCATCAGCGCGACGATCAGCTCCGAGATGCAGTCCGGCGCGATCAAGGCGATTCTGGTGTCTACGGTGCTGATGCTTCTGTATATCTGGTTCCGCTTTAAGGACATCCGCTTCGGCGCAAGCTCTGTGATCGCGCTGCTGCACGACGTGCTTGTGGTATTGGCGTTCTACGCGATTGTAAGGGTGTCTGTGGGCAATACCTTTATTGCGTGCATGCTGACGATTGTGGGTTATTCTATCAACGCCACCATCGTAATTTTCGACCGTGTGCGTGAGAACCTTCGCGAGATGCGCAGCAGGGAAGGCCTGGACGAGATGGTGAACAGGAGTATCACCCAGACGCTTACAAGAAGTATCTTTACTTCCCTGACCACGTTCTTCATGGTGGCGTCGCTGGAAGTGTTCGGTGTTTCCTCCATCCGGGAATTTGCGTTGCCTTTGATGGCGGGCATTGTCTGCGGTACGTATTCATCCATCTGCCTGACAGGCGCGCTCTGGTATGTGTTCCGCACGAAGCTGGTGAAGAAAGCATGATTTGTCAGACAGATTCGGTCTGACTGAACTGGGAAACAAAGTACTATAAATTACCCTCTGAAAATGTTACAATAGGTTGTGACTTTTTGGAGGGTGTTTTTATGGCGAAATGGATGGTGTCCGCCAAGAAGGCGGATTTTAACGGGATAGCGGCAAAATTCCAGATTGACCCGGTGATTGCCAGAATCATACGAAACCGGGACGTGGAGGGGGAGGAAGCCATTGAGAAGTTTCTTCACGGCACCACGGCGGATCTGTATGATCCGAACCTTTTAAAGGATGCCGGGAAGGCGGCGGATATCCTCTGTGGAAAGACGAGGGAGAAGAAAAAGATCCGGGTGATCGGCGATTATGATATCGACGGCGTCTGCGCTTCCTATATTTTAATTGCCTGTCTGGAACAGTGCGGTGCGGCGGCGGATGTGGTGATTCCCCACAGGATTCAGGATGGTTACGGGCTGAATGACCGACTGATAGAGGAGGCTGCCGGCGACGGTGTGGATACGATACTTACCTGCGACAACGGTATTGCGGCGCTGCCGCAGATCTCCTTTGCGAAGGAGCTTGGCATGACGGTGATTGTAACGGATCACCATGAGGTGCCCTACGAGGTACAGGAGGACGGCAGCAGGGTGGAAACACTGCCACGGGCAGATGCGGTGGTAGACCCGAAGCAGAGCGGCTGTCCTTATCCCTATAAGGGCATCTGCGGCGCGGTGACGGCGTATAAGCTGATGGAGATTTATCTCGGAAAAATGACAGAGGAGGGTGTTCTGTCAGCGGGAGAGAAGGAGACTCTCCTGCGGGAGCTTTTGGGTTTTGCGGGTTTTGCCACAGTGGGGGATGTGATGGAACTGACCGATGAGAACCGCATTCTGGTCAGGTACGGGCTGCGGCAGATCGAGCAGTCTGCGAATCCAGGGCTGCGCGCGCTGCTTACGGTGAATGAGCTGACACAGAAGCGGCTGACGGGGTACCACATCGGCTTTATTCTGGGACCCTGCCTGAATGCCACAGGACGGCTTGACACGGCCAAGCGCGCGCTTGCCATGTTTCGGACGAAGGAGCAGGCAGAGGCTGTTATCATAGCCGGGGAGCTGAAGGCATTAAATGACAGCCGGAAGGAAATGACCCTGCTTGGGACAAAACAGGCGATAGAGCAGATTGAGGACACCACACTGAAGGCGGATAAAGTGCTGGTGGTTTTCCTGCCGGACTGCCACGAGAGTCTGGCAGGGATCATCGCCGGGCGGATCAGGGAGCGGTACCACAAGCCGGTCTTTGTGCTGACCCGCGGTGAGGAGGGCGTGAAGGGCTCAGGACGTTCCATAGAGGCCTATCACATGTACGATAAGATGAGCGAGTGTAAGGAGCTGTATACGAAGTATGGCGGGCATAAGATGGCGGCCGGGGTGTCCATGCCGGAGGAAAATGTGGAGACGTTCCGAACGTTTCTGAATGCCCACAGCGGATTGACAGAGGATGATCTTGTGGAGGTCATACATATCGATGTGCCTATGCCCATGTCCTATGTGACGACAGAGCTTGTCAGGCAGCTTTCCCTTTTGGAACCCTTCGGCAACGGCAATCCCAAGCCTGTTTTTGCCCAGAAGAATGTGCGGGTATGCCGGGGGCGGATTCTGGGAAAGAATAGAAACGTAGGGAAATACCGGGTGGCCGATGAGGCTGGGCGGGAATATGATATGATGTATTTCGGTGATCTGGAGCGGTGGCACGCCTTTCTGGCGGCCCATTTCGGACAGGAGGAAACCGACAGGCTTTACGGCGGCGGCAGCAGCGCCATTGTGATCAGTGTGATTTATTATCCCGATATCAATGTGTACAAGGGAGTCGAGTCCCTGCAGATGGTGATGCAGGACTACAGTGTGAGAAGTACTTCTGAAACTCAGCAGCAGAGGCTGCCTCGCTAAGAAGTACTATGTCTCACACCAGAGAATGCCCAAATACGGGCATTCTCCGCGCTCATTTAGCAGGACACGAAAAAGCCCGGACAACCGGGCTCTTTCGCAGTTTTCTTATGAGGGGGAGATAGTGAATTCATCAACTATCTTGATACTTATCATAAAGGGTAATTGTGTCCAAAATGTGTTTAGAGTATGAAGGAAAAATAAAAAAACATTAAGAAACCTTAAAGACAGACAAAAATTGCAAAAACGCTTATTTCGTGCTATCGTACTATATAAATATATATTAAGAAATGAAGGAAAAATTAAACGAGGTGAATTATGGCAGCTTTAGGCGAATTGTTGAAGGAAATATCCTATGAGTGCGTAAGCGGCACGACAAAGCAGGATATAACAGATGTGATATATGATTCCAGAAAGGTGACGGAAGGCTGTCTGTTCGTCTGCATACCGGGGGCGAAGGCGGACGGCCATAAGTTTGCGGCGGATGCGGTGCGGGCCGGAGCGAAGGCCCTGCTTACGGAGCATGATGTGGAGCTGCCGGAAGGGGCGGATGTGACCGTAATCCGTGTGGCGGACGTCTGCTACGCCATGGCCTTTGTCTCGGCGGCTTATTTCGGGCATCCGGCCAGACAGTTGAAGATCATAGGCATTACCGGCACGAAAGGCAAAACCACCACCACCTATCTGGTAAAGTCCATTCTGGAACAGGCGGGCAGAAAGGTTGGGCTGATCGGCACCATAGAAATCATTGTCGGAGATACCCATATCCATGCGGAAAACACCACGCCCCAGTCTTATCTGGTACAGAAATATTTTCGGATGATGGCGGATGCGGGCTGCGATACGGTGGTGATGGAGGTTTCCTCCCAGGGACTGATGCTGCACAGAACGCAGGGCTTCGTCTTTGATTTCGGCATCTTCACCAATCTGGAGCCGGATCATATCGGGGAGAACGAGCATAAGGATTTCGATGATTATCTGCGCTGTAAGAGTCTTCTGTTCAGACAGTGCAGGGTGGGGATTGTAAATGCCGACGACGCCCACTGGAAGGAAGTCACAAAGGAATGTACTTGTCAGCTGGAGACTTACGGGATTGATACAGAGGCGGATCTGCGGGCGGAGAATATCACTTTTTTAAACGAGGGCGGCAGTCTGGGGATGGCCTTTACGACAAAGGGACTTGCAGAGCTTTCCGTGAAAATTGCTTCTCCCGGGAAATTTAATGTTTACAACGCCCTGACGGCTATCGCCATCTGCAGGCATTTCGGCGTGCAGGAGGAAAAGGTACAGAAGGCGCTTATGGCCGCAAAGGTGAAGGGCCGGACGGAGATGGTGCGGGTATCCGATACGTTTACCCTGATGATTGATTATGCCCACAACGCCATGGCTTTAAAGAGCCTGCTGGAGACGCTCAGGGCGTACGAACCGCACAGGCTGGTCTGCCTTTTTGGCTGCGGCGGCAACCGGGCGAAATCCAGACGCTACGAGATGGGGGAGGTCAGCGGACAGTTGGCGGATCTGACCATTATTACCTCAGACAATCCGCGGACGGAGGAGCCGCAGGCGATCATCGACGATATCAAGACAGGGATTGCGAAAACGGACGGCAGATATGTGGAGATCTGCGACAGAAAAGAGGCCATCGCCTACGCCATCGACCACGGCGAGCCGGGGGATATCATCGTGCTGGCCGGTAAGGGGCATGAGGACTATCAGGAGATAAACGGTGTAAAATATCCGATGGATGAACGGGTGTTGATCCGGGAAATTTTAGAGGAGCGGGCATGACGGAGCGGTATGCGGATGTTATTATAGATATCGCCCATGAGAAGGTGGACCGGGTTTTCCAGTATCGGATTCCGGAGGCGCTCTTAGAGACGGTGCGCCCGGGCGTACAGGTGCGTGTGCCTTTCGGCGCGGGTAACCGGGAGAGGACGGGATATGTGGTGGATATTTCGGAGGAGGCGGACTATCCCCCGGAAAAGATCAAGGCAGTCAGCGCAGTGGATGAGAAGGGCATGTCCGTGGAGGGCAGGCAGATTCGGATCGCTTACTGGTTAAAGAGCAATTACGGCTCCACCACCATTGCGGCGTTAAAAACCGTGCTTCCCGTGAAGCAGAAGCTGAAACCGCTGGAGAAAAAGAAGGTGCTGCGCTGCCTGTCCGCGGAGGAAACCGCGCAGGCGGCCGACGAATGTGAAAGAAAGCACCAGCGGGCGAAAGCCAGAGTGCTGGCGGCGCTGCAGACGGAGGAAGAGCTGCCTTACGAGCTGATCAGGCAGAAGCTCCATGTGACGGCTTCCACCCTGCAGGCACTGGAGAGACAGGGATATCTGTGCATAGAGAAGGAGGCCTTTTACCGAAACCCCGTCAAGGCGGCGGACCGGAGCGAGACCCGTCCTGTGCTGAATCAGGCCCAGCGGCATATCATTGAGGATGTGCTGGCGGATTACCGGGCGGGACACCCGGGCGTGCATCTGGTGCACGGCGTTACGGGCAGCGGCAAGACGGAGGTGTACCTTGGCATTATCGAGGAGATGATTGCCATGGGAAAACAGGCCATTATGCTGGTCCCGGAGATCGCGCTGACTTACCAGACGCTGCTGCGGTTTTATAAGAGGTTTGGGGACCGGGTTTCGGTGATCAATTCCACGCTGTCCGCGGGAGAGAAGTATGACCAGATTGAGCGGGCGAAGGCGGGAGAGATCGACGTGATGATCGGCCCCCGCTCGGCGCTGTTTACGCCTTTTTCCGATCTGGGGGTTATCGTGGTGGACGAGGAGCACGAGAACAGCTACAAAAGTGAGACTTCGCCCCGGTACCATGCCAGAGAGACGGCTGTGGAGATTGCGTCCCTGTGCGGCGCCAGCGTGGTGCTCGGATCGGCAACGCCGTCCATGGAGGCCTATTACAGGGCTGTTAAGGGAGAATATAAGTTATATGAGATGAAGGAACGCCCCGGGGGCAGCATGCTTCCGGCGGTGTATACGATAGATCTGCGGGATGAGCTGAAACAGGGAAACCGTTCCATGTTCAGCAGGAAGTTAAAAGAGCTGATGCAGAACAGGCTCTCTAAGGGGGAGCAGACCATTCTGTTCTTGAACAGGAGAGGCTATGCGGGATTTATTTCCTGCCGTTCCTGCGGGCATGTGATGAAATGTCCCCACTGCGACGTGTCCCTGTCGGAGCACAGAAACGGGACGCTAACTTGCCATTACTGCGGCTATCAGGAGCGGAAACCGGCCAAATGCCCTTCCTGCGGTTCGCCCTATCTGATGGGCTTTAAGGCCGGGACGGAGCAGGTGGAGGAGGCCATTCACAGGGAATTTCCGGGTGCCAGGGTGCTTCGCATGGACGCGGATACCACCCGCAGGAAGGACAGCTACGAGCGCATTCTCTCCGCTTTTGCGGACGAGGAGGCGGATGTGCTGGTGGGAACCCAGATGATCGTGAAAGGGCATGACTTTCCCGGCGTGACGCTGGTGGGGGTGCT
>CAMWPB010000057.1 GCA_947176065.1 uncultured Lachnospiraceae bacterium | reverse complement strand
CCCCTGCGGACGGCGCTTGCGGAGGTGGCCGCGCCGCGCCTGCGGGAAAGCTGGGAAAATATGGCTCCGCTGCAGGACATGCACAAGCTGAGCGACGACTCCATCACGGAGGAGCCGCCTATTGCCGTCAAGGAGGGCGGCATTATCAGGGAAGGCTTCAACGAGAACATCGATTCCCTGAAAAAGGCAAAGACCGACGGAAAAAAATGGCTGGCGGAGCTGGAGGAAGCGGACCGGGAGCGCACGGGCATCAGAAATCTGCGCATCAAGTATAATAAGGTCTTCGGCTATTATTTTGAGGTGACCAACTCCTACCGGGATCAGGTGCCGGAGGATTATGTGCGCAAGCAGACGCTTGCCAATGCGGAGCGGTACACCACGCCCCGTTTGAAGGAATTGGAAGACTCCATCCTGAATGCGGAGGATAAGCTCTTTACACTGGAGTATGACCTGTTCTGTGAAATCCGGGAGGCCATTGCCGGGGAGGTGGAGCGGATTCAGAAGACGGCCCGGGCGGTTGCCAGGCTGGATGTGTTTACTTCTCTGGCCTTTGTGGCGGAGCAGAACCATTATGTCCGTCCGTCCCTGAACGCAAAAGGGGTGATCGACATCAAGGAGGGGCGGCATCCTGTGGTGGAGCAGATGATCCAGAACGACATGTTCATCGCTAACGACACCCATCTGGACGACAAAAAACACTGTATCGCGGTGATTACAGGCCCAAATATGGCGGGAAAGTCCACCTATATGCGGCAGGTGGCGCTGATTGTGCTGATGACCCAGATCGGCTCCTATGTACCCGCAAATAAGGCGGATATCGGCATTGTGGACAGGATCTTCACGAGAGTGGGCGCATCCGACGATCTGGCAAGCGGCCAGTCCACTTTTATGGTGGAGATGAACGAGGTGGCCAATATTTTGCGAAACGCCACACCCAACAGTCTGCTGGTGTTAGATGAGATCGGGCGCGGCACCTCCACCTTTGATGGTCTGAGTATCGCATGGGCTGTGATCGAGCATATCAGCAACCGGCGGATTCTCGGGGCAAAGACGCTTTTTGCGACCCATTACCACGAGCTGACCGAACTGGAAGGAAAGATGGACAATGTAAACAACTACTGCATCGCGGTCAAGGAGAAGGGGGACGAGATCGTATTCCTACGCAAGATCGTGAAGGGCGGAGCCGATAAGAGCTACGGCATTCAGGTGGCGAAGCTGGCGGGCGTGCCGGATATGGTCATCGACCGGGCCAAGGAGATCGTGGAGCAGTTAAGCGACAACGATATCACCGAGAAGGTGCAGAGTATAGAGATCGACCGGGGAAAGAGCGAGAAGAAAAAGAGCGTCAGGTACGACGAGGTGGATCTGGAGCAGATTTCCCTGTTTGACACGGTGACGGACGAGGACGTGATACAGGAACTGAAGGAGATTGACGTGAGCAATCTGACACCGGTGGATGCGCTGAATACGCTGTACCGCCTGCAGAACCGGCTAAAGAACCGATGGGGAACGTGAGTAGGAGGAAAAGTGGCGAAGATAAACATACTCGACAATCAGACGATAGATAAGATCGCCGCCGGGGAGGTGGTGGAGCGGCCTGCCAGCGTGGTGAAGGAGCTGGTGGAGAACGCCATCGACGCGGGTGCGGACGCCGTTACGGTAGAAATCAAAGACGGCGGCACAAGCCTGATCCGCGTGACGGACAATGGCGGCGGCATTGAGAAATCGCAGGTGGAGCATGCTTTTCTGCGCCATGCCACCAGCAAGATTTCCTCCGCTGACGATTTGACCAGATTGGTCAGTCTTGGTTTCCGGGGCGAGGCTCTTGCCAGTATCGCGGCGGTGTCGCAGGTGGAGCTGATTACCAAGACGCCGGAGGAGCTGACGGGAATCCGCTACATGATCGAGGGCGGTGTGGAGAAGGCGCGGGAGGAGATCGGCGCGCCCGGCGGCACGACCCTGCTTGTGCGGAATCTCTTTTACAATACGCCGCCCCGCAAAAAATTCTTAAAGCAGCCGCGGACGGAAGGCTCCTATGTGGCCGATCTGATGGAACATCTGGCCATGTCAAACCCAAAAGTTTCCTTTAAATTTCTATTGAACGGGCAGGCGAAATTTTATACCACGGGCAGCGGAGATCTGCGGGAGATTGTCTATCGCATTTACGGGAAAGAGATTGCCGGTGCGCTCACGGATTTTCAATATGAGCAGGAGGGAATGACGGTGACTGGCCTGTTGGGGAAGCCTGTGATTAACCGGGCAAACCGCTCCTATGAGATCTTTTACATAAACGGCAGATATATCCGCAGCACGTTAATCAGCAAGGCGGTGGAGGAAGGTTACCGAGAATACCTGATGCAGCACAAGTTTCCTTTCTGCATCCTGCATTTTCAGATAGACACGGAGAAGATCGACGTGAATGTGCACCCTTCCAAGATGGAAGTGCGGATCGCGGACGCGCCGGACTTTTATGAGACAGTGCGGTCGGCGGTGGAGGATGCGCTGCGGGAGAGGGAGACGATTCCAGCGGTGACACTGTCAGAACCCGTAAAGAAAGAGATGAAAGAAACGGAAAAAGGCGGCAGACGTGCAAGGGAGACGGCGCCGGAGCCCTTTGAAGAAAGACGGGCGGCATCCATCCGCGCCATCTATGAAAAAAGCCGTCCTGCGGAAGCCAACGTCCTCAGACAGACCACGGTTTACCAGGCAGCGGCACCTTTAGACGGGCAGAAACCGTTGAAAGAGACGGCTGCGGGGAAAACAGAGCAGATGACCATGTTTGACGATAAGATGCTCTCCGCGAAAGCGAAAGAGCAGTATGAGATCATCGGACAGCTCTTCGAGACGTACTGGCTGATTTCCTATCAGGATAAGCTTCTGATCGTAGACCAGCATGCCGCCCATGAAAAGGTGAGATACGAGCGGCTGATGCGGCATTTCCGGGAGAAGGAGGTCGTATCCCAGAATATCAACCCGCCCATGATTGTGACGTTAAACAATCAGGAAAAGGAATGCCTGAAGAGTCACGCGGAGGATTTTTCGGCGCTCGGCTTTATCATCGAGGAGTTTGGCGGGAACGACTATGCGGTGCGGGGCGTTCCGCTGGATCTGTACGGGTATGCTGAAGGGACGTTTTTCTATGAAATACTGGATGAACTGGCTGCCGAGGCGGTGACGGGAACCCCGGAGAGTGTCCGCAGCCGTATCGCCACCATGGCCTGCAAGGCGGCGGTCAAGGGCAATATGCGCATGAGCCGGCAGGAGATGGATGCTTTGATAGACGAGCTTCTGACTTTGGATAACCCATACAACTGTCCTCACGGCAGACCTACGATCATCTCCATGAGCAGACAGGAGATCGAGAAGAAGTTTAAAAGAATTGTATAAATTTCAGGAAGGGAACGCGAAAGAATGGAAGTGACAGGGCACGTGAACAAGAAGCCGCTGGTCATTTTGACAGGCCCGACGGCAGTGGGGAAGACGGCTCTTTCCATCGCTCTTGCAAAAGCCATCGGCGGAGAAATTATCTCCGCCGATTCCATGCAGGTATACCGCCGTATGGATATCGGCTCAGCCAAGATCATGCCGGAGGAGATGGAGGGCGTCCCCCATCATCTGATCGATGTGCTGGAGCCCACGGAGGAATTTAATGTGGTGGTGTTCCAGAAGTTGGCGAAACAGGCGGCGGAAGAAATTTACAGCCGGGGCCATATTCCCATTCTGGTGGGCGGCACCGGATTTTATATTCAGGCTTTGGTGTATGATATCGATTTTACGGAAAACGACGAGGATAATGCGCTTCGGCAGTCGCTTGAGGAGCAGGCCAGAAGGGAGGGGGCTGAGGCTCTCTACGAAAGGCTTCGCGCCGTGGACCCGGAATCCTGTGAGAGCATTCACGCGCACAACATCAAGCGGGTGATCCGTGCCATAGAGTTTTATGAAAAGACGGGAAAAAAGATTTCTGATCATAACAGAGAGCAGCGGCAGAACGACTCTCCTTATAATTTCGCCTATTTCGTGCTGACTGACAGCAGGGACAGGATTTATCGGAGAATTAACGAAAGGGTGGATCTGATGATGGCGCAGGGACTGGCGGAGGAGGTGCGTGCCCTGCGGGAGACGGGATGCAGGAGGAATATGGTTTCCATGCAGGGACTCGGCTACAAGGAAATCCTTTCCGCACTGGAGGGGGAAATTTCCATGGAAGAGGCTGTATACCTGATAAAACGGGACACCCGGCACTTTGCCAAGAGACAGCTCACATGGTTTAGACGCGAAAAAGAGGTAATTTGGATTGATAAAACCGTTTTTGACCAAAAAAGTCAAAATATATTGGCGTTTATGCAGGATTTCCTGCACGAAAAAGGAATGATCCTGTAAGGATTTGTCAAATGCCGGTGAAATCTGACAGTTTCATGGAAAAAGGACGTAAAAAAGACGGGATTACGTTTTAGTTGACGGTGTTATTTGGAATAAGTACCGTTATTTATTGCAGAAACAGTTATATATATAACAAAATAAAGTCAAAAATGCGGGCGGCACAATATAAAAAGAAGGAAAATGCAGGAAGAGAAGTTCCTGAAATTCCTTGATTTTACGGGTGTTCGAGAGGGAATACGTGGAAAAATCCCCAAAATATGTGCAAAATATACAAAGACAGAAAAAGGTGTCTGTAGATTAAATCGGAAAGGGAATACAGAGTATGAAAGCGGATATGAGAAAACTGTACAGTCAGTTTGGTATTTCGGAGAGTGTTTATCGCTTTGGCGGGGAGATACTTGACGCGCTTGCGCCGCGTTTTGCGCAGATTGACGAAAATGCGGAGTACAACCAGCTCAAGGTGATATGTGCGATGCAGAAGGCCGGTGTCAGCGAGGCATGTCTTCTGGGCACAACAGGCTATGGCTACAACGATTTGGGAAGGGACACTTTGGAGGCTGTTTATGCCGATGTCTTTCGGACGGAGGATGCGCTGGTGCGTCCCCAGATTACCTGCGGCACCCATGCGCTGGCACTTGCACTGATGAGCAATCTGCGGCCCGGAGACGAGCTTTTGTCCCCGGTCGGAAAACCTTATGACACGCTGGAGGAGGTGATTGGCATCCGGCCTTCCCGAGGCTCCCTTGCGGAGTACGGCATCACCTACAGACAGGTGGATCTTCTGCCTGACGGTGGTTTTGACTACGAGGGCATCCGTGCCGCCATAAACGGGAAAACGCGGCTTGTCACCATCCAGCGTTCCAAGGGGTACCAGACAAGACCCACGCTGTCTGTGGCACGCATCGGCGAGCTGATTTCCTTTATAAAACAGATCAAACCGGATGTTCTGGTGATGGTGGACAACTGCTACGGGGAGTTTGTGGAGACTGTGGAGCCTTCCGAGGCGGGGGCGGACATGGTGGTCGGCTCCCTCATCAAGAATCCCGGCGGCGGCCTGGCCCCCATCGGCGGCTATATTGCCGGAAAGAGGGAATGTGTGGAGAACGCGGCCTGTCGTTTGACTTCCCCGGGACTGGCCAAGGAAGTGGGCGCTTCGCTCGGCATACTGCCCGCCTTTTATCAGGGACTGTTCCTTGCGCCAACGGTGACGGCGTCCGCCTTAAAAGGCGCCATATTTGCGGCGAATATTTATGAAAAGCTGGGATTTGCCGTGGTGCCGGACGCATCGGAGAGCCGCCACGACATCATTCAGGCCGTGACCTTCGGTTCGCCGGAGGGTGTGATCGCTTTCTGCGAAGGCATTCAGGCGGCGGCCCCGGTGGACAGCTTTGTGAAGCCGGAGCCGTGGGATATGCCCGGCTATGATTCCAAGGTCATTATGGCAGCGGGGGCTTTTGTATCCGGCTCCTCCATCGAACTTTCCGCGGACGGTCCCATAGCGCCGCCCTATGCGGTTTACTTTCAGGGCGGTCTGACCTTCCCCCACGCGAAGCTGGGCATCTTAAAGAGCCTGCAGAATCTGGTGGATCGGGGGATATGCAGTATATAATGACAATTGATTTTCGTGAATGTCAGATACAGTTAATTAACCCGGACAGATAAATGATTCTGGCGGAGGCCCTAAAACAGCACCAGCACTTAGCGAGGTTTTTCACGAGCTTAGTGCCTGCTGTGCTGTGACCGGAGCGAGAGCGTGCCGACAAAGAATCATTTATCTGTCCGGGCTTGTACAGTAGAAAAAAATTCCTTTTTTTGTGTACATCAAAATCCGATTGTGTTAAAATGAGCCTTGGAGAAAGGAGATTGTACTTTTTATGCGCAAAAATAACTGGGCTTGTTTCCTGCTGATTCTGGCAGGAATCGTGATCGGAGGGTTTATCGGAAGCCTGTTTCCCTCTACCTGGCTGAATTACGGGCAGTCCTTCGGTCTGTCGCAGCCGCTGGTGCTGGATCTTGGCATCTTAAGCGTTACGTTCGCTTTGACGATTAAGATCACGATAGCAAGCATTTTGGGGATCGCCCTGGCGATCATCATATACCGCATGATCTGACCGTCCTTTTGGAGAGAAGCTGTCGGGAAAGAGACTGCATGAAATCAGCAAAGTGTGAGAACAATGAATATTACAGGCAGCAAAATCTTCCATTTGAGAAATTTGCAGCCTTCGGAAGCGAGAGTCTCACGGACTCGGAGCTTCTGGCAATCCTTCTTCGGACGGGAACAAAAGGCATGAGCGCGAGGGAGCTGGGCGAGCGTGTGCTGTCCCAGACAGCCAGATACGGAAACGGCCTTTTGGGACTGTACCACATATCCGTGAAGGATCTGCAAAAAATCGAGGGAATCGGCGAGGTGAAAGCGGTTCAGCTTAAGGCCATCGCCGAATTTGCGAAGAGAATGGCCCGGGCGAAGGCGAAGAACGGGCTTTCCTTCCACGATCCGTATTCGGTTGCGGATTATTATATGGAGCGGTTCCGCCATGAGAGCGTGGAGCATATCCTGCTTTTGCTTCTGGATTCGGGATACCATCTGATCGGCGAGGAAATCCTCTCCAAAGGTACGGTCAACGCCTCCCTTTTGTCACCCAGAGAGGTGTTTATTCAGGCCTTCCGAAACGGTGCGGCCGGCATTATGCTTCTGCATAACCATCCCGGCGGGAACCCTGTTCCGAGCGAAAATGACCTTCTGGTCACGGAGCGGATCGGACAGACCGGCGCATTGGCGGACATTCCGCTGATTGACCATATTATTCTTGGTGACAACAATTATTTCAGTTTTAAAGAGAGTAAATTACTGACAGATATGTCAGAAAGTGCAGACAGAAAGGGGTAACTTACCTTGGCAAACAACGCATTTGGGATTGACCTTGGCACCAGCAATATCAAAATTTATAATCGGGCAGACGACGACGTTTTTGTGGAAAAAAACATGATTGCCATCGAGAACAAAAAGACGCTCTTCGCATACGGCGACGCGGCGTTCGAGATGTACGAGAAGGCGCCGAGCAACATAAGCATCACCTATCCGTTAAGCAATGGCGTGATTGCGGATATCCAGAATATGGAGACGCTGATCAAGTATTTTTTGAGCGGCATGATGCGCAACAATGTGCGTCCGGCCGACTACTACATCGCCGTTCCGTGGGATGTGACAGAGGTGGAGAAGCGCGCTTTTAAGGATCTGATCAAAGAATCCAATGTGAAAGCCAGAAAGGTCATGGTGGTGGATAAGGCTGTGGCGGACGGTCTTGGTCTTGGCATCGACGTGAAAAATTCCCAGGGCGTTCTGGTTGTCAACGTGGGCTTTGACACGACCGAGATATCCATTCTTTCCCTGGGCGGCATTGTCTTAAGCCGACTGATCAAGGTGGGCGGCAGGAAGTTCGACGAGGCCATAAAGGCGGCGATACGGCGGGAGTACAGCCTGATTATCGGCGGAAAGACGGCCGAGGTTGTAAAAACTTCGCTTCTTGATCTGGAAGACCAGAGAATGGGAGCCGTAGTCTACGGCAGGGATATCGTGACGGGGCTTCCCGTGGAGAGAGAAATTCCTACCGCTCTTGTGGACGAGTGCCTGATCGAGCATTTTAATTCTATTATTGACAATATCAAGGTGATTCTGGAGCGTACCCCGCCGGAGCTGGCGGCGGACATTTACCGTCACGGCATTTATCTGACGGGCGGCGCCTCTCAGGTAAGTAAGCTGGCCCGGCTTATGAGCAAGGGTACGGGACTGCAGGTGAATGTGTCCGAAAACCCGGTGACCAGCGTAGCGCTCGGACTTGCGAAAATTATCAAGGAAGAAAACTATAAATCGGTTGCTTACGCGATAGAAGGAATGAGTAAATGAGTCCAATCGTCAAAAAAAAAGGAGAGAAATTTACGTTACCCGGTAAATATCTCCTTTTTATTTTAACAATCCTCTGCACGGCCATGGTTCTGCTTACCTTTAACACAAAGCTGTTCAGCGGGCCTTTATCCGCTGTGGCGGGCTATATCGTGGTTCCCTTTGAGGAGGGGATCAGCGTGGTGGGGAGCTGGCTTTCCGGCCGCTCGGAGGAGCTGGTGCAGATCAGGGAGCTCCTGGCCCAGAACGAGCAGCTTCGGGCACAGGTGGATGAGCTGACCATCGAGAATACCAGACTCCAGCAGGATCGTTATGAGCTGACCAACCTGCGGGAGCTGTACAGCCTTGATGCCCAGTACGATGAGTACGAGAAGACGGGCGCTCGCATTATTGCAAGGGACTCCGGGAACTGGTTTTACTCTTTTGTGATCAATAAAGGCGCCAGCGACGGCATTGCCGTGGATATGAACGTGATGGCCGGGAGCGGCCTTGTGGGGCGCGTGGTGGATGTAGGCCCTAATTGGGCGAAAGTAAAATCCATCATTGCGGATGACTCCAATGTGAGTGCCATGGTGCTTTCCAGCGCCGACCGCATGATTGTCTCCGGGAATCTGAAGCTCTATGCTTCGGGTGTCATTGAGTTTGAGCAGCTGGTGGACAGCGCAGATGTAGTGGTGGAGGGAGATAAGGTAGTTACCTCCGATATCAGTGATAAGTATCTGCCGGGCATTCTGATCGGCTATATCAACACGATCAATCAGGATGCGAACAACCTGACCAAGTCCGGGTACATAACCCCGGCTGTGGATTTTGAACATCTGGAGGAAGTTCTGGTGATCCGGCAGTTGAAGCAGACTATCCCAGATTGAGAAGAATTTCTAAAGACGTCCCTCCATAGGACGGGACGCCAAGAAATTCTAAATCTCAATCAAGAGAATGCCTGCAAAGCGGCATTCTCTGACAGATGGAGAATTTACGATGAAGCGTGGCATTATTACCGCATTACTGATTTTCATATGTTTCCTGCTGCAGTGCACGGTGTTTAGGGCGCTGGCTTTTGGGGGGATCGTGCCCAATCTGCTGATTGTGCTGACGGCCTCCTTCGGCTTTATGCGCGGGGAGAAGACGGGGCTTCTGATCGGCTTTTTCTGCGGCCTGCTGGTGGATATCTTTTTTGCCAGCGTGATCGGGTTCTATGCGCTTCTATACATGTATATCGGCTATATGAACGGCAAGTTTGCGGCAATTTTTTATCCGCAGGACATTAAGCTGCCGGTGGCGCTTATTCTTTGCAGCGATTTTCTCTATGGGATCGGCTGTTATGTGATCCTGTTTCTTCTGCGGGGGCGTTTTGAATTTACATATTACCTCCTGCATATTATTTTTCCGGAAATTGTGTATACCATTGCGGTTACGTTGCTTTTATATCCGCTCATTCTCTGGATTAACACAGGGCTTGAGCGAAGCGAACTGAGGAGCGGAAAGAAGTTTGTTTGAGGAACTGTTGGAGCATTTTAAAGAAAATTTTATGAATATGGTAACCTCCCGGCTTCTCGTGCTGATGCTCGTGATCGCCGGTATGGGCGGCTATCTGATTTACTGGATCTTTCAGCTCCAGATTGTGAATGGGGAGCAGTATTACAATGACTTCCAGTTAAAGATCAAAAAGGAGAGGACGCTTCCTGCCACCAGAGGCAACATTCTGGACCGGAACGGCAATCTGCTGGCCTACAATGAGCTGGCTTACTCCGTCACCATCGAGGACGTGTACGAGTCGGGGCGGGGAAAAAATGCGAAGCTGAACGATACGATCCGCAGGCTGATTGCCATGATCGAAGAAAACGGCGATCAGGTGATCAGCGATTTTCATATCGAGCTGAACAAGAGCGGCCAATATGTGTACAACGTGGAGGGCACGCAGCTTCTGCGTTTTCTGGCGGATATTTACGGCTACGCGTCCACGGATGACCTGAAGGAGAGGGAGAAGGCGGCCGCCCCGGAGGATGTGGTCAAATATCTGTGCGGGACAAGCCGTTACGGCATCGGTGATTATACGGACGCTGAGGATTCTGACAGCTTTTTGGAAGGGCTTGGCTTTTCCAAGGAGGAGGTGTTGAAGATCATCACCATCCGCTATGCCATGAGCGCCAACAGCTATCAGCGCTATATCGCCACCACAGTTGCGGAAAATGTCTCGCAGGAGACGGTGGCTGTCATTATGGAGAATGCGGACAGTCTGGACGGCGTATCCATTGCTGAGGGAACGATCCGCAAATATAACGAGAGCATCTACTATGCGCAGGTGATCGGTTACACGGGCCGGGTCGCGCAGGAAGAGCTGGAGGAGCTGCAGGCGCAGGATGCCACCTACGATCTGAATGACACGGTGGGCAAATCCGGGATCGAAGCATCCATGGAGATGGAGCTGCAGGGCAAAAAGGGTTCCGAGACCGTGTACGTGGACAATATGGGTAAGGTGGTGGAGACCAGCGACCGGGTGGAGCCGTCGGCGGGCAACGATATTGTGCTGACGCTGGATACCGGGCTGCAGAAAGCATGTTACCATATTCTGGAATCCAAGCTTGCGGCCATTCTTCTGAATAAGATAGAGAATATCAAGGAATACACGCCCCCGGAGGGAGGCAGCGGCGGGAACATTCCCATTCCGATCTACGATGTGTATTACGCCTGCATCAACAACAACGTGATCGACACCACGCACTTCACATCGGAGTATGCGGGGGAGACGGAACAGGCGGTGCAGGCGGCTTATCTGGATAAAAAGGCGCGTGTTTTCGCCACACTGCAGGACGAACTGACGGAGAGCTGCACCCCTTACGAAGCGTTGACGGAGGAGTATCAGGTCTATGAGAGCTATGTGGCTGCCGCCCTGTATGACCGCGATATTCTGATGGCGGATGTGGTGGATCGAAACGACGCAACCTACATCGCATGGACGAAGGATGAGGTCATCAGCTTAAACGAGTACCTGAACTATGCCATTGCGCAGAACTGGATCAATGTCTCCAAGCTGGATATCGACTCGCGCTACTCCGATTCCGTGGAGATTTACAATAAGATTCTGGAATATATTTTCGATGTGCTTGACACGGATATTGATTTTGATAAAAAGATTTACCGTTACATGATTCTGAATGACGAGATTTCCGGGCGGCAGATCTGCGAACTGCTTATGGAGCAGTATGTGGTGGAGCCCACCGAGGAGGAAATTGCGCAGTTCAGGGCCGGAGCGGTGACGCCGTACACTTTTATGCGAAACCGTATCGAACAGCTTGACCTGACGCCGGCGCAGCTTGCCCTTGACCCCTATTCCGGCTCCATTGTGGTCACGGAGGTAAATACGGGGGAGGTTCTGGCTATTTCCTCCTATCCGAGCTATGACAATAACCGGATGGCAAACGGTGTGGACGCGGCCTATTTCTCAAGCCTTAGAAACGATCTGTCCAGTCCCATGTTAAACTATGCGACACAGCAGCGGACGGCGCCCGGTTCCACGTTTAAGCCTGTTTCCGCCACGGCGGGGCTTCTGGAGGGCGTGGTCAGTCTTTCGGAGACGATAACCTGTACGGGTATTTTTGATAAGATCACCCAGCCGCCCCGATGCCATATTTATCCCGGCGCCCACGGTGCCTTAAATTTAGCGGCAGGTATCCGCTATTCCTGTAATTCCTATTTTTACGAGGTGGGTTACCGCCTTGGGACTGTGGGAGATACCTACAATGACAGCGTCGGTTTGAATAAGCTGGCCAAATATGCCGATATGTACGGTCTGTCGGAGACTTCCGGCATTGAGATTGAGGAGTATGCCCCGGGCGTGTCCGATCTGGATGCGGTCCGCTCCGCCATCGGTCACGGTACGAACAACTACACCACGGCAGGGCTTGCGCGATATGTTACAACCGTTGCCAACAGTGGAACATGTTATAATTTAACTCTGGTGGACAAGGTAGAGGACCAGAACGGCGGTCTGATCCGGGACAATGAGGCAACGGTCAGAAACCGGATTGACATGGACCCGGCATACTGGGATGCGATCCATGCAGGGATGCGCGGTGTGGTGGAGAACAAAAGGTATTTCTCCGATCTGGATGTGAATGTGGCCGGTAAGACCGGTACGGCACAGGAGAACAGAAACCGTCCCAACCATGCGCTGTTTATCAGTTATGCGCCCTATGAGTCGCCGGAAATATCGGTGACGGTGCGTGTGGCAAACGGTTATACATCCGATTATGCGGCGCAGATTGCCAAGGACGTATATGAGTACTATTATGGGTTGAAAGAGGAAGAGGAGATCATTACCGGTACGGCAGGCGAGCTTGCCGGCGGCGAAATGAACGCCGATTGATGGCCGGAAATGTGAGGATAGAGGTGTGAATATGAAAAATGCGGTAATTATCAAGAGTTTTCCGAACGGTCTTTCCATATTTTTGGACAGTGAGCTTCCTTTTTCGCAGCTTCTGGAGGAGATTGCGATGAAGTTCAGCGAGTCCGCCAATTTCTTCAAGGATGCCAGCATGGTGCTCTCCTTTGAGGGCAGGGTGCTCTCCGATCTGGAGGAGCGTCAGATTGTGGACACCATATCGGCCAATTCCCGGTTGAATATTGTCTGCATTATGGGAAAGGATGAGGAGACGGACAGAAATTTTGTCAAGGCGCTGCAAAAGCTTTCCTTCCATCAGGAAGTGATGGAGAATGCGGGACAGTTCTATAAGGGAACTTTAAAGGACGGACAGATTCTGGAGACGGAAAACAGCATCATTGTGCTGGGAGATGTCTATCCGGGGGCGTGTATCATTTCCAGCAAGGATATCGTGGTGCTGGGCGGCCTCTATGGACAGGCTTATGCCGGGGGCAACGGCGAGGACGGACATTTTGTGGTAGCGCTTGAAATGTCGCCGGAGAAGCTAAAGATCGGCGACTTCAAATATAAAACTTCAGAGAAACAGAGCAAGTGGTCGATCAAACCGAAGATCCAGCCGAAAATTGCTTATGTAAAGGACGCCAGAGTATACATTGAGCCGATTACCAAAGAATTACTGAGCGACTTACCCTTCTGATGGAGGGCCGAGCCTGCGCAAGCAGTGCTCGTGGAGATAATTTCGAAGAAATTTTCTCCGGCTTAGGGGACGATAACAATTCATGTAACGGAGGTTTGGGTATGAGTGAAGTGATTGTCGTCACGTCAGGGAAAGGCGGGGTGGGAAAGACCACCACCTCTGCAAACGTTGGAACAGGTCTGGCAGCTATGGGGAAGAAGGTCATACTGATCGATACGGATATCGGCCTTCGGAATCTGGATGTGGTGATGGGACTGGAGAACCGGATTGTGTACAATCTGGTGGATGTGGTGGAGGGAAACTGCCGCATCAAGCAGGCGATTATAAGGGACAAGCGTTATCCGACCCTGTTTCTTCTGCCGTCAGCGCAGACAAAAGATAAAAGCGCAGTCAATCCCTCCCAGATGGTGCGCATGATCAGCCATCTGCGGGATCAGTTTGATTATATCATTCTGGACTGCCCGGCAGGGATTGAGCAGGGTTTTCAGAATGCCATCGCGGGCGCTGACAGGGCGCTTGTGGTCACGACCCCGGAGGTTTCCGCGATCCGGGATGCGGACAGGATCATCGGCCTTCTGGAAGCGAATGAGATACATAGGATGGATCTGATTATTAACCGGATCAGACAGGATATGATAAGAAGGGGCGATATGATGTCCTCGGAGGACGTGGTGGATATTTTGTCGCTGCCCCTGATCGGAAGGGTGCCGGATGATGAAAATGTGGTGATAGCCACAAATCAGGGAGAACCGCTAGTCGGGAGCAATACTATGGCGGGCAAGGCATACCAGAATATCTGTTACCGGATCATAGGCGAAGAGGTTCCTTTTATGGATTTTGATAAGGGCGTCTCGTTCTGGACCAGAGTGACGGGTATTTTCCATAAAGGTTAGGGGGGATCAGCGTGTTTAAAAATCTGTTAAAACGGAAAAGCTCCAGAGAAATAGCCAAAGACCGGCTTAAAATACTGCTTATCTCCGACAGGGTCAATTGTTCGCAGGAGATGATGGAGATGATAAAGAACGATATCGCCAAGGTGATATCCAAGTACATGAAGATAGACGCCGAGAGCATGGAAATTCAGATTACGCAGACAAACGGCAAAGGACACGGGATCAAAAATCCGACGCTCTACGCGAATATACCGATTCTGGATTTAAAACAGTAGGAGATAAAATTATGTAAAATACATAACCAACGCAGACGCGCTTTCGCTCCGCTCCAAACGTAATGGTACTAGGCTCAAAAGTACTTCGCCAAGTACCAACGTTTTCCAAGGGTCTGCTTATGGTTATGCATTATACATAATATTAAGAGGTTAAGGAATGTTAAAACATTATCATATCAGGGACTATGATTTTAAATTGATCGTTTTGGTGGTTGCGCTCACTGCAGTGGGCGTTCTTGCCATCGGCAGCGCAAAGGAGTCTTTACAGTCCAGGCAGCTCGCCGGGGCCGTTTTCGGGTTTTTTCTGATGCTGGTGCTGTCCCTGTTTGATTACTCGGTGATTCTTAAGTTTTACTGGATCATGTACGCGGCGAATCTTGTCCTTCTTTATCTGGTGAGGGCGATCGGCGTGAAGGTGGCCGGCGCCCAGCGGTGGCTGAATCTGTTCGGTATTCAGTTCCAGCCCTCGGAGACGGCCAAGATTCTGTTGATTTTATTCTTTGCACAGTTTATCATGAAACATAGGGAGGAGATGGGAACGCTAAAGATCGTCGGGAGCTGTGTGCTTCTGTTTGTTCCCTCAATCGTTCTGATACTCAGTCAGCCTGATCTTTCCACCAGTATTATGGTGGTGATTCTGTTCTGCGTGGTGATGTTTGTAGGAGGTGTGAGCTGGAAATATGTGATTCTGGCCATTTCCGTGGCAGTACCGGCTTTTATCATCGCATTGACGCTGATTTTACAGCCGGAGCAGGAAATCCTCAACGATTTCCAGCAGAGGCGTATTCTGGCGTGGCTTTACCCGGACCAGTACTCTGATACGGAGGCCTACCAGCAGAACAATTCCATGATGGCCATCGGTTCCGGGATGCTTTATGGAAAGGGCTATAATACCAACGAAATCAGTTCCGTAAAAAACGGCAATTTTATTGCGGAGGTGGAGACAGACTTTATTTATGCGGTAATCGGTGAAGAATTTGGCTTTGTCGGCGGCTGTGTGGTAATTGTGTTATTGATTTTCATCTCATTTGAATGTATTATGGTAGCTAGGAAGGCAAAAGATCTGGCTGGAACGATTATCGCAGCGGGGGTTGCGGCGCTGATCGGCTTTCAGGGGATACTGAACATTGCGGTGGCTACCGGCGCGAGTCCGAATACGGGTATACCGCTTCCGTTTGTCAGTTATGGTCTGACTTCGGTTGTCAGTCTTTATATCGGAATCGGGTTTGTGTTGAACATACGGCTGCAATGTAAAAATGACAGGGGTGTTAGCAAATGAATATCGCGTTGATCGCACATGATGCAAAGAAAAAACTGATGCAGAATTTCTGTATCGCTTATCGGGGGATTTTGAGTAAAAACGACCTTTATGCCACGGGGACGACTGGAAGGCTGATTGAGGAAGTGACAAATCTGACCATCCACAAGTATCTGGCCGGGCATCTGGGAGGCGCCCAGCAGATCGGGGCGCAGATTGAGCATAACCAGATTGATCTTGTGATCTTCTTAAGAGATCCGCTCTATCCGAAATCCCATGAGCCGGACGTAAACAATGTAGTTATGCTCTGTGACAGGCACAATATTCCGCTTGCCACCAATCTGGCGTCCGCAGAGCTTTTGATTAAATCACTCGACAGAGGAGACATGGAGTGGCGTGAAATGTACAAATAACAAATTGAGCTTCGCTCAATTGCGAGATTTGCCTTCGGCAAACTCGATGAAAAAGCAAAGGGTTAACAGCGCTCGATTGCGAGGACTGCTTTCGGCAGTCTCGGTTAAAACGGGAAGGTTGTGTGCTCTTCTGGCTGCGGCGGCTCTTGTCATTACGGGATGCGGGAGCACGAAGTATGACATGCCTTACGAACAGCAGGGGAGCGTCAGCAGTTATCAGCTTATCAATATCGCAAACAGGGAGACGATAGAACCTTTTGCGAAGGATCTGTGCGTGACGGCAGGTGATGTGACGGCCGGCGGCCCGGATCTGCAGCAGGTGGGGGCGGCGGCGCTCTTCGACACGAAGGATCTGGAGACACTGTATGCGAAAAATGCGCATAACCAAATGAATCCGGCCAGTCTGACGAAGGTTATGACGGCGCTTGTGGCGCTGAAATACGGTTCGCCGGATGATATTTATACAGCCTCGGAGAATGTGTTGATCACAGAGTCCGGCGCTGTTTTGTGCGGCATTAAGCCGGGTGACAGGATGACTCTTGATCAGGCGTTACATGCGCTGCTGATTTATTCAGGCAATGATGTTGCCATTATGATTGCGGAGGGAATTTCCGGGTCCCTGAACGGCACGGCGGGCTCCGTGGAGGAATTTGTGGAGCTGATGAATCAGGAGGCGCAGGAGATCGGCGCGACGAACTGTCACTTTATGAATCCAAACGGACTGACGCAGGAAGGGCATTATGTGACTGCCTATGACCTTTATCTGATCTTTCAGGAGGCGTTGAAATACGAGCTTTTTAACCAGATCATACAGATGTCTTCCTACAGCACCGTCTACACGGCGGCGGATGGTTCGGAAAAGACGCTGGAGATGGAAAATTCCAATCTTTTTCTGCGGGGCACCTATGAGACGCCGGCGAACGTGACGGTAGTGGGCGGAAAGACAGGCACTACCAACGCGGCGGGGCACTGTCTGATCCTGCTTTCCAGAAGCAGCAGCGGAACGCCTTACATCTCCGTTATCCTGAAAGACGAGTCAAGAGAAGGGTTATATGGGGATATGGGTGCACTGCTCGGAATCATCAAATAAGGTGGTTGTTTTTTCGTGGGAGTTCCTGTATAATTAACAGTAAGACCATACAATCTCTGTATGGAACGGGAAGGGCAGTCAGGCACTCCGCTGTAAACGGCGAAGTATCTGACCCTCGCGGCAGCTGCCAAATGCTTACAAGTGATCACTTGGCTCGGTGTTCGCGGGAATAAATAATATACGCTAGGAGGGTATCGACATGGTTCAGTTTATTGTAGGAAGGGAAGGAAAGGGAAAGACCAAGCATTTGTTAGATAAAGTAAATACGGAAATCAAGGATGCACAGGGCAATGTTGTGTATCTGGACAAGAGCACAAAACATATGTTTGAACTGAACAACAAAATCAGGCTCATTGACGTGCCGGAATATCTGGTGACGGACAGTGACGAGTTTATCGGTTTTATCTGCGGTATTATTTCTCAGGATCACGATTTACAGCAGATGTATTTTGACAGCTTCTTAAAGATTGCCTGCGTGGAGCCGGATGATTTGGAAAAGGTAATTGACAAGATTGAGAAGATCAGCGAGAAGTTTCATGTGGATTTTGTGATCAGCGTGTCTCGTGACGAGAGTGAGCTTCCCGAGAATATGCGTAAAAACGTTATTATTTCCCTCTGATAGATACATAATCAATATATAAAACGATATAAAACCTCGGAGGAGTCTTCCGGGGTTTTGTTTATGGAGAATATTCAGTGACAGATAATCGGAACAACAAGATAACAAAATACAGAAGGCCCGTCAATCTGAACATCGGTATGATGGTTTTCGGCGTGATACTTGTCTATGTGGTGATTTGTGTGATCATGTACTTTCGGACGGATCACATCGTACGCTACAGCGTGCAGGAGGGCTCCCTTACCTCAAACAGTATTTACAAGGGAATTGCCTTAAGGACAGAGCATATTGTGACCGGACAGGATGCGGGGTATGTAAACTATTTTGCCAGAGAAGGCGAGCGCACGGCGGTGGGCGATCTCGTGTATACGGTAGACGAGACGGGAAGACTGTCCGACTACATAAAAGCGGGGGCAAACGGCGAAAATTCCCTTTCGGACAGTGATTTGTCCGAGCTTAGGACAGATATTACTTCCTTTATGCACGGTTTTGACCGGAAGCACTTCGACGAGGTCTACAATTTCCGGCATAATATGGAGAGCATGGCGATTAAGCTGGCGAACTATAACATTCTGGAAAATGCGGACGCCCTAAACAATGCTTCGGGTACCGTACTCATTAATTACCGGTATGCTGCCAAAAGCGGTATTGTGCTCTATTCCACGGACGGGTACGAGGATTTAAAGCTGGAGGATATGACGGCGGAGCTGTTTGATGAGGAAAATTATGAGCGCAAGTATCTGGTGAATAACGGACTGGTTGCCGCGGGGGAACCGGTTTATAAGCTGGCGACATCGGAGGACTGGTCCATTGTGATCCCGGTGGAGAAGGCGCTGGCGGATCAGCTTTTGGAAAAGGAGTATGTGGAGGTAAGATTTTTAAAGAACCAGTATACGGCCTGGGGAGAGGTGGCGGTTTACACCAATGAGGCGGGAGATACCTTTGCCTCACTCACCTTTACCAATTCCATGATTACCTTCTGTACAGACCGCTTTATCGATATTGAACTGCTTCTGGAGGAGGAAAGGGGACTGAAAATACCTAACTCCGCTATTGTGCAGAAGGAATTTTTTATCGTGCCGAAGGCCTATGTGACAAGGGGCGGCAATAATGGCGGCGACGGCGTGCTTTTAGAGACCTACAATGAAGAGGGTGAGGCTACCACGCAGTTTGTGGAGACGGAGATTTATGAGGAGACGGAGACAGACTATTATCTGGACAATTCCACGCTCCGGGCCGGGAATTACATCGTCATGCCGGAGACCGGTGAAAAATACGCTGTCAGCAAAACCGGCTCCCTGCAAGGCGTTTATAATATCAATAAAGGATATGCTGACTTCAAGCAGATCAGCGTTCTCTATGATAATGAAGAGTATTCCGTGGTGAAATCAAACACCACCTACGGATTGAGCGTATACGACTATATTGTGTTGAATGCGGATATGGTGAAGGACAACGAATTTATTTATGAGTAGAGTGCGCCCGGTTTTTGTGCATTCTCCTTCAATGGCGTATATGGCAGAATTTTTGAATAAAGGACAGGATGGATATGGGGATAAAAGAAAATCTTGATAAGGTGAGAGAACGCATGGCGGCTGCCTGCGCGGTCTGCGGCAGGGCGGCGGATGAGGTGAAACTGATTGCGGTGAGTAAGACGAAGCCGCTTCCGGCCCTTGAGGAGGCCTATTCTTGCGGCTGCCGCGATTTCGGGGAAAACAAGGTGCAGGAGCTGGTGGATAAGTATGAGGCTATGCCGAAGGATATCCGCTGGCATATGATCGGGCATTTGCAGCGCAATAAAGTGAAATATATTGTAGATAAGGTCTTTCTGATTCACAGCGTGGACTCCTTACGCCTTGCGCAGGAGATTGAGAAAGAGGCCGCAAAGAAGAATCTCTGCGTCAATATTCTTGTGGAAGTGAATGTGGCGGAGGAGGAGAGCAAGTTCGGCACAACGTCTGGGGAAGCGGCTGTGCTGGTGGAACAGATCGCGAAATTACCCCACGTCAAAGTAAGAGGACTGATGACCATAGCGCCTTATGTAGAGGATTCGGAAGAAAACAGACGGTATTTTGCAAAATTAAAGCAAATTTATGTTGACATAATACATAAAAACATTGATAATGTTTTTATGGAGGAAATTTCAATGGGCATGACCGGAGACTACGAAGTCGCGATAACAGAGGGTGCGACATACATCAGAGTCGGTACGGGCATTTTTGGAGAAAGAGAATACACGGTAATTTAGTATACATAAGTCGAAACCAAGGGGCACAATGGCAATGATGCCCGTGCTTGCACGAAGGCATCACTTGGCATTAGTGACCCGCCAAACATGAGGAAGTAGTAATTTACGAAGTAAATTTACGGATTCCGAATGTTTGTAGGATTGCGGGAGTTGCGAAGCAACGTAGCAATCCGTGGTATCAAAATCAATTCAAATTCGTATGGAGGATTTTACAGATGGGTGTTATGGACAAGTTTATCAGCGCCATGAAATTGAGCGAGGATGAGGATGACGGATACTACGATGATGATTTTTATGATGATGAGCCCGAACCGATACGCAAACCTGTTTCAGGCAGGGAGACGGATAACGCGGAGGACGATAAAGTAAGGAAGATTACGCCGAAGGTAACTCCCCTCAGACAGACGAAAAAAGTCGGCACGGGCATGGAAGTCTGTGTGATTAAGCCGACTACGGTGGAGGATGCGCGGGAGATTACCGAGACGCTTCTGGCGAACAGGACGGTAGTCTTAAATCTGGAGGGACTGGATGTGGACATCGCCCAGCGGATTATTGATTTTACTTCGGGTTCCTGTTTTGCAATTTCAGGTAATCTTCAGAAAATATCCCATTATATTTTCATCATTACGCCGGCAAGCGTTGACATTTCCGGCGACTTTCAGGATATCCTGTCAGGCTCCTTCGATGTGCCGATAGACAAAGGTTTTTAAGGAAATCGAGTGCATTCTGCACTCGATTCTTTTCGTCTAAAAACAACTTTCATTTTGTTTATAGGCGTCAGAGCAAGACTATATAAGGAGATTACATACTATGGCGAACCGAATGACAATAAACTATGAGAAGAAGCCCTGCTATGACATTGTTTTTGCAAGGGATTTCAGCATGCTTGCAGAGGAGCTTGCTGATTTGGGTGTGGCTGAGCGGAAGATTGCCGTGATCTGTGACAGCAATACGGAAAAGCTGTTTGGCAGGGAAGTCACGGAAATACTTGAAAAAATCTGCAAAAAGGTGATTCTGCACGCTTTTCCGGCCGGAGAGGCAAACAAAACGCTGGATACGGTGAAGAATATATATAAGGATCTGATCGAGGAAAAGTTTGACAGGAAGGATCTGCTTGTGGCGCTGGGGGGCGGCGTAGTGGGGGATATCACCGGCTATGCGGCGGCTACTTATCTGCGGGGCGTTGATTTTATCCAGATTCCCACCACTCTGATCGCCCAGTCGGACAGCAGCATAGGCGGCAAGACGGGCGTTGATTTTGACGGTTATAAAAACATGGTGGGGGCATTTTTTATGCCGAAACTGGTTTACATGAATGTGGGAACCCTTAAAAAGCTGGACGACAGACAGTTTTATGCGGGCTTTGCCGAGGTGATGAAGCACGGACTGATCAGGGACGCCGCTTTTTACGAGTGGCTGCTTGACAATATGTATGAGATTCACGAGCGGGATCTGGATGTCTGTGAGGAGATGGTAATGCGAAGCTGCGGCGTCAAAAAGTTTGTGGTGGAGAAAGACCCAAAGGAGCAGGGAGACCGCGCGCTTCTCAATTTCGGGCATACCATTGGCCATGCCATCGAGAAGGCAAAGCATTTTGAAATGCTGCACGGGGAATGCATCGCTCTTGGCATGGTGGCGGCGGCTTTTATCTCCTGGAAACGTGAGAATCTTTCCATGGAAGAGTACTACGAGGTGCGGGATATGTTCGTCCCCTTTAATCTACCCATCAGCATTGATGACATTGATCCGGAGGAAATACTGGCATTGACCAAGTCGGACAAAAAGATGGAGGCCGGGCAGGTCAAGTTTGTCCTGCTAAAAAAGGTCGGAAAGGCCTTTATCGACAGGAGCGTTACCGACAGTGAAATTCTTGCGGCGGTGCAGGAGATTCTGTTTTCTGATGAGGATGCGAAACAATGAGTCTGAAAAAAAAGTTTTTTCTGTTTCTGGATCTGCTTATGATTGCCGGTCTGATTACTTTTGACCAGTATACCAAGCAGTGGGCCAAGGTTTATTTGAAGGATAAACCGGCCTACAACCTGATCAACGGGATTCTTGAACTGAATTATCTGGAAAATCAGGGCGCGGCTTTCGGGATGCTCCCGAACCAGAAAGTATTTTTTGTTTTTGTGGCGATTGTGATTTTGTCGGTGGTGGGTTATGTTCTTTTCAAGATACCGGATCAGAAGAAGTACACGATCCTGCATTTCCTGTTCAGTCTGATCGTGGCAGGTTCCATCGGCAATATGATTGACCGGGTGCGTTACGATTATGTCGTTGACTTTATCTACTTTGTGCGGATGAATTTTCCGATTTTTAATGTGGCGGATATCTATGCCACCGTTTCCGCCATCGTACTGCTTTTCCTGCTTCTGTTTATTTACAGGGAGAAGGATCTGTACTTTATCAGTTTCAAGCAGAAACGTTACCGGGAACTCAAATGACAGCGTGAAAACTTCCGTAACTGGAGAATACAGATGGATCAATTCAGCTATCAGATCGGGGTAGGGGAGGATGAGGAGCGTCTTGACAAGTGGTTAAGCGCTGCGATTCCAACGCTTTCCCGATCTTACATTCAGAAGTGCATCAAGGAAGGGCAGGCGTCTGTGAACGGGATGCCCTGTAAAGCCAATTACCGGCTGCGTGTGGACGATGAGGTGGCCTTTCAGATCCCGGAGGCGGTGGAGCCTTCCGTGGAGGCGGAAAACATTCCGCTTTCCGTTCTCTACGAGGATGCGGATGTGCTGGTGGTGGATAAGCCAAAGGGGATGGTGGTGCATCCGGCGCCCGGACATTACAGCGGTACGCTGGTAAATGCGGTTTTGTATCACTGTAAAGGTCAGCTTTCCGGGATCAACGGCGTGCTGCGGCCGGGAATCGTGCATCGGATTGACCGGGATACGACAGGCTCCCTCATTGTCTGTAAAAATGACGCGGCGCACAGAATCATAGCGGAGCAGCTTAAGGCACATTCCCTGAACCGAAGCTACCGCGCCCTCGTGCATGGGACGGTAAAGGAGGAGGAAGGCACCATACGCGCGCCCATCGGCAGGGATGAGAAGGACCGGAAGAGAATGGCTGTCAATGAGAAAAACGGAAAAGAGGCCGTCACCCATTATCGGGTGCTGGAACGCTTTCGGGAGCATACGTATATCGAATGCAGGCTGGAGACCGGGCGTACCCATCAGATCCGGGTGCATATGACCGCCATCGGACATCCGCTTTTGGGAGACGAGGTTTATGGGACGAGAAAGACGGCCTTACATCTGGAGGGGCAGACGCTTCATGCATACTGTCTGGGATTTATGCATCCTGTAACTGGTCAGTATATAGAGGTAAAAGCGCCTCTTCCTGCCTATTTTTTGCATCTGCTTGAGACGCTGTGCATTTAATAATTATAAACAAATCATGAATAAACTATTAAAATATCTTGAAATAACGGGCATATAATGATACTATTTAAGATGTGGATTTTGTTAAAATCTGAGGGATTATGAAATATACGAGAAAAAACATCATAGATATTCTATTAAAGAGCTATGTGGCTTATTATAACATAACGGATTTCGGGACGGAGCGGGAACCGCTGCGGGCGCTGTGTGAGTATTATGAGCACGCCGAGAAGTATATGGTTTCCAAAAAGGTTTCGCTCTGGGCGGCGGACAGCGAGGAGTTTATTTATCTTTTTGATGTGCCGCACCTTACGCCGGAGGTCTTTGAAGCCTGTAAAAAAACAGCTTATGAGGATGGCATGGAGCACCTTCATATCGGTCCCGGCCATATG
>CAMWPB010000056.1 GCA_947176065.1 uncultured Lachnospiraceae bacterium | reverse complement strand
GCAGGATGCCGGTGGGCCTGTTCATGTACAACAGCGGCGGAACCATGATGTACTCGGTGGACGGTTTTCGGATCACGGTCCATGGACAGGGCGCCCACGGCGCATATCCGCACAGTTCCATCGATCCGATCAATATCGGCGTTCACATTTATCTGGCGCTGGAGTCGCTGATTGCCAGAGAGGCAGACCCGGGTAAAGCCTGTGTGCTGACCATCGGCAATTTTTCCGCAGGTTCCGCGCCCAATATCATTCCTGATACCGCCGTACTCCAGGGAACCCTGCGCACCAATGACAGTGCCTGCCGTGAGAAACTGGTTCGGCGGCTGAAGGAGGTTGTCCATAAAACGGCGGAAGTATTTGGGGGATCGGCAGAGATCGAGATGATTTCCGAGGTGCCGCCGCTTGTCTGTGATCCGGCTATGACAGAGGAGGTGGTCGGTTACATGAAGGAACTGCCGATTCCCGGGCTGACGCCTGTTCCCGATACGTCGGCCAGCGCTTCTGAGGACTTTGCGACGATTGCAAAGAAGGTGCCCAGTGTATTTATGTATCTTTCGGCAGGCTATATGGATGAGCGGGGCGACTTCCCGGCCCACAATCCGAAAGTGCAGTTTAATGAGGATGTCTGTCCGATCGGTTCCGCCTGTCTGGCACACTGCGCGGTACGCTGGCTGGAAGAGCATTCATAAATGAAGCCTGTGTCAAAAGTACCAGAAAGGTCTTCCTTTTATTCTCGGTTCGTGATATGATAACAGCGAAAGTCTATTGTCCACCGGTATAAAGGATCTGATGCAGGAGCCGCCGGAGGATTAAGTGGGCTTTTGTTATGTCTGGTAATAAAGAAATGCGGAGAAAAGGGGCGATGTGCAAATGTTAACTAAGAGATCAGACTCCCGCTCTGGACACAGGATGAGAAGGAGTCTCAATGGAAGAATATTGAGGCATACCACGCTGAATATTCTGATATTGGTGGCGGTGTGTTGTGTGATTATGGCGCTTTCGATGCAGTCACTGGCGAACAGTATTTTGCTGGACAGTCTGCAGCCTATGGCCAGACAGTCGGCTAAGACGGTGGAAGCGAATATTCATATGCTTGCAGACCGGATGATGATGATCGCCGGCGATTCCAGAATGAGCATAGTGGGCTTCGGGGATGACGATGCGGAATTTGATGCAGAGACAACCATGGAAGGCTGGAAGGCGGTTTTGACAGAGGCAGCCGAGATTTATGAATTTCACACGATTGCCCTGTATGATCTGAATGGCGGTCTGGTTCAGGGAATAGACGGCGCGCCTGAAAGTCTGGATGACAGCTTCCTTTCACTGCTGCAGGAGACGGATAATCTGACTACCTACACAAAAACAACTTTTCAGGATAAGCTGGGCATCACCATAGGCATGCCGGTGAAAGAGGATGGAGAGACTGCCTTTTATGTAGTAGGCGTCTATAAATATGACACGTTGAACGATGTGTTGAGCAGTATCAACATAGGCAAAAACGGCATGGCTTATATGGTCAACCGGGAAGGGATTGTCACGGGACATCCGGATCAGGAAAAAGTGAAAGCCGGAGCCACACTGTTGGAGCTGAGCGGCGGCCATGAGGAAGCCATTAAGAGTGTGACCACAGGGGAAACGGGCGCGACAGAATTTGTCATTGACGGGCAGAAGACGCTGGCCGCGTTTTCTCCCATCCGCGGTACACAGTGGGCGCTCGTCATTCAGGTGCCGAAGTCGGATTACGATAATCTGATTGATCAGGCAATGGTGGCGGCTGGTATCTGTACGCTGGCGATGCTTTTGATTTCCATTCTGGTGATTCTGCGGATGGCCCGGTCTATTTCAAAGCCGGTAAAGAATGTGACAAGCCGGATGGTATCTCTTTCCAATGGGGATCTCCACACGGAGGTGGCGGATGTCAGATCCGGGGATGAGCTGGAGGTTATGACCAGGACGCTGGCTGATACGGTAGAGAGCGTTAACCGTTACATATCGGATATACGTCAGGTTCTCAGCGGGGTTGCGGACGGTGATCTGCAGATTGAGCCCCGGGTGGAATATAAGGGAGACTTTACACAGATACGGAACAGTCTTGGCAACATTCTGCAGTCCATGAATGAGACTATTATGGGCTTTCGCGCGGCGGCGGCCCGCCTCGCCGGTATGGCGGACGAACTGAGCGGGCAGTCAGGACAGCTGCATGAGGCGTCGCTGGAACAGAATCAGGCGGCGGAGGCGCTGGTCGACGAGGTGACGCATGTGAAAGAGCAGCTTGTGGACGTTACCGAGAGCAGCAGCCAGACGCGCACCATGACTGTCGAAATTACAAGAAAGGTGCAGGAGGCGAATAACCAGATGACGGCCCTTTCCAATGCCATGGATGACATCAGCGTAAAGGCGCAGGAGATTACCACCATCGCCAAGTCGATTGACGATATCGCTTTCCAGACAAGCATTCTGGCCCTGAACGCCTCTGTGGAGGCGGCGCATGCCGGAAGCGCGGGAAAAGGATTTGCCGTTGTGGCGGAAGAGGTGAAGGATCTGGCGGGCAAAAGCGCGAAAGCGGCCCAAAGTGCAATGGAAATTGTGGCAAATACGAGAGCCGTTATTCAGACAGGTGTGGAGCTGAATGCCAGCACGGCGCAGTCCCTGCGGTCTATCTATGGCGTTTCCACCGAGATCAGCGAAATCTCAGATCAGCTTGTGGCGGCGGTGCAGGGGCAGGAGAGCGCGCTACTCAGCATGGAGGAGCGGATTGCCACCATATCCTCCATCGCTGACAGGAATCTGCAGAATGCAGGGGGAACAAGTCAGTCCAGCGGCCTTTTGGCGAAAGAGGCCGAGGAACTTCAGGCACAGGTTGGGAAATTTGCTTTGAAGGAGGAGTATGACAGATGAAACGGATGATTGGCATGGCACTGATTCTGGCTGGTATGATGCTGTTTACAGCCTGTGGGGAACAGACCGGGCTGCAGGATGGGTATTATACCGCACAGGCGGCAGATTTCAGTTTTGGCTGGAAAGAGTATATAACGATTATGGTTAAGGGCGGGAGCATTGTTTCGGTGGAGTACAATGCGGAGAACGCCAGCGGCTTTATCAAGAGCTGGGATAACGCATATATGCAGGCAATGCTGCATGTTCAGGGGACATATCCCAATGAGTACACCCGCTACTATGCCGGACAGCTTCTGGAGGGACAGGGCGAGGGAGAAATTGACGCCCTGACCGGGGCAACCACCTCATACGGCTCCTTTCAGAAACTGGAGGCCGCTGTCATTGAGCAGGCAAGGCAGGGAGATTCCAGCATCGCCATTGTGGATACGACGCATTGAGTACAGGGAGAAACGCTGTGAACAAAAACAACCAGACGATCAGTTTGTTAACGCCGCCGGCATGTACGCCTGACTATAAAATATTATCCGATGCATCAATCCATGACTTGGGGTTGGATTATATCTGTGCGCAGATCACAGAGAAAAAATCAGAGCAGACGCTGTTTTTATCCATTCTGTCCAAAATGACGGAAAATCCTGCGGTGACACAGTACCGGAGCGACGTTTTTTCGGATATTTACCAGAATAAAGCGATGCGGGACGAAATGCTGTGTATTTTGGATAAAATAAATTTTCTGCGTGATTACGGAAGTGTAGGCAGGACATACGAAGAATCAGCGGGTATATGGGATTTGCTGCACCGTCTGGATGAGTTAAAGGATTATATCCAGTGCGTGGAAGCGATCTTCAGGAGCCTTTCCAATGCGTCGGTGCATTCGGAAGGGCTGCTTTGTTTGCAGGAATACATTGACGACTTATACCATGATAACGGTTTTTCAGAGCTGAGGAAGGACATTGAGGCCTTGCGCGCAACCACCTCGGATTTGCGCAGCGTCACGCTGGGAATTAACCTGAATGAGCGGTTTGAAGCGGACGGGATCGGATTGATTTCCATTAATAATAAGTATTTTACCAAATCGAATATCATCAGTGATTTCTGCGAAAAAATTTCCATGAAGGAAGCGGTAAAATCGGAGACGGTGTGGAAAGACGAGTATAAGTATCATCCGTTTGCTGCGGAGACATCCAAAAAGCAGGATCTCATTTCGCGCCGGGGAATCGCGTTGATTCCTGACGGAGATATGATGGAAGATATGCCAAGATATATGAACCGTATCGCCACTCAGATGCTTTCAACCGTTGTGAAAAAGTTGAAAAACACTTTGGACCAGTATGTGTCTGTGACAATTACGGACATAACCGATCTCATACCTGAATTTATCTATTATGTCCGCTTTGCGGAGTACATCGGAAAACTGAGCAGCCGGGGCCTGCATTTCTGTAAAGGGACTCTGGCGGCGGAAGGTGCTGAAGAGCGTACGATGTGTGCAAAAGCGTTCTACAACCTTAAGCTGGCGGCAGTGACTGCGGTGAAGCAGGAAACGATTGTCAGCAATGATCTGGACTTTGACAGGGAGCATCTCGTATATGTTCTGACGGGTGCAAACCGTGGCGGAAAAACAACGGCCACACAGGCGGTAGGTCTTTTGTTCGTGCTCGCGCAGGGCGGTATTTATGTGCCGGCGGAAACTTTTTCTTTCCAACCGGCTGACTGTATTTATACCCATTTTCCGGCGGACGAGGACAAGACCATGGATCTTGGCCGTCTGGGTGAAGAGTGCAGACGGTTTCGGCAGATTTATTCCGACAGCACGAGAAACAGCCTGCTGCTGCTCAATGAGACGTTTTCTACGACCTCCTTTGAGGAGGGGTATTTTATAGCGAAGGATGCGGTCAGGGCAATTTTGGAAAAGGGCGCCCGAACCATCTACAACACCCATATGCATAAGCTCGCATATGATCTGGAGGAACTGAACCGGTGTTATCAGGATGTTAAGGCAGTTTCCCTTATCGTAAAAGCGGAGGGTGGCAAACGCTCCTTTCAGATTGCAATAGCGCCCCCAGAGGGCATGTCCTACGCCGGAGACATCGCAAGGAAATACGGGGTGACGTATGAAATGCTGGTGGGATCCCCTCACCCGAGCGATGAGGGACGGGATGATTTATCAGTTTAAGAGCCCTGCGGGACGTGTTCCCACAGGGCTCTGTTCTTCGGAATATGCTATTTAAGCAATCGCAACCTGAAATCCCTGCTGCTGCGCCTGCTCCTCCTGTGCCGTATTCAGGCCGCTGACCTGAAAGTTTCTTTCCGTACCGGCCGCCGTTTCCTTTGCGGATGCATCCGCTGCCGTTTCCCTGATGTTAGCGGCTTCTCCTAACAGGGAGAACTGGAATGCTGTTTCCCGCTGCTGCCGTTCCTGCATCTGCTCCAGCTCGGCCTGTTTTCTTTCCGTGTCCACGCCGCGGTACTCATCCTGCTTTATTTCTCCCTTTAAAATAGCGATGCCGTCGTTTGTCTTGGCCACAATCGCTCCCAGACGGTCCGCAAGCTGCATGGAAGTGTCTGCGGATACCATGGCCTGTACCTCCTGCGCGGAAGGTCTGGCGTCTGCAGGCGGATCATCATCTGCAGTTTCTGCTTCCTTTTCGGCCATAGCCACTTCTTTGGCTTCATCAGCCGGTTTATTTTCTGTATCCGTATCGGTGTTGTCGTCCTGATTTGCGACGCCCTTTAGGATAACGGTGCCGTCATTGTTCCGGGTGATGATGGTTCCCGGCTGCGCCGCCTGCTCTTCGTCGGCGGACAGTTTTTTCTCCTCTTCTTTATCAGAAGATGCTTCAGCCGGCGTTGTCTTGTCTGTTGCTTTTTCTTCCTTTTCAGGTTTTCTTTCTTCCTGCAGCCCGGCCAGTTTGATTTCTCTTTTGTGTGAGCGGAGCAGTTCATCCTGATGCTGCTTCAGTTCCGTGTCAAGGCTGGATTTTTCGCGTTTCAGTTCCTTTTTCCTGTTTTCCTTTTCACTGACAGAAAGCTCATCTTCGGAAGATAATTTTTGTATCTGCTGCTGTACGTCTGTGATTTCTTTCTGGATACTTTTACTTTTCTGGTCCTTTAAGTCTGTCGCAGAAAACTGCATGGATGACATACTGTTTGTTGATGTTATGCTGCTGATTCCCATAAAAGCATCTCCTTTCCCCCGTTAAAGGATGATGTATTTTCTCTAAAAGTCCGTATACTTATTTATATTCTACTATTGTTTATGGGTAAGATGCAAGACCTTTTTGCATTTCGGATTTATGCCAGAAAGCGGCCGTTAAAACGGATTACAGCCATACACATTGAATTGTAATTGCGTTATACTATATTCAGTAGTATAATGAATACAAATACATATATATAAGCGGTTTTGAGCCACCCGTACCTTCTTCATATCGTGTGGATTCCTATCCGTATCCGTTATAAAAACTTTTGGAGAAGGGGGTATATGCCTTATGCGCCATAAGACAATCCGTTTTCTGGCAGTAAGTCTCGTTATTGTAATCGTGTTATGCAGCGGCGCCTTCGTCTGGCAGGTGAAGGACATGAACGAAAAGAGCGCTAAGATCATGAACGAAGTCGGGGAGATTTACATGGGCGGAATGAGCGAGCAGACGAGGCTACATTTCGGAACGGTAATGGAACTGCGGCTGTCACAGGTGCAGGCGCTTGTACATGACATTGCGCCCAATCAGGAAAACGGATATGAGGAGGTGCGCAGGCTTTTATCCAACAATGCGGCGGCAAGGGGCTTTGACCGGCTGGCTTTTTGTATGGAGGACGATACCTTTGATCTTCTGTACGGGGAGGAGATTTCGGCGGTCGATTCCGATACTTTCATGCATGCGATCCAAAGCGGCGAGGAGCGCATGGTGATGGGGACGAATGAATCGGGTGACAATGTGATTTTGCTGAGTGTTCCCATGACTTATGAAATGCCGGACGGCAGGAAAAGCATATCCCTTGTGGCGGGATTTCCGATTGCGTACATAGAGGAAACGCTTTCTGCGGAGTTATCCGATTCTATGTTCTATTTTGTCATCCGAAGGGACGGTCTGATTGTCATACAAAGCGATGCGGAGAATGACAGCGATTATTTCACAAAAGTAGAAAAGCATTTTAACATGGCAGCAGGGAACGCAGGGGCGAAGCGTGAGCTGACAGAATATACGGAGGGATTAAGGGCCGCGATGGCAAGCGGCGAGGACTACGCCAAAGAACTGCATTTAAAGGACGGCAGACGGCAGGTGTACTGCAGGAGTCTTCCCCATTCGGAATGGTATCTGATCCTTTCCATGCCGTACAATGATCTGGACGAAACGATTCACAGCTTCGGAGATGAGTGGGCCGCCAACGCATTCAAAAACGGCGTTTTCATCCTTTCGCTATTTCTAATCGTATTTGTATGCTATATTCAGATGACGCGGCAGCAGGTGAGGGAAATCCGGGAGACAAGGGATGCCGCCGAGCGTGCAAACAGGGCGAAGAGTGAATTTCTCTCCAACATGAGTCATGACATCCGCACGCCCATGAACGGGATCATAGGCATGACGGAAATAGCCGTCGCGAATATCGACAATCCCAGAAGGGTGAGATCCTGCCTGCAGAAAATTTCCGCATCCGGGAAACATCTGCTCGGGCTGATTAACAATGTGCTGGATATGTCCAAAATGGAAAGCGGCAAACTGATCCTGAATGTGGAGCAGATTTTGCTGCCGGAGCTGATACATGGTGTGGTTAATATCATTCTTCCCAGCGCGCAGGACAAGAATCAGCGTTTTGACCTGCATGTGCACGATATTATCTCGGAGAACGTGTGGGGCGACAGTGTGCGGCTGAATCAGGTGATGCACAATCTTTTGGAAAACGCGGTTAAATTTACGCCGGAGGGCGGCAATATACTTTTGGATGTGTACCAGACGCCGTCGGATAAGGGGGAGAACTATGTCAGGGTTCATCTGACTGTCAGTGATAACGGCATCGGCATGAGCGGGGCGTTCCAAAAGAAACTCTTTGAGGCGTTCGCGCGCGAGGACAACGACCGTGTCCAGCAGATTCAGGGGGCGGGATTGGGCTTAAGCATTACAAAGTATATCATTGATGCGATGGAGGGCGCTGTTCAGGTGGAAAGCGAGCAGGGAAAGGGCAGCAGTTTCCACGTGACGCTGGATATGGAGACGGCGCTCCTGCCTGAGAAAGCAGTTGAGATGCCTCCCTGGAGAACACTGGTGATAGATGATGACGAAATATTCTGCGACTGTACGCTGGCTACACTGGCATCGATCGGCATTCATGCCCACCGTGCCCTGAGCGGACAGGCTGCATTGGAGATGCTTGAGGAGCAGCACCGGAAGGGCAATGACTATGAGGTTGTTCTTGCAGACTGGAAGCTTCCCGGGATGGATGGCGTTGAAGTGGCCCGTGAAATCCGGCGCAGATACGGTGCGGCGCCCCATATTCTGATGATTTCCGCTGCCGATAACAGTGATATAGAGGAACGGGCCAGAGAGGCGGGCGTCGATGCTTTTATTGTCAAACCGTTGTTCAAATCCACACTATATTACAATTTGAATAAATTGAAGGAGGAGGCGGAATCTGTTGAGGAAGGTTCCATAACCTTTGACGGCGAGCGTATACTGGTGGCCGAGGATAACGATCTGAACTGGGAGATTGCAAGCGCGCTGCTTTCAGGTATCGGTCTGTCCCCGGAGCATGCGGAGAACGGCAGAATCTGCGTGGACCGGTTTGCACAGTCGTCAGAAGGTTTTTATAAAGCTGTCTTAATGGATATCAGGATGCCGGTTATGAATGGCCTGGAGGCGGCTTCCGCCATACGGGCCCTAAACCGGGACGACGCGGAGACAATTCCCATTATTGCCATAAGCGCCGATGCTTTTGCGGACGATATACAAAGGTGCATCGACTGCGGTATGAATGACCATACTTCAAAGCCGATAGACGTGAATAAGATAGCAATGCTGCTGCGTAAATATATGCGGTAAACGAAGAAACAGGGTAAAAGCTGTGAATAAAAACAAAGGGGTGTCAGGAGGGTTTAGAAATGTACGAGAAATTGAACAGGTATCGAATCAGGGAACGTCTGGTGCGGGGATTCGTGATCGCATCGGGGATTCCGGCTTTGGTGGCGGCAGTTGCGCTGATTGCCATGATTGTGGTGGCAATGGTGTACTCGGGCGCGCTGAAGGACTACGGGTTTGCACAGGGCGACGTGGGTAAGGCGATGACGCACTTTGCAGAGGCGCGCTCCACACTTCGCGGGGTGATCGGCTATGATGACGAGTCGGCCATTGCGAGTATGCGGGAATCCCACGATAAAAGCATAGAAGATTTCAATGCAAGCTTTGCGAATCTGGAAAAGTTCATGGTATCTGCGGAAAACAAGAAGGTTTATGAAGAGATTTCGGCGGAACTGCCGGCATACTGGGCGCTTGATCAGGAGATCATTGATCAGGGAGCGACCATGGACAAGGCGCTCTGCCAACAGGCGCAGACGCGGGCTATGACAGAACTGATGCCGCTTTATGATGAGATCAATGACGAGCTGATTTCCATGATGGATATTAAGGTGGAGCGCGGGAACTCGACCTCTGCCATACTGACGGTTGTCTGTATTGTACTTGCGGCAGTGATTGCGGCAATTCTCTTTATTGCGTTTTTTACGTCCATCAGGCTGGGAAGATACATGGCGGAGAACATTTCCGCCCCGTTGAATATGCTGAAGGACAGGCTGGAGCAGTTTGCAGAGGGTGATCTGACATCACCTTTCCCGGAAGCGCAGTCGGATGACGAGGTAGCCGATATTATCAATTCGGCGAAAGACATGGCGGAGACGCTCAATTTTGTCATATACGATCTGGAATATATTTTGGGAGAAATGTCCAATTCCAACTATGCCATCAGATCGAAGGACGGCAGCAGATATAAGGGAGAGTTCTGTCAGATATTCGATTCCCTGAAGCAGTTAAGGGACAATATGATCGACACACTGCGCTACATCGCCATGTCATCCGAGCAGGTTTCCGCAGGTTCCTCCAATCTGGCGGACACTTCCCAGAGTCTTGCGGAGGGCGCGACGGAGCAGGCGGGCGCTGTGCAGGAGCTTCACGCGACGATCACAACGATTGCGGAGGCGGCAAGGACGGCGGCGGCTTCTGCGGAGGATGCCTATAAGCAGTCTCAGGAATATGCGGATGTGGCGGATCGCAGCACAGGCGATATGAAGGCGATGGCGGAGGCTATGTCCCGCATCAGCGAAGCATCTCTCAAGATCGGAAATATTATTTCGGAAATAGAAAACATTGCGTCTGAGACAAATATGCTTTCCCTGAATGCGTCTATCGAGGCGGCCAGAGCGGGAGAAGCGGGACGCGGTTTCTCTGTTGTGGCTGACCAGATCAGACATCTTGCGGAGCAGAGCAGCAAGTCGGCCGTGGACACCAGAGCCTTAATCGAGGGCACCATGAAAGAGGTTGAAAACGGCAATAAGGTGGCGGAGCGCGCGGTTTCCTCTCTCGCGGTGGTGGTGGAAGGAATCAGGAAGGTGGCGGATTCCTCCAAGGAGCTGAGCACGATTTCTTCGAGCCAGATGGCTACCATGAAGGAAGCGGAGCTGGGTGTGGATCAGATTTCCGATGTTATCCAGACCAACGCGGCGGTGGCAGAGGAATCTTCGGCTACCAGCGAGGAGCTGTCGGCGCAGGCGATTTCCTTAGACGAGCTGATTGCCAAGTTTAAACTGCCTGAGAGATAATAGGGCTTCGGTATGGCTTGAAACGGATACAAAAAAGGAGGATGGAATACAGGCATATCCTGTTTCTTCCATCCTCTTCTTTTGTGCTTATTTTCTCACGTGGAACTTAATCCATGCGTTCAAACACAGGCATATAGTCGATAGGTGCGTCCACGTTTACGGTGCAGCCGCCCTCAAAAACTTCTCCCGTGGAGGTCAGCTTCCATTTTCCGGCGGGAAGGTAGACGCTGCGGTTCCACTCGTTCAGGTGCAGAATCGGGGCTGCGAGGAACCGGCTGCCGAACATATACTGATCCTCCGCATCCCAGCATTTTTCATCATCAGGGAACTCGTAGAACATGGTGCGCAGCAGCGGGGAGCCGTTTTCGTGCGCCTCCTCATACAGCTTTTTGATATAGTCGTGCATGGAGATGCGGACGTCGTAATATTTTTTCATAATCGCGTAATTGTCTTCCCCATAGCTCCACAGCTCGTTTGGCTGACCTGTATGGAGGTAGCCGCCGCCCCAGTCTCTGTCGTCGAGGGGCGGGATATTGTAAGGGCCTCTGTCGCCGTGCATACGAAGCACCGGAGAGTATACGGCGAACTGGTACCAGCGGATCAGAAGCTGTCGGAAATCCGGGTCGTTCACGTCGTCGGTCATAAAGCCGCCGATATCCGTCGTCCACCACGGAATGCCCGCAAGTCCCATATTCAGGCCGCATTGGAGCTGGTCGGCAAAGGCCTCAAAGGTGCTTGGCACATCCCCGGACCACACCACGTTGCCGTATTTCTGGGAGCCTGCCCATGCACAGCGCAGCAGATTTACCACAGTGCCTTTTTTCTCTTCACACATGCCTTCGTAGAAGGTGCGGCTGTAAAGCTGGGGATAGAGGTTGCTGACTGCCAGCGCCGGGCCGTCGAAGTAACGGTAATTTTCAAAGTCGTACACGCCGTAATCCGGTTCGGAGTTGTCCAGCCAGAAGGCGTCGATGCCGTAGTCGTAGTAATTCTTTTTGCATACGTCCCACACATATTTGCGGGTCTCGGGATTGAAGGGATCAATCTCCACGCAGTCTCCCTGATAGTCGTAGGTCTGCGCCGCACCGCGCTCTGTCCTGATGAGCAGGCCGCGCTCCATCATGGGACCGAAGTTTTCACTCTTGCGGTCAACGGAAGGCCAGACCGACACGATCACTTTGATACCCATCTCATGCAGCTCGTCCACCATGGCCTTCGGGTCTGGCCAGTATTTTTCGTCAAATTTCCAGTCGCCCTGCACCGTCCAGTGGAAGAAGTCGATAACGATCTGGTCAATTTTGATGCCTTCTTTCCGGTACTGGCGCGCCACGCTTAAGACCTCATCCTGTGTGCGATAACGCAGCTTACACTGCCACAGTCCCATCAGGTCTTCGGGGAACATCTCCGCGCGTCCCGTGACGGCGGTATAGTTTTCAAGAATCTGTTTCGGGGTATCCGCCGCCGTGATCCAGTAATCCATCTCCTTTGTGGCGCGGGCAATCCATTCCGTGTAGTTCTTTCCGAAGCTCACGCGCCCAACGGCGGGATTGTTCCAGAGGAAGCCGTAACCGAGGGACGAAACGGCGAAAGGTACGGAAATCTGGGAATTGCGCTGGGCAAGCTCCAGGACGCAGCCCTTTAAATCCAGACAATCCTGCTGGTACTGTCCCATGCCGAAGATTTTTTCCTTTTTATCGCTCTCAAATTTTACGTTCAGGGCGTATTCGCTGCCGCCGATCACGCCCTTCCACTCCCGGTTTACCAGCTTTAGACAGCGGCTCTCCCTCGAGAGGGTGCCGTCGTAGTTTCTGAAATACTCCCGCAGGATCAGCTTGTGGTCACGGTAAAAGGAGATGACGCCCGCGAAATTGACAACGGCTTTGAGACGTCCGTTTACAATGGTGGCAATTTCCTTTTTATCAATGGTGCCGTCGCCTACCCAGTGGTCTTCCTTCCCGATGGTAATCTGTGCGTCGCACTTTTCGACTGTCTCAGTCAATGCCCAGTCGTTCCCGGTGAGTTTCGGTAACATAGAAGCGCGCACGCGGAACGAATCTCTGCCCCATGGCTCGATCCGCAAAGTTTCGCCCATACGGCGGCATACCAGCGCGCCGTTTTCCGTTTCAAATGTCATAATTTACCTCCTTTTTCTTATTCTGTACCGCAGTTTTGCAAAACATACAGACTTTACTTAAACGATTGAGTAATACGGATTGTAGTAGTATAATACTATTACAGGGCTGGAAATACTATTGAAATCCTATTTCTTAATAATACTTTTGTATCATTTAGGCAGGGAGATGAAGAGAGGGATTCCGGTAATATTTGTAGAGGAGCGTTCCGGGAAACAGATTGGGAAAGCAGGGAGGAGAGGACATGATACCGGACAGAGAGACGCAGGAGAAGAGACGGCACAGCACCACATGGATACCCTACAGCTATTACGAGTGCAGGCTGCCGGAATGGCTGATCAGTGTGCCCATGCACTGGCACAGCGAGTTTGAGCTGATTCATATTTTGCAGGGCAGAGGGGAGTTTATATGCGGCAGTCAGAAGCTGGAGGTGGGAGAAGGGGAAATGCTGCTGATACCGCCAAACATGCTGCATGCCACCTATCCATGCAGGGAGATGAAGCAGGCTTCGGCGGAGGAAGGGACGGAGGAGTGTGAGTACGGTCATTTGGAAGGGATAGAGCCGCTGCGGTACGATGCCCTTGTATTCAGCTCGGCCATGCTTGGCGTGGGCAGCGGTGACCGCAGCGCCAACGAATGTATCCGCCCGATCGTAAAGGGCAATATCCGCACGAATGTCTGTATACGCAGGGACGCGGCGGCTTATGGCGGGGCAAAGCCTGCGGTGGAGCGCATTTTTTCCTGTGTGCACGAAAATTCGGCCCGTGCGGATCTGCTGTTAAAAAGCGAGCTTCTGCGGCTGATCTGGATTCTGGAAGAGAACGGCGATATTGTTTTTGTGAAAAGCGGCATGGAGGGCGAAACGGAAGCGATCCGCCCGGCGCTTGAGTATATGGCGCAGAATTTCAGGGAGGACATTACGGTGGAGCAGCTTGCGGAGCTGGTGCATCTGAGCAAAAGCCATTTTATGAGGTGCTTCCGGAAAGCAGTGGGGATCGGCGCAATCGAGCATCTGACCCAGCTTCGGATTCAGGCGGCATGCGAGGCGCTCAGCGACAGCCAGGAGCAGATTGCGGATATCGCCTTTGCCTGTGGCTACAGCAACCTTTCCAACTTTAACAGGCAGTTTTTGAAAAGGGTGGGCTGCTCCCCGAAGGAGTACCGAAAGAGGAACCGCCCGTCCGATTTGTAAATCATGAAATATTTTAAAAAGATTTTGGCACAGGCGTCACATTTACGTACCGCTGTGTGTTTTATTAGTAAAAGAGAATATTTTGATATGGGGAAATCGGAAAAACGGGGACGCCCGAAGGCGGTGACATGTTGGAGAAAAGAACGGACAGCCCGGATCAGAGCGTGGAGGAGGTTTTTCGGGAGTACGGCAATATGCTTTACCGGATTGCCTTTGTGATGATGAAGAACGCCTTTGATGCGGAGGATGTCGTGCAGGATACACTGATTAAATATATGGAGCGCAGGGAGAGCAGAAAACCGTTTGAAACGGAGGAACACAGGAAAGCATGGCTGATTCGGGTGGATATTAACCTCTGTAAAAACAGACTGCGTTTTTATAAAAATCATCCGAAGATCGGAATGGAGGAGCTATCCCGGTATTACGAGGAGAAGGAGGACACGAAGCTGATGGACAGCCTTCTGCTTCTGCCGTCCAAATACAGGGAGGTACTGCTTTTACACTATGTGGAGGGGTATCAGGGAAAGGAGATAGCCGGGATGCTTAAGCTTTCGGAGTCTGCGGTCAGAAAGCGGTTGGAGAGAGGCCGTGGGAAACTCCGGGCCTTATTGCAGGAGACGGAATGACGGGAAAAACAGGCGGAAGGAGTGAGGCGTGTCATGGAAGGCAGAACGTGGAATGGGAATGAAACGGCAAAAGAAGAACAGAATGTTTCGGAGCAGAGCGCGGAGAGCCGCCTGCGCGCAGCGGCCGGTCGGATCGCGCCGGACGAGGCGGCAGGGGAACGCATCATAGACGGCGTAAAGCAGAGAACGCATGGGAGAAAGAAACTGGCTTTCCGGGTGCCTGCGGCAGTTGCTGCGGCCTGGCTGTTTCTTTCCCTTCTGTGCCTGACCAGACCGGGGCTTATCGGGGAAGATGTGGTGGTCTATGCCGCCACGGAGGAGCACGGCTGGCAGAAGCTTGTAGAGGGGGAACGGATTCTGCTTAAGATGGAGCCTTTTGAGTCGGTTGGGGAAGGCGGGGATATCGAGGCGTTTGATGAAACAGGGCGGTGTACTTATTATCCTTATATCTGTACGTTCCGGCTGGAAGTGCCGGAGAATTATCTCTATGACAGGCAGTTCACCACGCTCCGGGATGATTATATCGGAGAAAGCGGAGGTAAAATCATATGGCAGGTGGCGCCGGACCGGCCGGAGGATGCGGGGCGGATCATGCAGGAAGAATTATCGCTCTGGATCGTGAATGAGAACAGGGAGCGGATGGCAGCGCTGAAGCTGGAGCTGACCAAGGAGGACGGAAAGTGCTATGCCGAGCTGAAACGCGTGTGGGAGAGTGAGGCGTATAAGAGGGGGCGGCATAAGAATTAGGTATCAGGTTATGGCAGACGCCCGGCCATGGAGGGAAACAAGATGTTTTTTGTCAGACAGACTGTAAGGAATATTGTACGGCACAGAAAAAAGAGCATTCTGCATATGCTGATCGGTGTACTGACCGTCCTGATTCTGGATATCTATGCGGGAAATATGGACAGCACGGAAAAACAGCTTGCGCATCTCCCGGAGGCGCTTGAAGTCACGGCCAGAATCAGCACGCTGAACGGCTCCCAGAAGGAGGGTATGACCATCAGGGAGGATCGGATGATGGGGGTGCGGGAGTCGGAATATGTGAAAGATCCGGTGTTTACCGTGCGGCTGAAATTCGGGTTCGGTGCATTTACCGTGGAGGAATACAGGGAAAATCTGAACCATTACGGTATGGGGATGAATGTGCCGGAGGGCGTTCCGGGCATAAAGCGGGAGGAGATCACGTTTCTTGCGGGTGTGGATGAGAGCGTTCTTGAGACGTCGCAGAAGGTATGTATTCTGGATGCTGCGCTTATGGAGGAGCGTGGGCTGCGGCTGGGGGATGATGTTATGTTAACCCTGTTTTACTACCGTTATGCGGTGGAGGGGAGCGAGGTTTTCATCGAGCCGCTGATCACGGATACATACAAAATTGTGGGAAGTATGCAGATCGGAGACTATCAGGGGGAGTGGCTGCCGCCGGAGGTCATCTTTCCCCTTGACTATATGCGGGAGGCTTACCACAGTCAGGGTATCGAGTTTTTTGCGGACTCCGGCTCCTTTGTGGTGAGGGATCCGTTTCAGTTAAACGCGCTGAAAGAACAGATGCACGACGAAGTGAAATTTCTGTCGGTGATCACGCGGGCGAAGCAGCGCACGGACGGCAATGCGCTGACGATCATGGACGAGGCGTTTATCCGCTCTGCGGAGACACTTTCCAAGAATCTGGCGCTCCTTCGGGGAATGCTGCCTTTTCTGGCGGTGATCGTGATTTTTATCGGGTATCTTTGCAGCTATCTGTCCCTGCAGAGCAGGCGGGAGGAATACGCCCTCCTGCGATCTCTTGGGACGGGGCGGGGCAGAAGCTTTTTCCTGCTCTTTGGGGAGACGGCTTTTGTGGAGGCGATGGCCTGTCTTCTGGGAAGTCTGACAGCGGCGGTTTTCATTCGTCCTGCGGCAGGAGTGCTGGCCTTGTCAGGGGTCATGTTTTTTCTGGCGTTTCTGTCAGGGGCGGCGGTGGCGGTTCTGGCGCTCCACAGGCTGAGCGTGATGGAGATGCTGACGAAGAAAGATTAAGCATTGATGGAGGTAGTACATGGCAGCGATTAGAAGCAGTTTGACCAGACTCGTGCGGACACCGGTGAAGACGGCGCTCTTTTTTCTGTTGCTTTCATTTACGGTGGCTTTGGTCTGTGTGGGAGGAAGTCTGTGGAAACTCAGCAGAGATAACCTGAAACGGTTTGAGGAGATCTTTATGACCATCGGCACGGTGGAGCAAACGCCGGAACGGATGGAGCAGAGGGCCGTATGGTATGCGAATCTGGAAGATTTCCGATATTTTAACAGGGCGGTTTATGGGGAGACCATTTCTCCCGATGTGCTTGACTTTGAGGGAGCCGGGTATCTGAGCGGGCCGGAGCAGAGGGCCTACTATGAGGCGCTGCCGCAGGACTACGCGTTTTGGGAGATGGAGGGAGGCTTACGGCAGTTTATGGTTGTGGAAGCCTCCCCGGTGGAGGACTGTGTACCTGCGGGGCCCGTGAAGATGGAACTTAAGCGGGTACTGTACAGCACATATCCGCCAAATGTGGTCTATTTCAATTTATGCGATCATAATACAAAGGATCCACAGCCGCTGTATGCGGATAAGACCTATGTGATGGCGCTGCAGGACGGGATTGCCCATGACTGGGAGGAGAACGGCTCGGCTGCCACCTTTGAGTATGAGCCGTTAGAGGGGCCTTTTTCTACACAGGCTGATTCGGAGGGAAAGAGAATGCCCTCTGACTTGACGGGGAACTGGATCGCGGAGGTGACGCCGGGTTTTTATGAAAGCAAGGAGGGACAGGCCTGGCTCAAGCTGTGTGAGGACTGTGTGCTGCGCGGTTCGAAGCATTACACTTTCCCGGTGACGGCCACGGAGGACCTGAATCTGGTCATGGCTTTTTATAACAAGCAGGCATATCTTTTGGAGGGGGAACTCTTTTCGGAGGAAGACTATAAACAGGGTAACAGGGTGTGTCTGGTGTCCGCCGCTTTTGCCAGAGCGAACGGATTCAAGGTGGGAGATCCCCTGCATCTGGCACTGCGCTATGCAAACTATGCGGCCACCCCGAATATAGGCGGCGGTGAGGGGCGGCTGAAGGCTGACGGCGGGATTTACGAGCCTTTTGAGGAGAGCGACTATACGATCAAGGGTATTTATGACGTGGGTGTCGGTACGATGGAAGGAGGATGGGGGTATCTGCTGGAGAGAAACGAGGTGTTTATCCCAACGGCTTCCATCAAAAACAGCAACGAAAACAATATCGCCCTCTATGGCCCCATGAAGGGCTATACTACCGCCTTTCGGATTCCAAACGGCAGCGAGAGCATTGATCATTATATACGGCTGTGGGAGGCGCAGGGGGTAGATCATGTGGAGATCACATTCTACGACGGCGGCTACAGTAAGCTGGAGGCCGGTCTTAAAAATATGCAGACAATGTCCTCGGTTTTGCTGATGACAGGCATTGTCAGCGCGGTCTGTATCGTGATTTTTTTCTGTCATCTTTTTGTTACGAAGCAGAGGAAGCAGACGGCCATCGAACGGTGTCTTGGCATGACAAAAGGACAGTGCGCCCGCTCCCTGCTTGCGGGTGTTCTGGTGATCGCTCTTGCGGGCAGCGCGGCGGGTGGCTTTGCGGGGCAGTTTTTCGCGGGACACGCGGCTGCGCAGATGGCGTCCGCGGAAACCTTTGACACCCGGTTTAGCAACGGGGAGGTTCAGTTTAATGCGGAAAAGAGCGAGGAGGAGATGTTGGCGGAGAGTGAGGACGGCAACGGAGCGGTCCGCAGCGCGTATCTGACGGAGACGGATTGGCGGATGTCTGTGGTCTGCGGCGGTCTCGCCTTTCTGTTTACCGTTGGACTGGCTCTCTCGGGAATATGCAGGAATTTGAAGGAGGAGCCGCTTAAACTTCTGGCGGAGGCGGAATAAGCGGATAAGGTCATAAACCCGAAGGAAGAGGAAGTACTGTATAGGCAGTGGAATGGAGGAAAGAATGGAAAAGATGATCGAGGCGGTAAATGTAAGTTATATCTACCAGACGAAGTATCAGAAGACGAAGGCGCTCTCGGAAGTGAGCTGTTCCTTTGAGCGGGGAAAGGTGTACGCTATTACAGGGAAGTCGGGAAGCGGAAAGAGCACCCTCCTCTCGCTCCTTGCGGGTCTGGACGTGCCCACGGAGGGGACGCTTACCGTGGAGGGAGAGGATATGCGCAGGATGAACCGGGATGCTTACCGGCTGAACCGGGCCTCTGTCATTTATCAGGCCTTTCATCTGTTCCCGCTGCTGACGGTGATGGAGAACGTGATGTTTCCCATGGAGCTGCAGCATGTTCCGGCGAAGGAGGCAAAGGCGAGGGCGCAGGAATATCTGGCAAAGGTCGGTCTGCCGGAGACGCTTTACAAAAAAATGCCCGGCATGATCAGCGGCGGGGAGCAGCAGAGGGTTGCCATCGCCAGAGCCATAGCCGCGGGCGGGGAAATCCTTCTGGCCGATGAGCCTACGGGAAATCTGGACAGCCAGAATGAGAAGGTGATCGTGGACTTATTGTGCAGGCTGGCCCACGAGGACAACTACGCGGTGATTGTGGTCACCCACAACGAGGCGGTGGCCGCTGCGGCGGATGTGGTTTACGGGATGACAGACGGGGCGCTTTCGGTGGTGAGAGGGTGATTTTAAGATCAGTTAAAAAAAGAACACTGGAAAAGTCAAACAACCTGTGATAGAATAAACATGTTGGGACAAAGAAGTCTGAAAGGATTTCTTTGTCCCTTTTTGCGCGAACGAGAAATGCGAAGCATTTCAAGTCTGCTTATACGCGTATAAGCAGAGTCAGTAGATGAAAAACGGAGGAACGAAAATGTCTGAGATAAAAGAAGCCTGCGGTGTGGTGGGCATGTACGGGCCGGAAGGGGAGAATGTGGCACCCTCCCTGTATTATGGGCTGACGGCCCTGCAGCACAGGGGACAGGAAGCCTGCGGCATGGCTGTTTCCGGAACCGACAGGGAGCGGGGCAATGTGTGCTTTCACAAGGATCTGGGATTGGTCAGTGAAGTGCTCACCAAAGAGGTATTGGAAAAGATGGACGGCAACATCGGTCTGGGGCATGTGCGCTATTCGACAACCGGGGCATCTGTGGCCGAGAACGCGCAGCCGCTGGTGCTGTCCTATATTAAGGGGACGCTTGCGCTCGCACACAACGGCAATCTGATCAACACGCCGGAGCTAAAATGGGAGCTGATTCAAAACGGCGCAATTTTCCATACCACCACAGACTCGGAGGTGATCGCTTTCCATATCGCGAGGGAACGGGTGCATTCGGCCACGGTGGAGGAGGCGGTATACAAAACGGCTTTGAAAATAAAAGGAGGCTATGCGCTGGTTATCATGAGTCCACGGAAGCTGATCGGGGTGCGCGATCCTTACGGCTTAAAACCTCTGTGTCTGGGGAAACGGGGGGAGACTTTTGTGCTGGCCTCGGAGTCCTGTGCTTTAGAGGCGGTCGGAGCAGCGTTTGTGCGGGATGTTCTGCCGGGAGAGGTGGTTACGATTTCCGGAGCAGAGATCCGTTCACAGATGCTGCCGAAAGCGGAGCGGTGCGCCCACTGCATTTTTGAGTATATTTACTTTGCCAGACTGGACAGCACCATGGACGGGGTGCGGGTGTACGACGCCAGAATCCGCGCGGGAGAGATGCTGGCAAAAACCTATCCTGTGGAGGCCGATCTGGTGACCGGTGTGCCAGAGTCGGGTCTTCCGGCGGCACAGGGCTACGCCCGGGAGAGCGGCATTCCCTTTGGACTGGCCTTCTATAAAAACAGTTACATAGGAAGAACTTTCATCAAGCCCACCCAGACGGAGCGGGAGTCTGCCGTCCGCATGAAACTGAGCGTGCTGGAATCGGCGGTAAAAGATAAGCGGATCGTGCTGGTGGACGATTCCATTGTGCGGGGAACCACCATCGCCAACCTGATCCGCATGCTGAAGGAGGCAGGCGCGAAAGCAGTGCATGTAAGGATCAGCTCGCCGCCTTTTCTCTATCCCTGTTATTTCGGCACCGACGTGCCCACAGGCTCCCAGCTCATCGCGGCAAACCACAGCGAGGAAGCGATCCGGGAGATGATCGGGGCGGATTCCCTCGGCTATATGCGGCAGGAAGATCTGGAGAAAATGGTGGATCATATGCCCTTGTGTAAAGCGTGCTTTGACGGGGTGTATCCGATGGAGTGTGGCGGACCGATGCCAAAATCTGTCAGCTTAAACGCGTGACAATCTCCGCCATTTCTTCCCACTTCCGCTCCATATCCGCAACCAGTTTAAACTGCGTTCTGGCCCGGTCAAGGTTATGGCTTTCGCGGTGAATCTTAAAGTAGACGTCGCCTACCAGATAATCGGCGAGAAAACGGATGCCGCATTCGTAAGTCATAAGTTTGGCGCCCATGGGCAGCAGCTTGATTTCGAGAGGCGTGAGGCTGCCTGCGCATCCCTTTAGAAACCCTTCCGTGAAAGTCTCGAACAGGGACAGATCCAGTCCGATTTTGGACAGATCGGTCTCATCCTCCGCACCGGTGTTGGCACCGGTACGGATGGAGTCGCCGAAGTCATAGAGAGACAGACCGGGCATCACCGTGTCAAGATCGATGATGCACAGCGCCTTTCTCGTATCTTTGTCAAAAAGAATATTGTTCAGCTTCGTGTCGTTGTGGGTGACGCGAAGGGGCAGTTCGTCTTTCTCCAGAAGATCCGTGAGGACATGGGTGTCCGCTTCTCTGGCAAGGGCAAAGTCAATTTCCGCCCGTGCACTGTCTGCCCGTCCCAGCACATCATCGGAAGCCGCCTTCTGAAAAGTACGGAAACGGGAGGGTGTGTGGTGGAAGAGGGGAATTGTTTCATGCAGGGTTTCGGCAGGATAGTCGGAAAGCTGCCTTTGAAAGTTGCCGAATGCCACTGCGCAGTCATAAAAATCCCGGGTGTTTTCTACTTTTTCCAGACAGAAGGTATTGTCGATAAAAGGAAAAACACGCCAGAAGTTATGTAAACTATCCTCGAAATAGTTTTCCCCGCTTTTTGTTTTGATAACGGATAAGGTTTCCCTGTCGGGATCGCCGCCTCTTTCCGAAATGCCTTTTTGCAGAAAGGCAGTAACATTTGCGATATTCTCCATAAGGGCCTGCGGATTTTGGAAAATGGAGTGGTTCATCCGTTGCAGGATATATTTTTTCTTTTCTCCGGCTTCATCGCAGGTCACCAGATAGGTGTCGTTGATGTGGCCGTTTCCGTGAGGGCGCACACTGCGCGGACTGCCTTTCAGACAGAAAGCGGCGATAGCGTTGTCTATGGCAGCAGGGGTGAGGGACTGGGACATATGGGTTTCTCCTGTTTCTTGGTTGTCTGGTTTCTTTGTTATCTGCTTTTCTATGCTTTCGGCGGGGTCACAGGTTCTCTTTGTAGCGAATCCATCTAAGCTCCATGGGCGCCAGATCGAGATGCATTTTGAAAACGCCGTCCATATAAAAATCCGTCTCCTTTGGCTGTTGTGTATTGTTGATCACGGCCGCCATGCCTGTCTTTTCAAAGACAGCGATCTCGGTCTCCACATCGGTGACGTAGTATTTCTTCATCTCATTTTCGCGGTGGGCCGCATAATAGATGGCGCGCAGCAGAATACGGCAGTTCTGCGGGGAGTAGGGCAGCCCCGTGAAATAGACGCTGCGGCCTTTGCCGTATTCATTGACCACAAGGCGGCTGTATTTTCCGTCCATGTCAAGGATCTGATAGTGCTCGCCCTGCGCGTAGATGCGGCTTTTCCCCTCGCCAAAGTCTATGTCGCCCGTCACATCTTCCAGAATAAAGTGCTCCCGGTTCAGTTCATTGTATTTGTCGGTACTCATGGAGAAGCCCAGCTCCCTGTCCACGCCGAGAACGTCGCTTAACTGGAAGAAACGTCCCTGATACTGGCAGGCGGTGGGTTCTCCAACACCGATAAAGCCGCCGCCTTCATCCACGAAGCGGCGCAGGGCGCAGACTAAGCCGGCATCTTTCCAGACTTCGCCGCCGCTGAAAGCAGTGTAGGCATCCCCGGCGTTTATGATAACCCGGATGGCCGGGTCGATTCCCTGCTTCATCTCCTCAAAGGTAATAAATTCCACATCAATGGGCATGCCGCTTAAAGCCTCGATCACGCCCACATAGGAATAAATTTCACGATACCAGAGGGCATGGTGTACCTGATTTGCCATCCATCGGCGCAGATTTCCCCAGCTGTTGAGAACAGCCACCTTAAAGGGCGCGGTGTAAGCGCCGGAACCCTGCATATTTGCGTGGATCTGGCGGAACTCGGCCACAACCTGACTAATACGGTCAATAAAGCCCGGCCATTCGCTCGCCAGCTTCAGGTAACCGCCGTAGCCGATGCGGTCCACGGGGGAGCGCAGAATGGCCCGGCGGGCTTTCAGCCAGTTGTCCTTCGCCTCGCCGATGGGGGCGCCGCCCTCGGTGAACACGTCCGGGAAAAAGTAGGGCAGAAGCCGGCCTTCCGTATAGTTCACGCCCTGTATGTCGGAGATCATGCGGAGGGTGACGCCGTCGCCCACGGAACCGACCACCGCGTCCAGTCCGATATTCTGAAAGTATTTGCCGAAAGGCTCTGTGCCGATCCAGTGGTCGCCAAGGAACATCATGGCTTCCTTGCCGTAGCTGTGCACGATATCCACCAGCTCTTTGGCAAGCTTGCTCACTTCGATCTGCTGGAACTCCACAAAGTCCAGAAACTCCTTTGAGGGTCTGCGGAAGATGGAGTTGTGGTAACCTTCGTCCACAATGTATTCCGGGCGGAAAGGATAACCGGCCCATTTTTCAAACTGCTCCAGAATATAAGGGCTGACACTCGCGCTGTAACCGAACCACTCCACGAATTTTTCCCGCTTCTGGTCGTCAAAGGTCAGGGTAAACTGATGGAAAAAGGTGGTGAACCGCACCACGTCCACGCTGGGATTTTCCTCGCACCAGCGGCGCAGCTTCTCCTTCACATAGGCTTGTGTCTTTGGCTGGCGCACGTCGTAGGTGAGCTGATGCGGGGCGTCCTTCCAGTCGTTGGTGATAAAGTTGTACATATGCACGGGATCCCAGATCAGGAAGGCAAGGAAACTCACCGTATACTGATGGTAGGGAACCGTGTCTATGACTACTTCGCCTGTGCTCTCGTCATAATGCCAATGATCGGCAGGGACAATTTCGCCAGTGGTTCTGTCGATGACCTCCCACCAGCGCTTCGGGTCGTCGATGGTATTCACTTTAAGCTGCTGTGTGTGGAAGCCTTTCATCAGCCGGATGCGCAGGGTTTTGTCCCTGGCGGTCACCCGGTCGCTGATCAGGTATTCCTGCTGGATTTCCTCGGGATGCGCTTCGGCCCAGGCATTGTCCTTTCTGGTGGTGTAGTAGGTGGCGTAAATTTTGGCGTCCTGAGTCAGCAGGGCTTCGGGCATATCCGTCCCGTCGCAGTCACGCAGGGCATCCGCGCCCAGAAGATTCTTGAGCCGTATGGTTTCTTCCACCATATCCACATCTGTGGGCAGGGTCAGCCGCCCGGTGAGGTTGTCATCTTTCATGCGATTCTCCATCCTTTATTTCATATTTTTACACCCTTTTCGGAAGAGTGTTCCCACTGCTTAACATTTGAAATAGATGCATATTCTTACATATGATTATCGAATATGCACACACCTGACAACTCTTCAAATTTCCCAAATAATATTTTTCGTTTTTTGGTCTGTTAATACTTTCATTTTACCTTTTAGCATAACTCCTACATATTTTATTAACCCTTTATGATGAAAGTAAATACTGGCATTTGGATTATCCTTATATTGTTTTACTCTCATAGATGAAG
>CAMWPB010000055.1 GCA_947176065.1 uncultured Lachnospiraceae bacterium | reverse complement strand
TGTACTCGCAAACACGCGCTTTCGCGCTCCCTGTCCGTCTTCGACGGACGTTTGCTCGTTATCGCCGCAGAAAAGCAAATGCCTGCTTCGCAGTCGCTTCCTTTTCTTTCGCGGCTTCTATATTGTACTCGCAAACACGCGCTTTCGCGCTCCCTGTCCGTCTTCGACGGACGTTTGCCTGTTACTTATCATACCTTCCTGGCTGCCAGAAGAGCGGCGTCCTCCGCCTCACGTCCCCTGTTCGCGTACAGGGGTTTCACTCTGGCCAGCGCCAGACCGACGCCTGTCACAATAATAGCTGCAACCACAGCCTCCACCACGCCGTTGAAGGCCACCACGCCCATGATGACGTCCAGTACCGCGTCGCCCGCCACGCCCATGGCCTGCGCGTAGGCGTCTTTATATAAAATATAGATACCGCTCATGACAAAGAGCGTGTTGGTAAACGCACCCGCAAGTCCTGCATAGGAAAGCGCGATATTGGCTGACGCCTTCTTCATACCCCCTACGGTCAGGACTGCCATAAGCGCTGCGCCCACCACCAGTCCGATGACCGTGCAGACAATCGCGCTCAGCGCCTCCGGGAAGAGACGCAAAAGAAACGCTCTGACGGAGACAAATAATATAACAGATGCTATTAAATCAACGACAGCCTTACCTGCCTTGTTGTCGCCCTTCACGATCCTGCGGATCAGAAGCCAGACAAAGTAGGGCACCACGCCGACTAAAATTCTCGGCACAAAACAGATGTACAGGCTCTTAAAGATACCTGACACCCCTGCCATCCTATAGGCTAAGACCGGCGAAAACACGAACGCCGAGGCCGTAGCCGCCTTTACTGTGTTGTTGATTAAGCTGGTGAGTCCAAATACGAATCCTAAAAATGCACCTTTCTTCGGTCCGAGAAATAGCGCTCCAAGGATCACCGGGATGTGAATGATCGTCGCATTGATGACTACAAGCGGGATATATCCCAGCGGTGTGAATGCCATAATCGCAATTATGGCGGTGAACAGTGCCGTAAGCACAAGTTCATAGGTCTTTTCATTTTTCATGGTACAATCCTCCTGTTATTATTCTCATACGAGATACAATACGGTGGTATCATACCACATTGTCTTTTTTTTGACAATAATGTTTATAAAAACATGCGTTATGTATCAAAAAAAAGACAGAAAAGCAGGAGATGATTTCATCGTCGCCACGCTTGCGCTCCATTCCAAGCGTAACAGTGCTAAATTCGAAAAAACCTCATTAAGCACTGACGCTTTCCAAGGGGCTCCTCATGAAATCATCTCCTGTTTTGTTACTTAGTAATTCTTCGGTTTCACCTGGAAGTAGGACTGGGGATGCTTGCACACGGGGCAAAGCTCCGGCGCCTTCTTCCCAATCACGATATGGCCGCAGTTTAAGCACTGCCATACGCAGTCGCCGTCCTTGGAGAACACAACGCCGTCCTCGATGTTTTTCAGGAGTTTCCGGTATCTCTCCTCATGCTCCTTCTCGATTCTGGCCACACCCTCAAAGAGCAGGGCAATCTCCTCAAAGCCTTCCTTCCGCGCGTCTTCCGCAAAGCCTGCATACATATCCGTCCACTCGTAGTTCTCGCCCTCAGCCGCATCCTTCAGGTTTTCCTGCGTTCCCGGAATGGCCCCGCCGTGCAGATACTTAAACCAGATCTTGGCATGCTCTTTCTCGTTGGCCGCCGTCTCCTCGAATATATTGGCCATCTGCACATACCCGTCCTTCTTCGCCTTGGACGCATAATAGGTATACTTCGTGTACGCCTGGGACTCTCCCGCAAACGCCGCCAGCAGATTTTTCTCCGTCTTTGATCCTTTTAAATCCATAACAGCCTCCTTTTTGCCGTTCATCCTTGCAGGACGATATCCGTCCCGAAAACGGCTCTTTCTATAATGTTTCCATTTTACACCAAATCTTTCCATATGTCATGCAAAACTGCCATACAACCGACGCCTGCCGAAGATTTTTGCTTGTCAACCCGCCATACTTCCTGTTATGATATACGCAAAGACAAAGAACACTGAGAAATATAAGAGAGAAAGGAACGCCATGAAACCCATCAAAGAAGGAAAAGTACGTGAAATTTATGACAACGGCGACAGCCTGATCATGGTCGCAACCGACCGTATAAGCTGCTTTGACGTGATTCTAAAGAATCAGGTAACCAAAAAGGGCACGGTTCTGACCCAGATGTCAAAATTCTGGTTCGACATGACAGATGATATCCTGCCCAATCACATGATTTCCGTGGACGTGAACGACATGCCCGAATTTTTCAGGCAGGAAAAGTTTGACGGCAGCAGTATGCTCTGCCGCAAGCTCAACATGCTTCCCATCGAGTGCATCGTCCGGGGCTATATCACTGGCAGCGGCTGGGCAAGCTACCAGAAGGACGGCACTGTCTGCGGCATCCGTCTGCCCGAGGGCCTGAAAGAATCGGACAAGCTGCCCGAACCCATTTACACCCCCTCCACCAAGGCGGAGATCGGTGATCACGACGAAAACATCTCCTACGAGCAGAGCGTGGAGTATCTGGAGAAGCGTTTCCCCGGCAAGGGAGAAGAATATGCCGGAAAGCTCCGTGACTACACCATCGCCCTCTATAAAAAGTGCGCCGAATACGCCCTGACCCGGGGCATCATCATCGCGGACACGAAATTCGAGTTCGGACTGGATGAGGACGGCAATATTGTGCTCGGTGACGAGATGCTCACTCCCGACAGCTCCAGATTCTGGCCGGCGGAAGGTTATGAGCCGGGTCACAGCCAGCCCTCCTTCGATAAGCAGTTTGCCAGAGACTGGCTGAAAGCCAACGAAGGGCACGACTGGACACTGCCCGACGAGATTGTCCAGAAGACCATCGACAAGTATCTGCAGGGATATGAGCTTCTGACAGGAAAGAAACTTTGATAGCAGGGGAAAATGGCAGCCGCTTCCATAGTGGCTGCCATTCTTATCTCTCCCGAAACCGTTTCGCAATATACAACACCCTGTACCGAAACGGCACATGCTCCCTCTTCGCGATCTCCGAGTCATGCCGCCGCAGCGTGTGGCTGTTTGGCAGCCAGCGGAAAACCTTTCTTTTCAAGTACAGAGCGGCCTTTTCCATTCTCATCCGCATTTTGACCATTCGAGTCACTTTCAACGTATCCCCATGAAAAAGCAGCTCCCGCAGCGCTCCCGGCAGATCCCGCTCCTTTGGCGGAAGAATTTCAAGCTCCGTAATGCCCCAGAAAACGCCCTCCCACGCCTCAACGTGAAGCGTCATCTCACACACGCCTTCCCGGGGCGCAAACGTACAGAGGTTTCTTTTCCCGTCCGGCCTGATCTCCATACTGACAGGCTCCGCATCCGTATCGAAGGAAAAAACAGCCTTCAGCCTGTCCGCACCGCTGTCTCCCAACGCATACACAGTGATCCGTCCGACCGTCTGCGGCCTCTCAAACCGAATCCGCACCGTCTTCTCAGCATCCGCCATTTCCGGTTTCCAGCCGCATTCTTTCAGGACAAGCTCTTTCTTTGCCACATCACCGCAGTCAAACAGCTTAAAATCCCTGAGATATTCCGGATTCCCGGAGGAAGCGGAAAGGGCCGCGCCGTACAGCAGATTGTCCGTGTTTCTCCGAAAGAACACCTCGTCTATATTGATAATCTCATCGGCCTTCTGCCATGCCTCCTGCGTCCGATAGCACCGCAGCGCCCGATAAAAAGCATTCCGTGCAAGCCGGGGTGTCACACAGTCCTTCGGCATGGCAAACCGCAGCTCCTCCTCCGGCGTGTAGGGTGTCTGCGAAAGCCGCGAAAGCACGGTTCCCCGCCTCGGCAGTTCAAAAAAGTCCGCTCTGCCTTTCCACACACCATCGTATCCAAAGCGCTTTAAAACCAGCGGGCGGTAAGAGACATCCTCACGGAAAATCTCTCCCAGACATTCCTCCGCAAGAAGGGACGCAGCCCTGTGATCGGCGTGCTCATCACAATCCACCACAAGCAGAAGATCCGCCCGCACTTCAACGATCACATCCTTTAAATCCTGTTTCCAATCCGCTCTCCGGTACGCGCTGTGTCTGCCTGATCTTGTATAACGGTAATCCCCGTGCTCTTCCAGACCATACGTTTCCGTACGCCCCGCCATGGAGACAAGCGGTTTCTCTCCTTCCTGATGATAAAGATGGACGTCGTCCTTCCAGCCGTCCCCGTAACCAAGAAAATAAATATGTCTCTCTTCTACTCCACAAAATCCGTTCGATACCTGCAGGGACTCCCGCAGGCGCGCCTCCGCCTCATGGGAATAAAAGTCGCCATTGGTCGTGTAAACCACATAAGGTTCATAACCTCCGTTCTGCGAAAGTGTCCGCAAAAGCCCTCCGCCCACAAGCAGTTCGTCATCCGGATGCGGTACAATTAACAAAATCTTCTGTCTCAATCCACTCCTCCATATCAGAGCAATTTTCTGCGGTGATATGCGCCGAAAATCAAAATTTCATCTTTCTTTCACGTATATATTAGCTTAGTATAACATACAATCCAAATTCTATTACTTATTTTATTCTTAATATTCTCTTTACATCCGATTGACAATTGGATATCATTTTGATATCATATAAATATCAAAACAATCCAATATCCAAAAAATAAGCGAAAACAAATGCAAAAGAAAGGACAAAATTATGGAAGAAAAAGTATTAGACAAAAACAAAAACGGCTTAACAATGCTTCTCCTGTCGCTGTTTCTCTATCTGGCAGCCATCGCGGCGATGATCGTCGGCGGCATCACCGGATTAAGCGAAAACGGCCCGCAGAATCCACTGGGAATCGCCCTTTTTGTGGTAGGGCTTGTCTATGTGCTTCTCGGCTGGATTCTGTTTTGCGGTCTTACTGTTTTAAGACCGCAGGAAGCAGTGGTCCTGACTCTGTTCGGCAAGTACATCGGCACCTTAAAGGAAGAAGGCTTTTACTGGGTGAACCCCTTCTGCAGCGCGCTAAATCCCGCTGCGGAAACGAAATTAAAGCAGAGCGGCGACGTGGACGGTTCGTCCCCCCGCAATCTTCTCACGCTGTCCACAGGCGGCCAGAGCATTCAGGCCGGCGGTGCCAGCAAAAAGATTTCCTTAAAGATTATGACCCTGAACAACAGCCGTCAGAAAATCAACGACTGTCTGGGCAACCCCATCGAGATCGCCATCGCCGTGATGTGGCGGGTGACTGACACCGCAAAAGCCGTATTTAATGTAGATAATTACAAGGAATATCTGTCCCTCCAGTGCGACAGCGCGCTCCGAAATATCGTGCGTCTCTACCCCTACGACGTGGCGGAAAATGTGGATACGACCGGGGACGGTCTGGCGGATGAAGGGTCGCTGCGCGGCTCCAGCGAGGTCGTTGCACAGAGAATCCGCGAGGAGATCCAGAATAAGGTGGAACAGGCCGGACTGGAGATCGTCGAGGCGCGGATCACCTATCTGGCCTACGCTCCCGAAATCGCCGCAGCCATGCTGCAGAGACAACAGGCATCGGCAGTCATCGACGCCCGCAAGATGATCGTGGACGGCGCGGTCGGCATGGTCGAAATGGCGCTTGGCCGTCTATCCGAAAAGGACCTCGTGGAGTTGGACGAAGAGCGCAAAGCCGCCATGGTATCCAATCTTCTCGTGGTGCTGTGCAGCAACCGGGACGCCCAGCCCGTTGTCAATTCCGGAAGCCTCTACTAAATGGCTGATAACGGCAAAAAACAGGTGCCGCTTCGTCTGTCCGCCAAGCTCTACAACGCCATCGCTGCCTGGGCCGAGGATGATTTCCGATCTGTGAATGGCCAGATAGAGTATCTGCTGACAGAGTGCGTCCGCCAGAGAAAGAAAAACGGGGCGCCCGTTCCCCATGAACTGGACGTCCCGCCGGAGCTGGATATATAAGCCAGGAAACCGGGCACCGCGCTCATTGAAAAAGGAGCTGCACATGAAATGCGTGTGCAGCTCCTTCGTTTTTAAAATTCAAGTTCCGAAACATCAATACTAAATGTGGAAAGCTTTAATTTGGCAATTCTGATCTGATAATCAAGTTCCTTGTTTTCACCTGTCTCGTGTGCTTTAATTCTCATTAAGTTCACATAGTAATCAATCGCAACCTGTTTTTGTTCTTCTAATGTCATCCACAATCACCTACCCTCCGTACATTATTTTTCTTTCCCTTGCACTTATCACTGCACAACCCCGTCTCCGCCTCTCGTCCAGACGATGTTCTGACTGATCATCTGATCGATATCCATGCCGATAATCTCTGAGGCGCGCGCTTTGGCGGCTCCTTCATTTGCCGTGCCAAGCTGCCTGTAAATATCGTAGGCAGGCTTGTGGCTGCCGTCCAGATTCGTGAGTCCCAGATTCAGCTTGCTCTCCATCTCGTGCGCGTCATCCTTAAAGCGGAAAAGCATAAATGCGTCCACATCCGGCAGGGAAGCCGCTTTCAGATAGCCGTAAGCCACCGACGCCTCCTGATTTTCATTCCCGAAATAAGAAGTATAACCGATCTCCGCCAGCGAAATGCTGCGCACCTGCCCAGCAGGATTTAAAAACTTCGACTGGTGCATATAATCAATCAGCACATCTATATTCTGCATGGTGATATAAGGTGTGGAAACACTCTGCTTCACCCAGACCGCCGGACCATTCCACGCGTAAGGGTCATAGAGGGGCGAGTTGTAAGGGTGATAGGAAAGCCCCCAGTCGATATTTCCCTCCCGGTTGATATAGTAGTTAAACTGATCCAGATAATCTTTGGCCAGAAAGCTGCCGGGATTCGACTTCCGTCCCCACTCCTGATCGATGGAGTTGTATACCCAGACATTAGCGTTCATGCCTTTCAGCTCATTATAAAAAATACGGAAAGCCTTCACATAGGCGCTCACATTCACATCCAGCGAGGAGGAGTTCATGTACCACCAGGAGGTTCTGGCATTGACCTCATTGCCAAGAATCCAGTTGTCGATCTGGCCGTTTCCGGTCTTCCCGGAATAACGCTGTCCCAGAAAAGCGCACACCGCTTTCAGGTGATTCACACCGCCGCTCTCCGCCACATTCAAAGCATAGCTGGGACACTCCGCACCGCTCGCCAGCGGATGCACCAGATCCTGGGATCCGGCAGTGCCGCCCCTGTTTAAGAGCACCATGGTCACCTGCATCCTCTGACTGTTAAAGCCCCTGATCATCTGATCATAGTGATCGATCCTGCCATGACTGAAATAGTAGGTCTGCCCGTTATATGCAAAAGAAATCGTCCCTGCCTCCCCGGGCGCCGCACATATTTCATCCAGATAGATATTGTAAACCACCTGCTGCACGCCGAGATCCTTAAGCTCCCCGCTTGCAATCGCGGAAACCTCCGGCAGAATGCCCTTGATTCCCCGGTTCATGCGCCCCGATGTAAAGGCCGCCACAGCCTCCGGGTTCGTGATATAGTGCTCGTCGCTGACCTGAATCATCTGGCCGCCCCGCTTCACCGCCACCAGAAACTTCCGGCTTAAGTTGGATTCCGCCGTATTATAATTCAGCGGAAAAGACGCCGTCACGGAAGTTCCCGCATCCACGGTGGCCACCACCGTTCCCACGGGGCCGTCCTGAAAGACCTCATCCGCATAAATATAATATTTTCCGTCATCGCCCGACGGGACGCTTGCCGCCGTCAGCGTACAGTTCACATTCCCTCCCGCGATCTGACAGGAGCTGATAGACACGGGACGCCCCGCCGCCTCCACGCGGTTTCCGCAAACAATGACTGATATGGTCAACAGCAGAAGGGCCGCAAAACCCTTCCAGCACTTTCCTATTTTTCTTTTGCACGCTCTCATAATAATTGATTCTCCTTATCTTCCCCTAAACCGACGGGAGACCCGCAAAGCCTTTTTCCAGATCCTCATCCGTGGGAATATAATCCGTCATCTGGCCGTCGTGGAACTTCCCGTAAGCCACCATATCGAAATAGCCCGTGCCGGTCAGACCAAAGACAATGGTCTTCTCCTCCCCGGTCTCCTTGCACCTCACCGCTTCGTCGATGGCCGCCTTGATCGCGTGGGCGCTCTCCGGCGCAGGAAGAATACCCTCCACTCTCGCAAACTCCTCCGCCGCCTTAAATACCGCCGTCTGCTCCACGCTGACCGCCTCAATCAGCCCGTCATCGTATAACTGTGAAACGACGGAGCTCATACCGTGATAGCGTAAGCCCCCCGCATGGTTCGGAGCCGGCATAAATCCGCTCCCCAGCGTATACATCTTCGCAAGAGGACAAACTTTCCCGGTATCGCAGAAATCATACACATATTTTCCTCTGGTCAGGCTCGGACAGGACGCCGGCTCCACCGCAATGATCCGATAGTCCGCCTCCCCTCTTATTTTCTCACCGACAAAGGGTGAGATCAGGCCGCCCAGATTCGATCCGCCACCCGCGCAGCCGATAATCATATCCGGTTTGATGTCATATTTCTTAAGCGCCGCTTTCGTCTCCTCACCGATAATAGACTGGTGTAAAAGCACCTGTGACAGTACGCTGCCCAGCACATAACGGTATCCTTCCCTCGCACCGGCCGCTTCGACCGCCTCGGAGATGGCGCAGCCAAGACTGCCTCCCGTTCCGGGGAACGTCTCCAGAATTTTGCGTCCCACATCGGTGGTGTCGGAGGGTGACGGTGTCACCTGCGCGCCATACGTACGCATCACTTCGCGACGGAAAGGTTTCTGCTCATAGGAAACCTTTACCATATAGACATGGCAGTCCAGATCAAAATAGGAACATGCCATGGACAGCGCCGTCCCCCACTGTCCTGCTCCCGTCTCCGTGGTAACTCCCTTAAGCCCCTGCTGCTTCGCATAATACGCCTGCGCAATCGCGGAGTTGAGCTTGTGGCTGCCACTGGTATTGTTTCCCTCAAACTTATAATAGATCTTAGCCGGTGTATCCAGCTTCTTTTCCAGACAGTATGCGCGCACCAGAGGCGACGGCCGGTACATCTTATAAAAATCCAGAATTTCCTGCGGGATGTCGATATAAGCGTCTGTGTCGTTTAATTCCTGTCTGGCGAGCTCGTCACAGAATACCCCGCTCAGCTCCTCGAAGGTCATGGGCTGCAGCGTCCCGGGATGCAGGAGGGGCGCGGGCTTATTCTTCATATCGGCCCGGACATTATACCACTGTTTGGGCATTTCCTCCTCTTCCAGATAAATTTTATACGGTATCGTCTTCTCTGACATGTTTCTTCTCTCCTATTTTTAATGTTTGAGCCTGAATCTGCTGGTCTCTTTCTGCATCTGATTCACCTGTTCAAACAGCTCTGCGCTGACAGCCGCAGACTCCTCGCTGTTCGCCGTGTTTGTCTGCACCACATTGGAGATCTGTCCGAGCGCATCGGATACCTGCGAGATCGCGGTAGCCTCAATCTGTACCGCATCCGCAAACTCCTCAACGGCATCGTTGGACTGCGTAACAAGCGAAAGCGTCTTCTTTAAGGATGTGGAAACCTCATTCACAATCCTGCTGCCCCGTCCCGCAGCCTGCACGGAATTTTCAATCAGTTCTTTTGTCTCCTTAGCTGCCTGATCCGACTTCGCAGCCAGATCGCGGACTTCTTTCGCAACCACGGCAAAGCCCTTGCCCGCCTCACCGGCACGGCTCGCTTCCACCGCCGCATTCAGCGCCAGAATGTTCGTCTGGAAGGCAATATTCTCAATCGTGGCAATGATATTTGCAATCTGCTGTGACGTATCGCTGATATCCGTCATTGCGCTGACAAGCTGCTCCATCTGCTGGCTGCTCAGATTCACCTGATCGCCGGTGAGATGTGCATTATCCCGCATCTCCGTAGCCATCTTTATGTTTTTCTCCGCGCTTCTTGCCAGGTCTTCCGTGGTAGCGGAAAGCTCCTCCACCGCCGCAGCCTGATCGGTCGCGCCCTCAGCCAGCAGATGGGAGCTGTTGGACAAGCTCTGCGCATGGCCGAACACCTTGTGTTCCACATTGTTGATATGAGACATCGCTGATGAGAGCGACGATGTAAAGCTGTCAATTGAATCCGCAATAGAACTGAAATCACCGATAAACGTAACCGACGTGGACACATCAAAATTGCCGCCGGAAAGCTGGCTCATTATGCGGTTGATATCTTCTATATATTGATTGATCCGCTTAATGGAATCCCTCAGCGTTCTGGACAGATCGCCGATCTCATCGTTGGCATCATAATTCAGATCCAGCTTCATACGGCCTTCCTGTAAGGGCTTGGTCTTTTCCGTGATAACCAGAATCGGTTTTACCACTCTCTTCATAATATAGAGCACCAGACTTAAGAGGAAGAATAAGGTCAGCAGAAGTCCCACACCGGTAACAATATGCATGGTGGACACGGTTTTCTCCATATTTGCCTCGCTGATCTCATTCAGCTCTGTACCACGCTCCACGACCTCTTCCAAAAGACCTACCAGAACACCCAGATTGCTCATAATGGTCTCCTGATAGTACGCCTGCGCCTGCGTCGGATCAGCCGCATACAGCTCCAGCACATAAGTGGCAGACTCATGCAGTTCCTTATGGAGCGGCTCAAGCTGGCTGCGCAGGTCAAGAATCGCCTGATCCTCCGTTCCCGCCTCTCCGTAGAGCCACTGTCCCAGCACACAGCCCGTCGGGTCTGTGCTTCCCGTAAATTCCGTGCCGCTGTACAGCGCATTGCTTAAGTTGGAGGACCACTTATAATGGGCTGCCTCCGCCTTCTGCGCCCTCTGCAAAAGAGCGTTCACCGCGATATTTGCCTCCTCGGAAGCCTCCATATTGTAAATATTTTTGGTAGTCATCACACTGAACACCACTACCGCCAGCAGAGCCGCCGCGACCCTGAATCCGGCCATGATTTTTATACTCTTGCGCATCTTCACTTCTCCTTTAATCATGTTATGTTATATGTACGCCGGCTATCTGTATAACTACGGATAGCAAAACTCCAGCTTTCTTATGGCAACATAGCCGTATCGGGGTTATCCTTCCATAAAACAAAGCCGGAATCACACGAATAATTGTAGCATAACCGCACTTTTATTTCAATCACTTAAAATAAATCCGTCTGCCACTTTCTAGCAGACAACGGGGCAGACGGATGCTGTCAGGGCCGCTATCCGCAGTCCGGCTCCTGTGCGTCAAACAGCTTCCCCGTGGCAAAGGGACTGCCCACATCGCATCGTCCGTGGTGGTACGCCTTCTTCTGCTCTCCCCCCTGAAGCTCTTCCGAGGTTTCCACCTTGATGCGGCTGACACCGTCCTTTGTCAGATTGTCCAGCATATTGATTACATCATCGATTTCACTCATCTGTTCTCCTCCATTCTATTCGCCCTGTTTTTTTCTGCTCCCATTCCGCCCTGCTATTCTGCTGCGCCCAACGCTCCGATGCACGCCGCAGCCGCCTCGCATGTCTCCCCGATCAGCCCGTCAGAGTGGGCGTCCGACACAAACATCGCTTCAAACTGGGACGGCGCCACATAAATGCCCCGCTCCAGCATCCCGTTGAAATAATCCGCAAATGCCTTTCTGTCACACCGACAGGCATCCCCGTAGTTTTCCACCCCGGTCGCCTGTCCGCGCCGCTCCTGCTCCTTTGACCCGGAAACACTTTCCCCCCTGTGGCAGTCATTCCAGCCGGGAACAAAAAATGCCGAGAGCAGGGAACCGGCCCGGTTCACGGTCAGTCCCGCGTTCCGATAGGCCTCCGCCAGCGTCTGCGCCCGCCTGTCGATCCGCTCATAAATTCCCGTATCCTCCATCAGAATTTTCAGCGTGGTGATACCCGCCGCAACCGCCACGGGATTTCCCGACAGCGTACCCGCCTGATAAACCGCGCCCAAGGGCGCCACACAGGACATGATATCCCGCCTGCCGCCGTAGGCCGCAAGCGGCATTCCGCCTCCCACAATCTTGCCGAAAGTGTACAAATCAGCGTGCACGCCCGTGTACTGGGACGCGCCTCCCAGACACAGGCGGAACCCCGTAATCACCTCGTCAAAAAGCAGAAGCGTCCCATGCTCTTTCGTGATGCGGCGCAGGGCTTCCAAAAACCCCTTTTTCGGCGGCACCACGCCCATGTTGGCCGCCACCGGTTCCACCACCACCGCCGCCACCTGTCCGTGATTTTCCTCCATCAGCGCGCGCACGGATTCCTCGTCGTTGTAGACTGCCGTCAAAGTGTCCGCCGCATACCCTGCCGGTACGCCCGCACTGTCCGGCACGGACTGGGTCATAAGCCCGGAGCCGGCTTTCACAAGCAGGCCGTCGGAATGACCGTGGTAATTTCCCGCAAACTTGATGATTTTTTCCCGGCCCGTGAACCCTCTCGCCACGCGCACGGCGCTCATCACCGCCTCCGTCCCGGAACTGACCAGACGCACCGTCTCTACGTCCGGCACACAGACGCCTATCAGCTCCGCCAGCTCCACTTCCCCTGCCGTCGGCGCGCCGAACGTAAGCCCTCCCGCGCACGCCCTCCGGACTGCCTCCACCACCCGGGGATGGGCATGTCCCAGAATACCCGGCCCCCAGGAGCAGACATAATCCAGATACCGGTTGCCGTCCACATCATAGAGCCACGGTCCCTGCGCCCGCTCCACGAAAAAGGGGTGTCTTCCAACCGCACCGAAAGCCCGCACCGGGGAACTGACCCCGCCGGGAATCAGCCTCTGTGCTTTTTCATAAAGTTGTTCCGATCTGTCCCATTTCATATTTTATTCCTCTGTCAGCCAGTCTGCCGCGTCCAGCGCATGATAGGTAATGATCAGCTTCGCGCCGGCCCGTTTCATGGCCGTGAGATTTTCCAGCACGATCCGTCTCTCGTCAATCCATCCGTTGGCGGCAGCCGCCTTCACCATGGCATACTCCCCGCTCACATTGTACACCGCAAGGGGCAGGTCAAAGGTGAGCGCCGCCTCCTTTAACACATCCAGATAGGCAAGGGCCGGTTTGACCATCACAATATCCGCCCCCTCCTCTATGTCCGCGCGAATTTCCCGCACCGCCTCCTGCCCGTTGGCGCAGTCCATCTGATAGCTTTTGCGGTCCCCGAATCCCGGCGCCGACTGCGCCGCATCCCGGAAGGGCCCATAATAGGCGGACGCAAATTTCGCGCTGTAAGCCATAATGGGCGTCTGGAGAAAGCCCGCCTGATCAAGACCTTCCCGTATGGCCGCCACCCGGCCGTCCATCATATCCGAAGGTGCCACCATATCCGCCCCGGCCTGTGCAAGACTCACCGCCATCTTCACCAGATAAGGCAGCGTTTCATCGTTCAGGATCTCCTCCCCGCGCACCATCCCGCAATGCCCGTGGGACGTGTATTCACAAAGGCACACATCCACCACAATATAGATTTCCGGGTATTTTTCCCGGATATAACGCACCGCCCTCTGGGTGATGCCGTCCCTGTCATAAGCCTGACTCCCCTGCGGGTCCTTGCAGGCCGGAATGCCAAAAAGCATCACGCCCCCGATCCCCGCCGCTTTCACCCGTTCTAAAATCTCATCCAGACGGTCGATGGCGTACTGGAAAACACCGGGCATGGAATCCACCGGATTCTTGGCATTTTCCCCTTCTATGACAAAGATCGGATAAATAAAATCTTTCGGATGCAGTCTCGTCTCCTGCATCATGGAGCGGATTCTCTCATCCCTCCTCAGTCTTCTGAACCGGTGCATATTTCTCTTCCTCCATAACTGTTCCGTCTCTATGTTTTTCTTGATTCCATCCGCACAGGCACTCTGCAATGGCATCCACACTGGACTCCTTTGCCGTCAAAGGCGGCTTTGTCACATATTTTTGCACTTCCTTCGCGCACCATTCCCCGATGCAGACAAAACGGCTCCTTGTATTCTGTATGCCGTTCTTCTCCAATCCTTCAAAGTAGGCCCGCGCACCCATAGCGGAACCAAAGACAATATAATCCGGCTCCTGGCCAATCACCGCATCCCGCTTTTTTTCCTGCACGGCCAGCCTGTAGAGAGAATGCTCTGTATAGAGAATCCCCCTCTCCCGAAAAACCCTGGGCAGGATATCGCTCCCCTGCCCGGCCCGAAGGAGCATCACGGAACATGATGTCCGTCCTGCGTCTGTGCTTGTGCTTTCCGCCACTGCATCCTGAAAGCTGCCCGCGCCATCGCCCGTCTGTTCCTGTACAACGATATCCGCCAGTCCCTGCGCCAGATGCGGAGAATCATAAACCTCCGGCATATAGTCCGCATAGATTCCCGCTTCCTGCAGCGCCGCCGCCGTTCCCGGGCCGATCACCGCCATTTTCTTCCCGGAAAGTGTCCGCAGATCGCACCGCTCCAGCCTCATTTTATCCAGAAAAACCCGCACCCCGTTGGGACTGGTAAAAACCAGCCAGCCATAATCCGTCAAGTCCGGCAGCGGGTCTTTCGCGGGCCTGATCTCCATAAAGCCCATATCCCGGATATCCGCGCCCTTTTCCTTGAGCACGGAGGATAACCTGTCCGCAAAATGCGCCGTACCGGTCACTCCCACGCTGATTCCCGAGAAGGGCGGCGTACCCGTTTTCTCTTTTTCTGCCCCGGCAGACGCCGCCAGCTCCGGCCCTGCGTCCTCCGCTTCCGTTTCTCTCCGGTCAGAGGGAGCTTCCCCCTCTGCAGTCAGCGAAAGTTTCGCAACCGCGCCGACCACGATCACCGCCGGAGAGGTAAACCCCTGCTTTGCCGCTCCGGCGATGAGTTCAGAAAGCGGCGCCCTTAAGGTTCTCTGCCTTTCGGTGGTTCCTTCCATAACGATGGCGCAGGGCGTATTCCGGTCTTTTCCGGCCTCAAGCAGTCCCGTCACGATTTCAGTCAGATGATGCATCCCCATCAGAATCACCAACGTTCCCTTTAACTGTGCCAATGTGTGAAAATCCAGCCTCAGCTCCGTATGTCCGCCTGTTTCCGCCGCCGTTCCCGTCACCACCGTCACGCTGTCCGAAATACTCCTGTGGGTAACCGGGATACCGGCCGCCGCCGGAACCGCTATGGCCGATGTGATACCGGGAATCACCTCACAGCGGATGCCTGCATCCCGCAGCGCCATAAATTCCTCCCCGCCTCTGCCAAACACATAGGGATCCCCGCCCTTTAAGCGCACCACCGTCTTCCCCTCCCGTGCTTTTTCCACCAGAAGGGCATTGATCTCTGTCTGTTTCCTGCTGTGACGGCCATACCGCTTTCCCACGTATATTTTTTCGCATGCCGGCCCCGTCCACAGCAGCAGCTCTTTGGACACCAGACTGTCGTAAACCACTGTGTCACAGCTTCGCAAAGCTTTTATCGCCTTTAAGGTCACAAGCCCGGCATCGCCGCAGCCACCGCCCGTCAGATATACTTTTCCGCCGCTCAATCTCTATGTTTCCTCCATAAATACAAGACGCTACCGCCCATTCGTCGGCTTTTTTACCATCTTTGCCGCCCGACGGGCCATTCTCCCGCCCTCTGCCACTTCTGCCGCACCGATCAGCCTTACCCTGTTTTCCGCATACATGACATCCAGCAGCATACTATCCTTCGGACAGGCCATTTCCGCCCCATGCATTAACACTGCGTACGCCGCCTCCATGCTCTGCACCGACGGCACCTCCAGACCCGGCACCGAAGACACATGCGCCACGGACACCGACGACGCACGCCTGCACCATGCCGCAGCAGCCTCGCTGCAGTCCGCCGAAAGCTGTGCCAGCGCTTCCCGCTCAACCAGATAGCAAAGCTCTGTCTCCGCATCCGAAATCTCTTTGCAGATGTCGGCCGCCGCCGAGCCCTGCACAGCCTCCACAGCAATGATGCCCTGACAGGCCGCCGGCAAAAACAGTTCCGGGGAAATAGGGTAAAAGTCAAAGGCGCTTTCCCAATCCGGGTTACTGCCCAGGCGGTCCAGCCCTGCCTTCGCTAAAATAATGCCGTCGTAACGTCCCTCCTGCAGTTTGCGCAGTCTGGTGTCCACATTGCCCCGGATTTCCTCACAGACTACATTCTCCCAAACTTTCCCGGCAAGGAGCTGCCGCCGCCTGCTGCCGGTTCCGAGCAGAAACGGCCGGGAATCCCCGCATTTTCCGTGAGCGCACGGCATTCTTCCCCTTTTTGGAACCACAAGCACATCCCGCACATCCGCCCTCGGCAGGACAGCCGCAATAAAAAGCCCCGCTGCCAGTCTCATCGGCAGATCCTTCGCAGAATGCACCGCCAGATCAATCTGGCCGGAAAGCAGCGCCTGCTCCAGCTCCGATGCAAAGACACCCTTATCTCCGATTTCGGAGAGGGGCGTATCCTGTATCTGATCCCCTCTTGTGTGCAGAATGACAAGCTCTGTTTCGATCCCGCCGCACGCCTTCGAGATTGCCTCCTGCACGAGAGCCGCCTGTTTCAGGGCCAGTCTGCTCCCCCTTGTGCCGATTTTGATTCCGTTCCTATTTTCGGCGTTACTCCCGCTTTCCGCCTGCGTCATTTCCCATTCCCCTGTTTCCGTCCGGCTCCGGCGCCTGCCCGGCTCAGTCATATTCTCATGTGGCTCTTTTAGGCCGACCAATTCAGTCAATTCCTCTGCCGTCACCTTCTGCCCGCTTTTCAAACAATCCATACAGTGGGAAAACAGCTTCTCAAACAACGCCTTTCTTTCGGCCTCCTCTGCCTTCAACGCCATCACCGCGGGTCGGATTTGACCCAGAAGGTCAATAATTCCACCCAGCCCTTCCGGCAGCATTTCGTCAATCTCCCGCCTCACCCACGATGACGCGAGAGGACTTTTGCCGTCCGTGGAAATCCCGACTGTGAGAGGGCCGTCCTTTACGAGCGCAGGGAAAAAGAAGGTGCATTTCTCCCTGTCATCCACCACATTGACCGGAATCCGCCTTTCTTTACAGTAACCTGCTATCTGCCCGTTCAACGCCTCATCGTCTGCAGCGGCAATCACAAAATCTGCGCCGTGCAGATCCGCCACCTGAAACGCCCGCTCCTCAAAATGAAGAGAGGCCGCCGCGTCCTCCTGCAACACCTCTCCCTGTATTCTCACACACGCCTTTATTTCCGGCGCAATCACCGTCAGATCCGGGCCGAACATAAGCAGCTTCTCCACTTTTCTGGCCGCAACCTTCCCGCCGCCCACGATCACACCGCGTTTTCCCTCCAACTCCATAAAAAAAGGAAAATATCCCATGCAAACGTACCCTCTTATATGACCATATTAGTCAACACATTCAAAACCGTCTCAAAAGAACCGCTGTCCAGCCCGTCTCTCAGTAAATAGAGCAGTTTCTCCGCCGGGCATTCCGCATACCGCTCCTTCCAGTGCGTATCGGCCCTGGTAAAACGGTGAAATGCCAGCGTCTTACAGAGTGTTTCCAGCTCCTCCTCCAGAATCTCCTCCGCATCCGCAAACGCCTGCTGTTTCAGCCTGTTGTTCTCCTCCGCCAGCTTTTTGATATCATCTAATGCCACCAGACGGCAATGCGCCAGCTTCCCGATCTCCGCGTCCAGATCCGGCGGCATGGATATATCAAGGAACAGCCTCTCCTTTGAGGTCTTCATGGCCTTTTGCACCCGCCCCGCCGTCAGCGTATAGTGCGGACTTGTAGTGGCCGATATAATGGCGTCCGCCTCATCCAGCACGGCATAACGGTCCTGATAATCCACATGCTCCACCTGTGGACTGCCGCTCTGACGGATTCCATTGTGGGACCGCACGGTAGCGATCACGCGGACATTTTTCTGACTCAGCAGATTCTTCAAAATAATGCCGCCCATCTGTCCGCTGCCGCCCAACAGAAGCGCCGTCTTGTGGGACAGCGGCAGACGCGCCACTTCACTTGCCGCCAGCGTGGCCACGGAGACCGCCGTTTTCGAAATCATCGTCTCCGTCTTCACCCGCTTGGCGCAGGCAAGCGCCGCCTGAAACGCGCTGTTGAGTTCATACCCGGTATATCCGGCTTCCCTAGCTAACCCATAGGCGTCCCGCGTCTGTCCGATAATTTCATCCTCTCCCAGCACCATGGACTCCATGCCGCAGACGACACGGAAAAGATGATGCAGCGCTCTTTTTCCCTGATATCTTCTGGCAAGGTTTCTGATCTGCTCGCCGTCGTTTCCCGAAAACGTCTCGAGCGCTTTCTCCAGTTCCCGGAAGCGGTTCTCCTCACCCTCCACATAAATCTCCGTGCGGTTGCAGGTGGATAACAGCACACACTGCTCCACCCCCGCATCCGCCCGGATCTTTCGCAGGAAATCTCCCGCCTTCTCTTTCGGAATATAAAACTTCTGCCGCTCTTCGGACGCCGCCGTCTTATGGCTGATACTGATACACTCCATCTCTTCTTAACCTGTCTTGTGGTCTCCTGTTTTTGACCGGGCACGCAGACACCCTGTTTCAGGTGTCCTCCTGCCCCGCCACGTCACTTTAACAAGTGGCTCCGCCATGTAAATGCATCTTCGCCCCGATGATCTCTTCCTTTCTGGCAAGCAGATCATCCGCCATAAGCTGCGCCTGCACGTTCTCAAATCCCAGCCTGCTTATGGTGTCCGCAAAACGCTCTCCCGTATTTCCCTGCTCGCGGAACAGCAGAATGGCTTTTTCCAGAACGGAGAGCACTTCCTCTTCATCCAGGAAAATTTTATCCAGCTTCTGTCCATGGGCCACTCTCTTGCCCCAGCGGCCGCCGATATAGATACGGTAGCCGTACTCGCTTTCCTCCGACGCCTTGAACGGACATTTGCCCACGCAGCGGCCGCAGTTGTTGCACTTGTCGGGATCGATCAAAAGCTTGCCGTCCACCACCTGGGACGCCTCCACCGGGCACGCCAGCGAAACCTGACAGATCCGGCAGCCACGGCACTTCTCCAGATCAACCGCCGGCACTCTCTGGCCCACGATGCCGAAGTCGTTCAGGTCGGGCTTCACACAGTTATTCGGGCAGCCGCCCACCGCGATCTTAAACTTGTGCGGCAGTTTCACGGATGCGTAGCCGTGGAAGAAACGCTCGTGTATCTTGTCGGATAACGCGTAGGAATCCAGCAGTCCATACTGACAGGTGGTTCCCTTACATGCCACAACCGGACGTACCTTGGAGCCGGTGCCGCCGGTCTCTAAGCCCTCCTCCGCCAGAAACGCGCGCACATCCTCAATCCTGTCAAAGGGCACGCCCACAATTTCCATGGTAAGGCGGGTCGTCATCACCACATCGCCGCTGCCAAAGCGCTCCGCCGCCTCCGCGATTTTCTTATGCTCCGCCGTGGTGATCTTGCCGTTTCTGGTAATCACCCGGACGTTGAAGTTGTCCGTTCCCTTGTTGTGCAGGCAGCCCAGCGCCTTCACCCGGGTAATCTCCTCTGCGGGCACCGTCACCACGCCCGGTTTGCTTTCCACCTTCACCACATTAAAGAAGGAGGAACCCTCCAGCACCTTCGTGTTGGTATAGCCGTAGCGTTTCAGCCTGTTCTGTAAAAGATATGCCCTCTTACCCTTCGCGCAGACGAGTAACAGCTTCTCATCCTTGGAAAGTCCCGGCACCTCGCCCTTTACCTTGAGCAGATCCACATAAGTCGCGCCCGCAATCGTGGGGCCTGCCGGATTCGCGTCAATGACACGGTAACCTTCCGCCGCTCCTGCCAGATATTCCGCAGGCGTAAAGCTGTCCATATCACCCGTTATTTTATTCAACAGCATATGCACCGCCTGCACAAACGGATGGATCGCCGTGGAGAACGGGGGCGCATAGGCTAAATCCAGGCATGTCATCTGTTCCAGCGTGGCCCCGAAGGTCACCGCCATCACGCCGATGTCCGTCACTTTGTCCACCGCGCCGGGGCCCAATACCTGTACGCCCAGCAGCTTGTGGGTTGATACATCCGCCACCAGCTTGATCGCAAACCATGCACTGTCGGGATAGTAGTGTGCCTTGTCGTCCGTCACTGCCAGCACGCAGACCGGCTCATACCCTGCCGCCTTCGCCTGTTCCTCGGAAAGTCCGGTTCTGCCGCCCGACAATCCCGGAAGTTTGACCACGCCGGTTCCCAGAACACCCGGATAAGTCACATCCCGGCCGCCCAGAGCAAGCGCGAGGGTACGTCCCTCCATGTTGGCAGAAGACCCCATGGGCGACCACTGTCTGTCCCCGGTAAGGCGGTTTTTCACCATCGCGCAGTCGCCGGCCGCATAGACATCCGCCACATTGGTTGCCATCTTATCATCCACCAGAATTGTTCCCTTAAACATCTCAATCCCGGTATCCTGCAAAAAGCCCGTGTTGGGACGGATACCGATGGAGAGGATCACCACGTCCGCGGGAAGCAGCCCCTTGTCCGTCTGCACGCCTTCCGCTCGCCCGTCCCCGGTCACGCCTTCCAGTTTCGTGGCCGTCATCACCCTGATGCCCTTCTTTGCCAGATGGCGCACCGCGTAATCCGCCATCTCCGCATCGAATCCCGGCATAATCTGGGGCGCCATATCAATTAAGGTCACGGACAACCCCTTTTCCAGCAGATTCTCGGCCACTTCCAGACCGATGAAACCGCCGCCCACTACCACGGCCCTTTTCACGTCGTCTCCCGCTATGTAATCCCTCGTCTCAATGGCGTCGTCCGGCGTGCGCATCACGAATACGCCCGGCAGATTTAAGCCCGGCAGGGGCGGCACCACCGGCGAAGCCCCCACTGCCACGATACAGGTATCATACTCATACGTTTCTTCCGCGCCTGTGCGGAGATTCTTTGCCGTCGCCTTCTTTGCCGACGTGTCAAGGGCCACCACCTCGCGCTGCGGATACACCATGGCGCCCGTGAGGGAACTGTATTTCTCCGGCGTGTTCACAATGAGCTGCTCCTTCTCAGGGATCGCCCCGCCCACATAGTAGGGCAGCCCGCAGCCCGCGTAGGAAATGTCCTTTCCCTTGGTGACAATGGTCACCTCCGCCTCCGGGTTTACTCTCTTAAATTTCGCGGCAGCCTTCGTCCCGGCCGCCACACCGCCAATCACCAGTAGTTTCATGTCATACCTCCTCCTTGATAGTAAAACTCGCCTCTCGCTTTCCCCAACACATTCTGATTCTGTCTCTTATTCCTATTGAGAAATCGGATTCCCCTCCTCTTTCATCATGCCATAAAAACGGCGAAAAAAAAAGTAGATTTTAGTCTGACAAATACATAAAATTAACGGTTGACAAATGTTACCTTTCATGATAGATTTCTCTTATTATCATTCCCATGGGGGAGTAGCAAGCGTATACCGTAGCAAGTCAACATACTGACCGTCTGGTCTGGCTTGTTTTAAATTGCGAGACTCATGTATAGTGAAACTATACGTGGAGTCTGTTTATTTTTACATTTACCGGGTATAGTTTTTAAGACTGTATCCGGTTTTTTGCATTCAAAATCAGGAGGGACAAAAGATGGAGTGGGATTACTTATTTTTCTTTAACAGCGCACTGCTTGGGGTCGGCCTTTCTATGGACGCCTTTTCCGTGTCGCTTGCAAACGGCCTGAACGAGCCTGACATGCCGCGCCAAAAAATGTGCGGCATCGCCGGGGTGTTCGCCTTTTTTCAGGCGGCAATGCCGATGACGGGCTGGATCTGCGTCCACACATTCATCCGATATTTCACCGCGTTTCAAAAACTGATACCGTGGATTGCCCTTGCTCTGCTGCTGTTTATCGGCGGAAAAATGTTTGCGGACGGCATAAAAGGCGGCAGCGGGGAGACGGATAAGCCTAAAACAGGTCTGATTTCCCTTTTACTGCAGGGGATCGCCACATCCATAGACGCCCTCTCCGTCGGATTTGCCATTGCGGGATACGGTTTCGTCATGGCTCTTGTCTGCGCCTTTATCATTTCGGTTGTCACATTTGTGATCTGCATGGGAGGACTTGTCATCGGAAAAAAATTCGGAACTGCGTACGCCGAAAAGGCGGCCATACTGGGCGGCACGATCTTAATCCTCATCGGCATTGAAATTTTCGTGACGGGCGTGTTTTAGAAATCCGAATATACCTGCAAAAACAATTTGAGATATGTCCGTGAATTGTTTATAATATATATAGAGTAATCGGGAAAACACAGAGCAGAAAGGAGGTCGCATCTATGTACAATATCATAACAATCGAACGGCGTTATGCCAGCGGCGGACATGAAATCGGAAAACGGCTGGCCAAAGCGCTGGGATACAAGCTTTATGACAGGAACATCCTGCTGGAAGCAGCACAGAAACTCGACATACCGTTCTATAAGATTGAAGCGCTTGAGGAGAGCAGCCCCGGCAATGTCCTTCTAAACCTTTCGAAGACACCTTTGGGCGGGCTTTCCGGGAATAAAAACCTGCCTCTGGCCGATCAGCTTTTTCTGGAAGAAAAAAGCATCATCGAAAAGGCTGCCGATGAGGGCAACTGCGTGATTGTGGGAAGGGCCTCCGGCTATATTTTAAAGGAAAAAGAAAACGCCCTGCACGTATTTGTCTATGCCAGCCATGAAAAGAGAATACAGCGGGCAATCGAGCGGGAAGGCGTCCAACAGGCTGAGGCCGAAAACGCCCTGAAAAAGAACGATAAGAGGAGAAAGAATTTTTACAGTGCCCTCACCACCCATGAGTGGGGCGATCCGAAAAACTATGACCTGTACATGAACGCCGGAAATCTGGGGATTGATCTGTGCGTCAGGATTTTGATGGAGGCTGCAAAAGGATAAATGCCTGACTTTACGGGGAAAGCAGACCGGGCCAACGCCTCCCGTCTGCTTTCTCTTTTCCCTTTACGAAAACGGAATCCCGGATGCGAAAACAGGAGAGGCGCTATGAATTTTAGATGCTTTGGAGATAAAAGTAAGCAGTCCATACTGTTTATACACGGCATGGCCTCCACAGCCATGCTCTGTTACGAACCCATACTGGCGCCGCTGTCAGACTATTATGTCATATTGGCGGAAGTGGATGGTCACAGCCCGCAGTCGGGCGACCTTGTCAGCGTTGAAAAGAACTGTGACGAAATAGAAAATTACATAACGACGCATCTGTCCGGCCATTTATACTGTCTTTCCGGCTTTTCCATGGGCGCAACCATGGCGGTGGAAATCATCGGCCGAGGCAATGTCCATGTGGAGAAAACGCATCTGGACGCGGCGTTTCTCGTAAAGATGGGATTGCTGTCCAAACCGTATACCTTTCTTTTCTGCAAAGCAATCAAACGGATCCATAACAAAAAACCGATTCCCCAATTTATGCTGGACGCAGTTATGGGGAAAGATAACAACAGCATTATGGAAATGCTCTATCCGGCTATTACGCAGGAAACCATCAGAAATGCCTGCGCATTTGTGTACGCCTATCATATCCCCGAAAAGATACGCGATTACAAAGGATCGGTTCTGTTTTGGCGGGGCTCCAACGAGCGATATCCACAAAAAAGCGCCGCACTTCTGAAAAGATATCTCCCCGATTTAACGGATGTGGAAATAGAAAATATGGGACATGGCCAATATCTGCATGAGCACAGTGACCGATATGCGGAAGATCTGATCCGGTATCTGGAAAGCTAATAAATGCGGCTTGTCACGTCCCTTCTGCTAAATGAAACATCTCCCTGCAGATTTTCTTCCCTGCATCCGTTTTGAATATTTTTTGATATGCATGCTCTATGGCCTGATCTGACGGCCCATCCTCATATAAATTGACAAGGAAATCCGCTTCCACAAGTATCTGATAGTCCATGCTGTCTATATTTTCATAGGTATGATGATGCGCGATCAGATACTGTACGCGCTCGGATACCCTCTCCGAAAAATGCAGGTCATCCAACAGCCTTTTTGCAATGTCGGGGCCGTATTGTTCCTGCAGTTTTCCGTTGCAGTCGCCAAAATTTTCTTCGCAGTAATGAATGCCAATATCATGCGTCAGCGCCGCCGCTTCCAGAATAAACAGAGTGTCCGCATCTATGTTTTCCAGCTCGGCAATCAGTTTCGCATAGCTGTGAACCTTGCAAAAATGCTGTATTCTCGGTGCATCCTGGCTATATAACTCTATCATTGCGACATGCAGTTTATTTATCATATCTCACCATCTCCATTTCAATACAGTTCCACACTTCACCCATGCAGCGGTAGCTTTCTGTGTTTTCCAATTTCACTCTTTTAAACCCGCAGGATTCATAACATCTGATGGCGGCTTTATTGTTTTCAAAAACGCCCAATGAAATTTTCTTTACTTTAACCAGGTCAAATGCAAATCGGATGGCCAAGGAAAGCATTTCCTTTCCATACCCCTTTCCCCGTCTTTTATCATCAACGATCACAAACCCTAACCGAATTTCATCGCAACTATGGTCATTCGGAAAACGCATGGTAAAATGTCCGACGATCCCTGTCTCATCAAATGCCGTCATACCCCACATTCGATCATTATGCCTGTCCCTGTCATAATACAAATTCATATCTTCGGGAGTAATGGGGTATTTCTCATAACGGTCCGCACTCCATTGCCGAAACGCATATTCATCCTTGATCCACTGTGTTATTGCCTGTGCATCGCAGGCTTTGTATGGTCTTAATCTCATCATAAAATATCCTTTCAAATATTCCCGTTATGTCTGTATCCGAACGGTTTTGTGTCCTGCCCGCATCAACAATTCAAATTTACTACCCCAATTTATAATCTTTACTCTGTACCAACTCATAAAATTCAGGAGAAATATATTCTTTACTTTTGAACTTTTCCCCCTCATACATAGGATTTACAACAAAATGCTCAAATTCGGTATAGGGAGCAGTCTTCTTCACCACCCACACAAGCTTATTATATACTTTTGTAAGCATGTCAGGACAGGAAACCCAGCAGCCATCGTCTGTATACCGCCCGGTTACAATATAAAGCCTATTTTTATCCATTTCCTGTTTCCCCGGAATGGTAAAGCCTGCTTCGATAACACAAAATAAGGAATCGTCGGAAAGATATGCATTATCCGAAACCAGTTTCCTGTCAAAACTGCCGAGCGCAGGAATATGAAAATAATAGCGGCGGCAATTTGGTTTAACAATATCCAAAGTTGTCCCACCAATCAAATTCCATCTGCCATCTTCATATGCATGTCTGTAAATAATGCAGCCGCAGTCCAATGCAGCCTGTGCAACAGACAAAAAATCCTGATATCCCATGTAGTAATTAATCTGCTTTCCCATCTATCGCGCAGTTCCCTCCCAAAACAGAGAATGAACAACCATTTCTCGTTTTACAAATACCCCCGCCGCTTTGCCTCGTTGATCAAAAGCGGCTGGATCTCCGGATATGTCCATCTTTTCGGAAGTTCATCCATTATCACAATTTTCTCAATTTCACTATGTAACTCTGTTTCAAAACATTTGATATCAGCAAAGAACAGCAT
>CAMWPB010000054.1 GCA_947176065.1 uncultured Lachnospiraceae bacterium | reverse complement strand
GGCGCCTCAGATTGAGCAGCCGCAGCAGGCACAGGAGACGGACGGCACTTTTAAGTTCACTCTGGTCAGCAGGATCGAGGAGCAGGATCTGCAGAATGCCCTGACGGGCATGATGGAGGAGATCACCAGACAGGGAGATAAGCTGGCCAAGCATCGTGACATTAAGGACATGAAGCGCTACCGCGCGCTGGTGAAAGATTTTCTGAATGAGATCATCAACAGATCGCACGCCTTTTCCAGAGAAAATTTTTTGGACAGACGAGGGCGGCACAGGGTTTACGGGATCATTCGTCTGATTGACCAGAATCTGGATGCACTGGCACAGGAGCTGGTGAAGGATGAACAGGACAATCTGGCGATTCTGGAAAGAATTGGGGAAATCCGGGGATTATTGTTGGACATTTTCACGTAGCCGTTGCATGGCGGTTGGGAACTTACAGGGGGATAAAAATATGGCAAAGTTTTCGGATATTGTCGGCCAGGAAGAACTGAAACAGCATATACGGAACGCGATTGAGATGGACAAGGTTTCCCACGCTTATATTATCAACGGAGAGCGCAATGCGGGCAAGGAGTTTATCGCCCGTCTTTTTGCGATGGCTTTACAGTGCGAAAAGGGCGGCACGGAGCCTTGCGGGGAGTGCCATTCCTGCAAGCAGGCGATAAGCCGCAACCAGCCTGATATTATCTATGTCAGCCACGAAAAGCCGAACACTATCGGCGTGGAGGATATCAGGGAACAGATTAATAACGATATAGGGATCAAGCCTTACAGCAGCCCGCGCAAGATTTATATCATGAATGAGGGCGAGAAAATGACGCCGCAGGCGCAGAATGCGCTTCTAAAGACGTTGGAGGAGCCGCCGGCTTATGCGGTGATTCTGATTCTTACCTCCAATGTGGAGGAGCTTCTGCCAACGATTATCAGCCGCTGCGTGGTATTAAACATGAAGCCGGTGCCGGATGCGCTTGTAAAAAAATTTTTGATGGAAGAGCTTGCCGTGCCGGATTATCAGGCGAATATCTGCGTTGCATTCGCAAGGGGAAACGTGGGTAAAGCGAAGCATCTGGCGGGCAGCGAGGAGTTCGAGAAAGTCAAGGAAGAGGCCATTTCGCTGGTGAAATACATCAACGATATGGAGATTAACGAGATCGTGAAGGCGATCAAAAAGATTACGGAGTACAATCTGGATATCAATGATTATCTGGATATTCTGACGGTTTGGTACAGGGACGTGCTTTTGTTTAAGGCGACGAAAGACATGAACAGCCTGATTTTCCGCAATGAGATCCAGCAGATCAGGAGAGTGGCGGACAGAAGTACCTATGAGGGGATCGAGACGATTGTGAATGCGCTCCAGCAGGCGAAGCGGAGGCTGGAGGCTAACGTCAACTTTGACTTGACGATGGAGCTTTTGTTACTTACTATTAAGGAAAACTAAATACGGAATTATTTGGAGGTTGATAGATTATGGTTAAGGTAATAGGCGTGCGGTTCCGTACCGCCGGTAAAGTATATTTTTTTGATCCGGGAAAGCTGGAGATCAAACAGGGCGACCATGTAATCGTGGAGACGGCCCGGGGCATTGAGTACGGCACAGTGATCGGAGCGCAAAGAGAGGTGGAGGACGATAAGGTGGTACAGCCGCTGAAATCGGTTCTCAGGATAGCAAACCAGAAGGATGATGAGCAGGAGGCGTCGAACAGACAGAAGGAGAAAGACGCCTTCAAAATTTGTCTGGAAAAAATCAGAAAACACGGTCTGCAGATGAAACTGATCGACGCGGAGTACACGTTCGACAACAATAAAGTTCTCTTCTATTTCACGGCGGACGGCCGTATTGATTTCAGAGAGCTGGTAAAAGATCTGGCATCCGTGTTTAAAACCAGAATTGAGCTGCGGCAGATCGGCGTGAGGGACGAGACAAAGATTCTGGGCGGCATCGGTATTTGCGGGCGGCCTCTCTGCTGTCACACGCATCTGTCGGAGTTTGCGCCGGTGTCTATTAAAATGGCGAAAGAGCAGAACCTGTCCTTAAATCCCACGAAGATTTCCGGCGTCTGCGGCAGACTGATGTGCTGTCTGAAAAATGAGGAGGAGACCTACGAGGAGCTGAACAGAAAGCTGCCGAATGTAGGCGATTATGTGACTACGGATGACGGGCTGAAGGGTGAGGTGCAGAGTGTCAATGTACTGCGGCAGCTTGTGAAGGTCATAGTGGATGTAGGAGACGAGAAGGAAATTCAGGAATACCGGGCGGATCAGCTCCGCTTTAAGAGAAGACACGGTAAGAACCGCAAGCCGGAGGCGAACGACGCTGAGCTGAAAGAGCTTGAAAAGCTGGAAAAGAAGGATGAACAAGGGAAATAAAGACATATCTCTGAAAGAGAATGAGAGAATAGACGATCTGCAAAGGAACGGGTACTGTATTATACAGGACCCGGGCCGTTTTTGTTTTGGGATGGATGCGGTGCTGCTGTCCGGCTTTGCCGTTGTGAAGGACGGCGCGCGGGTGCTCGACCTGGGAACGGGGACGGGGATTATTCCCATTCTGCTGGAGGCAAAGACAAAGGCGGCCCATCTGACCGGGCTGGAGATTCAGGCTGACAGTGCGGAGATGGCGGCGCGGAGCGTAGCGTTAAACGGGCTGGAAGAAAAAATAGACATTGTTGCGGGGGATATCAAGGAGGCAGATAAGTTGTTTGATGCTGCTTCCTTTGACGTTATTACCTGCAACCCGCCTTATATGATCGGGCAGCACGGCCTGCAAAATCCTTCGGATGCGAAGGCTATTGCCAGACATGAGATTCTCTGTACGCTGGAGGATGTGATATCGCAGGCTGCCGGACTTCTTGTGCCGGGCGGCAGGTTTTTTCTCGTACACAGACCCTTCCGGCTGGCGGAGATTATTGTGACGCTGACGAAATATAAGCTGGAGCCGAAGCGTATGCGGCTGGTATATCCGTTTGCGGACAAGGAACCCAATATGGTGCTTTTGGAGGCGGTACGGGGCGGCAGACCGCGCATGACGGTGGAAAAGCCGTTGATTGTGTATCGGGAACCGGGGGTGTATATGCCGGAGATTTATGAGGTGTATGGCTACTAAAAATGCAAAAAGTACTTCTAAAGACATTCCGCCATTGGATGGGTTGCCAGGAAGTACTATATTTTGCGTAGGAGAATGCCCAAAATACGGGCATTCTCCGCATGGATTGGAGGAACTGAACATGCCGGGAATGTTATATCTGTGTGCGACGCCGATCGGGAATCTGGGAGACATGACGCCGCGTGTGGCGGAGACATTGCAAAGCGTGGACCTGATTGCGGCGGAGGATACCCGTAACAGCATTAAGCTCCTGAATCATTTTGGGATCAGGACTTCTATGACAAGCTACCATGAATATAATAAAGTGGAAAAAGCAGATTATCTTGTGGAACAGATGCAGCAGGGAAAAAACGTGGCTCTGATTTCAGATGCGGGAACCCCTGCCATTTCCGATCCGGGAGAGGTGCTTGTACAGAAATGTCAGGAGGCGGGAATTACAGTCACTTCCCTGCCCGGTCCGGCAGCCTGTATTACGGCGCTCACCCTTTCAGGCCTTTCTACCAGACGATTCTGCTTCGAGGGCTTTCTGCCGTCGGATAAAAGGGAGAAGTCAAAGATTCTCGCGGAGCTGAAAGAGGAATCCCGCACGATTCTTATATATGAGGCGCCCCACCATCTGGTGCGGACGCTGGGAGAACTGTATGAGACGCTGGGCGACCGCAGGATTACTCTTTGCAGGGAACTGACAAAGCGGTTTGAAACCATAATGCGAACCACGATCCGGGAGGCGCTTTCCTTTTATGAGAGCGAGGAGCCCCGCGGGGAGTATGTGCTTGTAGTGGAAGGAAAGAGCCTGCGGCAGAAGGAGGAGGAGCGGCAGGCGTCCTGGCAGAGTATGACAATAGAGGAGCATATGGCTTTTTATGAGGAGGGAGGGATGGACGCAAAAACGGCCATGAAACAGGTCGCGAAAGACCGTGGTGTGCCTAAAAGGGAAATTTATGCTGTAATTCATGGCTCATGAATGATTCCGTGAAAATATGATTCAGCAAATTTATCAATATTTATTGTCAAAGTAATTGACAAAACGCCCAGAATCCGTAAAATTATGATTGACAGATGTTAGGCCAGATAATATACTTTGAATGTCAAACTATTTTAATGACGAAAAGGAGAACAGGAAAATGTTAGAGAGAGTGATTGAGATTATTCAGGAACAGTTAAACTTGGACGGTGTAGAAATTACCGAAGAATCTTCTTTCAAGGACGATCTTGGTGCGGATTCTCTGGATTTATTTGAGCTGGTTATGGCTTTCGAGGAGGAGTACGGCGTGGAAATTCCTTCCGAGGACTTGGAGCAGATCACGACAGTAGGCGCTGTTGTGGAATACATGAAGAGCAAGGGCGTGGAGGCGTAAGCCGGGCAGCGGTTTTTTGATTTGGAAAATTACGACAGCGTGAAACATTGAGGGAGAATGCGGAGCGTTCTCTGGTTCGAGCGCGCGGGCGCCCGGTTTATGACTTGAGGTTTATAGAATGAAGACAAAAATAACGGAACTTCTGGGGATTGAATATCCGATTTTCCAGGGCGGAATGGCCTGGGTCGCAGAATATCATCTGGCGGCAGCCGTATCAGAGGCGGGCGCACTTGGCATTATCGGCGCGGGCGGCGCACCGGCGGCATTCGTGAGGGAGCAGATTCAGAAAGCGAAAGAGATGACAGAGAAGCCCTTCGGTGTGAATGTTATGCTGATGAACCAGGAGGCTGACGAGATTGCGAAAGTGATCGTGGAGGAAGGCGTTAAGGTGGTGACCACCGGCGCGGGAAATCCCGGTAAGTATATGGCCATGTGGAAAGAAGCGGGCATCAAGGTGATTCCTGTGGTGGCTAGCGTTGCTCTGGCAAAGATGATGGAGCGTGCGGGCGCGGACGCCGTGATCGCTGAGGGTACGGAGTCCGGCGGACATATCGGTGAGGCGACTACGATGACTCTTGTGCCGCAGGTAGTGGATGCAGTCAGCATTCCCGTGATTGCGGCAGGCGGCATTGCAGACGGCAGGGGCTTCGCGGCGGCTATGATGCTCGGCGCAGAGGCAGTTCAGATAGGGACACGGTTCCTGGTGGCGGCGGAGTGTACCGTACATGAGAATTACAAGAAAAAGGTGATTGCCGCGAAGGACATTGATTCGGAGGTCACCGGCAGGGCGAACGGCCATCCTGTTCGTCAGATCCGTAATAAGCTGACAAGAGAATATCTGCAGATGGAAAAGGACGGTGCATCTTTAGAAGAGATGGAAAAGCTGACACTCGGTTCCTTGCGCAAGGCGGTTGTGGAAGGCGATGTGGTGACCGGCACCCTTATGGCAGGGCAGATTGCGGGTATGGTAAACAGAGAGCAGTCCTGTGCGGAGATACTTGCGGAGATTATGGATCAGGCGGAAATTCTGTTAAAGTTAAAATAAAAGAATCGTCGCTGTGGGGCGGCGATTTTTTTCAAACAAATACTTTGAAATTCAAAATATATAACAGCTCAGGGTGGTTCTGAACAGAACCAACAGGAAAGGAAGGGTATTCGATTATGGGAAAGACCGTTTTTATGTTCCCAGGACAGGGAGCACAGTATGTGGGAATGGGTAAGGATTTTTATGAGCAGATTCCGGTTTGCAAAGAAATGTTTGAACTGGCGGGAAAGGCCAGCGGTCTGGATGTGGCGGCGCTCTGCTTTGAGGAGAACGAGCAGATCCATATTACGGAATATACGCAGATTGCTATGCTGGCCACAGAAGTGGCAATACTGAAGGCTGTGGAGGAGAAAGGCGTGAAGCCTGATATCACAGGCGGATTAAGCCTTGGCGAATACGGCGCGCTTGTCGCAAGCGGCGTTATGTCGCCGGAGGATGTGTTCAAAATCGTGCGTAAGCGCGGTATATATATGCAGGAGGCGGTGCCTCAGGGCGGCGCCATGGTGGCGGTGCTGGGACTGGACACGGCGGTGATCGAGCAGATCTGTGAGGAAACGCCCGGAATGGTGACGATCGCGAACTATAACTGTCCGGGGCAGATCGTGATCACAGGTGAGGAAGGCGCGGCACAGGCTGCGGTGGAAAAGCTGACGGCGGCAGGCGCGAAGCGGTGTGTGCCTTTAAAGGTCAGCGGGCCCTTCCACTCTCCCCTGTTAACCGGTGCGGGCGAGAAGCTGGCGAAGGAGCTGGAGACGGTGGAGATTCACGATATTGCCATTCCCTATATCGCCAATGTGACGGCGGACTATGTGAAGGATAAGGCGGATGTGAAGCCCCTTTTGGAGAAACAGGTGTCCTCCTCCGTGAAGTGGCAGCAGACGGTGGAGCGGATGATTGCGGACGGGGCAGATCTGTTTGTTGAGATCGGTCCAGGCAAGACGCTGTCCGGCTTTATGAGAAAGATCAATAGGGATGTGAAAGTGATTAACATAGAAAAAGTGGAAGATTTGGAGAAGCTGTCTTAAACGGCCGGGCGTGCTGCATACAGGCGGGAGCAGTGTTTGAGCCGGGCAGAGAAACAGGCATGAAAGAAAGGAGCGGGATATGCTGACTGGAAAGGTAGCGTTAGTGACAGGCGCAGGGCGCGGAATCGGAAGAGAGATCGCGCTTACGCTTGCGGCGTACGGCGCAGATGTGATCGTGAATTACAACGGCTCGAAGGAGAGAGCGGAGGAAGTCGCAGCGCAGATTGAGGCGATGGGAAGAAAGGCGGCGGCCATGCAGTGCAGTGTGGCGGACTTTGAGGCCTGTGGGCAGATGATTACGGATGCGCTCGCCGTGTTCGGGCACATTGACATTCTGGTGAATAACGCCGGAATCACAAAGGATAATCTGGTGATCAAGATGACGGAGGCGGATTTTGATGCGGTCATTGACACCAATCTGAAAGGGACATTTAATACCATCAAGCATATGTACCGCCCCTTTTTAAAGCAGAAGGCAGGCAGAATCATCAACCTGTCTTCCGTCAGCGGCGTACTGGGCAATGCGGGACAGGCTAACTACGCGGCCTCCAAGGCAGGCGTGATTGGTCTTACCAAATCTATGGCCAGGGAGCTTGCCAGCAGAAACATTACGGTGAATGCAGTTGCCCCCGGTTTTATTGATACGGACATGACGCAGGCAATGACGGAAACGGCCAGAGAGGCGACACTTGCGCAGATTCCCTTAAAGCGTGTGGGAACGCCGAAGGAGATCGCGGAGACGGTGGCATTTCTGGCGAGCGATAAGGCGGCGTACATCACCGGGCAGGTTATTTCAGTGGACGGCGGAATGGCCATCTAGGAAAGGAGCAGGAATACGAAATGAGCAGACGAGTGGTAGTGACGGGAATGGGGGCGATTACGCCCATCGGATTGAGTGTGGATGAGTTTTGGGCAGGCGTGAAGGAGGGAAAGATCGGATTCGCGCCGATTACAAGATTTGATACGACTGACTTTAAGTGCAAGCTGGCGGCGGAGGTCAAAGGCTTTGACGGCAAAAATTACATGGACTTTAAGGCGGCTAAGAGAATGGAGCTTTTTTCCCAGTATGCGGTGGCGGCGACGAAAGAGGCGCTGGAGGATGCGGGGATTGACATGGAGAAGGAAGATCCTTACCGCGTAGGCGTAGCCGTAGGCTCCGGCACGGGTTCCCTGCAGGCTATGGAGCGGTCGCATACCAGACTTGTGGAAAAAGGACCGGGCAGAATAGAGCCTCTGTTTGTACCGCTTACGATTTCTAATATGGCGGCGGGCAATGTGTCAATTCAGTTTGGCCTTAAGGGTAAGAGCATTAACGTGGTGACGGCCTGCGCAACAGGTACAAATTCCATCGGTGAGGCATTCCGTGCGATCCAGTACGGCGATGCGGAGATCATGGTGGCAGGCGGAACGGAGGGCAGCGTGTGCCCTATCGGTATCGGCGGTTTTTCTGCCCTGACGGCGCTTTCCACCAGTGAAGACCCGACGAGATGCTCGATTCCGTTTGATAAAGAGAGAAGCGGCTTCGTTATGGGCGAGGGCGCAGGCGTGGTTGTGCTGGAGGAGCTGGAACATGCGAAGGCAAGAGGCGCGAAGATTTATGCGGAGCTGGCGGGATACGGCTGTACTTCCGACGCATATCATATCACCTCCCCGGCGGAGGACGGTGCAGGCGCAGCCAAGGCTATGGAGTATGCAGTGAAGGATGCCGGCCTGAACCTGAACGACATCACTTATATTAATGCGCACGGAACGGCAACGCACCATAACGATCTTTTTGAGACGCGGGCGATCAAGCTGCTTTTCGGCGACCATGCGAAGGATATTAAGATCAACTCTACCAAGTCTATGGTAGGCCACCTTCTGGGTGCGGCGGGTGCGATTGAGTTTGTCACCTGTGTAAAGGAGCTGCAGGAGGGCTATATCCACAGAACCGTCGGCTATCAGGTGCCGGATGAGGAGTGCGATCTGAACTACTGTAAAGAGGCTTATGAGGAGGACTTTGCGTGTGCCCTGTCCAACTCCCTCGGATTTGGAGGGCATAACGCGAGTCTTTTGGTTAAAAAGTACAGCGAATAGGGTGTGCGCTAAGCGAAGAAAACGGAATGAGAGAGGAGATCCGACATGTCATTAATGGGTGCAAAGGAAATCATGGAGATTATTCCCCACAGACAGCCCTTTATGCTGATCGATACGATAGAGGAGATGGAAGAGGGAAAACGGGTAGTCGCTAAGAAATGTGTGTCCTACAACGAACCTTTCTTCGCGGGACACTTTCCGCAGGAGCCGGTGATGCCGGGTGTGCTGATCGTGGAGGCACTGGCGCAGACCGGGGCGGTGGCGATTTTAAGCCAGCCGGAGTTCAAGGGAAAGACCGCTTATTTTGCGGCGATCAACAATGCGAAGTTTAAAGGAAAAGTAGTTCCCGGCGATGTGCTGACGCTGGAGACGGAAATCATTAAAATAAAGGGCCCCATCGGCGTAGGCGCGGGTAAGGCTTATGTGGAGGGAAAGCTGGTGACGCAGGCCGAGCTGACCTTTGCCATTGGCGAGGCATAGAGCAAAGGTGCGGATTGACGGGGTGTCGGAAAGGTGAGGCCATAGACGGATGGTAAATGTAAAACCTTTAAGAATAGGGGATTTAGTGGCTCGTGTACCGGTGATACAGGGCGGTATGGGCGTGGGGGTCAGTCTCTCTTCCCTGGCCGGGAATGTGGCGAAAGAGGGCGGAATCGGCGTGATTTCCACGGCACAGATCGGTTATCGGGAACCGGATTTTGATAGGGACCCGATCGGATCGAATCTGCGGGCTATCGGGTCAGAGATTGCGAAGGCCAGAGAGATTGCAAAGGGCGGGATTCTGGGTGTCAATATCATGGTGGCCACCAGAAAGTATGAGGAGTACGTTAAAGCGGCGGTAGCGGCGGGCATTGACCTGATTATCTCCGGCGCGGGCCTGCCCATGGATCTGCCGAAGATCGTCGGGGCGGCGAAGACGAAACTGGCGCCCATCGTGTCCAGCGTAAAATCCGCGCAGGTTATTATGAGATACTGGTGGAAGAAATACAACAGACTGCCGGACGCGGTGGTGATCGAGGGTCCTCTGGCCGGCGGGCATCTGGGTTTTCATAAGGAGCAGCTTGCAGATATTGACGGACTGCGCTATGATGACGAGGTGAGAGCGATCATTGCGCAGGTCAATGAGACGGCGGCGGAGCACGAGACGGAGATTCCTGTCGTTATGGCGGGCGGTATTTATACCCGCGGGGATATGGAGCATTATCTGGAGATGGGAGCTTCCGGCGTGCAGATGGCCACACGCTTTGTAACCACTTACGAGTGCGATGCGGACCCGGCCTACAAGCAGAGCTATATCGATGCGAAAAAGGAAGATATTGTCATAGTGCAGAGCCCCGTGGGTATGCCCGGCCGGGCGATCTTAAACCCCTTTATGAGACGGGCGAAGGAAGGACAGATTCCCCATGAGAAATGCCATCTCTGTATCAGCACCTGCAAAGGGGCAGATACGCCCTACTGTATCACGGACGCGCTTATAAACGCAGTGAAGGGAAAGGTGAACGAAGCGCTGCTTTTCTGCGGCGCGAATGCATACCGGGCGACCCGTCTGGAGCATGTCAGCGAAATCATGAATGAGATGAGCGGGGAGATTGTGAAAGGACTAACATGAAAACAAGAATCATAGGAACGGGGAGCTGTCTGCCAGGGACAGTGGTGACAAACGATGACCTGTCTAAAGTGATGGATACCTCCGACGAGTGGATCAGCAGCAGGACAGGGATTAGGGAACGGCATCTGGCGAAGGAGGAGACAACCGCAAGCATGTCCACGGAAGCGGCAAAGCGCGCCATGGAAGATGCGGGTGTGACTGCGGAGGAGATCGATCTGATTATTCTGGGTACGGTGTCGGCGGACTTTGTGACGCCTGCCTGCGCCTGTGAGGTACAGGCGGCGATCGGGGCGGTAAATGCGGTTGCTTTTGACGTCAATGCGGCCTGCTCCGGTTTTATGTTTGCCCTGAATATTGCGAATGCATATATACAGGCGGGGCTATATCGGACGGCGCTGATTCTGGGGGCGGAAACGCTCTCGAAGATTGTGGATTGGAATGACAGAAGCACCTGTGTGCTTTTCGGTGACGGCGCGGGAGCGGCGGTGGTACGCGGCGATGAGCAGTATGGCCTGCTTGCGTTCGATCAGGGCTCCGACGGAACAAAGGGGGAGGTGCTTGCGTGCCCCGGCCGTACAAACAACAATCCGCTGATCCAGACGGACCAGCGGCTCAGATACGTTCATATGGACGGTCAGGAGGTCTATAAATTTGCCGTGACTACGGTGCCGGCCTCTCTCCAGAAAACGATTGAGGCAGCGGGGCTTACGCCTTCAGACATTGACTATTTTGCCCTGCATCAGGCAAATATCCGAATCCTCCAGTCGGTGTCCAAACGGCTCCATATCGGTGAAGATAAGTTTCCCATCAGTCTGGATCACTGTGGGAATATCTCCGCGGCCAGCGTGCCGATTCTGCTTGACGAGATGAACCGCAAGGGACTGTTAAAGCCCGGTATGAGGGTCGCGCTAAGCGGCTTCGGCGGCGGCCTGACCTGGGCGTCCGCCGTAATAGAGTGGTAAGAGCTTAGTTGTTTTTAAGCGTCAGGGCAAGGGAGGAAATTTTCTCCAGCACTTCCTTGCAGGCATTCATATTTTCCACGGAGGTCTCGGAGGTGCGGAGCCCTTCGGTGGAGGATGCGGCAACCTCTTCGCTGGTGGCGGAGAGATGCGTAATATTTTCGGAAATGGTATCTGTGGAGGTGAGTATCACATTGACGCTCTCCTCCGTATTTTTTACTTTAGTGGCCAGCGAGGTCATCTCCTGATGGATGTTTTCAAAGCGGACGCGCATGTTCTCAATCATTTCATTCTGTGTCCGTACAGAACCGGCGGAAACTTCGATACTTTCGTTGGCTGATTTGGCGTCTGTATTCAATTCGCTGATAATGGCGGTAATATTGTTGGAGGCTTCCTTGGTCTGCTCTGAGAGCTGCCGGATTTCCTCTGCAACCACGGCAAAGCCTCTGCCGGCCTCCCCTGCTCTTGCGGCTTCGATGGAGGCGTTAAGGGCGAGCAGATTTGTCTTTCCGGCTATGTTTAAGATTGTGCCTATAAATTCCTGTACATTGTTGATCTGGGCTGTCAGCCGGGAAATGACCTGTACCGTCGAGTCGCTTGCGGCTGCAACATTTTCAGCCTGCTCTTTCAATTTCCGTATTTCCTCCGAACCCTCGGATATGGTCTGCGTGGTTCTGTCGGAAGCCTCCAGCATTGCGCGGATTTCCCCGTCCGCCGTGTCGGAGGCAGTATGGATCTCCACACACATGGCGGCCTGCGCCTGAATGGATTCGGCGGTATTCTCTGTGCTGTCCGCAATGTTTTCCATTGCAAAATTACAGGTGTCCACACACTGCTTCAGCTCGTCCACCATCTGCATGGCTTCTGTAAAGTGGGCGGCGATCTCGTCCGCCACCTGACTCATCGTCTGGTTGGTCAGTTCCTGCTCTCTTGCAGCTTCGGTGATGGAGGCCATGTTTTCCTCGTTGAAGCGGATCAGCAGGCGGGTTACCGTGATGGAGGCGAGAGCCATCAGCAGCAGGGAAAAGACATCTATAATAGACCGGCTTATATAATCACCTTCGCGGGTAAAGTTGATGAATATGCGCAGCAGGTTGGCGACAATGGAAACGGTATTACCCCAGACAGCCAGTTTTACGTTTAAAAACGCCATGGAGCAGACCATCAGGGCGAATACATAGGTATAAACGCCGATGGTGCTGTTCAGCAGGACGATTACTACATAGGCAAGCGCGCAGGAGCCCATGAGAGCGACAGAGCAGAGCTTGGTTTCTCTGTTCTTTATCAGTGCAAAAGTACTGACCAGAATAGCGGAAAGGGTAAAGCCGATCTGTAGCCATACCCGCCATGTGCTGTGACCGGTCACAATTGACAGCAGGAAGGTAACCATAAAGTACCCGAGTATAATCATGATAACAGGAAAAATTTTAGAATTGGCTGCCCGGTATTGTTCTTTTGTCATGATAGAAGCCCCCTTGTTAAAGTAAAAATTTACACAAATAGACACAGATCAACAGATCTGCGTCTATTATAATACATTCCAAATAAATATACAATAAATTATAAAAAAGTGCGAAAAATTTGTATATTATTACCAAATGCTATTCTTCATTTCTGATACGGTCGATCAGACTCTCTTTTTCCACCTTTTTATTGATAAACAGCGTAATTACTGTCTGGCCAATCAAGAGAACAAGCGCCAGAGTGATGGTCTCCCAGAGTGGATAATGGTAGCGGCTGATGCTCATAAAATGCTCCTGTTTTGCCCAGAGGTAGAGCAGCCAGCCGAAAAAATTTCCAAGCGTCAGACTGATCAGGAGGGTGCCTGCGGTAAAGACCAGCCCTTCCCCGGCAAGCATCCTGACAAGCTGTCTGTTGGACAGGCCGAGCGCCTGCAGAATGCCCAGCTCCTTCTTTCTTGTAACGATGCTGGTGATCATGGTGTTGATCAGGTTGATAAAACCGATCACGGCGATCAGGATCAGGAGCAGATAGAGCGGATTTTTCGCCAGTCCCACAGAAGAGCGTCCGATTTTCATTTCCACATCCATGGAGTAGAGGATAAAATGTTCGTTTTCTGCCACCAGCTCTTGCAGAGACTCTTTCACGCTGTCATAGTGTGCGCTGTCAGTATGCAGATAAATATCAGTGGTGGGATCGCAGGTCAGTCCCAGACTGTTCCAGGTATCCTCCGTCATGATCAGAAAAGAAAAGTCGCTATCCGGCTGTGTCAGGGCGGTGAGCGTCACCGTCAGGGGGATTTCCCGGCTGCCGTCGTGGAGCGTCAAAGGGAAGGAATCGCCCATGGAAAGACCATACTGATCAAAGGAATAAACATGGGTGCAGACGATCTCATTGTTAGCGGTCATGCGGTCGTAGTCGATGCGGCCCTGTTCCAGACAGGCGCTTAATTCCGCCACATCGTCTCTGGTAAAGTAGGAGAGCGGCAGGCGGTTTTCGTAGTCTTCGTACATGGCGGATTCCATATCCGTAGAAGAAAGGATTCTGCCGTGCTCGCGTTCTACCGATTCCACGCCTTCTATGGAGAGTAACTGCGCAAGGAAATCGTCGTTAAAATAATTGTTCTGCACCAGACTGTCCAGATTGTTTTCGGGATACTCCTTATCATGCAGGGAATAATCCAGAGAAATGCGAAAATCGCCTCTGGGGATATTCCGTCTTGCAAGATCCTCCGCGCTGACGCTGCTGAGTACGGCGGATACACAGATAAAGAGCACACAGCTTAAGCCCATGGTGAGGATGGTGACGGCGGTACGCTTTCTGTTGCGCGTCAGATTGGCGAGGGTCAGGGTAGAGACCTTTACCTCGCGATGTCCCTTACGGCTCTTGCGGTCAGTGCTGTTTTCCTGATAGCGGATCGCCTCCACGGGGGAAACCTTTTTGGCCATCCGGATGGGCTTGCGCAGGGACAAAGCGACAGTGACGAATACGGCTGCGGCCACTGCCAGAAGTACAGGCAGGGAAAACATATGAAGCTGTCCGGTCACTGCCTCCACCGCATCGCGGGAGTAGGAGCTGATGGCGGAGCCGCTCCGGTATGCATACAGAGTCAGCGGAAACAGGAAATAGGGCAGCAGGAACCCGGTCAGAAGGCCCACAGGAACCGCAAAGGCGGAAACGATGGCGCCCTGCCACATAAACATACCGGCAATCTGGCGGCCGGATGCGCCAAGCGCTTTCAGCTTACCGATCTCCTGCACATCAGTGATTACGCCCACATAGTAGATACTGTAAATCACCAGACCGGAAAAGACGATGACGATCAGGCTGATGAGGGCGACGGCAGCCATGATTTCCGTACCTGGATCGGTGACGGTGTAAAGGTACTGCTTATTTATATTGACATGGGATTCGTCCAGTCCGATGTCTGCGGCAACAGAATAAATCCGGTTTTCCATTTCATCAAAGTTCAACGTATCTTCCCCATAGACGCGCAGGGCAGCGTTCGGCTCGGGCTCGTAAAGTCCGGCATTCCCATATTTGTCCAAAAGAGCCCTGGAGACGTGGGCGCCCCACATCAGGCGGCTGTCGTCTATATCCTCGGAGATTTCCACGTCGGGCTCCAGACCGCTGATGGTAAACTCCTCAGTCAGAATTTCTCCTTTGCCGTTTATCCGGAAGGAGAGAGTTACTTTGCCGCCAATAACAGGTTCTGCGCCGACGCGGCGGAAAAAGACAGGAGAGGAGCAGATTTCGTTCTCCGCTTCGGGATAATGTCCCTCTGCGAGGTTCTGTACATGCAGGGCGCTGTTTGTGGATTCCGCTCTTTCATCCCGCAGAGTTTCCCTGTAACTAAGGGCGCCGTTCATTTTACCGTTAATGATATCCGCAAAAATTTCCGATGTGCTGACCGCTTCCACCTGAATGTGGGAGGACAGGATCTGCATCTGCCCGGGCGTAAGGCCGCTAAAGATTGCATGATAGTCCGACTGTGCGTAAAGCTGTCTGTTCATATCGAATACGGCGATGCCGGTTGTGCCGATGGCCATGAGCAGCATGGTGGTGAGCATAATGGCAATGCCGGTGAGCAGGGTGCGGCTCCTGTTATAGCGCAGCTTACTGAGGGCAAGGCCAAGGACGGTGTTATTTCTCTTCATCGGAAACCACCTCGCTTTCCCCGGAGGAGAGAATGCGTCCGTCCGCCAGAATGACCGTGCGGTCCGCCATCTGCGCGATCTCCTCATTGTGCGTGATAACCACGAGAGTCTGTCCGTATTTCGCGGCGGAGGCCTTTAAAAGAGCCATGGTTTCATCGCCGGTTCTGGTGTCCAGATTGCCGGTGGGTTCATCGGCCAGTATGATAGAAGGCTTGGCGGCGATGGCGCGGGCGATGGCACACCGCTGCTGCTGGCCGCCGGAGAGAGTGTTGGGAAGGCTCTTCACTTTCGACGAAAGTCCCAGCGTCTGAACGATATCTTTAATAAAAGCTTCGTCCAGCGGCTTGCCGTCCAGTCCCAGGGGAAGGACGATATTTTCCCACACGTTTAATGAAGGAATCAGATTGTATGCCTGAAAGATGAAACCAATTTTGCGGCGACGGATTTTGGAGAGCTTTTCTTCCTTGAAGGAAGCGATATTTTCTCCGTCGATAAAGACATTGCCGGAGGTAGGGTTATCCAGTCCGCCAAGCATATGCAGCAGGGTGGATTTTCCGCTGCCGGATTTCCCGACAATGGAGACAAACTCGCCCTTCCTGATTTCCAGATTGACATGATCCACGGCTTTGACCTGACTGTCGCCTGTGCCGTAGTATTTGCATAAATCCTCTGTCTTTAAGATGATGTCCGTAAGTTTTTTCATACTGATCTTATCCCTGCCTTTCTGGTGTTTATACGGAGAATGCCGTTTTTCAGGCATTCTCTTGAGTGAAATATAGAACTTCTTAGCGAAGCAGCCTCTGCTGCTGAGTGTTAGAGGTTCTTTTCACTCTAGGATACGGCAGTAATCTTACATGAAACTTACAAAATGAAATAAAGGTTACATTTTCTGAAAAAGGAATTATACAAATTCCGGCAAAGGGAGATGTACGGTAAAAATACTTCCCCTACCACCGGCGGACTTTACGCTGATTGTACCGCCCTGCTCCTCCAGAATACGTCTGGTCAGATAAAGTCCCACACCGGCGCCTTCGGTCTGCTTTACGGTGGGATGGTTTCCGCGATAGAAACGCTTGAAGATCCGATTGGTTTCTTCTTTGGAGATACCGATTCCCTCATCCTCAACCTCCAGACTGATATAGCTGTAGAACCGGTGGAGCCGTAAAGTTATCATACTGCCGGCAGGGGAATATTTGACAGCGTTATCCAGAAGATTTGAGATGGCTTCGGCCGTCCAGTGTCTGTCCAAAAACAGGGATGTACAGGAAGCATTTTCCCCGTCGGGATCCAGCAGCTCAATGGTGATGTTTTTGGGCAGAGTCTTTTCGTATATGGCGGTAACGGCGTCGGTGAGTACGTCGGATAAAAGAACGTTCTCCTGTTTCAGGATAATCATGGAGGTTTCCAGACGGGAGACATTAACCAATTCGGTCACCAGATTTTCCAGACGCAGCATCTGCTCACGGCATCTTTCCAAAAAATCGGTGCGCTCTGTCTCGGAATCAGCCTCCAAACACATGGTAAGGCAGCTTTTCAGAGCACTCACGGGCGTTTTTAACTGATGGGAGATGTCCGTCACCAGCGTTTTGGTGTGATCCCGTTCCTCGGCCAGTGCCTGTGTCTTGGCTTTCAGTTTATGTCCCAGCTTAAAAAGAGTGTCCGTGAAAGATTCGCTGAAAACAGGTTTGAAGGCAGACTCATCTGCAAGAACGGTATAATTGTCCGCAAGGAAACACGCCACCATTTCATGCAGGCGGAACTCCTGATTTTGGTGGTTCTTAAAAAAGAGAAAGAATCCGAGCCCGGTGAGGATGAGGTCAATGGCGAGAAACATGGCCAGAAGAGAAAAAAACGACACGAGATGGGAATGGTAGTAGGGGATATCGGTCATCAGCATGTTTTCCCGGTATCCGTATTTTTCAAAGATGGAAAATCCTTTGTCCAGATGACTGTAGTTTTTGTCCTGCATGGCGGTCAGCAGTGTCTGTTCCGCATCCGGGTACTCGGAAAGAACCGCCCCTGCGATATTTCCGTACCGTTTCAGCTCCAACGTATACTGCGTGCGCAGCAGGGTAAAACCAAGGAAGCCGCAGATAAAAATAAGAAGCACGGAGATACCTGAAATAAGCGCACAGCTTTTCCACGCAAATGCGGATGTTTTTAAAGTTGCTTTCATCGTTTTTCACATTTCCTTTCCCAGATATAACCAAGTCCCCGGATATTTTTCAGGATGGCCGGGGAGGAAGGGTTTTCCTCAATTTTTTCCCGCAGTCTCCTGATATTGACAGAGAGGGTATTCTCATCCACAAAACTGCCCTCGATATCCCAGATGGATTCTAAGAGCTGTCCCCGCGACAAAACGCGCATGGGATTTTCCATAAAAAAGGCGAGCAGAGAATACTCCCTGGCGGTCAGAGTCAGATTTGCGCCGTCTTTCACGGCCCGCTTTTCTTCCGGGTAGAGCGTGATATTTCCCGAGACGACCGTTTTCGGAAATTCTGTCGGGAAACGTTTCAGGAGTGCGTTCACTTTGGAAGTGAGGACAGCCAGAGAAAAGGGTTTGGTGATATAATCGTCGGCGCCCTGCCGGTAACCGGCCATCATGTCCTCCTCCCTGTCAAGGGCGGTCAGAAACAGGAAAAGAACGTCGCTTTCCTGGCGTATGCGGGAACAAAAATCCAGACCGCTGCCGTCCGGCAGGGTGATATCACAGATAATCAGTGCGGGAGGAAACTGCCGGAAAAGAGAAAGAGCCTCCTGCAAGGTGAAGGCGCTGCGGACGGTGTAGCCTTCCTTTTTCAATTTCATGCTGACAGAGTGGTTGAGACTGTCGTCATCCTCTAAAAGTAAAATTTCCTGCGGCATTTGTTCAGACTCCATTGCAAAGAATTATAAGAGTATAATATAATAGGCGCAAAAGAAAAACAAGCTATTGGTGAAAGGCGGGAGACAATATGAAACAGGTTCAATTTGCGTATCAGTCCGAAGAATCTTTTGTGGAACAGCTTCGTGCGTTTCAGAAGAACGGCGCGGAAGGCGCGAGATTGTTTCAGATTTATTCTGAGGTGTTAGACCCGGCGGTCATACAGGATGTGACGGCGGCCATAGAAGAGTGCTTCCCGGATACGCCTTATATAGGCTGTTCCACCAGCGGAAACATAATTGACTGCGAGCTTTCGGGTAATATCACGGTTGTGTGCACGGAATTTGAGCTGCCGACGACCCGGTTTGAGATTTTCCAGTACGATATGGAAAAGCTGGCGGTAGATGATATTACGGCGCAGATCGTGGAGGAGACACGTAAAAATCCATGGGTAAAAGCGATCGAAATGTATTTTACCATTCCCGAGGGTTCCACCACGCGCTTTTGCGACGGACTGAAGGAGATCAGGGAGGACATCCAGATCTTTGGCGGCGTGAGCTGCAGTGATGACATCACAAGCGATGATTCCTGCGTCTTTACAAAGGCATACGGATTTTCGGAGACATCCATCATTATCGTGTTTTACGGTGGAGAGGATTTCCATGTGGATTCCATCAAGGTGACGGGGTGGAAGCCGCTGGGCAGAGAATTTCATGTCACAAAGTCCCAGGGGTCTCTCCTGCAGGAGCTGGACGGGATTCCGGCGTATGATGTTTACCACAAATACCTGAACATTAAAAATGACGAGAATTTCTTTTATAACACGCTGGAATTTCCGCTGTTTTATGAGCATAATGACACGACCATCCTGCGGACGCCCGTGTCCAGCAATGCGGACGGTTCCATCAACATGACGTCTGACATGGATATCGGTTCCGTGGTGCGTATTTCCTATGGCGATCCCGGCACGATTTTGGAGAGTATCCGGCATGACAGCCAGCGGATTGCGCAGTTCGGGCCGGATGTGTTACATATTTTTTCCTGTGCGGCGAGACGCACCTTCTGGACAAACAAGGAGCCGACCTATGAGATCCAGCCTTTCCACGACATATCTGCTTCCTGCGGCTTTTTTTCACACGGGGAGTTTTTGCGCACGAAGGGGAATCTGAACCAGCATAACGTAACGCTGGTCATAGCGGCGATGCGGGAAGGGGCGAAAAAGGCGTCCGCGGCATTGCCGGAAACGCAGGACAGAAACACCATGTCCCGGGTGCCGCTGGTGTCCCGGCTGGCGACTTTTATCAGTGTGACCTCCCTTGAACTGGAAAACACGAATAAGCAGCTTGCACTCGTCAATGATAAATTGAAAATGGCGGCCATTATCGACGGTCTGACGGGTCTGTATAACCGCAAGGAAATTCAGGGCCAGATTGAGAAGGCGCTGGCGGATGTTAAGAAGGAACAGTTTTCGCTTGTGATGCTGGACATCGACAACTTTAAACAGGTAAACGATACTTACGGACATCAGGAAGGGGATTCTGTCATTGTAGCGCTGGCGGATATTCTGAGAAACGGACGAACCGGCCTGATGCAGTCTTCCGGCAGATGGGGCGGTGAGGAGTTCATGGTGCTTCTCAGGGGGACGGACGCTTCCTCCGCGGCATATATCGCGGACCTGATGCGGGAGTGCTTTGCCAATACGGGTTTTCCGGGGATCAGGCCCCAGACGGTGAGTCTCGGCGTGACGCAGGCGAAAGAGGACGATACGGTGGATACCCTGTGCACCCGCGTGGATACGGCGCTTTACAGGGCGAAAAAGAATGGCAAGAACAGGGTGGAGATTGAGTAAAAGAGAATTATGCGTATATTAATAGCCGAGGATGAAGTGGAACTGGCAAAGGGATTAAAATTTTTGCTGGAAAAGAATAAATTCACCGTTGATGTGGCTTATGATGGGGCGGCGGCGCTGGAGCACTTTGATTGTCATGATTACGACGTGTTGATTCTGGATATTATGATGCCGAAGGTAAATGGTCTGGAGGTTTTAAAGAAGATCCGGGCGGCAGGATCAGGCGTACCCATTTTAATGCTTACGGCAAAGGCGGAAATTGAAGACCGGGTGGCAGGTCTGGAGGCAGGGGCGGACGATTACCTCCCGAAACCCTTTGCCAGCCCGGAATTTATTGCCAGAGTCAAAGCCCTTTCACGGAGAAACGCGGGATATACGGAGCTGTGTCTGTCTTTTGGAAATGTGCAGCTTGACTGTAACCGGTATGAAATGACGTGCAAAGAGCAGACGGTCCGTTTGAATAATAAAGAATTTCAGCTGATGGAGCTTTTCATGCGGAATCCCCGCTTTGTGTTTTCGACGGCACATCTGATGGATAAGATATGGGGACAGGATTCCGAAGCGGATATCAATGTGGTCTGGACTTATGTGGGATTCCTCAGGAAAAAATTGAAGGAACTGGAAGCTGATATTGAAATTCGGACAGCGCGTGGGGCAGGCTATTTTCTGGATTTATAAAACGGTGCGGGATTTCCTGAGGAGAGATAATGCTGAAAAAGATACAAAGACGGTTTGTTCTGGCAGCGATGGCGGCGTTTGGCACGGTGATGCTGCTTATCATCGTCGGAATTAACGCGGCCAATTATTATAGGACAACCTCTATGCAGGATCATCTGGCAGAGGAGCTTCTGGCACATGAGCAGACGGCCCGTTCCAAGCGGGCGGCGCCGCCTCCGCCTGTCAGGGATAAAGAGAGAAGAGACCCGGAAGCAGCGTTTACTACCCGTTTTTTTACGGTTCACTGTGATGCGGACGGCAGGATCGGGGCGGTTTCGCGGGACTTTATCTCTTCTGTGGATGAGGAGACGGCAAAAGCATACGCGCAGGCCGCCCTTGCAAGGGGCGGGGAGAAAGGGTACTATGGAACCTATCGATATCTGGTGAGACAGGACGAAAAGGGAATCACGGTTCTTTTTTTGAACGCGGCAGTTCATATACAGTCCATGCGTTCCCTGCTTCTTGTGTCATTGGCAATAGGGCTCTGCAGCCTGTTGATGGTATTCTTCTTAATCCTTCTCTTTTCCAGACGTGCGGTCAGACCCTATATGAAAAATATAGAGCGGCAGAAGCGGTTTATCACGGATGCCGGGCATGAGCTAAAGACGCCGATCACATCCATTGCGACCAGCGCGGATATCGCGGCGATGGAGCATGAGGGGGATGAGTGGATTGAGAATATCCGCAGACAGGCCGCCCGGCTTACCAGACTGGTAGGGGATATGGTTGCGCTGTCCAGACTGGATGAGGAGACGCCATTCCCCGAGAAGAGCAGATTCTCCGTGAGTGAGGCGGCATGGGAAATTGCGGAGCCTTTTGAAGTGCTTGCGAAGGCAAAGGGGAAAAAATACAGCCAGCGTATTGAGGATGACCTGACGTTATACGGGGACAGGGGATCTATCCAGAGGATGATATCCATTCTGCTGGATAATGCGGTCAGATATTCTGACGACGGCGGCGAAATTCGGATGCAGATTTACCGCAGGCGGAGCAAAGTCTGTATTGAGGTATCCAATACGTGCGACCTTCCCGACGTCTCCGATCTGGACAGACTGTTTGACCGTTTTTACCGTATGGACGAATCCCGGTCGGCTATGACCGGCGGTACGGGAATCGGCCTTTCCATGGTGCAGGCGATCGCGGAAACACATGGTGGGAAGGCGTCTGTGCAAAGCGCTGACGGGAAGGAGATATGCTTTAAGGTAGTATTGTAAATAGCGTGGATTTTGAAGAAATGTCGGCTGCGGCCGGCATATTTGCGTATATGAAATTGTTCATCAAATGATCACAACTGATTTTAAGTACATTTTAGGAAAGCCCTCTATACTTTACCCATGCCTCACGCAGAATTCTCATGATTTATTCAGGAATGTAAAGGTACGGAACAGTTCCAAAACAGCAGGAAGGAGAGGAGCGGGTGAATCGGAAAGAAGAATTTCGGCATGAACTGAAATACCAAATCGGTTACGCGCAGTATATAGAGTTGAGGAACCGCTTGCGGACAATTATGCAAAGCGACATACATACGGGTGCGGACGGAAGATACCTGATACGGAGCATTTATTTTGATAATTATATGGATAAGGCGCTGCGGGAAAAGACGTATGGTGTTTCCCGACGGGAGAAATTCAGAATCAGATATTATAATGATGATTTTTCTTATCTCACACTGGAAAAAAAGATAAAGGATAACGATCTGTGCATGAAGGTCGACGCACTGCTTACGGAAAGCGAGTGCAGAGAATTATTGGAGGGCAGAACGGAGTGGATGAGAGAGCATTCCTCGCCGCTGGTGCAGGAGTTATATGCGAAGATGAACTACCAGATGCTCCGTCCGAGGGTGCTGGTATCTTATATACGCGAGCCGTATATTTATCGGGCGGGTAATGTGCGGATCACCTTTGACTCACATATTCGGACGACCCTGTATCACAGGGATTTTCTGGAGGAACAGGTCGTAGATATAGATACGGCCGGGGAGCCGCAGGATATGATACTGGAAGTAAAGTTCGATGCTTTTCTGCCGGAGATTATCCGCAGGCTGATACAGACAAACACACTGCGCCAGACGGCGTTTTCAAAATATGCGGCATGCAGACAGTTCGGCTAAAAAAGGAGGAAAAGAGAGATGACATTTAACGATATTTTTAAATCAAGCTTTTTAGAGAATGTGACACAGTTTTCGGCGGTTGACACACTGATCGGGATGCTTTTTGCTCTAGTCATTGGTTTGTTCATTTTTGTGGTCTACAAGAAGACCTTTAACGGTGTGATGTATTCGTCCGGGTTTGCCCTGACACTGGTGGGGCTTTCCCTTGTGACAACGCTGGTGATTATGGCGGTGACATCCAATGTGGTGCTCTCCCTCGGTATGGTGGGCGCGCTCTCCATTGTCCGCTTCCGGGCAGCGATCAAGGAGCCGATAGAGATTGTGTATCTGTTCTGGTCAATTGCAGCGGGGATTGTAATCGGCGCGGGCATGATTCCGCTGGCGGTGATCGGTTCTGCGATAATCGGCGTAATCCTGATCCTGTTCGCCAACCGGAAGATGCATGAGAATCCTTATATCCTTATCATAAACTGCGAGGATGAAAAGGCGGAGGACGCGGCGACGGAGATGGCGGGAAGGTCAGTGAAGCGGTTTCTGGTGAAATCCAAGACGGTGAGCAGCGGCGGCATTGAGCTGACGGCGGAGGTGCGCCTGAAGGATGCGGCGACTGCCTTTGTCAACGGCATACAGGACATAGAGGGTGTGGACTATGTCACACTGGTAAGCTATAATGGCGAATACATGTCTTAATAAAGGGGGCATTTATGATTTCCTACAAGCATATAACGAAGATCATCGGTGTGATGATGGCTGCGGCTGTCGCTTTTTGCTTCTGGGTGATGGTCTCTTTGCAGGAGGCGGTAGAGACACTGGGCAGCGTCAGGACGCCGATGGCATATGAAACGGCGCTGTTTGATACGGATGAGCTGATACAGATCGATATTCAGATGGAACAGGACGAATGGGAGGCAATGCTGGAAAATGCCATGGCGGAGGAATATTACGCCTGCGACGTGCTGATCAACGATCAGAAAATATATAACGTTGGAGTCCGCCCAAAAGGAAACACAAGCCTGTCGGCGATCGTCAACAATCCCGACTCGGACAGGTACAGTCTGAAGCTGGAATTTGATCATTACGTGGAAGGGCAGACCTGTCTTGGCCTTGATAAGCTGATTTTAAATAATAACTATGCTGATCCCACTAACATGAAGGAGGCTGTGGTTTATGATATGTATCAGTATCTGGGAGCCGACGCTTCTTTGTACAATTATGCCGAAATATCGCTGAACGGAGAGTATCTGGGCGTATATCTTGCGCTGGAGGCCGTGGAGGAAAGCTTTCTCATGCGAAACTACGGAACCGTGGAGGGTGAACTGTATAAGCCTGACAGCATGAATATGGGAGGCGGCGCCAAGGGAGGAGACTTTGGCGGACAGCAGCCACAGCCCGGGGAGGAGGATGCTGCGTGGAAGGAGCGTCGGATGGAGAGGGACAGAGATTTTGACTTCGCGGACGGGAATGAGCGGAAGCCGCCGGATATGGGAAAGATGCCGGGCAAAGGCTCCTCCATGGGAGGTGAAAATGGCGCGAATCTCAACTATACCGACGGGGAACTTTCCAGCTATTCCGATATATGGGAGGGCGAGGTGACAACTACGGGGCAGAAAGATCACGGCAGGGTGGTTACGGCTCTTCAGCATATCAGCGAGGGAACCGAACTTGAAACCTATCTGGATGTGGACAATATACTGAAATACATGGCAGTACACGCATTTTCCGTGAATTTGGACAGTCTTTCAGGAAACATGGCACATAATTACTATTTATATGAATACAATGGTATGCTGAACATTCTTCCGTGGGACTACAATCTTTCCTTTGGCGGAATGAACCATGGGGCGGAAGGCGGTGCGTCGGAGGTTGTAAATGATGCGGTGGATACCCCGTTTGCAGGGACTGCGTTTTTTGACGCGCTTCTGGAGAACGAAGAATATCTTTCCCGCTATCACGAGTATTTGAGGCGGCTGGCACAGGAGTATGTGCTGGACGGAAGATTTCAGGAGGTTTGTCAGGGAATCCGAAGCCGGATTGACACGCTGGTGGAAACAGATCCCACTGCGCTTTATTCCTATGAAGCATATGAGGCGGGTGCGGAAATGCTGTATCAGACAATCATATTGCGGGCGGAAAGTGTCATAGGACAGATTGATGGCACGATACCGGCTACGGATGAGGAACAGCGGGCGGACGCCACAAATCTGGTGGATGCGTCGGGAATTGACATCTCCGTTATGAGTGCGATGGATATGGGAAGAGGCGCAGAACGGAAAAGCGCGAGAGCGGAGGACAGGCGGTAAACATATTATGCGGGAAAACACATAGAATAAAGATAAGAGAAAGAGATTCTAACGGGGTTTCCATGCTAAATTATATCTGGGCTTTTATGATTCTGATTGGCGTCGTGTACGGCGCGTTCACAGGGAAAATGGCGGAGGTGACAAGCGCGGCGCTTGACTCCGCCGGGGACGCGGTGTCTCTTTGCATCACCATGATCGGCGTGATGGCGCTTTGGGTGGGGCTTATGGAGATTGCACAGAAATCGGGCCTGATTGCAAAGCTGACGAGAGGGATACAACCCTTCATCAGCTTTCTTTTTCCGCGTATTCCGAAAGGGCATCCGGCAAGGGAATATATTGCCACGAATCTGATCGCCAATGTGCTGGGGCTGGGCTGGGCATGTACGCCGGCGGGACTGAAGGCCATGGAGGAGCTGGCGAAGCTGGAAGAGGAGAGGGGGACGCCGGGGTATCTGGCGGACGGCGGAGAGCGGAGACAGATGCTGTCCCGGCAACAGGAGATGGAACGGGAGGAATATGGCAGCAGGAAAAGCGGCGCAGAAAAAGACGATGTGTGGGCAGAGCCGGGAGGTTTGCAGTCTGTGGGGAAAAAGGGAAAACGGGAGCGCGTCGCCAGCAATGAAATGTGTACATTTCTAATATTAAATATTTCTTCTTTGCAGTTAATTCCCGTTAATATGATTGCTTACCGGAGCCAGTACGGGAGTGTGAATCCTGCGGGGATCATCTCGCCGGCGATTGTGGCCACGTTTATCAGTACGTTGACGGCGGTGGTGTATTGTAAGGGGAAGGATTGGAAGCGGAGAGTGTGAGGCTCTCTGCTTATTTTTGTTTGCCCAGCATGGGCGTTCTCTAACGGGTGAAAGTCCCGAGTGCGC
>CAMWPB010000053.1 GCA_947176065.1 uncultured Lachnospiraceae bacterium | reverse complement strand
GTTAAAGTTTGCTTGCGCCCCAAGGGGCGGGGAATGCACCCACATTTCATTCAAAAGATATTTATAGGCAAGCGCATATCCCTGACATACGGCAGTGCGCTTCACGAAAACCCCGTATATATTAAAAGATTCGGCCGGCAGTGTATTCGCGTTCAGATTCTCGTAGTCATACTCGCAGTTGACCGCCAGATAGTCATGTAGAACAATGGCTTTCTGGAGATCGCTCATGCCCTGCTCCACCGACGCAAGCGCCGCACTTACGCCTTTCTGACATTCGACATCGTTGAACGTGGTGTTGTAGGTGATGCTAAGCTGCATGATCGTCGACGTAACCGGGCTATAGTTATAGCTATACCGGCCATTCACGTAATAAAGATCCGGATGCTCGTTTAGTACGCCGCTGACCAGAAGTCCAATCTTTGCCGGCTCTGTTGTCTCATATGGTATGTCATACCGAGAGACGTCAATCGGTGTAACGTGGGCTTTCATCTGCTGATACAGATAGTCCATGATCTGTTTGTCAGTGTATGCAGACTCCGCATAAAGCGCAATCCCTTCATCGGCGGAAGGAGCCCCGCCAAACTGATACGCGCCTTCAATCTCCGCATCCGCCCAGACTTCCGTATCCCCCACAGACATCAGGTCATTCCCGGAAATCTGCAGATCATTTTCGGAAACAGTCTCATCCTCCGCGGGCAGTACCGCATCCGGCTCTCCGTTTTCGTCCTCCGTTTCCTCATCCTCACCGTCCGAAGGCATCTGATCCGAGGTTTCTTCCCCATCTGCAGGCGTTTCCGCTCCGGGCTGCTCCGACGTCTCTTCCCCGGGCACATCCGGCTGGGTTAAGTCCTCCGCAGGCGTATCCGGCTGGGTGGGGTCATCTTCCTCCGTTCCCCCGCTCTCACCGGGAATCTCCTCCGGCGTACCCGCTCCGGGCTGTTCCGGCCCGTTTTCCCCCGACGCCTCTTCCCCGTCTTCCTGATTCTGTCCGGGTTCCTGCCGCGTATCCTCCGGCGCGGCGGATTCCTCTGCCGTTATGCTCTCCTGCGTGGCCGGCAGTTCTTCCGCATGGGAAATATCTCCCGGAAGCTGTGCCGAAGAAAGCACCATGATGGCGGCCAGAATGCCTGCTAAGATTCTTTTTCCTGATTTCATCATTTTCATCATTTCCTCTACAATCTAATTTTAGCTTCTTTTCTTCCGCACTTCACCTGGCAAAAAGCCAGCCAAACCTTTCGTGTTCGACTGGCTTTTTCTTGCTCTGAAAATAATTACTTAAAGAATTTGATCTTTCCGTCGGAGAACCGAGCCACATATAGAGATATCTTACCTGATACTCCAGAACCGTCCCTCAATTTTACAGTAACTGTCATTTTTTCCAGTTCATTTGTATAAAGGGTGGTAACCGAGGATGGTTTATTGGTGGTCACCCTGCCCGGAACGGGAGAAAAGTAATAGCATCCATCTTCCTTATTATAACTTTTGCTAAGGCCAGGATTTTTCCCGCCAGACACGGTAATTGTATAATAGGGAATTGTATATCCCTTTCCATCGGCCGTCCAACCAACAGCTACAAGTCCATTTTCAATCGTGAGCCTTTTAAAGAGTGGCGTAACAACAAACGTATAATTATTGGAAGTTACGCCACTGCCATCCGCCGCGGTAGCAGTAATAACAGCTTCCTCATATACAGGAGCATCTTTTTTAGCAGTCACCTTACCATTTTTGTCTACAGTCAGGATGTTTTCATTGCTGGACTTCCATACCACCTTTTTGTTCGTGGGCGTGCCATAGTTGCTGGTATATTTGGCCGACATCTTGATACTCTTGCCGGAAGCGATATAACCGCTGTATCCATCAAAAGTAATGGCACCATTATCATCCTTTTCTGTATAGTAATCTCCAAAACTGTCAGCCGGTCCTATGAACAGCTTGGACATAGGTACCGTGACATTAACTGTACAGGTTGCCTTTTTGTTACTACCGTCGGTAGCGGCACAGGTAATAGTCGCTTTTCCGGAGCTCTTGGCTGTAATCACTCCACTTTGATCCACATTAGCAATAGAGGGTGCGCTGCTTTTCCATTCAATCAGAGTATTATCCACTCCTGCGCTACCTACTACCGTTGCAGTCAAAGTTTTCGTAGTGGGCGCTGTAGCGCTTGTTTTAGGAGGAAACAAGACAACACTCTTATCGGAAAGAGTAATCTTCGTGATTGCTCCCGACACGATAGTAATGGAGTAAGGAGCAGAGGATACGCCGGAACCATCCTTCGCTGTTGCTGTCACGGTACAGGTTCCTGCAGCATCTTTTTTCACAGTCACTTTTCCGTTTGCGTTTACAGTTACCTTATCATTTCCCTCAACCTTCCAGTCAAGCTTCTTGTTTGTAGGAGCCGGATTCTTAGCGTTCAATGTAGCAATAAGGCTGATTGATTTCCCGGCAGCTGCTTTTTGGGGCCCGCTTATGGTAATACTTGTGACGGGCTGGTTTACTGTCACATTATAAGAAGCACTCTTATTACCGCCATCATTGGAGGTCGCTTTGATCACAGCCTTGCCGGGTGCAACAGCCGTTACCTTACCGTTACTTACAGTAGCAATTTTGGTATTACTGCTGGACCAGACTACTGCTGCATCAGCTCCATTATTTTGATCCAATGTAGAATTATCAGTTTTGGTCACTACAAGATATTCCAATAAGTTGAGTTCTGCTCCACCTATATTTATACTCTGCGCCTTAGGTGCCTTATTGGTTGTTTTATCTATAAAAGCTACTTTCTTTATGTCGGTCGTCGCAAGTACTGTAATCTTATACTCGCCAACTTTACCATTCAATGTTTTACCATCTTCACCAACAGCAGTAGCTTTAACGGTGTATTCGCCCGCATCAGTGACCTTGCTTTTCGTATTAAAAGTTTTTACGGTACCATTTGTCACTGTAATATTTTTAGCCGCCGCATCTTTGCCGTCGGCATCAACCACGGTCCAGGCAACTTTGTTGGAAATCGCATAGGATGGCTCGACAGCTGCGGTTAATTTCAAGCTCTTTCCGGCAGCAATCTTCGAGACGCCGTTGGCTGCAGTCAAAATTACATTCTCAGGAATCGGTGTCAATACACAAGCCTTGGAAGCAACTTTACTCACTTTACCTGTAACCGGATTGACAGCGATAGCCTTGACGGTTTTATTCTTTGCGCCGCCAACCTTAAAAGAAGAACTGTATTTTTCCCCGACCACAATCTGACCGTTTTTGTAAGATGGCGATTTGCCGTCTGTCGTATAGTAAATCTCTACACCCACTGCAGTTTTGGTGGAGAGTGTAACCTCTATTTCCTTTACTTTGTAAGTCTTGCCGGCCTTGTCAGTGGGGGTAAGATTTTTATCAAACTCGATCACCGGAGCATCTGGTGCCGTCATATCCGTAGCAATCTTTAATGCACCGGGAAGCCAGGTGGTACCTGCACCCATGCCCGAATTGGTGCACTTGGTGGTGGAAGACTTCATGGCCGAGAGAAGTGCGTCCACCTTCGCTTTCCCGCTTTTGCCTTTTATGTCATCTCTGGCGGAGAGAATCACCGCCGCTGTGCCTGCCGCCGCGGGAGATGCCTGACTGGTGCCACTCATATAGCCATATGTATTATTAGGCAATGTAGAATAAATCCTCACACCGGGGAAGGACAGTTTTACAGCACTTCCGTAGTTGGAGAAGGAAGCTCTGGCACTGTTCTGGTCCACTGCACCCACCGAGATAGCGCCCGGGTAAGATGCCGGGAAATTATAGCCGTTTGTGTCGTCGTTACCTGATGAGGCGAAAACCGCTACACCGGCACTGTATGCCTCCTGTACAACTTTTGCGTAAGCACCGTCATACATCGGGCTGCCCAGACTCATATTGATGATATCGTTCCCGTCTTCGACAGCCGCTCTGATGGCGCTCATAACATCAGCGCTGTTTGCACTTCCGCCAGTAGGGAAGACACAGTAACCTCTCACCTTGGCATCGGGTGCAATACCTACACCGCCTTTTCCATTATCATCAGCAGCAATAATACCCGCTACATGGGTTCCGTGGGTGTCATTATCCGTATCTTGCGGTGTACCTGCTGCCCCACCCACAAAGTTTCTTCCAGATTCTGCGTTTGCGGACAAATCTTCATGTCCTTTTTCAACACCGGTATCAATGACAGCTACCTTGATATTCGCTCCCGTAAATCCGGCCGCCCAAGCATAGCGGGTGCCGATGTAGTCGTGCTGCCACTGTGTGGCAATTTCCGCGTCGGTAGCCTTAGTGCTTCCTATGGCATTAGTCTCGGACAATTCACTGTCCAGATAATTGTAGTAGTTGGGCCATACAGCAGGCAATTTGAGATCAGGCTCTGCAGCTGCAGCTACAGCCATAGCCACAGTAGCTTCCTCTGGCAGGCTGATAACAGCCACCTCGTAAGAGTAGCTGTCCACAGTACCACCAAATGCCTCGGCTATCTGCTCTGCTTCTTCCTCACTTTCCGCCAAATATACTACCTCTCCGAGTTCGTAAAGACCCTCTGCGTCAGGGTAGTCTTCTGCCCTTCTGGTATTCTTCTTTACAATGTCGCCCACATGGGCAGCCAGTTCTCTTTTGTCAGCCATCTGCTGGGAAGACATCGCATAGCTGTCACCCAATCCGGGGAAGATATCGAAAACGTCCTCCTCTTCGTCGGGAAGATCATTTTCGGATATGGTATTTTCAGATATGGTGTCGTCAGAACCCTCTGCATCCTCAGATGGCTCTTCGATTTCCCCGTCTTCCTCAATGGGCTCCTCCGTAATTTCCCCATCTTCGGACGGTTCTTCCGGAATTTCCTCATCCTCGGACGGCTCCTCCGGGTTCTCCTCATCTTCGGACGGCTCCTCCGGGTTCTCCTCATCTTCGGACGGCTCTTCCGGGTTCTCCCCATCCTCGGACGGCTTCTCCGGGTTCTCCCCATCTTCGGACGGCCCTTCGGTTTCCCCATCATCTTCGATAGGTTCTTCCGAAATTTCCTCATCTTCATTAGAAGACTGTTCCGGCGATTCCTCGTTTGAAATTTCTTCGGCACTCTCATCGCCAGTTTCATCGACGGATTCAACAGCGAGGGCAGACTCAGATATTGTAGTCGCCAGCGCATCCATGCCTGCTGTGTGGAACAGCAGAGAGCCTGCTAAAAACAGTGACAATAGCTTTGCTTTTTTCATTTCGTTTCCTTTCCTTCCCTTTCCTAATCGTTATTTAGTTTACTGCGATGTATTGAGATAATTTTTTGTATTGGGAGCTAACGTTGGATAGTCGTTTTCCAGCCCCAAATTTATAAGTTCTGATATGTCCTTATCCGTACGGTAGGTAGCCACACCATAAGAGTAACTCTCGAGTTCAATTCCATACAGATCTGCAATTTCCTGTGCATCTTCCAGTGTATCCGCCAGCGCAGTCAACGTTGGTGCTTCGTCAACCCCATTTTCAATGGTGTCCCCTGAAGTATTGAACTCTTCTTCCGATATAGGCACCGGAGAAGGTAATACCTCACCCCTTGGTTCCCGCTGCGTTGTGTCCATTATTTCAGTGAGTTCGCGATTTCTGCCACAGCCGTAAAGCCCCGCTGCAGATAGCAAAACAATTCCCAATGTAACAATCATTTTTTTCATTTTCCATTTTCACCTCCCTCTACACAACAACTTTGTATCCACTCCTTTTACCCCACTCAGACCCAAACATGAGGGAATGGATTTCTATATACAGAATAATAAACTCCCTGGTAAAGCGGGCCAGACCAACCACTATTTCCTTATACCCCCCCCCCGAGTATATTTAAGTTGTAAAATTATTATATCACTTTCAAAAATAATAGCTACATTTTTTAAAAAAGATATAACAAAATAGTAAAAAGGATTTCCCATGTTCGAGAAATCCTTTCAAAATTACATTTTTCTCTTTTCCGATTTTTCAAGACTGCAGCTCTGCTTATATTGTTACTCTGCTTTCAATTTTTTTACTTCGTCAAGAGGAAGTCCTGCATACTCAGCAATTTTTTTCAAGTGTCAGCATTCCGTCCGATAACATTCTCTTCGCAACCTCTTTTAAGGATTCATTTCTCATATCTTCCATTACTTTACACATCTCCTGCACTCCTTTCGGATTCTCTTTCAGATATCGTGTACGTTCTGCCAGAGGAATATTATCTTTAAAAAAGACAACGCATAAAGTCATCATCAATAGGACGCAAATCTCGCAAACATTGTAAGTCTTCCTGGCGCTTTCGCTCCGTCACCGTCAATACCCTCATCTGTCCTTTTCCTCGTTTTTCTAACTTTATAATATCATAAACCACCTAATTTTACAATCGAACGATAAAAGCCACGGGAATTCTCCCATGGCTCCTATAATCATCCCCGTTGCCGAGGCTACCTTTTAAAACTTAAACTTTTTCTTCTTTTTCCCACCGCCCGACGGTTCCTCGGACGCATCGGAGGTTATGTTCTTAGCTGCGTTCAGGCTGTCGCCCGTGCACTCGTCGAACTGCTTCAAAAGATCTTTCGCCTCATGGGAGAGCTTGTCGGGCACCTGCACTACCAGCGTCACATAATGGTCACCGCGCACATCTTTATTTCTGAGAGAAGGAACGCCCTTGCCTTTCAGGCGAACCTTGGTGTCAGTCTGTGTTCCGGCTTTCACATCATAAATCACCCTGCCGTCCACGGTGTCGATCACGATCTCGCCGCCCAGCGCCGCAATGGCGAAGGACATGGGCACGGTGGAGTAAATATTCTCATCCTGTCTCTGGAAGATGGGATGTCTTCCCACTACCACCTCAACCAGAAGATCTCCTCTGGGGCCGCCGTTTGAACCGGGCTCGCCCTTATCGCGGATGCGGACACACTGTCCGTTGTCGATACCTGCGGGGATGGAAACCTGTATCTTCTTCTTATTTGCAATATAGCCTGTGCCGCGGCAGTCGGGACATTTATCCTTAATCACCTTACCCGTGCCGTGACAGTCGGGACAGGTCTGCACATTGCGCACCGTGCCGAAGAAGGACTGGGAAGTGAATACCACCTGACCCTTTCCGCCGCACTTACCGCAGGTCTCGGGACTGGTTCCCGGTTTCGCGCCCGTGCCGTGGCAGGAAGTACACTCGTCCTTAAGGGTCAGCTCGATCTCCTTCTCCACGCCAAAGACTGCTTCCTCAAAGCTAATGCGGACGCTGGTTCTGATATTCGCGCCTTTCATCGGGCCGTTTCCTCTTCCGCCGCCGCGCCTGCTGCCGCCGCCGAAAAGATCCCCGAAAATATCGCCAAAGATATCGCCGAAATCCGCGCTGTTAAAGTCGAAGCCGCCAAAACCGCCTGCGCCGCCCGCACCGTCGAAGGCAGCATGACCATACTGGTCATACTGTCTTCTCTTCTCGGGGTCGCTCAACACGGCATAGGCCTCCGAGGCCTCCTTAAATTTTTTCTCCGCCTCCGCGTCCCCGGGATTCATATCGGGGTGATATTTCTTAGCCAGAACTCTGTATGCTTTTTTTATGGCGGCATCGTCAGCGCTTTTCTCTACGCCGAGCACCTCATAATAATCCCGTTTTTGTTCTGCCATAACTTTATCCTTCCCTGGATTCTTTTAATGTCTTATACTTCCCTGTAGTCTCCGTCAACCACATCATCAGCCGCGCCGCCATCCTGCGGTCCTGCCTCCTGCGCGCCGCCCATGTTGCTCATATCGGGGCCGCCCTGTGCCTGCTGCATGTTCTCATACATTTTCGTAAACAGGGACTGTGCGGAATTCGTCAGCTTCTCCTTCGCCGCCTTCAGCTCGTCAAGCTGGCTTTCGGTAAGCTCCTGATCCTTGGTTTTCTCCAGAATATCCTTCACCGCCTGCAGGTCAGCCTCCACGCCCGCTTTCTCGGAAGCGTCGATCTTGTCGCCCACCTCGTTCAATGCCTTCTCGGTCTGGAATACGAAGGAATCCGCTTCGTTTCTCGTATCTACCGCCTCTTTGCGCTTCTTATCCTGCGCCTCAAACTCCGCCGCCTCTTTTACAGCCTTCTCGATCTCGTCGTCCGACATATTGGAGCCTGCGGTGATGGTGATGTGCTGCTCCTTGCCGGTGCCCAGATCCTTTGCGGACACGTTAACGATACCGTTGGCGTCAATATCGAAGGTCACTTCGATCTGCGGTACGCCGCGCATTGCCGGAGGAATCCCATCCAGACGGAACTGTCCAAGGGACTTGTTGTCCTTCGCAAACTGTCTCTCACCCTGCAGCACGTTGATGTCCACCGCCGTCTGGTTGTCGGAGTAGGTGGAGAACACCTGGCTGTGCTTAGTGGGGATAGTCGTATTTCTCTCAATCAGTCTGGTCGCAATACCGCCCGCCGTCTCAATGGAAAGTGACAGAGGCGTCACATCCAGCAGGAGGATTTCACCCGCACCCGCATCGCCTGCAAGCTTACCGCCCTGTACGGAAGCGCCCAAAGCCACGCACTCGTCGGGATTCAAGGACTTGCTCGGCTCCTTGCCTGTGATCTGCTTAACTTTCTCCTGCACCGCGGGCACACGGGTGGAACCGCCTACCAGCAGCACCTGGCCGATATCCGCGTTGGTCAGACCCGCATCCTTCATCGCATTCTGTACAGGGATCGCGGTACGCTCTACCAGATCACTGGTCAGCTCATCGAACTTTGCTCTTGTCAGGTTCATGTCAAAGTGCTTGGGGCCTTCCGCCGTCGCCGTAATGAAGGGAAGGTTGATGTTCGTTGTGGTTGCGGAGGAAAGCTCCTTCTTCGCCTTCTCAGCAGCCTCTTTCAGTCTCTGGAGCGCCATCTTGTCATTGGACAGATCCACGCCCTCCTGCGCTTTAAACTCAGACAGCATCCAGTCAATAATCTTCTGGTCAAAATCGTCGCCGCCCAGATGGGTGTCGCCGTTCGTGGCAAGCACTTCGATGACGCCGTCGCCGATCTCGATGATGGACACATCGAAAGTACCGCCGCCCAGATCGTAAACCATAATCTTCTGCTCTTTTTCATTGTCAAGGCCGTAAGCCAGTGCAGCCGCGGTCGGCTCGTTGATGATACGCTTTACATCCAGACCCGCGATCTTGCCCGCGTCCTTGGTTGCCTGTCTCTGGGAATCGTTAAAGTATGCGGGAACCGTGATAACCGCCTCCGTCACCTTCTCGCCCAGATAATTCTCCGCATCCGCTTTCAGCTTCTGCAGAATCATTGCGGAAATCTGCTGCGGGGAATACTTCTTATCCGCGATCGTGCGGCCCTTGTCCGTACCCATATCTCTCTTAATGGAAGCGATCGTGTTATCCGCGTTGGTAACCGCCTGACGCTTAGCCGGCTCACCCACAAGCCTCTCGCCGTTCTTCGTGAAAGCCACAACGGACGGTGTGGTTCTCGCGCCTTCTGTATTCGCGATGACAGTGGGCTTTCCGCCCTCCATAACTGCCACGCAGCTGTTTGTTGTTCCTAAGTCGATGCCGATAATTTTACTCATAATTTTTCTCCTTCCACTCTATACATGATTACTGAACTACTGCTACCATACTGTGTCTGACCACGCTGTCCCTGTAAGTATAACCTTTCTGCAATTCCTGGGCGATTATGCCTGACTCGAACTCCTCGCTCTCCGTCTGCATCACCGCATTATGGAACTCGGGGTTAAATTCCTCCCCGACCGCCGGGATCGGCTTCACATCCAGATTTTCCAGCTCTGTCATAAGCTGCTTATAAATCATCTGCATACCCTGCGCGATGGCGCCGTCTCTTTCTTCCTCAGGTACACTGGCAAGCCCTCTCTCAAAGTTATCTACCACAGGGAGAATCTTTTCAATCACGCTCTTTGCGCCCGTCTCAAACATCGCCGTCTTCTCTTTCTCGGTGCGTTTGCGGAAATTATCGAACTCCGCCATCTGGCGTTTTACCCTGTCTTCCAGTTCTTCCACTTTCTCCTTCAGGGCGTCCTGCTTTTTGTCCTTTTTCTTCTTTTCCTTCCGATCGCCCTTAGCGGACTTTTCTTCCTCTCCTGCTGAAGGCTCTCCGTCTGCTTCCGCCTGCGGTGTCTCGGCCTCCGTTTCCTGCTGTGCCATATTCTGTTCTTCCAGCTCTTTTTCCTGCTTATCCTTTTCCTCTGCTGCCAATGTGCTCATCCCTTTCCTGTGTGACTATTTAAGTCAACTCCGTTAATCCTGTTAGACAACCTGCTGAAATCTGTTGTCATTTCCTATATAAATCATCAAGCTGATGCTTTAACAGCCTGAGATTGCTCACCACTTTCTCATAGTCCATTCTTTTGGGGCCGATGATGCCGATGGTCCCTTTCATGCCCGCGTCCAGCTCGTAGGTCGCCGTCACAATGCTGCAGTCCTTCATACCCGCCACGGGTGTCTCATCACCGATATAAACCTGTATGCCCGTGTTGTTGTCGCCCGAAAGATTACCCTGCACCAGCTCGCTTAAAAGCTGTTTCTCCTCAAAGGTGGTAATCAGTTCGCTGGCTCTCTCGTGATCCGCAAGCTCCGGGTACTTGAAAAAGTTTTTCGTACCGCTTGTATAAATCTCCAGATCCTCATCCGCCTTGATCGCTTCCGCCACCGCATCGATCACGCCCGCCACAATCTCGCTGTGAATACCGGCCTGCTGTTTCATCGCGGCAATCATACCGAGATTGATCTCTTCCAGAGATAAGCCGTTTAAGTGGGTGTTCAGAAGGATGTTCAGCTTCAAAAGCGTCTCGTCGCTCAATTCCTCGGATACCGTAAGCATGGAGTTTTTGATCACATTTCCCTCCACCACGATCACTGCCAGAATCTGTCCTGCGTCTACCCGGGAAAGCTGGATAAATTTCAGCTTATTGCGGTGGTACTGGGGCGCGGAGATCATCGCCGCATACTCGGTATTATTGGCGAGCACCTTGGCGGCCTGTTTGAGAAGGTGGTCCATCTTATCCTCCTTCTCCAGCAGCATCTCCTTGATCTCCTCGACCTCCCGCTCCTTCTCCTCCATCATCTTATCTACGTAGAGACGATAGCCCTTGTCGGATGGAATCCGGCCTGCGGAGGTGTGGGGCTGTAAGATGTAGCCCAGCTCCTCCAGATCCGCCATCTCGTTCCGAATGGTTGCGGAGCTTAAGTTCAAATCGGTGTACTTGGAGATCGTGCGGCTGCCTACCGGCTCCCCCGTCTCCAGGTAGTTTCGGATGATGGCTTGCAATATGATATATTTTCTTTCGTCCAGCTGCATACCATGTTCCTCTTATTTGAATTGTTAGCACTCGACCTGTTAGAGTGCTAACGCCTTCTGGTAGTAAGGTATCACTTCTTTTTTCCCTTGTCAACATCTGAATGGAAAATAATTATAAAAAAAGTATGAAATAGGAAAACGGTCAGTTTAGCATACCCTAAACTGACCGCCTGCATTCTTTTTCAAATGATTAAATATTAAACTGGCCTTTCTCCTCGCCGTTGATTACATAGTACACTACGCTCTCCTCAGGCTTCACATAAAGCTCTACAGCCTTGAAATCGCCAACCTTCTTCTTCAGATCATACTTCCAGACATCCTTGGCAATCTTTACCAGATCCTCAGTGGTGTAAGTCTTGCCGGAGAACTGTACATGTACGGTCTCCTTCACCGCCGCCTTTCTTGTGGTAGTGGTCTTAGTCTCCGTCTCTTTCTTCGCCGCTGCAGGCTTTCTGCCGGGCTTCTTCGCCCCGGGCTTTCTGCCGGGTTTCCTTCCCGCAGGTTTTTTTGCCGCAGTCTCTTTTTCTTCTGTCTTAGCCGTCTCTGCTACAGGCTCTGTCGTTGCTGCAGGTGCTGCCACAGGTGTCTCCGCTGTCGATGTCTTTGTATCTGCCGCTTTGCTAGCTTCCGATTTTTCAACCGGCTTCTTGGTTTCTGCCATGAGTAATCTCCTTCCCCACTTTCACTAATACTACTTTTTCATAATACCGATATGTTAGATGTAACGCCATGCATCCCCGCAAAAGCTACCTGCTACATGACTCTGCTAGTTGTATCTTATCTCAATAAAACAGGACTGTCAACTAACAATCTGTATCAAATAGTTAATTTTTGATATAAAATCTTATACGAATTGACCGAACCGGTCCCTCAAAACACCCCTGTTTACGCCCTTATGCCACGGCAAAGTATAAAAGCACCAATGCGCCCAGCGCAATCCTGTACCAGCCGAAAACTTTAAAATCATGCTTTTTGATATACCCCATCAGGAAACGGATCACCGCCACGGACACGGCAAAAGCCACCGCCATTCCAACTATCAGAATAACAAGCTCCTCCCCCGTGAAGGAAAATCCAAACTTAAGGAGCTTCAGCAGACTTGCTCCCAGCATAACAGGAATCGCCAGAAAGAAAGTAAACTCCGCCGCCACGGTTCTTGACACACCGATCAGAAGCGCTCCCACAATGGTTGCGCCGGAACGGGAGGTTCCCGGAAACACCGCCGCCAAAAGCTGGAAAACGCCGATCATCAATGCCGTCTGATAGGTAATCTGACTCAGCTCCGTAATTTTCGGCGTCATTTCCTTATTCCTGTTCTCAATCAGAATAAAGGCGATACCGAACACAATCAGCGCAATGGCCACGCACCACGGATTATAAAAAAGTGCATCCAGCACATCGTCAAAGGCCAGTCCAACAATTGCCGCCGGGACGCAGGCAGCCAGAATTTTAAACCAGAGCACAAAAATATCCTTCTGCACCACCGGCTTCTCCTTGAAGCGGAAGGGAAATATCTTGTTCCAGAAAAGGAGAACCACCGCCAGAATCGCCCCGAGCTGAATCACCACCAGAAACATCTCCCAGAAGTCTTCGCTCACATTCAGGGTCACAAACTCATTCAAAAGAATCATGTGGCCGGTGCTGCTGATGGGGAGCCACTCCGTAATACCCTCCACAATGCCGAATAGCACCGCCTTTAAAATTTCCATTATGTCCATGTTTTATCCTTTCTTTCCATCCGCAATGCCCAAGCTCGAAAATCCTTCGGATTTCCTCGCTCACGGGCTTCGCCCTATGCATCCGTAAGATGATAAAATTGACTGCTGGCAGTCATTTTCTCATCTTATGGATGCGCATTGCTCATGCCTGCTCCAAATATTCCAAAAGCTCCAAATAGCATTCCTGCGCGTCACGGTAGCCTTCCTCGTAGAGCGCCGTCATCTTTTTCTTATCCTTCTCGATCCGGCCCACATCGCTCTTACGCTTCGGACGGATCACAAACAGCTCACCCTTCCGTTTCTTTTCCTCAATATATTGTACGGTAGCGTTGTAGGAAAGATGCCTTTCGCGCATCAGCTCATACACTTTCGGATAACGGAGATAACGCGCCTTCACCAGCGCGAGCTCTGCTCCGGCAGGCTGTCTGACAAAGCCCTCCTCCTTGGTCATAATCACCACATTTTTCCTGTTGCCGTCCTGTATGGATCTTCTGACCGGAATTGAATCGCTGATGCCGCCGTCCAGATAATATCTGCCGCCTATCTTTACATTCCGGGACACCAGCGGCAGGGAACTGGACGCCCTCACCGCCTGAATGTCTTCCCGCAGATCCTTAAGCGGAAGATAATCCGGCTTTCCCGTCTCTATATCCGTGGCCACCGCAAAAGCCCTGCCCGGGAATTTCACCGCAGCGTCATAATCATACGGATCCAGATAATTCGGGATCAGACTGTAATTCATATCCACGCCGAAAAGATCGCCCGTTGTAAAAAGGCTCCACTTCCCGCAATACTGCTTCATATCCAGATAGTTCACGCTGATGCGGTAAGACCGGCCCCTCTGTCCCGACATATAATTGCAAAGGTGGCACGCCCCCGCCGACACACCGTAATTGTCGGAAAAAGCAATCTCCTTTTCCATAAAGTAATCCAGAACGCCTGCGGTATAAATGCCCTTCATACCGCCGCCTTCCAGAATCAGCCCTGCCTGATACATCATAACCAAACTTCCTTTCTTCGGAACTCAGTAATTTTCCTTCATAAGCTTCCTGAATGCCTCCAGTGACCGCTCCACCTTCTCCGTGTCGATACAGTAGGCAATCCTGAAATACCCCTTCACACCGAAGCTGTCACTGGGCACCAGAATCAGGTCATACTTCTTCGCCTTCTCTGCAAAAGCGGCCGCATCCGGCTCCGGCGATTTCGGGAACATATAGAATGTGCCGCCTGGACGCACGCACTCGAAACCAAGATCCGTAAGTTCCCTGTATAATATGTTCATATTCGTCTCATAGACCGTAAGATCCGAGGTCAGGTCAAGCACCTCCGCCACCGCGAGCTGAATGATGGACGGCGGACAGTTGTGCCCCGTTCCTCTGGAAATCTGACTGCACATCACGCTGATGATTTCCGCATCCGTGCACTTCGGGTTCACCGCCACATAACCGATCCGCTCTCCCGGCAGGGAAAGGGATTTGGAAAAGGAGTAGCAGGAAAGGGAATTGTCATAAAACGCGGAAGGATACGGCGCATCCACGCCTGCAAACACAATCTCCCTGTAAGGCTCGTCGGAAATCAGGAAAATGTCATGTCCGTACTGCTTCTGTTTCTCCTCCATAATCCGCGCAAGCTCTTTTACCGTCTCCGTGGAGTAAGCCATACCTGAAGGATTATTCGGCGTATTGATTAACACAGCCGCAACCTTCTCCGTCAGCATCTCCTCAAAGGCCTCAAAATTAATCTGAAAATTCTCGGTATCCGCAGGCACCACTTTGAGAACCGCCCCGGTCAGATTGATATAAGGCGCATACTCAGGAAAATAGGGTGCAAAGGTAAGCACCTCATCCCCCGGCTCCGCCACGCACCGTACTGCATGGGCAATCGCGCCCGCCGCCCCGGTGGTCATAAAAATATGGTTCCCCGTGTAGTTCATCCCGAATCTTCTGTTGAGAGAAGCCGCCACCTTATCCCTGACGGACGGAATGCCCAGACTCTGGCTGTAGCCGTGCAGCTCCATGGGATTTTTCTCCTGCAGCATCCTGATCATCACATCCGTAAATTCCTGCGGCACCGGCACCGAAGGATTTCCGAGGCTGAAATCAAACACATTCTCATACCCGATCTCCTGCCCCCTTGCCGCCGCAAACTCCGAAAGCTGCCGGATTACCGATTTCCCCTGTAACATGTCCTTGTATTTCTGTACGATCATATCCGTGTCCTCTTTTCTTAATATTTCAGGTCAGCCCGCGTCAAATGCAGCAGCCGTCCCTTAAAGTCCCCGCTGATCGGCGGGATATTGATACCCGCATTGTGCAGCGTATCGCCCCGGTACTCGGTCTGCCTGATCTCCGGCCAGTCCGCCGCATTCTCAATCACATAAGTTCTCTCCGGGTCAAGCCCCGGAATGCGGATTCTTCTGCTGTGGAAGTTGGGCCTCCCCAGCACCTGTACATAGGTGACAAGCGCCTCGCTCTTATCCTTCGCCACCACCGCATAGCAGTCATAAAAATGATTGTCCGCATAATGCGCGATGCGGTAATAATCGCCCTGCCGCACCAGATCATTATATTTATGGTACATAGCCACCTGATCCGGAATCATTTCCCGGTCCGCTTCGGGAATCTTCGTCACATCCAGCTCATAGCCGAAAGTGCCCGCCAGCGCCACATAGCCCCTCGTCTCAAAAGGCGTCGTTCTGCCTACCGTGTGGTTCGGGCAGTCGGACACATGCGCCCCCATGGTGGAAAGCGGATAAATCAAAGCAGTGCCCGCCTGAATCGACAGCCGCTCTACGGCATCTGCGTCGTCGGAGCACCAGATCTGCGGGCTGTAATAGAGCATTCCCGGATCAAATCTTGCCCCGCCGCCGGAGCAGTTCTCCAGAAGAAGATTCGGGAAATCCGTAATCAGCCTCTCCTGCATCTCATAGAGGGCAAGCGTCTGCCTGTGTACCAGCTCGCCCTGCCTGTCCGCCGGAAGACCGTAACTGCCCAAATCGGAAAGCTGCCTGTTCATATCCCACTTCACATACTCAATATTCGCACTTCGAAGCACTGCCGCAATCCTGTCGTAAACGCAGTCGCGCACCTCCTTGCGGGTCAGGTCGAGCACATACTGGTTTCTGGCAAGGCTCCCCACCCTGCCGGGGATCTGAATCGCCCAGTCGGGATGTTCTTTATACAAATCGGAATCGGGAGAAATCATCTCCGGCTCCACCCAGATACCGAATTTCATCCCAAGCCTGTTCACCTCGTCCACCAGATATTTGAGCCCGCCCTTAAGCTTGGACTCATTCACAAACCAGTCGCCCAGACTGGAGTTGTCGTCGTCCCTGTGCCCAAACCACCCGTCATCCATCACCAGCATCTCTATGCCGAGCGCGGAAGCCTGTCTGGCGATATCCAAAAGCTTATCCGTATCAAAATCAAAGTAGGTCGCCTCCCAGTTATTGATCAGGATCGGCCGCTTTTTGTCTTTATAAATCCCCCGGATCAGATGATTGCGGTAGAGCTCATGAAAATTTCTGGTCATGCCGCCAAGCCCTTTTGCCGAGTACATGCAGATCACCTCCGGCGCCTGAAAGCTTGCGCCCGGCTCCAGTTTCCAGCAGAAATCTTCCGGGTGAATGCCCATCATGGCGCGGATACTTCCAAACTGGCTCTCCTCTATCTGTGCAAGAAAGTTGCCGGAATAGACAAAGTTCATGGCATAAACGTCGCCCGTCTCCTCCGTCGCCGTCCTGCTCTTCCAGGCCATAAAAGGATGCTCCTGATGGCTGGACTCCCCGCGCACCGAGCCGACACTCTGTTTGCCCTTCCTGATCGGACACGTCTGGATCGCACGCTCTCTCGCCCAGGAGCCGTGCAGGGTAATCATATCGTAATTATCATTGTCCATATCAATGCAGGCGGACAGCACTTTCGTCAGATAGACCGGCTCGCCGCCGTTATTTACCACGCGCACGCTTCTGGCAATGGCGTCCGTGTCCGCAAAAATGCTGTAAGACAAAACCACCTGCAATTTTAATACCGGGTCTTCACAGGTAATCTCTAACGTCCTGCACTCTTCTTTTGCGCCAAAGGTCGCCGGAAGTCCGTCAAGCGCTTTCTTTCCCTCATAAATACAATGTGACACATAGGAAAGCGATACTCCCGTATGCCCCGACAGCGTGCGCACCGAGAGCGTTCCCTCCCGGTAGTCGCCCAAATTATGCCCCGTATATTCCATGGGAAACGTATCTAAAAAAGAAGTCCTGTCCCTGTTATTTTCCGAGGGAACAAAGGGCGGCTCCCCGGTGCGCATCAGATAAGCCAGATCGTCCGAACCGAGGCTCCTGCCGTAATACACATGCCCCAGAAAATTTTCCTCGTCCACCACACCGATGCAGTAGCTTGTGTGGGGCGTGTCCAATTTAAAGATTCTGTTTTTTTCATTGTAGGTAATGTTCATTGTCTGTTTTCCTTTCTTCGAAGTGTTTGCAAAACGCCTCTTTGTAAATCTCTAATTGTGCATGTTGTATAATCCATAAGCGGACCCTTGAAAAACGCCAGTACTTAGCGAGGTTTTTTCGAGCTTAGTACTGCTGCGTTTGAAGCGGAGCGCAAGCGCGTCTGCGTTGGAATATACAATATGCACAATGGAATATATCACTGCTGCGTTTTGCAAACATCTATATCATCCGCCCACGCAAGCGCGCATCTGACGGCACGTTTCCATCCTTTCACAAGCTGCTCTCTGGTCTTCTCTTCCATCGTCACGTCAAACCGCTTTCCGAGTTGCCAGTTTTCGCAGATCTCCTCTCTGTCCTTCCAATAGCCCACGGAAAGTCCGGCCAGATAGGCCGCTCCCAGAGCCGTCGTCTCAATACAGCTCGGACGGTGCACCGCCTGTCCCGTGATATCCGCCTGAAACTGCATCAGGAAATCGTTGGCGCTGGCGCCGCCGTCCACCTTCAATTCCGCCAAAGGAATCCCGGCATCCTTTTCCATCGACTGAAGCACATCCATCGACTGATAGGCAATGGACTCCAGCACCGCTCTCACAAAATGCTCCTTCTGGCAGCCCCTCGTAATGCCCACCACGGTACCCCTCGCATACGGGTTCCAGTAGGGCGTTCCCATGCCCACAAAGGCAGGCACCACATAAACGCCGTTTGTATCGGGCACACGCATGGCGTACTTTTCCGAATGCCGGGAAATCTTCATCATCCGCATCTCATCCCGCATCCACTGCACCGCCGCGCCCGCCACAAACACACTGCCCTCCAGTGCATACTCCGGCTCCGGGGAATCCCCTGCCGCAATCGTGGTGAGCAGACCGCTCTTTGAAGCGATCGCTTCCTTTCCTGTATTCATTAAAAGGAAACAGCCTGTCCCGTACGTGTTTTTCACCTGTCCCGGTTTGAAACAGCACTGCCCGAAAAGCGCCGCCTGCTGGTCGCCCGCCGCACCCGCAATGGGAACCGGCGCGCCGAAGATACTCTTATCGCTCTCGCCAAACACCGTGCCGGAAGGCTTCACCTCCGGAAGCATCTGTCCGGGAATCCGCAGTATGGAAAGAAGCTCCTCATCCCATTCCAGCGTGTGAATGTTATAGAGCATCGTACGGGAAGCATTGGTGTAGTCGGTGGCATGAACAGCCCCTTTCGTCAGTTTCCAGATCAGCCACGAATCCACCGTGCCGAACAGCAGTTCCCCGCGCTCCGCTCTCTCCCGGGCGCCCTCCACATGATCCAGTATCCAGGCAATCTTGCTTCCCGAAAAATAAGCGTCCGGCACCAGCCCCGTTTTCGACCGTATCATTTCCGTATAACCCTGCGCCTTCAATCCGTCGATAAACTCCGCCGTCCTCCGGCACTGCCACACAATCGCATTGTACACCGGCTCGCCGGTTTCCCTGTCCCACACAATCGTGGTCTCGCGCTGGTTCGTAATGCCGATGCCCGCAATCTGCGAAACATCCGCGCTGATATTCGCCATCGCCTCAATCGCCACCGCAAGCTGGGAGGCCCATATCTCGCGTGGATTATGTTCCACCCACCCGGCCTGCGGGTATATCTGGGTAAACTCCTTCTGCGCCATACTGCAGATATTACCCTTTTTATCAAACAAAATACAGCGGGAGCTGGTGGTCCCCTGATCCAGCGCCATAATATATTTCTGCATAATTACCCCCTGTCAGAGCAATTTACCGCGGTGACACACGGGCCAGACGTCCGTCTCACAGCAGCTTAATTATAAACTCTTCTAAGTATATAACGAGTGCAGGAGAAAAACAATCTTCCATTTTTAAGAAAAAGTATTATAATTGGCAATAATATGACTAAACATACAGCGAAAGAGGAAACTATATGAGTATCACAGTCGTACTGCAGCAAATGGTTATCATTTTCATCCTGATCGGCACCGGCATGATCCTTTACCGGCGTAAAATGCTTTCGGAGGAAGGCTCCAAACAGATATCCGGCCTTATCATCAATGTCACCAACCCGGCGCTCTTAATCTGCTCCGCCCTGGACGACGGCCCCAAGGCTTCCCTGCACGAGCTGGGCACCGCTTTAGCCGTCTATGCAGCTATTTTTGCCCTTTTGATCGCCATAAGTTTCCTGCTTCCCTACATTCTTCGGGTGCCGAAAAATCTCCACTACGCCTATCAGATGCTGACCGTTTTCGGCAACGTGGGCTTTATCGGCATTCCTCTGGCTTCTGCGGTGCTTGGCAGCGAGTCCCTGATTTTTGTCTCCATTTTCAATCTGCTCTTTAATCTGCTGATCTACACCTTTGGCGTCTCCCTCCTGCAGAGGGCCGCTCTTGGGCAGGCCGGGAAGACTACACTGCCGCCCGCCGGACAGGCGGGGAAAAGCGCGGCATCCGCCGGTCATACCGTCTCAGGCCGCCTTCGGAAACTGGTTAACGCGGGAACCATCTCCGCCGCGGTTACGATATTCTTTTATCTGGGCAATTTCCGCGTGCCGGTCATTATATCCTCCACCCTCAATTACGCCGGGCGCGCCACCACCCTTTTGTCCATGCTGGTACTCGGTGTGTCCGTAGCGCAGATGGCGCCGAAGGACATTTTCTCCCATCCGAAGCTCTATGCCTTCACTCTGCTCCGGCAGATTCTCGTACCCATCGGCTGTATTCTGCTGATGCGCCTGTTCATTGATAACAGACTGATTCTGAACACCATGCTTCTGATGGTCGCGGTGCCCGCCGCCAATATGCCCCTCATGCTGGCCAAACAGATGGATATGGATTCCGGCTCCATCTCCCAGGGCATCATTCTGACCACCGTGTTAAGCCTTGTGACAGTACCTCTGGCCTGCCTCTTTCTTGTCCCGTAAAATCCTGTCCTGCGATACAGGCGGCAGAGAACTGCGCGGCCCAAAAGCGCCTGTCCCCGCTGCACGGTTTTCTTCTTTCGACATAAAATAGAGTAAAATGACACAGGATATGAAGTTATGTATTATTTACTCTTTGCCTTGCTTCTCGCAGCCCTTCTCGGCTGTATCTTCTTTCAATGCCGCAGGAAAAAGATCATCTGCAAAATCAATTCCATGGACTGCTGCGCCAAGTGTTCCCTTCTGAACGAGCTGGTATATCCCTTTGGTTATGATTTTCACTGTAACTGCGGATTCTTTTCCTCCACGGTGGACGCGCCCCAGAAACAGGCCGGATACACCTGGCTCTATGATTATATGGCGCCGCATTTTCAGATGGTCTTCGACTCCCTCCCCGTCTATTTCGACTATCGGGGACGCACGTGGCTGATTGAATTTTGGAAAGGACAGTACGGCATCAATACCGGGGCGGAAATCGGCATATATCACGCCGATACCATTATCCCGGAAAGCGCTTACAGAACCGCACGGTTCTCCTGTGCGGAAGAACACGAAATGCTGGACTGCTCCTTCCGGCTCTGCAGGAATGAAAACGAGTGCATCTGCAACTCAGGCCGCCACTGGTGGCTTACCGCCTTTCTCGTGGGCTGCTTTTCCAAGCCCTCCTGCCTCACTCTGGAAGCCTGTATCTGTTTCCCCAACAGGGAAATGCTCTCCGCTTTTATAGACGGTATGAAGCGTATCGGATGCCCGGAAAACTGCCTGTCTGTCAGAGGACTCAGCGTATGCTTTGTTTTCCGAAAGGATACCGCAAAATACAATCTGATTACACGTTTCTGGCGAAGCTTCTCCCAGTGGAAAAACCGGATTTTCTGTAAGCTCTATCTGTGGGTCACCAGACCTTTCTCATGTACGGAAGACCGGGTTTTGTACCTGTATTATTACCTGCCGCCCGCTTTTCGAAGGCTGCTCAGACTGCACAGATTCAATAAGCGCTGTCACAGACAGCACCATAAGGAGGCCTGACTATGAGTGTCTCTTCCCGGCTTGACCGCGCCTTTCAAAACGCTCCTGTCCTGCCCCTCACAAACCGCTCCCGTTATGTCCTCATGAGCGACTGTCACAGGGGGATCGGAAACTCCTCCGATAATTTTCTGAAAAACCAGCATCTGTATTTCGCCGCGCTGGAACACTACTACAGACAGGGGTTTACCTATATCGAGCTGGGCGATGGGGATGAGCTTTGGGAAAACAGGAGCATGAAAAACATCATTGATATCCACAACAACGTTTTCTGGCTTTTTAAGCAGTTCCAGCAGGAGAACCGGCTGTATCTTCTCTATGGAAATCACGACATTGTCAAGCGAAAAAAGAGCTACCCCGCCAAAAGCTGCGGTACCTTCTTCTGTACCCAGTCCCAGCAGATGCAGCCCCTTTTCCCTTCCCTCACCTTTTATGAGGGAATCATTCTCAGCACAGACCTGGCGCCAGACAGCAGGTCTCACCTGTCCCTCTATCTGACGCACGGGCATCAGGCCAGCCTGCTCAACTCTACCTTCTGGCCTCTCTCCCGTTTTCTTGTCCGCTATATATGGCGGCCTCTGGAAAATCTGGGTATTCTGGACCCCACCAGCGCCGCGAAAAATTATCATATCAAAAGCAATTGTGAAATCCGCTTAGACCAGTGGGCACAGGAAAACCGCCGCATTCTGATTACCGGTCACACACACCGGCCCATCCTGCCCGCTGAACCCGCTCATTACTATAACACAGGAAGCTGTGTCCACCCCCGCTGCATCACCTGTATCGAAATTGAGCGCGGCCTTATGACCTTAGTCAAATGGAGTATGAACGCCCGCGCCGACAGCACCCTCTATGTAGCGCGGGACGTCATCTCCGGGCCGGTTCCTCTGACACGTCTACAGGCGGCGCGTATAACAGAATAGCGGAGAATACCGCTTTTCAGATACTCTCCGCTTTCTCTATGTGCACTTACACAATCTGCACCTTGATCATATTCGTGGTGCCGGAAATACCGATCGGCACCCCCGAGGTAATAACCGTCAGGTCGCCCTTCGCCAAAAGCCCTTTCTTCTCCGCCGCAGCTATCGCCTTGTCAAAGAGCACATAAGCGTCCTTCTCCTCCTTGATCAGAAGCGGCGTAACACCCCAGGTCAGGGAGAGCTGCCTGCAAACCTTTTCGGTAGTGGCACAGCTTATGATATCGCTCTTGGGGCGGTAGCGGGAAATCATCCTTGCGGATCTGCCGGATTTTGTAACCGTCACGATGGCTGTGGCATTCAAGTCAAGAGCCGTCGTGCAGGTTGCATGGCAGATCGCGTCCGTCACATCAGGATTCGCCCCGCGTTCCAGCAGGAAAAACCGCTTGCGGTAATCCACATCCTGTTCCGTGCGTTCCGCAATTTTGACCATCGTCTTAACAGCCTCAACGGGATATGAGCCTGCCGCCGTCTCCCCGGAGAGCATAATCGCGCTGGTGCCGTCGTAAACCGCATTGGCCACGTCCGTTGTCTCCGCCCGGGTAGGTCTTGGATTCTTAATCATGGACTCCAGCATCTGCGTGGCGGTGATGACCTGCTTGCCTGCACGGTACACCTTCTTGATGATCTCTTTCTGGATCACAGGCACATCCTCATAAGGAATTTCCACGCCCATATCGCCTCTGGCCACCATAACGCCGTCAGACACTTCCAGAATATCGTCGATGTTCGCTACGCCCTGCGCATTTTCAATCTTGGAAATGATTTTAATATCCTCGCCGCCGTTTTTCTCAAGGAGCTTTCGAAGCTGCAAAATATCCTCTTTTTTCTGGACAAAGGAGGCCGCGATAAAATCTACGTCCTGCTCGATGCCGAAAAGAATATCTTCCCTGTCCTTTTCGCTGATGTAGGGCATAGACAAATCCACATCCGGCACATTGACGCCCTTGTGGTTTGAAACGGTACCGCCGTTTATGACACGACAGACAATATTGCTTTTGTCTACCTTCTCCACCTTCATCTCAATCAGGCCGTCGTCAATGAGCACCCGCATTCCCTCTTCCAGATCCTCGTAGAGCCTGTTATAAGTCACGCTCACAATATCCTTTGTGCCCTCCACCTCTTCGGCCGTCAGGGTAAAAATCTGTCCCTCTTCCAGCACAACCTTTCCTTCCTTAAAGTTCTTCACACGAACCTCCGGCCCTTTTGTATCGAGCAGAATCGCCACCGGCCTGCCAACTTCCTTCCGAAGTTTCTTCACCACATCCATTCTTCTCTTATGATCCTCATGTACGCCGTGGGAGAAGTTGCATCTGGCAACGTTCATGCCCTCTAACATCATCTGCCGCAGCACATCCTCGTTGTCTGTGGATGGTCCAAGGGTACATACTATCTTTGTTTTGCGCATTCTTACCTCCGTCCCGGGCGTCCTGCCCGCTCTCTCTGTTTTCTCTTTCCCTATACCTATTTTACGCCAAAACCGTCTTTTTCATCCCGCGCCGGTTTGGGCGGCAGGGATTTGCTCTGGCTATCATACCACAAAAGCCGTGAAAACAAAACACGATGCAAAAATATTCTGGTCAATGCCGTATAAATATGATAAACTGAGAAACCATAGGAGGTGTTTTGATTTGAACATAAGAAAAAAACGCAGCGCTCTGCTGTGCATTCTGGCAATATCTGTTCTGCTTTCAGATGCATTCTGCACACTTCTTTTACCCCCCCCCCAAGAAAAATGGAACACTCCATCTTATCCTGCTGGACGACGATAATTCTTTAGAACTGATGCTTGCTGAAGATCAGACAATCAAGGGCTGGGAAACGGAAGGCATCGTCTATTTTTTTGTCCCATCCTATGTCTGCGCAACTCAGGTTGTTCTGGATTCCCCCTGCTTAGCATGGCAGTCTGCCGGAAATGCAAAATCCACCCTGCAGTATGATTCCATACAAACGCTGTTATTCTGTAATCAGGCTGAAGAAGTTACGGATTTTAAAAAGATATGTTTTAAACATTCAGCCAATCTGCATACCATTTATCTGGACCTGAAAGACCACAGCCCGGATTCCCTTACCAAAGATGCCTTTGTTGAGACGGACGTCAAAGTCATCGATCCCCAGGGGGTGGTTACCTATAATGAATCCGGCAATTCCATAAAAGGCAGAGGCAATTCTACCTGGGAAACGGAAAAGCAGCCCTATTTTATAAAACTAAAAAAGAAGGCTGCACTATGCGGTCTGGAACCGGACCGAAAATGGATTCTGATGGCAAATGCCTACGATGCTTCCAAAATCTTAAACAAGCTTTTTTATGACTTTTCGAAAGAGGCAGGAATCGCCTATTCTACCGATTCGCAGTGGGCCGATCTCTATATCAACGGCGAATACCGGGGAAATTATCTTGTGTGCGAAAAGATTGACGTAGGAAAAAACCGGATTGATATCCATAATCTGGAAAAGGAAAATGAGCCGGTCAGTCCCGGTCTTCCTGCCAATATTTCCGGCGGCTACATTATCGAAAAAGATATGGGCATTGATCCGCCCGATCAGGGCTTTGTGATTAACAAATATAAATGCTTTGTCATCACTTCCCCCGACAATGCCCTTCCGGAGGAAATCGACTATATCAGCGGCTGCTTTCAGAACATCGACAATCTGATCCGGCAAAAGGATGAGGCTGTCTTCCAATATATTGATGCCGACTCCTTTGCCAGACGTTTTCTCATCGAGGAAACGGTATTGAATTCAGACGCCTTTATCACGAGCTGTTATTTCTATAAGGAGCGAAACGACGACAGGATCTATGCCGGGCCCATCTGGGATTTTGACAGTGTACTCGGAGAATCCAACACGGTGGACCGCGAGGAACGGGGCAACGTCTGGCTCAATTACGATGAAACTACCGTGCTTGCCATGGATGGAAACCGCACCACCACCGCAGTGCTTCACTGGGACGCGGAATTATATGAAATGCCCGCCTACCAGGATATCCTGAGGGAAACCTGGCAGGATCTTCTGCCAAAATTTACGATCCTTTTAACAGACCAGATCGACATGTACGCGGAACAGATCAGAACGTCTGTCAGCCTCGACAGTATCCGTTGGGATTATGCCAAAAACCAAGCCGGACATTACTACTCCTTCGACAATAATATCCGCTACCTGAAATTCTTTCTGGCAAAACGGATCAATTTCCAAAACAGACGCTTCGGCCTCCCCGCCATTTCCTATGACAATGCCACGGAAGATATCCACAGCATCACCTGTTTAGCCGGAAATCAAGTCACAGTCATTCCTGTCAGGGACGGCGTCCTGTTAAAACGCAGTGAACTGCCGACATACGACAGAGAGAAATATTCCGGCTGGATTTACGAGCGGGATCTCACCCCGGTATCGGAATACCTGCCGGTATACGAGGATATGACGCTCCTTCTGCAGTAGCGAACCCAGAACATGGCTGCCCGGATCGGACATACCCCTCCCTACTGTCAGAGCAGATTGCAGGCCTTCACCAAAAAGGGGTGTCGACCAATATAGTCAACACCCCTTTTTTAAGCTGTATCACTCAATTATCGCAAATCAGATCCCCCGGAACGTAAAGCAAAACTCCATCTTCCCGCTGACGTCCAAATGGTATTCCGGGTGCACCGGCGCACCCCAGCTGTCGTCGCCGCCAACGCCCATCTGGCCCTTCGCCACGCGTACCACCGTATAGTGCACAGGCGGCAGCTCGTAAGGGTGCTTTGCATTTTCGATCTCATGAGGCGTGTAAGGCAGCGCTGAGAAATTCAGATCATCCCCGCTAAACAGCATACCGCGTCCCCGCATATCCGTCACCTTCGCCCAGCGGACTTTCGTTTTATTGCCGCATTCCTGAGGCACAAGGTAGGCCGCCATATTGTCCGCCACACGATTGCGGTAAATACCCAGCTTCGCGCCCTGTTCTCTGTCTGCGTAGGTCTCTTGCGGACCGTTTCCGTACCACTCCAGACGGTCATAGTCAGCATTCAGCCTAAACATCACACCAAATTCCGGCATATCCGACAATCCCTCCACAGGATCATAGGTCAGCGTAGTCTGTATGCTGCCATCCCCGTACACGTTGTAATTCAACCGGCAGAACGCCTCGGGCGTCGTGTGGAGATGATAGAGGTAAGTCACGCTGAGATGATCCTCCTTCTCGCATACAATGGGATTCTCATAGGCCATTCCAGGCACATCCAGCTTCCGTCCCATCCCCTTACCGCTTGCATAAAGGCTTGCCAGTTTCCACTGTCCCTGCCTGCCCGTCATGTCATTGCCTTCGTCGTTGTCCGTAGGCGCGCGCCAGAAATTCGGTCTGGGCACCACCTCGATCATTTCTTTCCCCGCATAGCGGTAGGACACCAGTCCAAAGGCTGACGAAGCACCCGCAGGCTCCGCAAACAGCACATCAAAATTCTCCCCGCGCACGCCGATGTTATCATTGCCCCATATGACGGTAAAGGGCTTTTTCTTTGCCTCCGCAGGCGCATTCACTTTTCCGATCACCGCCTGCCCAAAGGCAACCTCATGGCCCGCCTCCGCCCAAAGCGTATCCTCCTTTAACAGGAAAGATATGGTCAGCACATACTCACCCGGCTGATCGGGCAGGGCAAAAGGCGCGGGATAAGTGGATCTGCTCTCCGGCCCAACGGAAATCCCTGCAAGCTCCTTACGCTCCGCTCTGATTCCGTCCCGCAGAAGCTCCGCCACGCACCGGAAGCTGTCGGTAGAAACAAAGAGATTTTTATTCCACACTTCAAAGCCGTCCTTTTCCACCTTCACGGCGATATTCTGATAATTGAATTTCACCGCCTGCATTTTAGGGGACGCTTCCCGCTCTCCGCCGTATGCAATGCCGTTGCCGCTGAAATTATAGTCCGTGGGCCGCTCACCGAAGTCGCCGCCGTAAGCCTGAAACCACTTTCCATAGCGGTCCTTTTTGTAAATACTCTGATCAATATAGTCCCAGATATGTCTCTTATACACATATCCGAGCCCACGAGACATCTCAGGAGGGG
>CAMWPB010000052.1 GCA_947176065.1 uncultured Lachnospiraceae bacterium | reverse complement strand
TAATAATATAATCGGGATTTTGAACACATTGTGCGCCATATTTTTCAAATAATTCATAATCTATTAAATGCCGCTCCCTGATGTGCGCAATTCGTTCACCAGTTACAATGATTTCACTTGTCTGTAGTTTTCCAAATTCTCTTTCCAGAACGGAAACATTGATATTTCCCAGAGACAGTATTTCTACCATTTTGATTTCCTCTTTAGTTGTAGATGTGATTGATACATATTATAGCAAATAGGTGCGGAAGAATACAAGAGAAACAATTCGAAGGAAAGAAAACGGAAAGAAAACCTTAAGAAATTTTAGAGATACTTTAGAGGAACGTCTGCTAAAATTGGGAAATGAAAAAAGCGGGTTACATAAAACAGTACAAAAGAAATCCCGCGGAAAATACGCAGCAGGAGGAAGACAGAAATGAGAAAAGAGAGAAGACTGGCGCTGGCGCTCGGCCTGGCATTGATCATGGGAATGACGGGGTGCGCGGGGAAGGAGTCAGCGTCTGAGGATGCATTGGCGGAAACCGGGGTACAAGGAGATGATGAGACAGGCGGCGGGCCGGAAGATGGGCAGAAAGGGGAAGACAGCACGAATGCAGCGGTAATTCAGGAGAGCGAATGGGAAAGGGAGGAGCCGGTCCCTGCCAGCGGGAAAGAGCCGGAGGATGGGATGGTTACTCTGCTGGAAGTGAAGGATGCAAAGAAGATTCCCGTAAAAATTACGGAGGACACGAAAGTGGAACACTGGATCATTCAGGGCGGCGGTGCCGGGATTGATATGCGGGATGCAGAGGTTTCTGATCTGAAGGAGGGCATGAGCGTGGAACTGGAAGGATATTATGACGGTGAAACTTTCATGGCAACAAGGGTAATCATGGAAGAAGATGTGTAAGCGCAGGGCTTTGCAGAAAAAACAGTTTAATAATTTATGAAGGAAGATTCAGAAATACTTAAAGATTCTTAGAGATTTTTTAGAGAAAGAACTGATATGATAGGAGGGAAATAAAATGATAATTTTACTTGGGGAAAGTTTGCGAAAAAGAAGCAGGGTGATAGCGGCTATGGTTTGCTCCCTGTCGCTGGCGGTTACGGCGGCGGGCTGCGGTAAGGTGGAAGAACCGGTTCCGGTGGATTTATCATCTGCAAATATGGAGGAGCTGGAGGAGAAAACTTCCAAGGATGCGGACGCGGCAGGGGAGACGGAACAGCCGGATGCAGGAAACGGCAATTCGGAGAACGAGGCGTCGGAAAGCGAACAGGCGGACGAGGAAAACGGCAGCAGGACAGAGCAGGATCGTGCGCAGAGCGATAACGGGCAGCAGACGCAGGATCAGCAGACACAGGCTGTCGGCAGTGCGGAGCTGTCAGGAAATGTCTACAGCCTGAGTCAGGACAGTTTTGTGGTCAGCAGGACGGACACCTGGTCTGAGGGAGATGCGGATCTGGCGGTGAGCGTCGCGCCGGGATATGAGCAGGAAGAGGATCTGACTACGGTGTATGTGTCAAAAAACTGCAGTTATCAGTACAAGACGGTAAAAAACGGCGGCATCAATCCTGAGGATATTTCCACGAGAGAGGGAAACTTTGCAGATTTGCAGGAGGGCATATCGGTTATCATCAAAGGGAGCTGGCAGGATGACGACAGTTTCCACGCAGACAGCATTGTGATGTCATCGTTTGAGTAATTTGCATCTTTGGTTTACATAATATGAAAAGACGGTAATGAAGCATAGGGAAGGGAACAGGTGCAGTATTATGAAGCTTTGTGTATATAGAGATAAGAACAGGAGACAAAAAAGAAAAGCCGGAAGTGTGAAAAGTCTTCTGGCACTCTGCCTTATGGTGGCTATGACAGCAGGGACGCTTTTTGGATGTGGCGGCGGTCCGTCAGCTTCTACAGACGGAGCGGGAAAGTCCGTGGAGGATGGCACAGGAACAGAGGACGATGCGCAAAAGGGGGGAGCGCAGGCGGACGAAGGGACAGCGGCGGATGAGCCGACCGCTATGGGACGTTATGTAGAGACGGCGGTGGATATCTCGGAAGACACTTCCCGTTCCTACAAAATCACGGTGCTTGCGGACGGGCGGCTGTCGATTCTGGATGACGGGGCAGGGCAGCTCGTTTCTTCGGACAACGGCATGACCTGGGAGACGGCTGGGATTCCCGGGATTGACAACATGAAGTCCTTTTCAAAGGATAACTATATTTTCGGTATGGCGGCTGCCCCGGACGGAACCGTAGCCGTGCTTTTTACAAAAAACGGGGAGTATGAGAAGACAGGCCGCTTTGACCCTTCCATCCATGTGGCGAAGGCGGACGGTACGGTGCAGACCCTCGATTCGCTGCCGATTCAGGAGGAAGACAGTTTTGCTTACGATATTTTCTATTCCCCGGAGGGAGAGCTTTTTACCACGGTGGTCGGCACGGGTACGGTCTACCGGGTGGATGTGGAGAGCGGGACGCTGACGAAGACAGTTTCGCTTGAGTGGAAACCCGAGCTGGTCAAATTTCAGGGAGATTATATGTTTTTTCTCACCTCCAGAGAGGGCATCAGCATCTATGACCGAAAGGAAGAAAAGTGGGTGGAGGACAGTGTTCTCGCTGCTTTCATGGAGGAAAATTATAAGGACGAGTATTATGCCAATGACAGCTTTTCGGTGTTCATGACGCCGGGAGAGGACGGCGTGCTCTATATTGCGGGTAAGGGCGGGATGTACCGCCATGTGATCGGCGGCAGCGCCATGGAGCAGATCATAGACGGCGCGCTCACCAGTTTCAGCAATCCTTCCATGAATATGCTGGGGGTTGTCGCTTACGGGGAGAATGCGTTTGCGGTACTGTTTTCCGGCGGTAAGGTAGTGCTTTACAACTATGATCCCGATGTGCCCACGGTGCCGGAAAATATGATCTCCGTGTACTCGCTGGAAGAGCAGAATGCGGTACGGCAGGCCATTGCCCAGTTCCAGACGGAAAACCCGGATGTTTTCGTGCGGTATGAAGTGGGATTAAGCGGCACCGATGCAAAGGCGGCAGAGGACGCGGTCAAGAAGTTAAACACGGAGCTGATGGCGGGCAAGGGGCCGGATGTGATCATTATGGACGGACTTCCCGTGAAATCTTATCAGGAAAAAGGCATTTTAAAAGATTTGAAGCCCCACATAGACAGTCTCTCCGGGGATGCGGTTCTGCTTCCCAACATCGTGGAGGCATTCCAAAACGGGGACGGAGTGTACATGATGCCGGTTTATTTCCAGCTTCCCATGGTGGCGGGCAGACAGTCGGATTTGGCGGGCATTACGGATTATGCGTCCTTGGCGGATACTGTGGAGAAGATCAGGGCGGAGAAGCCGGATGCGGAGATTGGACGGTTTTTCTCCGAGGAGGCGGCAGTGCGGTGGTTCTTGCCCGTGACGGCTACCGCTTTTCTGGAGGAGTCGGGCGGCATCAACGAGGCGGCTCTTCGGGAGTATCTGTCCCTGACAAACAGGATTTACACGGCAGCCCGGGAAGGACTTTCGGACACCATGAAAGAAAGCTATGGCTATCAGAAAGATAATTATAAAGCGGAAGGCTGGGCTTATGAAAACTTTAACAGCATCAGTCAGCAGGCGGATGATTTTTTTGTGGAGAATATGGCGCTTGGGATGGGGATGTTAAAGAATGTCTATGGGTATCAGGAGATGCTCTCCCTGAAGTACTGCGAGGGATATGAGGATGTAGGCGTCAAATCCTTTGACGGAATGAGCGACAGGGTGTTCGAGCCTTCGGTGCTGGTGGGGCTCAATGCCGCCTCGGCACATCAGGAGGAAGCGGAACGGTTTTTCGATATCATTATGGGCACCCAGGTACAGAGCCTCCTTTACGATGGCTTTATGGTGAACCGGACGGCATTGCAGGAACAGCTTAGTATCAAGTGGAAGATATTTCAGAATGGCGGCATGAATGTGGACTACGGCGAGGTGTCAAGTTCTGTTGGCGGTTCTTACGGGGACGGCAGGGAATTCCATCTGGATATCCACATGCCTACGCAGGAGGAATTTCAGGAACTGTATGATCTCTGTGCCGGCGTGAAGACGCCTTATGTGGCTGATTCCGTGGTGGAGAATGCGGTGATCGAGATCGGCGCGCAGTATCTGCAGGGATTTTTGTCCGAGGATGAGGCGGTGCAGAAGATTAAGGCGAAGGTGGAGCTGTATATGGCCGAATAAAACTGCGAAAAGATATAAAGGTATGGAGGACAAGGCGGATGCGGAAGAGTGGAAGGAAACAGCGGAAAAACGGGAAGCGGATGGCGGCTTTATGGCTGGCTGGCGCGCTAATGGTGTCCCTGGCCGGATGCGGGAATCAATCAGGGGAAGGGAAGGACGGAGCAGACGGGGTGGTTTCGGGGGAAGTGCCTGATGAAAGCGTAGCTATGGGCCGGTATGTGGAGACCATGCTCGATTTGGATACCGGGGAGATTCTGGATTTGAAAGAGCTTTCGGACGGAAGGCTTGCTCTTCTGGAAAACGGTGCGGAGGGGCGCTGGATCTCCGAGGACGGCGGTGCCACATGGAAGCCGGATGCGCTGCCGGGGTGGTACGATTTAGCGATGGGGTATTACATATATGACATGAAGGCGGCGCCTGACGGCAGCGTGGCTATTCTCTGCAAGGGTTACGGCAGTATGCCGGGGGCGGAGGATGAGTCCGAAGAGGAAAACGAGACGGAGGACAGTGGTGAGCCTGTGGCGGAGGACGAAACAGAGCACGGCGAAAGTGCAAACAGGATATGCCTGATTCCGGCGCAGGGTGAGACACAGTGGTTCGATGTGCCCACCGGCGACTATGAGATAGCAGCCAGTCTGTGTTTTTCGGAGGACGGCAGCAGACTTTTTGTGGCATCGATGGATCAGAAAATTTATGAGGTCGACCCGGCGGCGGGGACGACGAAGCTGTTTATGACTGTGGATATTACACCGGATATATTCTGCGTCTGGGAAAACTATATGGCCTTCAAAAATGAGCGGGAGGGCGTTGTCCTTTATCATCTGGATACATTGGAGCAGATTGAGGATGACGTGATCATGGATTTTGTGAAAGAAAACTGCGCGGTGAACAATAAAGTGGCAGAATCTACTTATAGTATCTTTCCGGCGGAGGAGGAGGGAATCTATCTGGTCTGCAGCAAGGGGGTATACCGTCATGTGATCGGCGGCACCGTTATGGAACAGGTGATCAACGGCGGCCTGTCCAGTTTCAGCGATCCCATGAAACATGTGGCGAAGGTGATTAGGATGGCGGAGGCAGGCTTTATGGCGGCTTTTACCGAGGGAAAGATATCGTCCTTTTCCTATGATCCCAATATCAGCACCGTGCCGTCGCAGAAGCTTACAGCCTACAGCCTGACGGAGAACGATATTCTGCGGCAGGCGATCATCCGCTATCAGGGGGCGCATCCCGATGTCTATGTGGAATACAGGGTGGGCATGGATGAGGAGGGCTCTGCCACCAGGGAAGATGCGGTGAAGAAACTGAACACGGAAATCATGGCGGGAAAGGGGCCGGATTTCCTGCTCTTGGACGGCCTTCCGGCGGATTCCTATGTGGAGAAGGGGGTGCTTGCGGATCTGACCCCTTATCTGGCAGAGCTGGAGAAGGAGGAGAGGATTCTTGCCAATATCAAAGAAAGTTTTACGACGGACGGAAAACTCTGTATGATTCCGGCGGCGGTAACGGTGTCCATGTACATGACGGATAAAGAGAATATGGCAGGCGTGTCAGACTTATCCGCGCTGGCGGACATGATAGAGAAGCTGAGGAGCGAACATCCCGGAGAGGGGATTCTGGAGACTTACAGTGAGGACATGATACTGAATGCCCTGATGCCGGTGTCCGCGCCCCTCTGGTTTACGGAGTCGGGTCAGATCAATGCGCAGGAGCTGTCAGACTATCTGAAACAGACGAAACGGATCTATGACGCCTGCATGGACGGACTGCCGGAGGAACTGTTGCAAATTTATTTGGGCAGGGCAGAGAACTGGGTTGGCAGCAGCAGTGAGGTTGGCGCCTACAATGACTTGCAGGGAGGCGGGCTGCAGATCGTGGCGGGCAATGAGAAGGTGGCTTTGGGAGAACTGAAGAACGCCTATAACTATGCCTTTTTAAAGTCCGTCAATAAAGAGGAGAATGGGGAGAATGGCGTGAACTGCCAGACGGCTCTTACGCCGGGAAACGTGAAGGATTCCTTCCGTCCCTATGCACTGATGGGAATCAACGCAGCTTCCGGACAGGCGGAGCTTGCCGGCGGACTCTTGCGGGAGACGCTCTCTAAAGAGCTGCAGAGTCTGATTTATCCGATTGGATTTCCCGTAAATGAGGAAGGTTTACAGACGTATCTCAAGACGCTGGGAGGGCAGCTTTCCGAAGACTGGGCGAAGCCGGGAGAACCTTACAGCGGGTATGGCTTTTCTGATGAAAACGGTCTGCTGGTCAGAATGAGTATTTATGTGCCGACAGAGCAGGAGACGCAGGAGTTGTATGAACTGCTTTCCTCTGTCCGTACACCCTATCTGGCTGATTCGGTTGTGGAAGATGTGGTACGGGAAAACGGGAAATATTATCTGGAGGAGCGGTGCAGTCTGGAGGAGGCTGTGGAGCTGGTGCAGTCAAAAATTGCCATTTATATGGCGGAATGAGAATGCGAAAATGATAAAAAAAGGTCAAAAAATATACCATAATAGGAGAGTTTATTTTCTGCTCTTTCTTCTGCCAAGCTTTGCCGGAGTGACGCTTTTTGTGCTGCTTCCTTTTTTGGATGTGGTGAAGCGCTCCTTTCAGACCGCGGTTACGGGCGAGTTTAGAGGACTGAAAAATTACGGCGTCATTTTTCAGAACCAGGCTTTTGTGCTGGCGGTAAAGAATACCGCGCGGTTCACGGTAGTCTGCATTCCGCTGCTGGTGCTTGCGGGACTTCTGGTGGCGTTTACCCTGAGCGGTTTTCGGAATGCTTCGCTGATCAAGTCGGTGTATCTGTTTCCGCTGGCTATGCCGACGGCCACCATCGTCCTCGTATGGAAAATGGTCTTTTACAGGCAGGGTTTTTTAAATCTGTTCCTCACAAAGATCGGGGAGTTTACGGGTTTGTGGGGGAGCGTGACCACGGATTATCTGGGTACAGAGGCTTCCTTCTGGGTGCTGGTGGCGAGTTATTTGTGGAAGAATACCGGGTATACGGTAGTGCTCTGGCTGGCCGGTATTCTGGCGATCCCGGTTGAGTTTATCGAGGCAGCCAGAGTGGACGGCGCGGGCAGGTGGAAATGCATCCGCTATATCATTCTGCCCAACCTAAAAGGCAGCTTTTACACCATTGTGATCCTGTCCTTCCTCAATTCCTTCAAGATCTACAGGGAGGCTTATCTGGTGGCCGGGTCTTATCCGCAGGAGAACATTTATCTGCTCCAGCACCTGTTTAACAACTGGTTTGTCAATCTGGAGTTCGACAAGATGGCTGCCGCTGCGGTGTGCGTGGGGGCGGTGCTGTTTGTGGCGATTATGGCCCTGCAGAGGATTTGGGATAAGGCGGAGTGAGCGGAGATAAAATATGTTGCAGGTGAAGAAAAAAATAGACGGGGCGGTCAGAAAATATTTAGCGGCAGGTGCATTGCTGGTGCCGGCTGTGTTGATCTGCCTTCCCGTGCTTTTGATATTGACCGGATCAGTCATGGATAGTCTGGAAATGAAACAGTATCTGCTTCCCGTGTTCAGGGAAGGGGAGGGATATATCCGCTGGAAGCTGATGCCGGATTATCCCACTTTTGAACATTATGGCAGGCTGCTTTTTAAGACGCCTTCCTTTTTTGTGTTGTTCTGGAACTCCGTGAAGCTGGTGATCTGCATTCTGGCCGGGCAGCTTCTGGTGGGCGTTCCCGCCGCATGGGCTTTTGCGGCTTATCCGGTGCGGGGGAGCAGGGCTCTGTTTGCCCTTTATGTGGTACTGATGCTCCTGCCCTTTCAGGTGACGATGCTTTCCAGTTATCTGGTACTTGACCGTCTGGCTCTGATGAATACCCATGCCGCCATTATTTTACCGGCGGTGTTTTCCACGTTTCCTATCTTTTTGTCCTATGGCGGTTTCCGGGCGATTCCGCCGCAGCTTTTTGAGGCCGCCCGGATTGACGGGGCTGGTGAAATGCGGATCTTTTTAACAATGGGGCTTCCGCTGGGGAAAAGCGGATTATTGTCTGCCATGGTGTTAGGGTTTTTGGAGTATTGGAACCTGATGGAACAGCCGCTGGCGTTTCTGGAGGATAAGGCGCTGTGGCCGCTGTCGCTGTATCTGCCGGAAATATCCTGGCTGCAGGCGGGCTTTGCGCTCTGCGCCTCGTTTGTGACCCTGATTCCGGCGGCTTTTGTGTTTGTGCTGGGACAGGATTATCTGGAGCAGGGAATTGTGTATTCGGGATTGAAAGAATAGAGCGAAAAGAACTTTCGCTCAGGAGAATGCCTAAAAACGGCATTCTCTGTGTGTTTTAAAGATAGAAGGAATGTGAGGAGGATGGGTTTCATGGATAAGCGGAGGAAAAGGATTGTCATGGCGCTGGCGGTTTTTATGGCTTTTATGTGGCTGTGCACGCTGGTGTCAAAAAGTATATATGCTTCGAAGCTGCCCATGGTTTCGACGACCCGGACGGATTCCAAGTATATCGAGCATATCGTTGAGGCGGAAGGAATTGTGGAGGCAGGAGCAAAGCTGCCGGTGACGGCTTTGAGCGGGCTGCGGGTGAAGGAGCTTGCGGTGCAGGCCGGAGATAAGGTGGAAGAGGGGGATATTTTGTTTACCGTGGATCTGGAAGATATGAAGCAGATTATGGGCGAGCAGGAGCTGGCTGCGGCAAAGGTGCAGCTGCAGATCGACGCCATAGCTCACAATAAGGAGCTGGCACAAAACCAGAAGGCGTTGGAGGAAGCCAGAGCCAGAGAGGATTACGACGCGCTTGCCAGATATCAGGATACACTGGTAGGACGGGCGGCCGAGGGCGTGGCACAGGCTGAGGAGGCGCTGGAAGAGCTGCAGGCGGAGAACAGAGAGCATGAGAACGACTGGCAGAGAGAGGACGGCGGGTCAAAGACCGAGGAGGAGATGGAGGCGGAGCAGAAGGCCAGAGAGGAGGCGGAGGAACGGCTCAAGCAGGAGCTGCAGGCAGCGGCTTACGCGGAGGCGGACGCAAAGTGGAACCGGGATAATACCATAAAGGATGCGGGCCGCAGGGTAGAAGATGTTTTACAGGAGGATAATGCGGACGCGACGCTGGCGGTATATCGTTCTGAACTTGCGGCAGTACAGGAAAAAATCGCCGCTTATCAGGCGGTTCTGGAACAGGAAGGAAAAATCACCAGTCCTATTGGCGGGATGGTGACTGACGTCTACGTGCAGACGGGCGGCAGAGTGCCGGATACGGCTTCCTTTCTGCTGGCTGACGATGAAGTGCCCTGTCAGTTCCGGGTGTCGCTGACAAAGGAGCAGAAAAGTTATGTAAACTTGAATGATGACGTAAAACTGGAGCTGGACGGGCGCAAAAAGATTGACGTCAAAGTGGACTATATCGAAGAGAACGAGAACATGCCGGGCAGCTATACGGCGCTTTTGCGGCTGCCTGAGGAGACGGGGATGCCGGGGCTTTCCGGGAAAATGATCTGTTCCAAGGCGGGGGAGAAGTACCCCTCCTGTATCTCCCTTCTGGCTCTTCATGAGGAGAACGGCAGGAACTTTGTGTATGTGGTAAACGAGCGGGAGGGGATTCTCGGCACGGAATATTATGTGGAGGAAATTACCGTCAGTGTGGCGGATAAGAACGATAATCTGGCGGCCATAGAAGGCGCGGTGTCAGAGGAGAGCCGGATCATCGACTCCTCCACGAAGGAGATTAAGAAGGGGGATGTGGTCAGGCTGTTGGACGGGTGATGCGGATTATCCGATTAGCAAAGAAAACTGTTGAAAAGTACAGGGCAAGGTTGTAGAATGGTTTCGACAACAGGAAATTTTGCTTCAAAGGACGGAAATCAGATGATTTTGGCGGCTATTAAAATTACGTTGAGTTGTATTGGGGCGCTTGCCGTTTTGTATATGCTGGCGATTATGCCGCGCATGATAGGAAGACCGGATACCTCGCTCTTTAAAAAAGTGTATTTTGCTCACAGGGGACTTCATGACAATGCGGGGGACGCGCCGGAAAATTCCATGGCGGCTTTCAAAAAAGCGGCGGAGGCAGGACTTGGCATGGAGCTGGATGTACAGGTGACGAAGGACGGCGTGCCGGTCATCTTCCACGATTTTAAGCTGGATCGGATCTGCGGCGTGGAGGGGAAGATCGTGAACCATACATACGAGGAGCTGCAGGCTTATACGCTCTGTCAGTCGAAGGAGCGGATTCCCAGACTGTCCGATCTGCTTGCTATGGTGGACGGCCGTGTGCCCCTGATCGTGGAGATCAAGGCGGAGACGGCGGACGTTTCCTGCTGCGCGGTCATAGACAGGCTGTTGCGCGCGTATCACGGCCCTTACTGCATTGAATCCTTTAATCCCATGGTGCTCTTCTGGTTCCGAAGAAACCGCGGGGAGGTGGTGCGGGGACAGCTTTCCTCGAATTTCCGCAGAGAGGGCGAGTATTGGAATATTCTCTATTTTGCCATGACGCACCTTCTGTTCAACTTTTTGACGAAACCTGATTTTATCGCATACAACCACAAATTCAGCGAGGAGCCGGGCCGAAGGATATGCAGGCGTCTCTACAGACATCCGGCGGCGGCCTGGACGATCCGCAGTGAACAGGATCTGGAGGCGCTTTGGGGCGAATATGACGTATTTATTTTTGACAGTTTTCTGCCGTCCCGAGTAAAGCAGTTATGACCAGAGAATCGTTTTTGAGAATACAATGGCGCTTTCACACGCTAATTTGACAAATATTTCGTAATATTTGTCTTTCTTTTTGTGAAAAATTTCAAAAAAGCAGTGTTAAAATTGCAAAAATATGGTAAAATAAATGCTAGCCAAGTGGCTTTTATTTTAAACGGAATGGAGGATAGCAAATAAAATGGCGAAATGGGTATATTTATTTGAGGAAGGAAACGCGGACATGCGTAATCTTCTGGGCGGAAAAGGCGCCAATCTTGCGGAAATGACGAATCTGGGACTGCCGATACCGCAGGGCTTTACCGTGACAACAGAGGCTTGTACAGACTACTACAATAACGGCAGACAGATCTCGGATGAGATCCGGGAGCAGATTTTTACCGCACTTGCAGGACTTGAGGAAAAACAGGGTAAGAAGTTCGGCGATACCGAAAATCCGCTTCTTGTGTCGGTTCGTTCCGGAGCGAGAGCGTCCATGCCCGGTATGATGGATACCATTCTGAATCTGGGTCTGACGGATGCGGCCGTGGAGGGTTTTGCACAGAAGACAGGGAATCCCCGGTTTGCGTATGATTCTTACCGCAGATTTATTCAGATGTTCTCCGATGTGGTTATGGAGATCCCCAAATCTTATTTTGAGAGAATCTTAGACGAAATCAAAGAGTCCAAGGGCGTTAAGTTCGATACCGATCTGACGGCGGAGGACATGAAAGAGATCATCGTCCGTTTCAAGAATATTTATAAAGAAAATAAGGGTGAAGAGTTCCCGCAGGATCCCAAGGTGCAGCTTATGGAGGCGGTAAAGGCGGTGTTCCGCTCCTGGGATAATGAGAGAGCGATCGTGTACAGACGTATGAACGACATTCCCGGCGACTGGGGCACGGCGGTAAACGTGCAGGCGATGGTATTCGGCAACATGGGCGATACATCGGGCACGGGCGTTGCCTTTACAAGAAATCCTTCCACAGGCGCCAAGGGCATTTACGGCGAGTACCTGATCAACGCGCAGGGCGAGGACGTGGTGGCAGGTATCCGTACCCCGCAGCCCATCACCAGATTGGAGCAGGATCTCCCCGAGTGCTATAAGCAGTTTATGGAGATTGCGAACCGTCTCGAGGAGCATTACCGCGATATGCAGGATATGGAGTTTACCATCGAGGAGGGCAAGCTTTTCTTCTTACAGACCAGAAACGGCAAGCGCACAGCACCCGCTGCATTGCAGATTGCATGCGACCTGGTTGATGAGGGTAAGATCACCCCCGAGGAGGCAGTGCTTAGAATCGAAGCCAAGTCTCTGGACCAGCTTTTACATCCGACCTTTGATCCCGACGCTTTGAAGGCAGGCCAGGTAGTGGGACAGGCGCTCCCCGCTTCTCCCGGCGCGGCGGCAGGCAAGGTTTACTTTACGGCAAACGAGGCGAAGGATGCGCATGAGAAGGGCGAGAGAGTCGTGCTTGTGCGTCTGGAGACTTCCCCTGAGGATATTGAGGGTATGCATGCGGCGGAAGGTATTCTGACCGTGCGCGGCGGCATGACCTCCCACGCGGCTGTTGTGGCCCGCGGCATGGGCACGGCCTGTGTTTCCGGCTGCGGCGAAATTGCCATCAACGAGCAGGAGAAGGTATTCGAACTGGGCGGCGAGGTATTCCATGAGGGCGATTACATTTCTCTGGACGGCTCCACCGGTAAGATTTACAAAGGAGACATTAAGACCGTGGAGGCTTCCGTCAGCGGAAACTTCGGGCGGATTATGGAGTGGGCGGACAAGTACCGTAAACTTCAGGTGCGCACCAACGCGGATACACCCGCGGATGCAGCAAATGCCGTGAAGTACGGCGCGGAGGGCATCGGTCTTTGCCGGACTGAGCATATGTTCTTTGAGCCTGACAGGATTCCGAAGATCCGTCAGATGATTCTGGCCAGAACGCAGGAGCAGAGAGAGAAAGCGTTAAATGCGTTGATTCCTTTCCAGAAGGGCGACTTTAAGGCATTGTATGAGGTGATGGAAGGCAGACCTGTGACCATCCGTTTCCTTGATCCCCCGCTTCATGAGTTTGTGCCCACAGAGCAGGGAGATATTGATGATCTGGCGGTGGAGATGATGATGACTGCGGAGGAAGTGCAGGAAATCTGTGATTCCCTCCATGAGTTTAACCCTATGATGGGACACCGTGGCTGTCGTCTGGCGGTTACTTACCCTGAGATTGCGAAGATGCAGACAAGGGCTGTGATGGAAGCGGCGATCGAAGTGAAGAACGAGAAAGGCTATGATATCGTACCCGAGATTATGATTCCTCTGGTAGGTGAGAAGAAGGAGCTTAAGTTCGTTAAAGATATCGTTGTGGAAGTTGCGGAGCAGGTGAAGAAAGAGAAAAATTCCGACATCCAGTACCATGTGGGAACGATGATTGAGATTCCGAGAGCGGCTCTTCTGGCAAACGAGATTGCCGAGGAGGCGGAGTTCTTCTCCTTCGGTACCAACGACCTGACCCAGATGACCTTCGGCTTCTCCCGCGATGACGCAGGCAAGTTCTTAGGGGATTATTATAAGAATAAGATTTATGAGTCCGATCCCTTCGCAAGACTCGATCAGAGCGGCGTGGGACAGCTTGTACAGATGGCGGCAGAGAAGGGACGCGCAACCAGACCGAATATCAAGCTGGGCATCTGCGGCGAGCACGGTGGCGATCCGTCTTCCGTAGAGTTCTGCCATAAGGTGGGGCTGACCTATGTTTCCTGCTCACCGTTTAGGGTGCCGATAGCGCGCCTTGCGGCTGCGCAGGCGGCGATCGCTGAGAAGAAGTAGGGGTGGAACAGTTGTCGTAGGGCACGAAAATTTTTTCTATAAAAGGGCAAACTAAATTAGCTACGACATAGAAAAATAAGACCTTGCATCGAAGGATGCGGGGTCTTATTTTTGTCTAACGACTATCCTTTCCCTTGCATAAATACTGGATTTGTTGGAATGTCCTGCACGAGATCACCATGGAGTAGGGGCAGCTAGGGCGAAAGCCCGACAGGATAAAACAAATTGCCCTTTCTAGAAAAAATTTCCGTGCCCTACGACATGGTGATATTTCCTGATTGGTTTTTTGGGAGAATGAGGATTGGCTTGGAATCCTTGTAAACAGGGTTCCTTGAAGATTTTTATTTCCCAAAAATGAGAGAAAAATTCCCCAAAAGTGATCAGATTTCATTTTTGGGAACGTTTTTGGGAGAATGACAGGATGTTCCCAGATGGGAGGTTTTGCAGGGATGAGGAAAAAGAATTTCAAAGGGCGGTGTGAAAAGAGGATGATCGGAAAGTGTATTGAGGTTTGCAGGACATATGATGCAATCCAGTATGCTTATGCTGATCTTCTACAGAAAAGTGATGAAGTGAAGGAAATCAAGTGCAATGTGCTGTTGGATGGGTTGGATGTCGGGGAGTACACGTCAGATTTTGTCTGTACCAAAGCAGACGGTGATCTGATGGTACGGGAGTGTGTGTTTCGTAAGTTCTTGACAAAGCCTCTGACTGTGAAGCTGCTGGATGTTTCAAGAGAGTATTGGATCAGGCATGGGGTTACAGATTGGGGGTTGGTCATTGATGAAGAAGTATGATCTGCTGCGAACTGGTGACAGTATTATCAGAGTAATGGATGTTCAGGATGATAGAATCCTCGTGATTGACTGTATCAAACATTCTATGCCTGTTTGGAGGAAGTATGAATCTTTGGATTCTGTATTATTGGAATCTGAATTGTTGAGTGGTTCTTTCCAATGCTCTGGCAAAGAGTTGTCTGTGTGTACAGATGATGAGTTGTTTGAGGCTACGGGATTTGTCAGTGTTGGTATTGATGCTTTAGATGCAGAGCAGAGGAAGGTTATGTATGAACGCTATACGATGATCACACCGATTCTTCCTTTTATAGCAGATGAAAAGATGCGCTCTAAACTGATTTCTTCAATATCAGAAGAACATCAAGTATCAAAACAGACTATCAGGAACTATCTCTGTCTGTACTTGTCTTATTTGGATGTGAGCGTACTTGCTCCGAAGAAGCGGAAAGAGGATCGGGAACTGACACAGGATGAAAAACATATGCGTTGGGCGTTGAATAAGTTTTTCTATACGACAAAGAAACAGTCTCTTATGACTGCTTATACTATGATGCTTAAAGAAAAGTATTGCGATGTTATGGGTGTATTGGCAGAAGAATATCCTTCCTTCTATCAGTTCCGATACTTCTATCGTAAGACAAGGAAGATGCAGAACTTTTACATTTCCAGAGATGGATTGAAGAACTATCAGAGGCATAACAGACCACTTACAGGGGAAGGGGTACAGGAATTTGCGCCAGCTGTCGGTATAGGGATGCTAGATGCTACGGTGTGTGATATTTACCTGATTAATGAGGAAGGAAATCTGGTTGGCAGACCGATTCTGACTGCATGTATTGATGCTTATAGTGGTCTGTGCTGTGGGTATTCTCTTTCATGGGAAGGTGGGGTATATAGTCTTAGAGGATTGATGCTGAATATCATAGCAGATAAAGTAGTATGGTGTAAGCGTTTTGGTATTTCCATTCAAAAGGAAGATTGGGATTGTGATATGCTTCCTGGTACATTTGTTACTGATATGGGGAGTGAATATAAATCGGAGAATTTTGAGCAGATTACAGAGCTGGGTGTTACGGTAGTCAATCTTCCTTCCTATAGGCCGGAACTGAAAGGATTGGTAGAGAAGTTCTTTGATCTGATACAGGGGATGTATAAAAAGCATCTAAAAGGTAAGGGCGTGATCGAACCGGATTATCAGGAACGAGGAGCACATGATTACCGTAAGGATGCCTGTCTGACTATGATGGATTTTGAGAAGATTATTCTACATTGTATGATCTACTACAATTCCAAACGGATCATAGATAACTTTCCTTATACAGAAGCTATGATAGAGGCCCAGGTGAAGCCTTATGCGTCCTGTATTTGGGAGTGGGGTAAATCACTGATCGGAGCCAATCTGATAACTGTAGAAAGTAGGGAGTTGGTATTGACATTGCTGCCAAGAACTACAGGGAGATTTGGGCGAACAGGCTTGAAGGTCAATAAATTACGATATCATTGTGAGGGATATACGGAGCAGTATTTATCTGGTGGCAATGTGACAGTGGCTTATAACCCAGAGGATGTGACATCTGTATGGGTGGTGGAGAATGGAGTGTATACAGAGTTTGTTTTGATAGAATCCCGTTTTCAGGGAAAAGATTTAGTTGAAGTACAGGGGTTACAGAATGATCGAAGGACTATTACCAAGAGTGAAATGAGGAATAATTTACAGGCACAGATTGATTTAGCACAGCATATCGAGGCTATTGCAGGTAGTGTGAGTGGTACTACAGATGTTCACATGAAGAATATCCGTAATACAAGAAAACGGGAGCAGATGAAAAGCCATCGGGATTATATGAAGGAGGGGAAGAGCCGTGATTGAACTTTCAAATATTATTAGTATTCTGCCAACAATGAAATCTGGTGATGATTTGTTTTCCGCATTGGAAGTTCTACCAGAATATGATGAAGCTGTACGGGAAGCCGAAGTACCTGTGCGTCTCATGGAACTTTCTGATCTCTACAGGATATATGTACCTTCTCAGATGTCATTGGAGATTTACAGCAAAATGTATTTGGCATTGTTGCGGTCACTGCAGAAAAAAGGTACGAAACTGGCTGTACAGCAGAGAAATCAGAATCATAAGGCTGTTATTCAGCAGGAATATAGTGGCATTATGGGTGGCTCAGACAGTTTTACGATCATTGGGGCATCTGGTATTGGCAAAAGTTCCGCTATTAGCAGGGCAATCGCATTGATTACCGAGAATAGGGTGATTGAGGTTGAAAATCCATATACAAAGATCATTCCCTGTATTTGTGTCCAGTGTCCTTTTGATTCTTCTGTAAAGGGATTGTTGTTAGAGATACTTAGGAAAGTGGATGAAGTGATTGAGGGGAAATATTATCAGAATGCATTGAGAGCCAGAACGACTACGGATATGCTGATTGGGAGTGTCAGTCAGGTAGCATTAAATCATATCGGCTTGTTGGTGGTGGATGAGATTCAGAATGTGTGCAACAGTAAAAATGGGAAAAGTCTTGTGGGGATGTTGACGCAGCTTATCAATAATAGCGGTATATCAATCTGTATGGTGGGGACTCCTGAGAGTGCTGTGTTTTTTGAACAGGCCATGCAGCTTGCCAGAAGGTCGTTGGGATTACGGTATGATGTGATGGAGTATGGAGCAACTTTCAGGATGTTTTGTGAAACAGTGTTTTCCTATCAATATGTGAAGCAGAAAACGGAGATCACAGATGGGATTATGGAATGGCTTTATGAGCATACTTCGGGGAATATATCGGTGGTGGTGTCTCTGATTTACGATGCACAGGAGATCGCAATTTTAAATGGGAAAGAGATTCTAAATCTGGAAACATTAAATGAAGCCTATCAAAAACGGTTATCTCTATTACATGGCTTTATTCGTCCTGAACAGAAGAAGCAGACATCCAAGACAAAGAGAAAAGTATCTGCTGTAACTGTGAATCATTCGGCAGAAGGAAAATACAATAGAGAATTAGGAAGTGGGAAATCAAGCGATGGAGAATTTACGATTGCTGATTTGGTAGTGAGTGCAAAGGAAGAAGGTAGAGACATTGTGCATTTATTGAAGGTACATATGCCAGTAGTGGAGGTGGCAGTATGATCGCTTACTTACCTACAATTTATCCTGATGAATTGGTATATAGTTGGTTTTGCAGATATTATGTCCATACAGGTTGTTTTTCTCATAAGATGGCGTTGCAGGAGTTGTATTGTAAGAAGTCAGATTATCTAAGCAAAGAATTCATTGGTAACTTAAATAAAGAAGCTATGGAACAGATTGACAAAATATATTCTTTGGATAAATTGGTTTTAGATCATACCATGTTCCCTCAATATGCGCGGTTTATTCCGTTGGCAGAGAAGAAAGAGGCTTTGTACCGTTTAGCCCATGATTCTTGTGACGCTCATCATTTGTTTCCTGTTCTTCCAAGAAATGATGGGGAACAATATCTGCGGTACTGCCCATTGTGTGTGAAAGAGGACAGAAAAACGTATGGGGAGGTATACTGGCATAGGAAACATCAGATTAGGAATATGCGTATATGTACTAAGCATAAGTGCAGGCTTATGGAATCGAGTGTTCCAGCAAAGAGTGAGCAGAGTTTTACGTTTTGTCCTGCTGAAAGTTATACATATGACGGGGAAGCTGTATTTGAGAATGATTCATTAGCGATTCAGTATATGGAATATTTGGTGTCAGTATTTGAATCGGTGATGGATTTTGAAAGTGATATTCCTATCAGTTCTATCCTTTATGATGGAATGAGCAGAACAAAATATTTGAAACCATCAGGGCGTAGCAGATATACAAAGATGCTTGCAGAGGACATAAATAAATTTTATGAGAATATGGGTGTATGCAGTATAGTAAGTGTGTACCAGATTCAGAAAATACTGCTGAGGAGTTTGTCTGAGTTTTTTGCCATCTGTCAGATCGCATTTTTCCTGGGGATGAAGCCAGAAGAACTAACGGCTCCTTCCCTGACAGCGGAACAGATCAAACAGGAACAAGATAGCCACTATATGAGAAATACTGCGCCTGTAGATTGGGATCTACTGGATCGGGAAACGGCTCCCGTATTAGAAAAGTTTGCCAAGGCTGTATATGATGGGACTGCGAATGAAAATGGAAGACCAGAGAGAGTATCAGAAAAACTTGTGTATAGGGAAATGAATTTGCTGGGGCATCAGTTGGAGAATATGCCACGGTGTAAAGCCATATTTGAGAAATATACAGAATCGTATCCTGAGACTTGGGCGAGGAAGATTATTTGGGCGTATCGGAAGTTGGAGGAAGAGGGGAAGCCCTTTTATTGGACGGATATTAGGAAGATTTCAGGGGTGAAAAAGAAGAATTTGCTAGAGATTGTTCCTTATCTTAAGGAACATGCTGATGCTGACATGGATGAGCGGATTAAAGAGCTAATTGAGTTTTGACATTCGTTCTTGTTTTAAAAGCGTATGCTTTTTGGATGTTTTTCAAGAAATGTACCATGTTGAGTAAATGAGTAGAGTATGTTACAATAAAGCATAATATTTCTTAGACAGAAGTAATTGGGTAAAATAATATTTTTATGTATAACTATTTGCATGGTATTTCAAGGGGATAATGCATATGATGACATTGAAAAGATTTAGGGTGACAAATTTTCGTTCAGTAATGGATAGTGGTTGGATTGATTGCGATGATATAACAACATTGGTAGGAATCAATGAAGCGGGAAAATCAAATGTGATTTTGGCTCTTTGGAAGTTAAATCCTGTAAGAGATGGGGAAATTGATCCTCTTCATGATATGCCTACAAAGGAGTTTTCTACATGGCGGTCTATACCAGAAGAGATAGTATTTATATCGGCTGAATATGAGTTGGATAGCTCATTAATTGAAAAAATTATTGAATTATGTCATTGTGATAGAGAGGCTGCATCCATTGTAAATATCAAGAGAAGATATGATGGAAAGTACATTGTATCATTTCCGAATCATAAAAAAATTCAGGATATAGATCCTGAATTTATAAAGGATATTGTATATAGGGCAAATTCTCAGTTAGAGGGACTCAAAGAAAAGACAAAAGCTGAAACGGGTATTAAGGATAAAGTTTCTGCTTCATATAAGGATATTCTTGATTACTTAGATGGAAAAGAAAGCCTTATTGCTACGGATATTGAAGTTATTGAAAAAAAATATCCAATTAACATAGTTCACTCTGCAACATCAGAGATTTATCCAAATATCGAAAACACGATGTCGGCAATAAGTGAGGCTTTTTCAGTTTTTAATCCAGTAAATCCGTCATTAAACCCAGATGCTCGGAAATTAATAATTAAGGAAATGCCGTCCTTTGTTTACTATTCCAATTATGGAAACCTTGATGCACAAATTTATTTGCCACATGCTATAAAATGGCTGAAGGGTGAGAAAATTGACGGGATTAGTAATGATTCCAAGGTTCGTACTCTTCGGGTATTATTTGATTTTGTCAAGCTTGATCCACAAGAAGTTTTAGAACTTGGAAAAGATCCTATAAGAATTATTGAAGACCGTTATGGCAATAAAGTTGAGAAAAAACCTACAGAGGATGAAATCAAAGAAGCGACAGAGCAAAAGGCAGCAAGGGCAATTCTACTTAATTCAGCATCATCGGATTTGACACGTAGATTTAAAGAATGGTGGAAACAAGGGGATTATATCTTCCGTTTTCAGGCAGATGGAGAATTTTTTAAGATTTGGGTTTCTGATGATAAGCGACCTGAGGAAATTGAATTGGAACGTAGAAGTACAGGGCTACAATGGTTTTTAAGTTTCTTTTTAGTGTTTCTAGTGGAAAGTCAAGAAGCACATAAAGGTGCTATACTTTTGCTTGACGAAGCGGGACTGTCTCTTCATCCACTTGCTCAAAGAGATTTGATAACTTTTTTTGATAATCTTGCTACAACTAATCAGATAATTTATACTACTCATTCTCCGTTTTTGGTCGATACATCTAATATTGATCGTGCAAAGGTGGTCTATTCTGATCAAGAAGGATTAACAGTAGTATCAAGTAATTTACGGGCTTCTGATGATAAACTTAACGAAAAATCTATTTATGCTGTCCATGCAGCACTTGGATTGAGCGTTTCAGATATTTTGCTTCAAGGTTGTCAACCAATAATTGTAGAGGGACCGTCTGATCAGAATTATTTGAATGCAATTAAATTGTATCTGATTCGTAATAAAAAGTTTTTGCCGAATATGGAAATTGTTTTTATGCCGTCAGGAGGTGTTCGAGGAGTTCCGGGTGTTGTAAGCATTGTAAGTGGAAAAAATAATGAGTTGCCGCTAGTAATTTTGGATTCAGATCAGAGTGGAAAAGAGGCAAAGAAAAAATTATTGTCAGGATTATACCATGCATCTACTGAAAAAATAATTGAGGTTTCAGAATTTACTTGTGTAGAAAATTCTGAAATTGAGGATTTGATACCAATCAATTTTATGAAACGACAGCTTGATCGTTTATTTAGGGATGTTGAGGATGAAGATATTTTTGATGTTTTATCGGAGAATGAAGCAATCATTCCTCAAATAGAGATGTTTGCGAAAAATTATAATATTGAACTTAGTAAAGGATGGAAAGTTGATTTGTCACGAAGTGTAAAGCAGCAGCTTTTGAAGGCTAAGAGCATACCAGAATCTTACATTGAAAAATGGGTGCAATTATTTAATAAATTTAATTTTGAAGATAGCAAGTAATTACTGTTAAGTAAGATTATTATTGTAGCCTATTTTGCTTGTCAAATGCTGTATTTATTCTACGTATAAGACCTTTTTTGCTTAATTGTCGTATGTAAGCCAACTGTGGGTATATATTATATTCATGATACTATTGTGATCCCTGTGCCATTATCGGCACAGGGATTTCTGCATTTACAGGAGGATTTCATAAGATGGAAAGAACAAGCACAACAGAAAAGAGTATAAGAGTAGCGGAAGGAGGGCACAAAAAATATGATCAGATTAGATGATAAAAGATGTATCGTAGGTTTCGACGACGGGTATCAGTTAGGAAAGACAGCAAATTTTATATTTGACAACGGTGTACATATGCTTGGGAGCATTGAGCCGACATTGAAAGAAAATTCCCTGTTCTATGATGGGGATTTTTTTAAGGTTGGGGAAGGCAGGGCTGCGATCACAGACGATAAGATATCGGATGATACAGCAAGGCTCCGCACAATGGCGGGAATTGCTATGGAACTTCGGCAAGAGGGATTTCACAAGGCAAAGATTGTACTTGCGGTTGGTTTGCCGTTTTCCAGTTTTGGGAGGGATAAGCTAAAGCTGATTGATTATTACAGCCGACAGAATGTATTGGATTTTTCCTATGAGGGAGAGGACTACTCTGTGACGATCGCAAAGGTGATCGTCTGTCCACAGTGTTATTCCGCAATTGCTTCAAGGCTTGGAAATATGAAAAGCGATTACCTGATCGTGGATATCGGGAGCAAGACAACGGATGTTGTTTATGTGCAGAATGGATTCCCGGTAGAAAGTAAATCTATTACCATCGAAAAAGCGATGGTCAAGTGGATCAAGGAGATTCAGAGAGATATGAAGGTGCAGACTGGGAAGGATATACCGGAACATGAAATGATGAAGGTCTTATTAAAAGAAGAGAGCAATCTTCCGGTTGTTTATACGGAACTGATTCACGGGATTATGCGGGAGAAGATACATTCTCTGGAACTGGAACTTGCCGAGCGCGGCTACGACATGGATTATATCAACATCATCTATGTGGGTGGCGGTGCGTTGATGGCTCGTGACTATGCAGGAAAATATAGGAGTCATACGGCTTATGACTGTGATCTGTGTGCTAATGCGAAAGGCTATGAGTTTCTTGCCGGACAGATGATGGGAAAGAAGGTGGGATGATGGTAGAAAAGCAGAGGTCTGTATTCATCCGTTTTAATATGGAAGATGAAGCAGACAACAATCTGTATAGGAAACTGGCAGAAGCCGCCGGAGCTTCCACATCGCTGACAGCATATGTCAAAAGGGCGTTGGAAGAATACCTCAATGTAAAGTCAGAGATGGCAGAGCGTCAAACCTTTCATGGGCAGATATTGGCTGCGGTTCGCGAAGAAATGCAGGCACAGGGGATGAAGCTGGTGGGTGCGTTGCTTGCCGGGATAGGAACTGTGAATGTTCCTGCAAAGCAGAAGGAAGTTGAAGAGAGGGGAACAGAACTTCCTGATACATGTGAGAAATTACCCGATGAACTTAGCAGTGTTCTTGATCTTATCAGTTAGAAAATATTTTGATATAGAACATGGTGGATGTTATGGTACTAGTGTTTTTCTCATTAAAATTTGTTGCAGATATGTCAGCATGTGCAAGCAATCTGTTACGCATCAAGTGTTATTTAATGAAATGAAAAAATAGAATTTGCATATCTGAAATCAAATGTAGCAGATATGTTATATTTTGGGTATGTTGTATTATCTTACTTTGAATGAAAGATTTAACAAGATGAATATATTGATCCCTGTGCCTTGATGGTATGGGGATTATTTTATTGCCCGTCACGGAGGTTACGAAGACAGATTGGAGAAAGATGTGGCAAAGGATACGACAGAAAGAGTTAAGAAAGCCCAGAATAAAGTATTGGAACATCTGGATTATATTCTGGAAACGGTTCCTGCATCGGATTTTGTTGAGATTGTTGGGCGTGTTGGCGGTGATACAGTCACTTACAGGGTGTATGACGACGGTTCCGTATATGAGAAATGAGCTGGGAGATATTTTATGGTTAGTGATTACAGAACAGAGATATTTCAAAAGGTCAGTGTATGTGGTATTCCATGCGATTTCAGCGATATGCGTATAGACAGAAACACCGTGCCAGAGGGGAGATATCAGTATGAAGTGGCAGATGATGATGAGAGTCAGGGATATCCGTCAAGGGTGCGGCAGGGTATCATGGTGAATTTCTTCGGAACGCTGATTAGTGATGTATCGCTGCCTATTGGACACGATGATGTATTGTGGCTGTATGACGGCGATTTTGAATGACTATAAATGGCAGATGCCATAGAGTGAGATGTCTGCTGTGGAATAGAATTGCTGAAAAAGGAACTTTTAGAGGAACTTTATATTCTCCTTCAAAAGTCCCTTTATATAACTGGATTTACGGAAAGAAAATTTGCTACACTTTTAGGAAAAAAGGAGGAAATATTGTGATCAACATTAATCTTGATGATGTAAACGAAGAGGAAGTATATAAAGCCTTTAATGTTGATGGAAATGAATCGGAAGCACTCAACGACAGTTATCTTGAACTTTTTGAATTGATTGGCCGTGATGCTATGCTCAAATTATTTAAGTATTTTCGTGGGGATAAAATTGACTGCCCTATGAGGCTGTACCGTCCTGAGTTTATAGCGGATTTAGCGAAACAAGAGACGGATAGGAGGGAACGGGCGAAAATTGCCCGTGCTGGCGGGTACACGGTGAAATTTATAGAAGGGGTGCTGCGCAAAAGAAGAGATGAAAATGAAACAGAATGATGTATGTGGGAACAAAGGAGAAAAGATAGATGGACAGAACGAAAGAGTGGAAGATAAATGGACTGCAGAAATTTGAGAAAAAGGATATTTATCAGTCGGTTTTCCTGAACAAGTACGGATATTATGAACTCAGGCATAAAATTTCCAGACAGGAGAGGAATAAGGGCTTTGAAGACCGCTATTTTCAGGAGCAGGTCAGCGCTACATATGAAAAGGAATATGCACCGGAAGAACTTCGGTATATTTGTGCCCAGATAGATGAAAAGGCATATGTGATTGAGCAGAATCTTGTGAAAACGGGTGTTGATCCGGACGGAGCATATTCGCTTCTTGATATCGGATGCGGAGAAGGATTTTTGATGCAGTTCTTTCATGACAAAGGAAAGCAAGTAAAGGGAATTGATATAGGGTCTTATGCAATTTCCTCCCTGCACCCGGATATGCTGCCCTTTTTTGAAAAAGGAGATATGACAGATCTGCTACCGGCTATGGCTCAAAAAGGCATGACTTTCGATGTGATCAACAGTGACCGCGTGCTTGATATGGTGGATGATGTAGACGCATGTCTGGATGCGATCAGAGAAGTGATGCACAAATATTCGATTCTGGTTATAAAGACTGCCAATAATTATTCTAATTTGCAACGGATGCTTTTGGAAAAAGGTGAAATGAAGGAGGAATACTGGCTGGATGATCCGGGGCATACAGGATATTTTAACAGAGAAGGGATGATTGCGAGATTGCAGGCCAATGGATTTACATGTTTGGACTTCTATGCGGATACCTTTGTTGATTTCTGGCTTGTCAATCCTTTTTCCAATTATTACGAGAAACAGGGAACGGGAGGAGCCGCCCATAAAGCATCGGCATGTCTGGAAACGTTATTCCATGATATTTCCTTAGAGCGCACTGTTGAGATTTACCGCATGTTGGGAGATATGGGATTTGGAAGAGAAATTGTAGGGGTTTTTAAAAAGATATAAAAAGTTTCTGTAAAAACGATATGTTATGAATTGATGTTTTTGATGCCATGTTAAAATTGTTCAAGTATTTTCGTGGGGATAAAATTGATTGTCCAATGAGTCTATATCGTCCTAAATTTATAGCAGATTTAGCAAAACAGGAAACGGACAGACGTGAGCGTGCAAAGATAGTCAGAGCTGGGGGATATACCGTAAAGTTTATTGAAGGTGTATTGAGCAAACGGAGAAAAGAAAATGAAACTGAATCCTGAAATAGAAAATTAATTACAGTTTCTGGATAGCAAGAAGTGTATGAATTGTAACATAAAAGGGAGAAATGGTAATGAAATTTATCGTGATATGTATTGTGGTAGTTGTCGTGGCTAATATTGTAGTGCGAATTACTAATTCTATCGACAAAAAGACAATTGCCGAGCGGATGACATCAGATCCAGAGCTGGCATTAAAGATAGCTGTAGACAGTTCCTTTTCACCAGAGGAATTTGAAGAACAGGTACTTAGTATTATCCAAAATACAGGATATGATAAAGCGATGGAAAAATTGGCACGATTTTATGCATCAGAGGAGGCAGACGAAAAGAAAGATATAGAAAAATCAAATTTTTGGCTTGAGAGAGCTGCCAAAGCAGGAAACTTGAAAAGCATTTTAGATTATTATGGTTTTTCAGGGTATGATGTTAAAAGCGATGAGTATGAGGAAATTTTGTGCTGTTTAGATAAAGTTAAATTTGAGTCTGAGGATGAAGCACATATGATGTGTTATCAAAAAAGCATCGTTTACTATAAGATGGGAAAACCAGATATGGCGGGACAAATCTTAGAAAGTCTGGATGATCCTGAGCTGGATGAAAAACGATATCATATGCTTTTTATGTGTTTGACGAGAATGGGGAATATGGATAAGGCGGAACAGGTATTGTTACATATGGAAAACAATGATTGGGTAGTGCCGGCGGAATTCTATTTTGGTATGTATCAGTATCATAAGTCTTCAAAAGCTAATAAAGAGCCAGATTATGCAGCACAGGTAAAATATACGGAAAAGTATGAGAGATGCGATGATATAGATGAAGATAAGGTAAGCGCGATGGGTGGCGATGCATATTGCCATTTGGGGGAGAAATACTGGCGTGAAGGAATGACTCACGATTATGAGATGGCTAATAGGTATTTGATAAAGGCAGCAGAAAAGGGAGTGGTAAGGGCAAAAGAAATCTTAGAGAAATATGGGGTGGAGGGAATTCTGGTTTGCCCAATGCGATTTGATCAGATAAAATATCAGTTTATGAATGGCTGCGAACTTGATTCAACAGAAAATACGATGAAATGGTTGCAGTTATATTATGGCATTCAATTTGCAGTGGATTTATTGTCACATGATTTCAAAGAACGGTACACAAACAATTTTCGCGCTTTTGATGATCTGATAAATGGGGTATATCAGTTATATGCGGATCAAATTGCACAGATGGTAAGATGGTGTATTTTGTTACTAATGTCATTTGGTATAGATAGTTACGATGCAGAAGATATTATTAATAATTGTGAGGATTTGAGTTTGTTGTCCCAGGTGCCAATATTTGAGCAGGCAATAGCAGAGGTTGATAATAGAGCAAATGAATTACATATAGAAACTGCATATACTAAGGCTACAAGAACGAAATGGAGTGGGGCGGGATTTGGCTCTACCATACCGGCAGCAATCGGTGCAACCATTAAGGCATCTGCAGCAGCGGGAATTATGAATGCAGGAAGTAGGGCTTTGCATGGTATTGGGGATAGCATTGCACGGTCAATAGACAATGCTGAAATAAGAGGTATGGAAAGAAAAATATTGGAGAGTCAAAAGATTCAGGATGAGTTTGTAGACGCCACAGCTTGGGCTTGTAGGGATGTTGGGGAGACTGTGATTGAGATGATAGAAGCACACAGTGATATCAAACTGGAAGTTTTGGAAGGAAGCGTTTGGTATGAGGGAGAAAATTTGTTAGATTTAGATGACAGGACTCTGGATGCGAAGATAAATAATTATTCATATGTTGGAGATGATTGTGTATATATACTTTTGCTTGAAAAATTGCGGCGAAATCCTCTTGATAAAAAAGTATTTTATAGACTCTATGAGTATGCGGATAAATGTGAAGATAAAAATGTGTATGTTTCGTTCAAACGATATGGACATGATTTTGGGTTACTAGAATAAAATGGATTTAGCATGTGAATTTCACAATAGATGTGTTTATATAAGGGAGCGACATTATGACACAAAATGGATTCTTATGAGAAAGGTGAAAGATAAAATGAAAAAAAAGAATAAAAATATTGTTATTACATTTGTGCTGATTATGTTATTAGCAGTTTCCCTAAGCGGCTGTGGAAAAATTAAATTTTCTGGTACATATGTAAATGAACATGATAGAAAAGAGAAGTTTAAATTTTCCGGTGAGAGTAAAGTTACATATTATAATCACGGTCAGCGCATAAAAGGCACATATTTTGGCGACAATGATTGTATTGTAATTACATTTGGACAAGGTGACGATACACATATGATGGTTCTCATGGTTGAGAGTAAAAAGGTTTTGTATTATAATATGATGGCGTTTGTAAAAAAAGGATACATAGAAAGAAATTGGTGGAAGTGGTTGATTGCAGGAGCAGCTTATCTTATTATTGATGCTGCTTATAGGAGAAGGACAGGGCGTAATTTAGATGAGGATTTGGAAGATTTGGGAAATAAATTTGATAATCTTGTATAAAATTTTGTACTTTCTAAAAAATTATGACATGTTTTTCTCGATGTAAAGAAGCATTATGATATGTATTTTGCTCTAGTTGAATTTACAAGGAAAGTGCCGTAGTACGCATATTGGTGATGGCTGGATTGGTTTAATATGCTCATATGTATTATCGTATATGAGTAAGGGTCAAATCCGACGCCCACCTATAAAATTAAGCGCCGTTTAGTTGCGGC
>CAMWPB010000051.1 GCA_947176065.1 uncultured Lachnospiraceae bacterium | reverse complement strand
AGGATTCTTACCGCATTTTCAATCAGGATTGCGAACTTGTTTCGCAATTACCTATTTGTGTTTCATGGAATGTGCATTTCCTGCATTCTCGTGTTTGATCTTTCGAGGTATGTCCCACACTATGTATTTCTACATTTGGATTTCAATTTTTCTGAAATTTGACACGCAGATAAAAAACGGCTAAAAAAAACAGAGTCCGATTTTTTGGACGGGAAAAGGAATACAATGCAAGGAAGCGATACGTTTTTTATAAAAATAGACAGCGCCGAAATTAAATAACAAACGTTTGTTCGAAAAATCATTGACAAGTAGGAACATATGTTCTATACTTGGATATATCAACTACAAAGAGTAAGCGGACAGCTTAGAATATGTCCGATTAGATAAACTGACAGAGAGGGAATGCACATGGAACAGGTGATAGCGGGATACTATGAAAATAATGCGGGGAAGCTTCACAGAATGGTGGATAGGATATTGTTGAAATTCGGGAAATTGTCGGAGTGGGATCTGGACGAGTTCTATTCGCTGGCCAATGAAGTGTTTGCAGATGTCATAGAAAGGCATGACGGAACCAGAAATTTTGACGCCTTTTTATATGCCTGTCTCTTTAACAGGATAAAAACGGAACTGACGCGGATGAACAGGGAGAAACGACGGGCAGACAGGCTTGCGGTCTCGATAGATACGTGCATTGACGAGGAGGAAAATATTACGCTGGGAGATATCATAGCGGGGGACTTTGTGATTGAAAGGGAGGTGCTCGAAAAGGGGGAAGAGGGGTACAGCAGGAGAACACGGCTGTATCTGAGCAGGCTGTCGAAAATGCAAAAGGACGTTCTATGTATGCGCGCGGACGGGTATTCTTCCGATGAGATCAGGAAGGAATTGCGGATCAGTAAAAAGCAGTATGCGGACTGCCGGGCGGCGATTCATTCATATAGAAATATTTCTGCATTACTTTAGTCAGTGCAGGAGAGGGACAAAGGGGGATTTGAAATGGCAAGACCACGGAAACAGACCTATACATTGGAAATGTATCTGAAAAAGAATAGAAAAGGCGATATTGATAACAACGCAGACGTGCAGAGAAATTTTGTCTGGAATAAAGAGCAGATCAACGAACTGGTGGTTACCGTGCTGACGGACGATTATATTCCGCCCATTATTCTCGGCGAGGAGGAGGACTCGAAGCTGCATATTGTAGACGGCGGATGCAGGACGGCTGCTTTAAGGAAATTCAGGGAGATGAATTATAAAATTACTTCTGTTGTGGAAAATGCCCTGATTCCCTATAAGAAAAGGTATGTGGATGAAGAGGGCAATATCTTATATGAGGATGCCGTTTTTGATATCCGCAATAAAACGTTTGAGAAACTGCCGGTAGAGCTGCAGGAAAAGTTTGACGAGTATCAGATTGAGACCGTTATTCACGAGTGCTGTGACGGTTCCCGGATTTCCAAGTATATTAAGCGTTACAACAACCATGTGGCCATGAACCCGGATCAGAGGGCGTTCACTTATATTGACAGATTTGCAAGCCGTATCCGAAAACTTGTGGACAGCCGGTTTTTTGTGGAGTGCAGCAGCTACACGGAGAAAGAGAGGACGAAAGGCGCGGTGGAACGGGTGGTGGTGGAGACGATCATGTGTACGAACCATTTCGAGCACTGGAAAACACAGCCTAAGGCGGCCTGTAAATATCTGAATGAACATGCCAAGGAAGAAGAATTTGAGCGGCTTGCGGATACTCTGCGCCGATTGGAGCATATCGTGACGGATGATATGAAGGAAATATTCAATAAAAAGGATTCCTTTATTTTCCTCGCGTTTTTTGACCGGTTTACACGTTATCAGACGGAGGATATCAGATTCGTGGAATTTTTAAGGACGTTCCAGCGGAACCTCAGGGGAGTCAGGAAAAATGAGAAAGGGCTTCTCTTTGACGAGATTGACCGTGAGCTGAGCACGAAGGACAGGCAGGTGATCACCGATAAGCTGGCTATGCTGGAGACACTGCTGGCGGAGTTTTTACATGGCGGAAAAAAAGAGGAGCAGGCCGACGGTCTTGAGGCTTTTCTTGCAGAAAATCTGGGGATGGACAGGGAAGACATCCGTGCAGATATGGATTTGTATAAGGAGTCCCTGGATGTGCTGTTAGACGATACGGTGAAAATCGGTTCTAAGATACGCAGTGCGGGAAACAGGCCGTCCCTTCTTGCGATGATGGTATATTCCTATAAGGAGGATAAGGATCTGGATGAATGGATGGCGGTCTACGCCGGAAAACATACGGGGTATCTGGTGGACCAGAAAAAGAATTTTCAGCAGATGAGGGCGGATTTTGAGCGGTTTTTGGCCGGGAAGGGATAAAGATTCCTGACTGAGCAGTGTCATCTGAATTTGACTGTGTAATAAGTGGAGTATAGGCGCGTTGACTGTTGTGTAATAAGTGTGTATAATATTACTGCGGGGAGAGACACTAATGAAACAAGTTTATCCTACTTTTATATTAAATACGAATGACGGATCAGAACATCCCTTTCTGGTGTGCGTTCCTGATATGGAAATTTATACGGAAGGAGATAGTTTTGCTGATGCTATTGAAATGGCCAGAGATGCGATCGGGTTGGCGGGAATTTCAATGGAAGATAATAAAGAAGAACTGCCTGTGCCATCAGATCAGGCATCTGCTATGGAAAAAGTGAAACAGGATGCAGAAGTGATCGATTTTGCCAAAGGTATTTTGACTTATGTAGATGTTGATTTTTCTGAGTACAGGAAAAAAGTTGATACAAAAACTGTCAGGAGAAATGTGGCGCTTCCTGGCTGGCTCAATTACGAAGCCGAACATGCAGGCATTAATGTATCGAGAGTATTGCAGGAGGCATTGATGGATGTGTTGAATGTCAGGAGAAAAATATAGTGTATGATTGCATGAGATGACGAAAGGGAAATAAAGGGATCAGAGAAATATTACAAAATGCTGTATTTATTCCCCTCCGGGAAGGGATAACCCCTCCCGGTGTGTCACGCCGTCAGATACAGGCGCATGGTTTTCAGCGCGTTTTTCTCAAGCCTTGATACCTGCGCCTGTGAGATGCCGATTTTTTCAGCGACTTCCATTTGCGTTTTGCCTTCGAAGAAGCGCAGGGAGATAATTTCGTGCTCCCGTTTGGTCAGTTTTTTCATGGCTTCTGTCAGGGAGATATGCTCGACCCATACCTCCTCGCCGTTTTTCTTGTCGCTGATCTGATCCATCACATAGAGCGTGTCGCCGCCGTCTGTATAGACCGGTTCATAGAGGCTTAAGGGACTTTGGATGGCGTCCAGCGCATAGACGATATCCTCCTTGGGGATGCCGATTTCCGTTGCGATCTCCGTGACGGTGGGTTCACGGGAGTTGGTGCGGGTCAGATGTTCCTTGGCATAGATGGCCTTGTAGGCGGTGTCCTTTAAGGAGCGGGAAACCCGGATGGAGTTGGCATCGCGAAGATAGCGCCTGATCTCGCCCACGATCATGGGTACGGCATAGGTGCTGAATTTTACGTTGAGAGAGCTGTCGAAGTTGTCAATAGCCTTAATCAGACCGACACAGCCGATTTGAAATAAATCGTCCACATTTTCGCTGCTGGAATGAAAACGCTTGATCACGCTTAAGACGAGACGGAGATTACCGTTGATATATGCCATTCTGGCGTCCTGATCGCCTTCTTCGATTCTTTTAAACAATTCCTCTTTTTCCGCGTTTTTTAAAAGCGGCAGTTTGGCAGTGTTGACGCCGCAGATTTCTACTTTTCCCTGTACCATGACGCTACCACCCTTTCGTGAAAGTTTTGTTTGTTCCTTTGGATATGTAACAAGCATGTGCGATTCATGGGAAATTATTCACAAAATCTTAAGAAAAAACGGCGGATATGATTTTACAAACAGGGAGTTTTTTGATACCATAGTCTATGGGTCAATTTTTAAAGGGCTTGCAGCATATCTGTCAGAGAACTGCATAGATAAGACATAAGATAAATGAGGAGTGAGAGCTATGGTTTGCAAGAAATGCGGCGCGCCTCTGATGGAGGACGATCAGTTTTGTCCTGAATGCGGCGCGAAGGTTATAAGAAAAAAACGTTGTCCTGAATGTGGGGAAATGCTTCGGGAAGGCACCCGTTTCTGCCCGAGCTGCGGTACGGAAGTGGGAGAGGGACGTCCGGCGAAGAGGGCGGATTCCGAGGAAATGCCTAAGAGAAGGGCGGATTCGGAGGAGGCGCCCAGAAGGAGGGCGGATTCCGAAGAGATGCCTAAGAGAAGGACGGATTCGGAGGAAGCGCCCAGAAGAAAGCCGAATCCCGACGCACCCAGAAAAAAGGCGAATCCTGCGCCGCCGCCAAAAAAACGGCCGGTTCAGGATGAGAGGCCAAGAAGGCGGAGAGATTGGGAGGAAGAAGAGTGGGACGATGATGAAGACGAGGAGAGCGTGGATATTCTTTCCATTATGACGGTTGCCGTCGGCTGTATTCTGCTGGTGATTGTGGCGGTATTAGGTTTTAATCTGTATCAACGGTATGTGCCTAAGAATTATGATAAGGTGGCTGAGGCGCAGGAGAAAGAAGAGGAAGAAGGAGAGGACGAAGGGGAAGAGCAGGAGGACGGACAGAGACTGGAGGAACCCCCTGAGGATTCAGGAGAGGAAGAGCTGGTTGAAACCGCTGCCGCAGGAACGGTTGTCACTGTCGCTGATGTGAGGATCAGGGATAACCCGAGTACGCAGGGCACCACTGTCATTACGACAGCGAAAAAGGGGGACAGTTATGAATATGCGGAGGTCGTGGAAGGCGGCCACTGGTATAAAATCTATCTTCCCGATGAATATGGGTATGAGTTCGGCTATGTCAGTGCGGACTATGTAGAACCGCAATAGTTTTTGCCGAAGAAATGATAAAACAGGAACCTTTTCCGGGCTTAAACATATGATAATAAAAAGCCCGGGGGAGGTTCCTATGTTATTTTCGGAATTAAAGAAAAAGGAAGTCATCAACCTGAAAAACTGTGAGCGGCTCGGAAAGGTGAGCGATTTTGAGTTTGACGAGTGTACGGGACAGATTTTCAAGCTGATTATTCCGGGAGACAATAAATGGTGCGGCTTTTTCGGAAATGAGCCGGATTATGTGATCTGTTATAAAGACATCAAAAAGATCGGACCGGATATTATTGTGGTGGATATCTGCCTGTAAATGTTACAGTACTGTTTTGAAGCACGCTGTAACGTAGGATATAATTTGGTTGGCTGATTTGGTTACCATAAGATAGTTGACATAATGAATATTTTATCCTATAATAATCGTATTGAGTGCGGCGGTCTGTCAGCGGCTCAAGTACAGGTGGATAAGGAGGATATCCGGGATGAAATGCCCATTTTGCGGACATGAGAATACGAGAGTGATCGACAGCAGGCCGGCGGAGGACAACAGTTCGATCCGCAGACGGCGCGTCTGTGACGAGTGTGACAAGCGGTTTACCACATATGAAAAGGTGGAGACGATACCGCTTATTGTCATTAAGAAGGATAATAACAGAGAAACTTATGACAGAGCCAAGATTGAAGCGGGTGTGCTGAGAGCCTGCCACAAGAGACCTATCAGCGCCAACCAGATCAATCAGTTGGTGGACGAGGTGGAGACGGAAATCTTTAACCGGGAGGAAAAAGAAATCCCCAGTCAGGTGATCGGAGAGCTGGTTATGAACAAGCTCAAGGATTTAGAGGCCGTTGCCTATGTCAGATTCGCTTCTGTTTACAGGGAGTTTAAGGATATCAACACCTTTATGGAAGAACTGAAAAACGTGCTGGATAAATAGACGGCGAATAAAAACACCTTGCGTTATCGCGAGGTGTTTTGTATGATGTACACGAAAGCAATGAGCAGTGCCAAAGCGGAGCGTAGACAGCCCGTGAGTGAGTAAGGCAAAAGGTTTTCAGGCGGCACTGCGAAATAATCAAGAGGAGCAAAGTGATGGCAGGACTTGCATGTTTTTATCCGGATGTATATCTGGATTCCGCTTATGAGATTAATTTTGAGAGATTATACAGGGAGGGCTTCCAGGGCGTCATTTTTGATATCGACAATACGCTGGTGCCTCACGGCGCGCCTGCCGATGCACGCAGCATTGCGCTTTTTGAAAGGTTAAGAGACATCGGTTTTGAGAGTGTGCTTTTGTCCAACAACAAGGAACCACGGGTAAAAATGTTTAACGATGCAGTACATTCGCGCTATATCTATAAGGCGGGGAAACCGGGTAAAAAGGGCTATCTGCGCGCTATGGAGATGATGAAAACAGAGCCTGCCACCACGCTTTTTGTGGGAGACCAGCTTTTTACGGATGTGTGGGGAGCGAAGCGGACAGGAATATTGACTTATTTGGTTAAACCTATTCATCCGAAGGAGGAAATCCAGATTGTGCTGAAGAGACGGCTGGAGTGGATTGTGCTGTTCTTTTACAGGCGTTCTCTGGAAAGGCGGCGGTAGGCCTTTTGGTGGCGCAGCAAAACAGGTGGACAGGCATGGGAGGAAATGACAGATGGAAATAGACGGCAGGACAAGAACCTGTGGACTGATTGGAAACCCGGTGGAACACACGCTTTCGCCGGTGATACATAACACACTGGCGGAAAGATTTGGGCATAATCTTGTGTATGTGCCCTTTCCCGTGGAGACGGGGCGGCTTGCGGACGCGGTGAAGGGCGCTGCGGCGCTGCGGCTTTTAGGTCTTAATGTGACGGTGCCTTATAAGAGCGAGGTGATTTCCTGCCTGTGGGAGGTGGACTCTCTGGCGGCGGCCATCGGCGCTGTCAATACGCTGGCAGCAGTGCCGGGCGGATTTAAGGGCTATAATACGGATATGGAAGGGCTTTACCGCGCTATGATGGTGGAGAATATCCGGATTGCGGACGAGGAGATAATTCTGCTGGGTGCGGGCGGCGCTTCCAGGGCAGTGGCCTATCTGTGTGCCATGAAGGGTGCAGAGCGGGTGTATCTCTTAAACCGCACACTGGAAAAGGCGCAGAAGGTGGCGGAGGAGGTAAACCGCACAGTGGGGCGGCAGGTGATTTTTCCGATGGCGCTTTCGGAGTTTGACAGCCTGCCTGACCGGAAGTTTCTGGCGATACAGGGCACTTCTGTGGGGCTTGCGCCCCATGTGGAGGACGTGGTGATTGACGATGAGAGATTTTACGAAAAGGTTCACACAGGGTTTGATCTGATTTACAGTCCGTGGGAGACGCGGTTTATGAAGCTGGTGAAGGAGAACGGCGGCCGCGCATATAACGGCCTGAAGATGCTTCTCTATCAGGGGATCATTGCCTATGAGCTGTGGAACGGGGTGAAGGTGTCCGAGGAGGACGCGGGCATTGTTTACGGGAAACTGAAAGAACATTTTGTCTGATGTTCTATGTTTCGGCGGATAAAGGGCAGACCATCACAGCGGACAGGTCTGACATGGAGGAAAACATGAGAAATGTAATACTGATCGGGTTTATGGGATGCGGCAAGTCCACAGTCGGGCTCAGGCTGTCCTACCGTCTGCGGAGGACGATCATAGATACGGATAAGGAAATTGAGAAAGAGGAGCAGAGAACCATATCGGATATTTTTGCAACAGACGGGGAGGCGTATTTCCGGGATCGGGAGACGGCCTGCCTGCGAAAGCTGACAGGCATGACAGGAAACCAGATCATATCGGTGGGCGGCGGACTGCCTGTGCGTGAGGAAAACAGGGTGCTTTTACATGAGCTTGGACAGGTTTTTTATCTGCAGGCGAAAGGCGGGACGATTTATGAGAGACTGAAAGATGACACCACGAGACCGCTTTTGCAGGTGGATGATCCACTGTCGGAGATAGAGACGCTTTTGGCGAAGAGAGATCCTTATTACATGGCGGCGGCGGATGTGGTGATCACTGTGGATGGCAAAAGCTTTTCGGAGATTTTGGACGAGATTGAGAAAAATGTAGAGGAAATATAAGATATCTGAACGAGGGAAGGGCGCTTAGGCGTAAAGGTGAGAAGGATGAAGATACTGGTAATTAACGGACCGAATTTAAATTTTCTGGGGATTCGGGAAAAAAGTGTGTACGGTACGCAGGACTATGATGATCTGCTGCATATGATCGCGAAAAAGGGAGAGGAGACGAACAGCACCATTGAGGTGTTTCAGAGCAACCATGAAGGAGCGATTATCGATCGGATTCAGGACGCCTACTTTGACGGCACAGAGGGTATCGTGATCAATCCGGGAGCCTTTACCCATTACAGCTATGCCATCAGGGATGCGCTGGCAAGTATAACCGTACCGAAAGTGGAAATCCATATTTCCGATATCACGAAGAGGGAGGAGTTCCGTAAAGTGTCGGTGACGGCGCCTGTATGCGACAGGCAGATTTACGGACAGGGCCTTGACGGTTATCTGCAGGCAATTGATTTTATCTTAAATATCAAATAACGGTTGCACCATCTTTTTTACAAAAGAGGTTGAAAAATAGATTTTTTTAGTATAAACTAGAAAAGAATTATATTTGTGAAAGCTTAGGAGGAGATAGAAATATGGTATCAGCGGGTGATTTCAGGAACGGCATTACCGTCGAGATGGAGGGTAATGTTTATCAGATAATTGAGTTTCAGCATGTAAAACCGGGCAAAGGCGCAGCTTTTGTCAGAACGAAGCTGAAAAACATCATCAACGGCGGTGTGGTGGAGAAGAGTTTCCGTCCCACTGAGAAATTCCCTCAGGCACGCATTGACAGAAAGGACATGCAGTATTTATATTCTGACGGTGACCTGTTCAATTTCATGGACACGGAGACATACGACCAGATCGCGCTGAATGCTGAGGCAGTAGGCGATGCGCTGAAATTCGTGAAAGAGAACGAGATGGTTAAGATCTGCTCCTATAACGGCAATGTGTTCGCAATCGAGCCGCCGCTGTTTGTAGAGCTGGAAATCACCGACACCGAGCCGGGATTTAAGGGAGATACCGCCACAGGCGCGACAAAGCCCGCTATCGTGGAAACCGGCGCGAAGGTTATGGTGCCTCTGTTTGTGGAAAACGGTGAGAAGATCAAGATCGATACCAGATCAGGCGAATATCTGTCCAGAGTATAAAAGCATCGCATTACGTCAAAGCCCATAAGACAATATAGACTCAGGTCTGTATTGTCTTTTCTTATGCATGAATAGTCAGTGTCAGAAATCCAATATGCCCGGAGAGAATGGGAAAGAGGAAAATATGGGATTTCAAAAATTTGTAGACAGTATCGTGGATTTATTGCAGGAAAGAATGGGGGATGCCTATGAGATCAGGGTGCTCCATGTGACCAAAAACAACGACGTGGAACAGACGGGAATTGCCATAACAAGGCAGGAGGACAGCATTTTCCCGACGATTTACCTGGAAGGCCTGTATCAGGAACACCTGGAAGGCGAACGGCTCGGCGTTCTTGTGGAACGGATCATCAACTGTCACGAAGAACAGTCCATGGCTCTGGATCTGGACATGGATTTTTTTCGTGATTACAGCAGGGTGAGAGACAGAATCTTTTATAAGCTGGTCAGTTTTGAGAAGAATAAAAAGTTTTTGAGGGATGCGCCCCATCTGAGATGGCATGATCTGGCGATTGTGTTTTATTATGCGCTGGAGGATGATGTGATGGCGGGCGGTTCTATTACGATTAAGAGACAGCATATGCTGATGTGGAAACAGAATGCGGAATCGCTTTATCGGACCGCCGGACACAATACGAAGAGGAGTATGCCGGAACTTCTGGTTTCCATGCGGGAACTGATTTCGGAGATGACGGGTGTTGCCGTGCGGAAGAGTGACGCGGCGCCGATGTATGTGCTCACAAATCAGGAAAAGCGTTTCGGCGCTTCGGCCATGCTGTATTCCGAGAAGATCGGACGGCTGGCGGAGCGGTTTGGCTGTGATCTTCTGATTCTGCCAAGTTCTGTCCATGAAGTGCTGCTGATACCTGATGATCACGTCAGGGAATATGCCTTTTACAGACAGATGGTGGGGGAAGTCAACCGGACACAGGTGGAACCGGAGGAGGTGCTTTCTTACGGGCTTTACCGCTACTGCCGAAAAAATTCGGAAATCGAGGAAATTATTTCTTAGACATGATTACTTGACAAGTGTGCCCGCATGCTGTATGATACAAAAGATGTAACAAATTTGTAACAATTTTATTGATTGCGCAAATTATGTTTCATCAAGGCGGGCACCCGTAGTCTAATGGATAAAACGTAGGCCTCCGACGCCTTTGATGCAGGTTCGAGTCCTGTCGGGTGCATGATCATGGTTTCCGGGATGATATGCAGATATTGTCCCGGAAATTCTGAGATGGAAGGCAGCAGCAGGATTCTGCAAAGCCACATTACACAGAGTGCCAGTTCCGTTCCGGGTTGACGAGGGGGACTACGGTTCCGGGTCGGCGGATGAAGGAGTGCATGAATATGACAAATAATACAATAGGGGAGGGTCTGAAGGCGAAGTTCGATTCGTTCAAGAACTGGCTGGTACGATACTCCAAAATTGTTCTTCCGGTCATCTTAGTGGTCTGCGTCGCGTTGACGATTGTGATAGCGATTCAGGCGAATAAGCGAAAGGTGGAACAGGAGGAAACGGTGGTTGCGCCGGAGGAAAATACAGGTGAAGACGAGGCACTGCTTAACGTGCCGGAAGTGCCGTTAGAGAAAGATGCCGTTCCGGGGATCAATGAACTGTTTGACGTCTACTATAAGGCGATGGTGGAAGGCGATACGGCCACCATGGAGAAGCTGGTCTATTATATGGATGCGACGGAAATCCTGAGAGCGGCGGAAACAAGTAAATATATCGATTCCTATCCGCCTCTGGAGATTTACACCAAGACAGGGCCGAAGGAAGGCACTTATATAGCCTATGTATACGCTGAGCTCAAGTTCCATGATTATGATAAACCCATTCCCGGTATGCGGACATATTACGTGTGTACCAATGAGGACGGCGAGCTTTACATCAATGAGGACGGCGAGGAAAGCGATAACGAGCTGCATTACATGCGGGAAATCCAGCTGCAGGCTGATGTGATTGACCTGAATAATAAGGCGGCTGAGGCTTATAACAAAATGGTGGTAGACGATCCGCTGCTGGCTGATTTTCTCTTAGAGCTGCGGCAGGAGATCGAGAAGAACGTAGGCGAAGCGCTGGCACGTGCAGAGCAGAGCGGGGAGCCGGAGGAGACAGAGGAAGAAACACCTGAGGACACCGGGGAAGAAGCGCCTGTAGAGGTTGTTACCAAGGTAAAAACGACAGATGTGGTTAATATAAGAACTTCCGACAGTGAGACGGCGGATAAGCTGGGTAAGGCGTCTGTGGGAGATGAGTTCGAACTTCTGGAAGAAAAGGGCAACGGCTGGAGTAAGATTAAGTACGAGGGCAGCGAAGCTTTTATCAAGAGCGATTATCTGGAGCCTTCCGAGACACTGGTAGCATCCGAAGTGGAGCAGCCAGAAGACGAGGAAGAGGAGGACACGCAGGAGCAGCAGGCGGATAACAGCGAGAACTCTACGACTACAAACGGTACGGTGAGAGTTAAGGAAACTGTCAGAATCCGAAAAGGCGCAAGCGAGAATTCAGAGAAGATAGCGACCGCCTATATGGGTGAAACCTTTGAAGTGATTATGAAACAGGCCGACGGCTGGACGAAGATTAAGTACAACGGCGAAACCGCTTATGTGAAGTCTGATTTTGTGGAGTAAAATCAGATTAAAACCGAATAAAATGGATAGACTGGACAGATGAGGGTGTATTGCTCTCATCTGTTTTTTTGCGCAAATAAGCAGAGAAGGAAGGAGTGTATCCATGAAACATGACGACGAGATGGTTTTGAAGGAAATACAGAAAAACACGCAGATGGGAATGACGGCCATCGATACGATTCTGGACAAAATCGGCAATGATGATTTCTCCATAACATTGTCCAGACAGTCCCTGCACTATGCGGATATTCATAACCGGGCGCTGGATCAGATTCTGCAGCAGGACGGGGAGGGGTATCGCGGCAGTCAGATCGGGGAAATGATGCTCAAGGGGAGCATACATGCAAATACAGCCTTCAATATCAGTACGGAGCATCTGGCGGAAATGATGATTCAGGGGAGCAACAGGGGGATCACCAGTATGTGGAAGAGCTTAAAACATAACGGCCTTGCCACGGATGCGACTGTGGAACTGGCGAAGGAGCTGATGGATTTCGAGGAAAAGAGTATTGAACGGTTGAAGGAATATCTGTGAGAAGGCTAAAATACTGGAAAATTATGAACTACTAAATACTATATTAAGTTTGCTATCATAACTAAAGCTTCTAAATTATATAAATGGAGTTATATATGAAACTCACAATATTACGAATCGAAAATGAAATAGTAAACTGCCGGCTTGATAACGGCACAATTATTGATATTGCCCGGAGGTGGTTTACTGAAGATATTCAGGAGGGTGAGACAATAGAATTTGATATGCATGATTACTAATACAAACGTAAAAAATAGGGGCAATAATGGTATTTAACCATTGCCCCTATTTTCTATTTAAATATTGCAATAGCATTGATCACAGATTTGAATGTTGCGGGAGGATTATGGTAACTGTTATAATAAAAGGCAAAGCAGCTTGTGTTATGCTTGAGCTGGAATTAATAGGATTATTGAGACAGAGCGGAAATATAGACAGAAAAATAGAGGAAAAGCAGCATAAATAAATTGGAGATTATGATAATGAAAGATACAGCTATAGAAATGGCAAAAAGGATGTTAGTAGACAGTATATGGAAAAGTGCCAATCTTGAGGGTTTAGGAACCACGTTTCCAAAAACAGAAGCGATTCTTGCAAATGCTCCTACAACTACTAAAACAGAAGAAGTTTTATTTGTTATCAATATGAAGCGTGCATGGCAGTTCCTTTTAGATAATCTTGAGTATAGTAATTGTATAATGTTGCTGAGGGAGTTTGACAAGATTGTTGGAGAATTGCTGTTTAGTTACGCTGGAGAGATAAGGACAATTCCAGTGCAGATCGGAGGAACCTCTTGGGAACCTGAAATGCCGCACACTGGTATCATTATAGATTCAATTAAAGAAATTGAACAGATAGAAAATATAGAATTAAGAGCATTGAAATATTTCTGTTATATTGCACGAACTCAGATGTTTATTGATGGAAACAAACGAGTAGCACAGTTAATGGCAAACAAAGTTTTGATTGAAAATGATATAGGAATTTTTCAGATACCTATTGAAAAATTGGAAGAGTTTAAGGGTATTTTGATTAATTTCTATGAAACAGGAAATGACGCAAAGATTATTGGATTTATGAAGGAATATTGTATTAGAAGGATACAAGGGTAAACGGAATAAAGAAAGGATATAAATAGTTATATCGGTTTCAGTAATTCTTCGAGGGAAAAGTTTGTATACAAGTATTTTGGTATTATTGTACAATTTATCTAAAAAATACGGAGGAAATTTTTACACTTTAATTCGCTAAATTGTCTTGTGGATTTCCAAACGACATACTATAATTGTACGTGGTAATGTATACAAGCAAGAAGGAGGACATAACACAATGTCATATGTTGATGAGGTTTACGAGTTAGTTGTAGCGAAGAATCCCGCTCAGCCCGAGTTTCATCAGGCAGTAAAAGAGGTACTGGAGTCTCTGCGTGTGGTGATCGAGGCGGACGAGGATGCTTACAGAAAGGATGCGCTTTTGGAGCGTCTGACAGTGCCGGAGAGAATCGTGCAGTTCCGTGTTCCCTGGGTGGATGACAAGGGACAGGTGCAGGTGAATAACGGGTTCCGCGTGCAGTTCAACAGTGCGATCGGCCCTTATAAGGGAGGTTTGAGATTCCATCCTTCCGTAAACCTGGGTATCATCAAATTTCTGGGCTTTGAGCAGATTTTCAAAAATTCCCTGACAGGTCTGCCTATCGGCGGCGGCAAAGGCGGTTCCGATTTTGATCCTAAGGGAAAATCCGATAGAGAAGTGATGGCATTCTGCCAGAGCTTTATGACAGAACTTTGCAGACATATCGGCGCGGATACCGACGTACCTGCCGGAGATATCGGTGTCGGCGGCCGTGAGATCGGCTTTATGTTCGGCCAGTATAAAAGAATCCGTAATCTGTATGAGGGTGTGCTGACCGGTAAGGGTCTTACTTACGGCGGTTCCCTTGCAAGAACCGAGGCAACCGGCTACGGCCTGCTTTATCTGACAGAGGAAATGCTGAAATGTAACGGCAAGGATATGAAGGACAAGACGATTGCGGTATCCGGCGCAGGGAATGTTGCGATTTATGCGATCCAGAAGGCAATTCAGCTTGGCGGCAAGCCTGTGACCTGTTCCGATTCCACGGGCTGGATTTATGATCCCGACGGTATTGACGTTGCGACGCTGCAGGAAGTGAAAGAAGTGAAGCGTGCCCGTCTGACGGAGTATGCGGCAAAGCGTCCGAACGCGGAGTACCATGAGAAGAAGAACGGCGAGCACGGCGTATGGAGCGTGAAGTGCGATATCGCTCTTCCCTGCGCAACCCAGAACGAGCTGGATTTAGAGGATGCGAAAATGCTTGTGGCAAACGGGTGCTTTGCAGTGGCAGAGGGCGCAAACATGCCTACGACCATGGAAGCGACAGAGTATCTGCAGAAGAACGGCGTTCTGTTCTGTCCCGGTAAGGCATCAAACGCAGGCGGTGTGGCAACCTCTGCATTGGAAATGAGTCAGAACTCCGAGAGACTTTCCTGGACATTCGAGGAGGTAGATTCCAAGCTGCAGAGTATTATGGTAAATATCTTCCACAGTCTGGATGAGGCGTCCAAGAAGTACGGCAAGGAAGGCGATTACGTGGCAGGCGCGAATATCGCGGGCTTTTTGAAGGTTGCTGAGGCCATGAAAGCGCAGGGTGTTGTTTAATGTATATGTATTAAAAATCAGAATCCCATATACAGGTGAAATTGCTTGTATATGGGATTTTTTGTGTCACAAGTTAAATTTTTTTTAAAAGGAGGCGGGTAAGCGCTATGCTTGGACATCCGGGTTTTTCATATGTAGGTCTGTTTTTTCTGCTGATGTTGATTGTTCCAAATCTGATCTGGACGAAAAGGAAACCGCAGGGCTACAGCGCGGAAAAGGAGAACAGATTCCTCGCGCTTTTGGAACGGGCAGGAGAGGTGTTGACGACCTGCTGTGCCCTAATTTTTTCCGATTTTAATTTGCGGGAATGGTCGAAATGGTCATGGTGGCTTGTGGCGGCATTCGCCCTGATGATTATGTATGAAATCTGGTGGGCGCGGTACTTTAAGAGTGAGCGCAGATTAAGCGATTTTTACAGTAGTTTCTTTGGTATTCCTGTGGCCGGAGCCACATTGCCTGTCATGGCATTTTTTCTGCTTGGTATCTACGGAAAAGTCATATGGATGCTGGCGGCAAGCGTTATTTTAGGGATAGGACATATCGGGATCCATTTGCAGCATCGGAGAGAGATATATTAACGTGAATTGCCCCCGTGAATTGCCCCTTTCAGCCAGTTTTTGCATTCTACAACACCTCCGCCGCATATCGCGGCACTTATATTGTCTCCCCCAAAAGAACGTGATATAATACCATCCTTAAAGGAGGCGGTCTGGTGATTACGATTGCGGTCTGTGACGATGAGAAATATACAGCGGAGCAAATCAGGAAACAGGTGTATGGCTTTTTTCGTGAAAAAAATATGGAGGCGTCGGTTGTCTGTTTTTCCGGCGGAGAAGAATTACTCAAATATGAAAAAAACATAGACATTCTTTTTCTTGACATCCAGATGAAAGGGATGGACGGCATGGAAGCCGCGAGGAAACTGCGAAGCCGGAATTTTAAAGGTTTTCTCATCTTTATAACGGTTTTAAAAGAGCTGGTGTTCCAGTCCTTTGAAGTGCAGGCGTACGATTATCTGGTGAAACCGATCGAAGAAGAGAAGCTTCAAAAGACGATGGAGCGGCTGTTTGTGTCCATGAAAAATGTCAGCGAGGAAAAGCTGCTTGTACAGAAGGGGTATGAGAGAAGTATTATTTCTTTCGATGATATTGTTTTTTGCGAGATCATTGACAGAAAGGTATATCTGCATTTGGTTTCGTCGGAGATAGTGGATTTTTATGACAGGATTGAAAATCTGGAAGCCAGACTGGACAGCCGTTTTTTTCGGTGCCACAGAAGTTATCTGATTAATCTGCAGTACCTGAAAAGCTACAAAAACGGCGTGGCATATATGGAGAACGGAAAGGAAATCCCCATTTCACGACTGCGGAGCAAAGTGTTTTCCGAGGTAATTTTGCAGTATATGAAGGAGTGGAGACTGTGAGATGGAGAATTATGTTGATTTTATTAACGGATATATCATAGGCAGTATCCAGATGCTGATTGGATTTACCTTTTTTATTAAATTTTTGCAAAAAAGGGGAAGGCTTTCTTATTATCTGCTGTTTGCGGTGTCTGGATATGCCACAATGAAGGCAGCGCCTGCGGGAGGCATTGCCGAATATCTGATATATACACTGTTTCTTGTAGTAATTGGCATCTTTATATGCCGTGCCGACTGGAAATCCGTTTTCTTATATGCGGCGCTGACAGTGGAGATTATGCAGCTCAGTTTTGGCATGGTCAATTCCCTGTCAGGCATACTGTATTCAAGGGGGGCTTTTTTGCATCAGAATGCGGCAGCCGTGATGTCTGTACTGCTGGGAATTGTGGCGCTGACGCTGGCTATCTTTTGCTACCGTGCGGCGTACCGTTATTTTTTATATTATGAGACAGTAGAGAAGCAGTATCTCTTTATCGTTTTGATTCCGATCCTGATGATATTCTTCATGGATGAATATATCAGCTCTATCCTTTATGGAAATATCGTGCTCAAAAATGCCGGTGGCAGCGGTATATCGGTCAATCATTATCATATGCTTGCGATACAGCTTTTTGGCATGGCAAGTCTGTTCTGCCTGATGTTTGCGTACAAAAAACTGCTCCAGAATTTTCAATTAAATACGGAGCTGTCATTGTTGGAACAGGAGGAGAGTTCCCTGAACCAGTACGTAGAGGAGGCGCGGGCCCGCTATGAAAAGACAAAATCCTTCCGGCACGACATAAGGAATCATATCACGGTAGTGAAAGATCTTTTGCGGAACGGAAAATCAGATGAGGCGCTTGCGTATATCGGCGATATGGCGGATCTGTCAGAAGGGCTTTCCTTTCCTTGCAGCACTGGCAACCCGGTGGCGGATATTCTGGTTGGCAATAAATTGGGGATTGCAGAAAGCATGGGAATTGATGTCGACTGTTCCCTTCTTTTACCCTATCCCTGCCCGATCCGCGATATTGATTTCTGTATTATTCTGTCAAATGCACTGGACAATGCAATCCGGGCCTGCCGGGATGCGGATGACGGTGCTGGAAAATATATACGCCTGACAGGACGGATCCAGGGAGATTTTGTGTTGCTGGAAGTCGAGAACAGTTTTCGGAAAAAAGGGCCGTCAGGCAGGGGGACTGGTCTGTCAAATATCAAGGCTGTAGCGGAAAAATATCAGGGAGCCATGAGTATAAAAACGCAGGGTGGCTCCTTTCTTCTCAGCGTACTGCTCGTCATTCCACGGCACTCAGAAAGCATCCCACGTCAAATCGGTTAAATCCTCCTTTTGCATGTCGAAAAAGATAGCGTGAGATTTAAGATTCCGCAGATGTTCTGTGGGGAAAAGGAGGAAAATCATATGGCAATGGAAATCAAAGTAAACGGCAGTACCTACAAAACCGATTATACGGATCGGCTGCAGGAGGAGCGGGAGGAGGTAAAGAAAGCCGGGAACGTGCAGAATGAGGAACAGGCATCGAACCGGAAACCGGTACAGCATGACGAGTACATCAGCAGTGAAAAGGCGGGTGAGAAGCCAAACGGTCTGTACCATGTGGGGCAGGATGAGAACGGCAACCGGAAGATTTATTTTAACGACCCGAAAAGGGCCGGCAAGGAAGAGGAAACGGCAAACCGTTCTAAAAAAAGTGGTAATTCAAAAATGCCTGAGGTAAAATCGGATGATTCGGAAAACGACGAGGAGAAGTGCGTCGGGAATACGGATAAGGTTGACAGGGAAATCCGGGAGCTGAAAGAGAAAAAGAAAAAGCTGGAGCAGCAGCTTAAAGCAGCTTCCGGGGATGAAAAGAAAACGAAGGAGCTGGAGAACAAGCTGGCGCAGGTGGAGCGGGAGCTGAGTCAGAAAGATACGGACACATACAGAAAGCAGAATTCCACTTTCACGGACAAGTAGATCTAAGACTGCGTCTGGGGCGGGAGAGCGTTTGCCGGCAGAAAGCCGGGGAAGGCTCTCCTTTGTATATGGCCCTGTTAGGAGAAAAGGCGGAAATGCCGGTTGACGGGGAACGGTTTTTTTGTAAAATAGGGGATAGACGAATCAAACGGAGGAGAGAACGACAGTGGAACATACCATTCTTTTATTGGAGGACGACGCGGATCTGATCGACGGGCTGACTTATTCTCTGGGCAGAGAGGGGTATACCGTAGACGTGGCGCAGACGGTCAGAACGGCGTATGCCTGTCTGGAAAAGCATGTCTACAGCCTTTTGTTACTGGACATCACTCTGCCCGACGGAAACGGTGTGGATGTGTGCCGTTTCGTGCGGGAACGGGGCGATTCGGTGCCCATTATATTTCTGACAGCGATGGATGAGGAGGTCAGTGTGATCCGGGGACTGGACAGCGGGGCGGATGATTATATCACGAAGCCGTTTAAGCTGGGGGAACTGTGTTCCAGAATCCGTGCGCACCTGCGGCGAAGCGGGATTGGCGATGCGGGCGGGGAGAGCCGCCTTTTATCGGGGCCGGTATCCATCGACCTGCTCGGAGGAGGCGCATTTTTAAACAATCAGCCCCTTGGGCTGACCAGTGCGGAATACCGTCTGCTCTGTCTGCTGGTCCGGAATGCGGGGCAGACTGTTTTGAGAAATACGATACTGGATGCGCTGTGGGACAGCAACGGCAATTTTGTGGATGACAACACGTTGTCCGTCTATATCCACAGACTGCGTGAGAAGATAGAGGAAGACCCGTCCCATCCCAAACATCTGCTGACAGTGCGGGGCTTTGGGTATTCCTGGCGGGCATGAAAAGAATTTGAAAGGGCACGGCGGCATGGAGGGCTGGTATGGGCATTTTACAGGATAAAAACACGCGGTATTATTTTACATTTCTGATCGGGCTGGCCGGTTTCTTTTTGATACTGGCATGCGTGCTTTCCTGGTTTCACGGAAAAGAGGCGCAGCATCTTCTCTTTGAGAGGGAGCGGACGATGGTTTCTTCCCTGATGGAACAGGGCGTTTCCCGTGCCGCGATTGCCCGGGCAGTCAGGAGCGCAGAGCCTTCCGGGGAAGGGGAGGAACTGCTGCGGCAGCTTGGACATACGCAGGCTGTTTCCTTCCGGCTGTTTCCGTCCATTGACAGGTCTGTGCGGCTGTTTGGCGGGATCGCGGTTGGTATGGCAGGCGTATCAGTCCTCCTTCTGGCTGGCTTGACCGTTCGGTTTCTGTGGAGTCGGGAAAAGCTGTATCGGCAGGCCGAGGGCATTATCATCCAATTTTCCGACGGGAATTTCGAGAGACATCTGCCACGGAATGAAGAGGGGAGCATTTACCGGCTGTTTTCGGCGGTGGAGGAGCTGGCGGCGGCGCTGCGGGCGCAGAACGAGAAGGAGCAGCATAGGAAAGTTTTTTTGAAGGAGACGATTTCTGATATTTCCCATCAGTTAAAAACGCCGCTGGCGGCTCTGCATATGTACACGGAGATCATAGCGCAGGAGCCGGACCATGCGGAGACGGTGGAGCGGTTTTCGCATAAAACCATGCAGTCTCTGGAACGGATCGAGCGGCTGGTGCAGACTTTGCTTAAGGTCAGCCGCATTGATGCGGGGAGTATTGTCTTTGAGAAAGAATGGCAGTCGGCAGTCGGGCTGGCCGAAAGTGCGGCGGCGGATCTGGCGGTAAGGGCACAGCAGGAGGGGAAAAGGCTGGTGATGGAGGGCGATCCGGCGCAGATGCTTTTCTGTGACAGAGAATGGACAAGGGAGGCAGTAGCCAATCTGATCAAGAACGCGCTGGATCATACCGGGGAGGGCGGTACGGTCACGGTTTCCTGGGAACATGCCCCGGCCATATCCCTGCTGTCGGTGGCAGACAACGGATGCGGTATTGCCGCGGAGGACATGCCGCATGTGTTCAAACGGTTTTACCGCGGCAAAAGGGATAGCGGCAGGCAGGGAATCGGTCTGGGACTTTCCCTCGCCAAATCCATTGTGGAAGGACAGGGAGATATGCTTTCGGTGAGCAGTACGCCGGGGCAGGGATCTGTCTTTACGATTTCGTTTTTTCATGAACGATAACGTGAAATATTGAGGGAGAATGCGAAGCATTCTCTGAATCGAGCGCACCGACGCTCGATTTCTTACAAATTCGTAAGGTTGCATTCATGGGATTGTAAGCTGCTCCTGCTATCCTTGCCATAAGAGCTTGGAACGCTGTCGGAAATTGGGGATTTCCGATACGCTTTACAGTGGCAGGCTGTTTTGAAAAGGAGGATTGGCAATACAATGGAAATCATGGAAGTACAAGATTTGTGTAAGACTTACGGGAAAGGCGAAGCGAAAGTGGAAGCCTTAAAGCATGTCTCTTTTACACTTCAAAAGGGAGAGTTTGCGGCGGTAGTCGGAGAGTCAGGTTCCGGCAAAAGCACCCTTTTAAACTGTATCGGCGCCTTGGATGAGCCAAACGCCGGCAGGATTTTTCTGGACGGACAGAATCTGTTTGCCATGGGAGAGGAGGAGCGCACGATTTTCAGACGCCGTAATATCGGTTTCATTTTTCAATCTTTTCATCTGATCCCGGAACTGAATGTGGAGCAGAATATTATTTTCCCGCTTTTATTGGATTATAAGAAACCTGATTCCGGCCGGGTGGATGAAATTCTGGAAGTGCTGGGACTGCAGGAGAGGCGCGGGCATCTGCCGGGACAGCTTTCCGGCGGGCAGCAGCAGAGAGTGGCGATTGGCCGGGCGCTTATTACCAGACCGAAACTGATTCTGGCGGACGAGCCCACGGGCAATTTGGACAGAAAGAACAGCAGAGAAGTGATGGAGCTTCTGACAAAGGCGTCCAGACAATACCAGCAGACGATTTTAATGATCACGCACAATCCGAATCTGATAACGTCGGTAGACCGTGTCATGCAGGTGACGGATGGCATTTTGACTGATTTAGGAGGGAACGGCAATGAAAAATTATCTTGATCTGATTCCCGTTTCGGCGAAAGTCCACCGCAGACAGACCCGTATGACAAGATGGTGTATTGTGATTTCCGTCTTTTTGATCTCCGCGATTTTTGGTATGGCGGATATGTTTCTGCAGAGCCAGAAAAATCTGGCTATTATGATTGACGGCGCATGGCATGTGGCGTTTAGGGAACTGGATGAGGAACAGATGGCGTTCCTTTCCGCAAGGCCGGAAGTGAAGACGGTCACCCGCTATGCGGCGACAAATTATAAACTGAATATGGACTATGAGGTGGGAGTCGTGCAGACAGTCCTGTGCGGATTTGACGAAACCTTTTTTGAAATTTATCCGGCGGCCGGACTGCTTGAGGGGCGCTTTCCGAAAGGGACGGAGGAGGCGCTTGTGTCGGAAAGTATGAGGAACAGGCTGGGACTGGGCATAGGGGACGAGGTGGAAATGACAACGCCGGGCGGTTTTCTGTCTTTTAGAATCAGCGGTTTTGTGGAAGATACTTCCATGATGTTAAAGACGGACGCTTTCGGTCTTTTTGTAAATACGGATACTTATCTGTCCTGTTTCAGAGAGGCGACGCTTCGGGAAGATTTTGTCTGTTATGTAGAGTTTCTACCGCATTGCAGGATACAGAAAGCCATCAGAGATATCTGCGGACAACTGCACATACCGGAGGATCAGGTCAGTGAAAACGCGAGGCTGATGGGGACGTTGATGCAGAGCAGCGACCATAATATTTTGATGTTGTATCTGATTGCCTTTCTATTGGCGGTACTGGTGGCAGTTTCAGGGATGATGATGATTCTGGGTAGCATGAACAGCAGCGTGGCGCAGCGGACGGAGTTTTTCGGGATGATGCGGTGTCTGGGCGCAACGACAAAGCAAGTGCGGCGCTATGTGCGGGTGGAGGCGCTCTATTGGTGTCTGAAGGCGATTCCGACGGGGCTTTTTGCCAGTGTGGTGACGGTGTGGGCGTTGTGCAGAATGTTAAAGGTGATAACGCCCACCTGGTTTGGGGAAATGCCGGGATTTGGCGTCAGTCTGCCCGGTCTGGTTTTCGGGACGCTGATCGGTCTGGTGACGGTGCTTTTTGCAAGCCGGGCACCGGCCCGCAAAGCATCGGAAGTTTCGCCTCTGACAGCGGTTTCCGGCAATGCCGATACGGTGTTTGCCGCTAAGAGGGCCGCCCACACAAGGCAGATGCACGTGGAGACGGCGCTTGGGCTGCATCATGCGGCGGGCAGCAGGAAAAATCTGATTTTACTGACGTCCTCCTTTGCGTTCAGTATTATTCTGTTTTTGGGATTTGGCATCGGGGTAGACTTTATGAAACATGCGATTGTGACGCTGCGGCCCGATGCGCCGGACGTGTCCATAGTCGGCCCGGAAGGCGCCGGCGACATACCGGATTCCCTTATTGCAAAGCTGAGTGAAAATCCAAATATCAGGCGGGTTTTCAGGCGCGTTTCCGCAGAGGGCGCGGAGGAGAACAGCATTCTGGATATTCAGCTGCGGGATCAATCGGATGCTGTGGTGGAAGAAATCCGAAGTGTGGCGGGGGAGGCATATGGTTTCTCTGACAGCCGGGAAAGCAACAGGGAAACGAGGGCCGTCTATTTTTCCTTTGCGCTGTTTGTATACGGCTTTCTGGCGGTGGTAGCCCTGATTGCGGCTTTCCATATCATCAACAGCGTCGGTATGAGCGTATCTGCACGGATGCGGCAGTACGGCGCCATGAGGGCTATCGGTATCAGCATACGGCAGTTACGGACCATGATTGCGGCGGAGACGCTTGCTTATCTTGTCGGCGGGCTGGCGGAGGGTCTTCTTCTTGGTATGCCGCTCCATTATTATCTGTACCGGCAGGCGATTACTTTGAGATGGGGAGATCCCTGGCGTGTGCCGGTTGTGGAATGTCTCATCATTGCGGCGGTCATGACGGTCTCGGCAGCGGCGGCAATGGCCGGCCCGGTAAGAAGGATCCGGGAGATGTCGGTGGTGGAGACGATCGGTATGTAGGTTGCTCTTTCGGAGGGAATGGGTTATAATTTTCCTTGGCAAAAACGGAACGATACATGAGAGTTTGCAGGGAGCATGGACATATGGAAAAAATCAACCGCGAGGATATGCTGGAGCTGACCAGACGCATGACTTTGAAACGGAACTGTTTTGACAGGATTGCGGGGGCATATCTGGACGAGGAAGGTTTTGTGGATGGAACCTTTAACAAGCATTTTCAGAGACTGTCGCAAAAAGACCAGCAGGCAAACCTTGACATAGCAAAGGCGATTCCTTTTTCGGATACAAATGTGCAGCTAAAGGAGTTTGCTTTCGGGGAAACGGACAGGAGACCGGGGAGCGTATGGCAGCTTCTTATGGCGCTGAAAGAATGCGGGCTGAAAAACGATGCGATGCTGGACGTATTTTATGAGGAATTTGGTCAAAAATACCGTGCGGACGGCAGCTACGCCATTTATTTTTTCCATGGCAGCTATGACGTGCCGCTGAAGGCCAGCGACAAAGAAAGCCTGTGGGAATCGGAAGAGGTATACCAGTTTCTGATCTGTGCGGTCTGCCCGGTAAGCGGGGACTATGAGCCGGACAGGCCGGTGTGCGGGTTCCTGTTCCCGGCCTTTAAGGACAGGAGCAGCGATGTGGACAGGATTGATGTTTTTGCGGCAGACGGGCAGTCGCATCAGGCGGAGGATTTGAGGAGAATCCTGTTTGCGATGTCGTAAGCCCCTCCCGGTATACGGGGCCGGGCGTCAGAAAACGCTGTTCATAAATGGGATGTGAGTCACCTGCATATTGACAGGTGACTTTTTTTGTACTAAAATATTTCAAAAATGAAATATTCAATTTTGTATTAATTGGGAGAGGAAGCATATGAAAAAGAGCATAAGGATGGCGCGCAATCTTTTGCAGGCATACAGTGAAAAATGCAGGCCCCTGTGTCAGGAAATCGGCCTGCCGCAGACAGCCTTTGATATCCTGCTGTTTTTGGCCAATAATCCTGAATTTGACACGGCCCGGGATATTGTTGAGACCAGATTTATCAAGGCGAATCTGGTTTCCGTCAACGTGGAGTGTCTTGTGAGGGAAGGGTATCTGAGAAGGGAGAAAAGTCCCGGCGACAGGAGAAAGATACGGCTTGTGTGCACGGAAAAAGCGGGGCCGGTTGTGGAGCGGGGCAGGCAGCTCCAGAACCGTTTTACGCAAGAGCTGTTTAAAGATGTGGACGGGCAGTTGAAAGATGATTTTTTTCGGGTGCTGGGTATGATGGAAGATAACTTGAAAGAAATGCAGAAGGGACGGGATTAGGATGAACTGGTTATGGATGATAGTGGTGACATTTTTTGCAGGAATGGGGGCCGGTCTGGGAACCGGTTTTGCGGGAATGAGTGCAGCGGCTGTGATCAGTCCCATGCTGATCACCTTTCTTGATATGGATCCCTATATGGCGGTGGGGATCGCCCTGTCCTCGGATGTGCTTGCCAGTGCCGTGTCGGCCTACACTTATGGGAAAAATAAGAATCTGGATATCAGGAACGGCCTGATTATGATGGGGAGTGTGCTGGCCTTTACGGTGGTGGGCAGTTATGTGGCAAGTCTGGTTCCTTCGGCGACGATGGGCGGATTCTCTGTGTTTATGACGTTTCTGCTGGGCATTAAGTTTATCGTAAAGCCCGTTATGACCACGAAGGAGGCGATGGGCGAAGTGACCGCGAAGAAACGGGCGGTGCAGTCTCTCACAGCCGGTGTCATGATCGGATTTATCTGCGGGTTTATCGGCGCGGGCGGCGGGATGATGATGCTTTTGATTTTGACGTCGATCCTTCATTATGAGCTGAAGACTGCGGTCGGCACCAGCGTATTTATCATGGCTTTTACTGCCTTTACGGGGGCAGTTTCCCACTTTACCATAGGCGGGATGCCGAACTGGCCGGTGTGGGTGCTGTGTGTGGTCTTTACCTTTATCTGGGCAAGGATAGCGGCGGTATTTGCAAATAAAGCCGAGCCGAAAACGCTGAACCGTGCCACGGGGATTGTGCTGGTGGTACTGGGTGCTGCAGTTATGGGATTTCAGTTTCTCAGCCGTTAAGCCTGTTCAAGGGTAAAGTGTTCGCGGCAGAGCCGCAGAAACAGTTTTAAGACCGGGTTTCCGGCGGCGCTGTTATAATGGGCGCCGTAGGAGATCGGATCAAAGCCTTCAAAGGGAAGGTATGCCAGATCAGGGTCTTTCGGCAGACTTAAATCCGGAAGCACCGCGATGCCGAATCCCGCTTTTGCAAGCGCGATACCGGCTTCCGGGGAGTCCTGCATATAAATATCAGCCATTGCTTTCTGATCCATGATGGTGCGCTGGATGGCGTTGAAACAGCCGGGCGCAATCTGTGGATTGAAAAGAATGGCTTTTTCTTTTTTCAGATCGTCTATGGTAAGTCCGGCATTTTGTGACAGGGGCGAGCTTCGGGGCAGAACGCATACGGGTTTTACCTTTAGCAGTTCCCGATAGGTTTCCCGCGTTTTCCGTTCTGTCTGTTCCCGGAAATCCAGAACCACATCCACAGAATCCTCTTTCAGGAGCTGGTGCAGATGCGGAAAGGGCACGATTTTAAAAATCGGGTGCAGGGCGGGATAGTGGAACCGCATTTCCCGCAGAATATCCGGCAGTAAAGTCAGCTCACTCTGGCAGTGGCATCCGATGGTAAACAGGACGGGCTCAGGACCGGCGGGCTCCTCAAAACGCTTTTTGGCATGGATCATGATATGGTGGATGGACTTGGCGTCGTTTAGGAAGACAAAGCCTTCCGGGGTAAGCTTCACCGTTCTTGTGGTGCGTTTGAAAAGTTTCACGTTCAGTTCTTTTTCCAAAGCGTGGATCTGCTGTGTGACGGCGGGCTGTGTCACGTGGAGGTGTTCTGCCGCGGCGGCGAAGTTCAGCGTCTCAGCCACGACCAGAAAACAGTCTATCTGCATGGTAGTCATATCATTTCTCCTCTCATCCTTTTCATACTAAACTGCATTTATTAATAAGAGTGTCTTATTAATAATAACATTTTCTAAATTCACAGACAACCCAAACGTATATAAAATAATAGTTGATCTGAACGCAAAACAGGGAGGAGGCAGATTATGAATACAAATTCAACACAGGTAAATCCACTTGGAACAGAGAAGACGGGCAGGCTGGTGGCCCGCTTTGCCATACCAAGCGTGATCTCGCTGGTAGTCAATTCGCTATACAATATGGTTGATCAGGTTTTTATCGGACAGGGGGTCGGTTATCTGGGCAATGCGGCGACGAATGTCATCATGCCCATGACATTGATCATGATGGCGGTGGCAATGATGTTTGGCAACGGCGCATCGGCCTATATGAGCTTACAGCTCGGCAAGGGGGAGCCGGAAAAAGCCGCCAGGGGTGTGGGAAATATGACTACGCTGCTTGTGGGAAGCGGAGTGGTATTTCTGATTTTGTTTGAACTTTTATTACAGCCGCTATGCTACCTGTTCGGAGCCAGAGGCGAAGTGATGGGATACGCTGTGGATTACGGCAGAATCATTGTGCTCGGTTTCCCGGTCTTTGTGATCGGTGTGGGGGCAGGCAGTGTGATCCGCGCGGACGGACGCCCCAAAGCCAGCATGGTAGGAATGCTGATCGGCTGTATCACCAATATGATCCTTGACCCCATTTTTATTTTCGTCTGTGGATGGGGCGTGCAGGGCGCCGCCTGGGCCACAATCCTTGGTCAGCTTTTTAACGCCGTATTTTATATTGTTTGTCTGTGCCGTTTTCAGACGGTGCGGTTGGAAAAGAGACATCTGATACCGCAGCTGCACACGGCGGGGAGGATTGTTTCGCTTGGCATGTCCTCTTTCTTTACCCAGATCGCGGCAACCGTGGTTATCGCCATCCAGAATAATCTTCTGGTGAAATACGGTGCAAGGTCCGTTTATGGGGCGGATATTCCCATGGCGGCGCTGGGCATTACCATGAAGACCAGCCAGCTGATCACGAGCATCGCCATGGGTATCGCATCCGGCGTCCAGCCGATTCTGGGTTACAATTACGGCAGCAGGCAGTATGACCGGGTCAAACAGACCTTTCGGATTTCGTTTGGGATCTGTACGGCGATCATGCTGGCGGCGCTGGTGGTATTTCAGGTATTCCCGGAAGCCATCATCAGTATTTTCGGGCAGGAGTCGGAGCTGTATATGGAATTTGCAGTAAAGTGTTTCCGCATTTATTTGATGGCCTGTTTCATGATTCCTTCCGGTATGGTGATCGGCATCTTTTATCAGGCGATTGGCAGGCCGGCGCCGTCCATGGCGATTTCTCTCTCCAGACAGATCATCTTTCTGATTCCGGCCATGCTTATTTTAAGCGCGCTATGGGGGATTGACGGACTGCTCTGGGCGGGGCCGGTTTCGGATATGCTCTCCGGGATTCTGGCGATCCTTGTGCTGTGGCAGGGCTGGGGAAATATATTTGAGGAGGAGCGCACGGAGAAACGTCCACAGGTTATGGGCGTCCGCCGGTTTTGCTTTTTCCATTGACAGTTTCGGAGAAACTGTGTATGACGAGAGCAAGTACTTGCATAAAATGACGGACCCGTAGCAGCAGAGGAGAATTATGGACGAAACCAGCCAGAAAATTATTGACGCGACGATGTCTTTAGTCCGGGACAAGGGCTATGTTGCGACCACGACAAAGGACATCGCGCGTTTTGCCGGGGTTAATGAATGCACACTGTTCCGCAAATTCGGGAACAAAAAGGATATAGTCATGCACGGGCTTGCGCAGGAAAAATGGCGGGCCAATGTGAACGCGGAGGCTTTTCAGAATTTGAAGTGGGAGCTGCAGCCTGATCTGGAAATGTTTATGAATGCCTACATGGAGAGAATCACTCCCGATTTTGTGAATTTGTCCATCGGGCTCCGGGCGCCCCAGCTTTACGCCGAGACGGCTCCCATGATCATGAAAATTCCCCAGACGTTTCTGGAGGCTCTGACGGACTATTTTAAAAAGATGGCGGAGCTTGGGAAGATCGGGGAGACGGACTTTGCAAGTCTGGCGATGACCGTGTTTTCATCCACCTTCGGCTACACTTTTTTGAAGGCATCTTTCGGACAGGCGCTTTCCAGTGTGGAGCAGGAGGCGTTTATCCGAAACAGTGTAGAACTGTTTGTGAAGGGTATAGCAAAAGGGCAAGAAGGATAGAGCGGTTATTTTGCGGAAAAAATGGCGCTGCGCGGCAGCGTCATCCTTTTGTTTGCCCAGCATGGGCGTTCTCTAACGGGTGAAAGTCCCGAGTGCGCGTA
>CAMWPB010000050.1 GCA_947176065.1 uncultured Lachnospiraceae bacterium | reverse complement strand
CCACGAGATCTAAAAATTTATCTTTGTAGGCATCGTTATATGTGTATTATTGGAATCTTTAAAAGTATCCTTTATGATAAAAGAAAGGATACCAAAGCAGACCGCCAAAAATAGAAAGGTATGGGAATTTATGAAATTGACTGATTCGGACAATGACAAAAAATGGGAAGAGCAGGAGGAGGAGACGGAAAACCTTCTGCAGAAGACCGTGACGACAAAGGTGCTTCTGGGGGTAATTGCAGTTCTTTTGATCTGTATTCTTGTTCTGCTTACCATAGTGGTCAGCAGCCGCAATAACAGCCGGGACAAGGCGGACAACGACCTCCAGCAGTCTATTACGGACTATGCCAGAGAACAGCAGGAGCTGGAAGAGCAGGCTCTTGAGGAGGAAGTGGGTAAGCCGGAAGCGGAAAAACCTGTCTCCGGGGAGACACAGGAGGACGAAAAAGAAGAGGAGCCGGAGGAGGAAGAGCTGGTTTCTGCCGATAATGAGAAAACGGCTATCGTGGTAGATATCGAGGATGAGGACGATGAGGCGTACACAAAGGAATATATTTTAAAGGAAGCCTATCCTTTTTTTGCGGATAACAGGCAGGATGCCATCTGGGATCTGGCACATTTAAAACGTTATGTGAAGCTTTCCAAAGGGCTGGAGGGCACCGGGGACTATTATTATCAGGGCGACGTGGACGGCGAGGGAAAGCCGCACGGCACGGGGCTTGCCATTTATGAAAAGAACAGCTATTATTTCGGCGAATGGAGCCACGGGACAAGAAACGGCAAGGGCACATGGTTCCGTTTTTACATCAACCAGAAGAATAAGACGAACGCCAATGGTATTTATATGTCCCACAGTTACTCCGGAGACTGGGCGGACAATCTGCCAAACGGCGAGGGCGCGGAGCACTATGACGTGGATATCTCCAAACTTGCGCCTACTCAGGGCAGGATTTTGCAGAATGTGGTTGGTCCTTTTAAGAACGGTCTTTACAACGGGGACATGTACGCCAATACCGTGGACTATACCGGCAATGTGCAGGAGTGGGACGGCATTGCGACGGAGGGCGTGTTTACGCTGTGGCGGGATATGAGCGCCATCGGTGAGTGCTCTGTGTGGCGTTATGTGGACGACCATTCCGTCTGTCTGGACATAGATAAGTCGGAAAATAAGAATCAGGGTATCAGGGAACTGCTAAAGTAGTTGCAATTTGTATAAAAGGATAATAAAATAGAACCGTACGGATGTTTATTGTGTGCAGGATTTCCAATTCGTAAGATAAGGAGGGTGTAATTTATGCCCCAATATCAAAGCAGCGAAGCTAAGGCGGAGAATAACCGATCCTCCGCGTACACACTTCTGGCAGTCGGCGGCGTCGGTTTTATTGCGGTATTGCTGATTTTTTTCAATGTGATACCGGTTTACAGGAATGCCGGCATTAACAGGTATCTGGTCTGTGGCGTTATGGGCGCGATGTTTGTGCTTTTTATTGTGTTCGGCTTCGTGTCCATGCGGGATTCCAAGATGCTTTTGGTAAAGGCGAAATCAGAGAACTCCCTGCGTTCGGAAATTGCCAGATGGTGTCAGGAGAATCTGGACGGCACGGCTATAGACGCGGAGATTCTGGAAGAAGGGGAGACCTTGGAAGAGCTGTCGGAGGAGGAAAGATACTACAGACGCACAGAGCGGATGCGGGCGGCCATTGACGACAAGTTCATGAATCTGGACGAGGCGTTCGTGGACAATTTTGTGGACGGATATTATCAGGAAATGTATGAAGATAACAGTGATTACAGTCGGTAAACTGAAGGAGAAGTTCTTCCGCGAGGCGGTGGCCGAGTATGAAAAGCGGCTGGGACGCTACTGCAGGCTGGAGATTCGGGAGACGGCGGATGAGAAGACGCCGGACGGCGCTTCCGAAGCGGAGCAGGAGCGGATTTTGCAAAAGGAAGGGGAGCGCATTGAGAGGCTTTTGACGGACGGCGCTTATGTGGTGACGCTGGAGATCGAAGGGCGGAAATTTACCTCCGAGGCTTTTGCGGGAGAGATCGAGAGGCTGGGAGTAAGCGGTATCGGCCAGATTGTTTTCGTGATCGGCGGCTCTCTGGGTTTACATAATTCTATAAAGAAACGGGCTGATCTGGCGGTCAGCTTTTCGGATATGACATTCCCGCACCAATTGATGCGGGTTGTTTTGTTGGAGCAGATTTACCGGGCGTTTCGGATCATAAACGGGGAGCCCTATCATAAATAGCAACGCGTGTTCATATAGTATAACATGAGAAGAGAGAACAGACGCCAATCATTTTCGCCGTTTACCAGATCGAAGGAGCTGATCGTGGAATCTTTAAAGCTTCCCAAGGATACCATGCTGGGAGCGGCTATTGTCACGATTACGGGGAACCGTGAGGCTTTTATTGAAAATTATAAGGGGATTTTGGAATATACCACGGAGTCCATTGTGCTGCAGGGCAAGAACGCCAGGATCTGTTTTGAGGGAAGCGGCCTGTCCATCGACTACTACACCAATGAAGACATGAAAATCAGCGGAAAGATCGATGCGCTCCGCTATATCTGAGCGCGCGTGCAGGGGAAGGTCTATGCTTCATTGGATACAGTATGTAAGAGGGTATGTGACCGTTAAGGTGTGGGGCTATTCTGTGGAGCGTCTGTTAAATCTTTGCGGCAATCACGACGTTCTGGTCTGGGACATCGAGGATCACGGCGATTACCATACCATGCATGTCAGTATAGCGGGCTTCTTTGCCCTGAAGCCGCTCCTGAAAAAAACCGGAACGAGGGTGGCTGTTATGGGTAAATACGGCCTGCCTTTTTTTGCGTCAAAAATGTGGAGAAGAAAGCTGTTTGTGACGGGGCTTGTCTGCTGCATTCTGTTCTGGTGCCTTGCCTCCCGTTTTATCTGGGATATTCAGATTGAAGGGAATTTCGCCCTGACGGAAGATGTGCTGATGGATTATCTGGAGGAGAAAGGCGTGCACACCGCCATGAAAAAGAGCGCTCTGGATATCGGAAAGCTTGAGCAGGAGCTTCGGGAGGATTACGACCTGATTACCTGGACTTCCATGCAGCTTCGCGGCACGACGCTGCTGATCCATATCAAGGAAAACGATATGCCGGTCTATGACAACCGGGATAAGGCTGAACCGGACAAGGGCATGGATCTGGTAGCCGAAAAGGACGGTGTTGTGACTTATATCATTACCAGGAGCGGCGTTCCCCAGGTGGCCTGCGGGGACAGCGTACAGGAAGGGGATGTGCTGGTGAGCGGTGCGATTCCCGTTTACAATGAAGATACCACGGTGCGCAGATACCAGTATGTCGTGGCGGATGCGGATATTACTTTGCGTTACGGGCGGAATCTCACGCTGGAGGAAGAAGTGGCCTACGAGGAGAAATGTTATACGGGTGAGGAGATTGAAATCCCGGTAGCCGGTGCGGGAGAAAAGGAGGTCGCCCTCCGCTTCCGCAAGGTTCCCTACGCCTTTTACGATACCAGCGAAGAGAAAAAGCAGGTGCAGCTTTTGGATCATCTGTATCTGCCGCTTTATTACGGAAAAAGGACGGTGCGGGAATATGAAATTGTGCCGAAAATGCATACGGAAGAGGAGATGAAGACACTCCTGCAGGAGCAGTGGAGAAAAATTATCACAACTTTAAACGAAAAAGGGGTACAAATTGCAGAAAAAAATGTTACAATAAAAAAGAATGATAAAAAATGGGTGTTATACGCCCGGATGCAGCTTGAAGAATCGGCAGTGAAACTGGTGCCGACAACCGTTGCGGAGTCTGCGGAGGATTCTGATCAGGAGGATGCGCAGACGGACTGACCGGGCTGTGTTTTTCGAAAGGCGGGAAATGGACGCGTTTACAGTCAGCATTGATGTGCCGGTGGAGCACATGCGGAATCTTTTCGGGGAGTTTGACTCCCATATCAAAAGAATTGAGAACGACCTGAACGTAATGATCGTAGACCGGGACGGTGCGGTTCGGATATCCGGGGAGCGGGAAAATACGGACAGGGCGGCCCGGATTGTAAATGAGCTTCTTGCCCTGTCAAAAAGAGGTACGATTTTGGAGGAACAGAGTGTGGATTATGCCATTGAGCTTGGCAGAGAGCATAAAGAGGACATGCTTCTTGCCATGGACAGCGACTGTATCTGTCATACCGTGAGCGGTAAGCCGATCAAACCAAAGACGCTGGGGCAGAAACAGTACGTGGATGCCATGCGCGACAATATGATTGTCTTCGGGGTGGGGCCTGCCGGTACGGGCAAGACTTATCTGGCGATGGCCATGGCGGTGACCGCCTTTAAAAATAACGAGGTGAGCCGTATTATCCTGACAAGGCCGGCCATTGAAGCGGGAGAAAAGCTGGGCTTTCTTCCCGGCGACCTGCAAAGCAAGGTAGACCCTTATCTGCGGCCGCTTTACGATGCGCTTTACCAGATTATGGGGGCGGAGAGCTTTGCCAGAAATATGGAAAAGGGACTGATTGAGGTGGCGCCTTTGGCGTATATGCGCGGGCGGACGCTGGACAATGCCTATATTATTCTGGATGAGGCGCAGAACACCACACCGGCGCAGATGAAAATGTTTCTGACGAGAATCGGCTTTGGCTCGAAAGTGGTGGTGACCGGGGACGCTTCGCAGAAGGATCTGGCGCCGGATATGAAATCCGGGCTTGACGTAGCGGTGAGGGTGCTGTCGAAAATTGAGGATATTTCCTTCTGTAACTTAAGCAGTAAGGATGTGGTCAGACACCCCCTGGTACAGAGGATCGTGAAGGCTTACGATGATTTTGAGGCAAAAGAAAAACGACGCGGCGAGCAAAAATCAGGGAACAGGAATTACAGGCGTGGAAAATAATAACAATCTTCAAAAAAACAGCAATATTATAAAAAGAATCGTGATTTTTATGTTTATGTTTGCCCTGGCCGGTGTGATCGCATGGCTTGGCAGTGTGTTTTACCGCAGCCAGACGGATATGATGATACGAAATGTCGTTATGGTTCTGACAGGAACGGGGATTACCATTTTTTCCTATGTTTTGGGTGAGACATCCGGTTTTTTTGTCTACCGCAATGAAGGACGTTACGGCAGATTTGCCATTACTTATCTGCTCTTCCTTACGGCGGCGGTGTTTCTGCCTTTTCTTCCGGTTACGGGATGGCCGTATCTGGTGTTTTTTGTGCTGCTGGGCGTTTTTTCAAACGGCATGACCGGACTTGTGGCGGGCAGCCTGTGCTTACTTCTTTCCGTGAATTTTGCGGGCTGCGATTATGCCATTTTCTGGCTCTATTTTATAAGCGGCATGGCCGGAATACTGGTATTTGCCACGCTGGATGAAGAATTTAAGGTGGGGATTCCGATGCTGATTTCCCTGTTGGTTCTGGCTCTTTGTCTGACGGCGAATGTAATCCTGTTTGCAAACGAGCGGCTTTCCATCGCCCAGTTTATGATACCGGGCATCAATCTGATGGTCTGCTGTATTCTGCTTTTAGTCAGCCTGAAGCTGGTAAGCTCCATGGTAATCCACAGGTACCGGGACAGGTATATGGAGATCAACGACCCGGAATGTCCCCTGCTTGTGCAGCTCAAAGAGCTTTCCAAGGAGGAGTATTATCATGCGATTCACACGGCCTATCTGGGGGACAAGGTCGCAAGAAGCCTCGGCATAGACGACGCGGCCGTGAAGGCGTGCGGGTATTATCACAGAATTGGAAAACTGACCGGGGAGAACACCTGGGAAAATGTGTCCGTCATCTGCGACAAGTATCATTTCCCGCCCAAGACAAAGCAGATTTTAAAGGAGTATGTGGACCCGGACGTAAAGATTGTTTCCAAGGAGACGATCGTTGTTCTGCTTGCGGACTGTATCGTGTCATCCATCCTGTATCTGTTTGCAAAAGACCCTAAGGCGGAGCTGGATTACGAGCAGCTGATCGACACGGTATTCAAAAAGAAATTTGAGACGGACGAGCTTTGGGGGAATGAAATTACCTTAAGGCAGATATGTGAAATGAAAAAAATATTTATCAAGGAGAAGCTTTATTATGACTTCTTACGTTGAGCGTGAGACGGAGCAGTCTTTTTCTTTTGATGAGAAGGAGCTGCTTGACCGCGTCGCGGAAGCGGTTCTTGAGAGTGAAAACTGTCCCTACGAGACTGTGGTGAATCTTCTTTTGACAGACGATGCGGGTATTCGGGAGTACAACAAAAATTACAGGAACATTGACTCGGAGACGGACGTGCTCTCTTTTCCAAATCTCGAGTTTGAGAAGCCGGGTGATTTTTCCGGCGTGGAGGAGCAGGAGGCAGACTGTTTTGACCCGGACAGCGGAGAGCTGGTTTTGGGAGATATCATTCTGAATACGGTGCGGGTGAAAGCGCAGGCGGCAGAATACGGACACAGCGAATACCGGGAATTTGCCTTTCTTCTGGCGCACAGCCTGTATCATCTGTGCGGCTACGATCATATGGAGCAGAAAGAGGCGTCTGTGATGGAAAAGAAACAGGAGGCAGTTTTGCAGGCGCTCTCCATCACCAGAGAACGGGCTTTGTCATAAAAGCCCAAACTTTTCTATTTTTACGATGTAAGGCTGTTTATCCGGGCATATAGATACAGAGGAAAACGATGAATATACAATGGATGGCGAAAAATCTGAAAAACAGGATCATCCTCTCGGCGGGGATTGTCTCTTATATGCTCCTTCTTCTCCTGCGGATTCCGCTTTCAAGGGTCATAGGGGATGAAGGTGTGGGGCTCTTTGCCCCGGCTTTTGAGTTGTTTATATTGACTACACTGGTCGTTTCATATGGCATGTCTAACGCCATGGCCGGTATTATCCGTTACCGAGTAAAGAGAGAACGGTATCGGAATGCGGTCAAAGTGTTTCGGACCGCCTTTGTCATGAATCTGTTTTTGTGCACGGTGATGGCTCTGTTTTTGGTGTTTTTTTCCTCTTGGCTTGCCGATGTGATTGCCCTGGAGCATCTGGGCCGCATGGCGGTGATGGCAGCGGCGCCCTCTGTATTTTTGGCGGCGCTTGTCGGTATTTTCAGAGGTTATTTTAGTGGTTACGGCATGGGTGTGCTCACGGCACATTCCCAATATATCGAAAAAATTGCCATGTTTGTGGGAGCGCTTCTCTGTGGCAGGGCTTTTTACGGTTACGGGCAGAAGGTGGCGGCTCTTTATCAGGTGGAGGCGCACAGCTATGCTTACGGGGCGCTTGGCGCAATGCTTGGCGTATTCCTTTCGCAGGTGATTGCCCTCCTGCATCTGCTTCTGGTTTATGTGATCTATGCGGGGGCGTTTAAAGGCCGGCCGGGACAGGACAACAGCAGACGGGCCGAGACCCGTTTTGAGATCCAGCGGATGCTTGTCGTTAATATGGCGCCGCTTGCGGCGGTCGCCGTGCTCTCCAATCTGTTCATGATCGCAGACCAGCGATATTTTAACTACTGCATGAATGTGACGGAGCAGGGGAACGTGCGAACGGCCCAGTGGGGATGCTATTATGGCAAATTTGCGCCGCTTCTGGGGATATGTGCGGCGGTTTCCTGTCTGGCCGTACACGGATTGACCGGGAAAATCGCCAATGCCTACGAGCGGGAGGAATACCGCAGTATGCGGGAACGGATGGGCCGGGCAGTGCGAAACGCGTCTATTGTGTCCTTCCCGGCGGCGGTATATCTGGCTGTCCTTGGGAAACCTTTCTCCGTCTGCTGTTACGGGAAAACCACCGTGCAGTCCGGGGTGTTGGCGGGATGGATTTCTATGGGGGCGGTTGTGGCCGTTTTATTTACGTTCAGCTTTCTGTTCGGACAGATCCTGTATAAAATGAGGATGGTCCGGGAGCTGTTTCTTGCGGCGTCAGCTTCTTTCGCAGTACATCTGGCCGCAGCCTATTTTTTGACCCAGAGGGGGCATCTGGGAGTGGAAGGACTGCTCTGCGCTTTGATTTTGTATTTTGGCCTTTATATGGTTCTGGCGTTTGTATTCCTGAACAGGCGTGTGAAATACAGGCCGGACTGGCTGCCTGCCGTTGTGTTTCCGCTGGCTGCCGCTGCGGTTTCCGGGCTGATCGTTTATCTGATCAACCTGTTGCTTTCCGGCGTTGCGGGGGCGGCAGTCTGCATTTTGGTTTCTCTGCCTGTCGGGGTGTTTTTCCATATCCTGTTCCTCGTTCTCCTTCGGGTGGTCGGGGAGGCGGAGCTGCAGGAAATGCCGCTTGGCTTCCTGTTCATTGCAATAGGCAGAACGTTGGGCGTTTTGTAAGATCGCTGCATAAAAAAACAGAATTGGCTGATACTGATTACAGGAAATCCGACAAGAGAGGTTTAAAACGGAATGAAGCTTGTAAAACGTATCAGTCTTTTTATGACATTGTCTATAGTTATGCTGGGTCTTGGCGGCTGGGGCGCGCTGAAGGCGGAGGAATTTTTTTATCCGCACAGATATCGTCACAGTTTAGAGCAGGCCGGCACGGAGACGGAAGACCGTTTTCGGCAGTCGGTATCGCAGCTTGCAGATGCGGTGGCTTCGGCCGGTAAGGGCGGGGCGGATGAACCGGAACCAGAGCCTGCGTTTGAGCAGGAACAGGTGATAGAGACGGCGGTGGCGGATTACGCCGTGGTGACGGCGGATACCCTGTATCTGGTGGAGCAGGTGGATCTGGACAAAGGCACGGTTACGGAATCGGAGGAGACAATCCCTGTGATGTACATTGGTCTGAGCAGGGAGGAGCTTTTGGAGGCATTATCCGCCTACGAGGAAAATCCGCCGCTGACGGAGCTGGAACAGGGTTTTGAGACCATTGAACTGACTGCTTTTTCCAAAGACCGGGTGGCGGTCTGCAAATATTATAAAGAAAAGGCGCCGCAGGGGTTTTATCTGATGGTGGCGGACCACTTCATTGTGGTGTATGAGGAGGACAGAAGCACGCTTTACATGAATACGGATATTTTGCTGGAACGGCTGCCGGATACCCTGCAGAGGGAAATTATGGAGGGAAAGCATGTGTCCGGCGAGGAGGAATTGTATCTCTTTTTGGAATCCTACTCCAGCTAAAAAGAGTGAGAAGTACTTGAAAAGGGAAAACTATGATGGGAAGACAGATTGCGGTGATCGGCGGCGGCGCGGCGGGCATGACGGCGGCGATTCAGGCAGCCGGGGAAGGCGCGGCGGTCACGGTTTATGAAAAAAATGACAGAGTGGGAAAAAAGATTTTGTCAACGGGAAACGGCAGATGTAATTTTTCCAATGAAGCGATGGGCGCGGCATTTTTCCACGGGAGCGGGACGGCTCTGCTAGGCGGGGTGCTTTCCGCCTTTGGCGTAGCTCAGACAAAGGCATTTTTTGCGTCCCTTGGCATGCGGATCAGGGAGCGGGACGGCTATCTGTATCCGGCCAGCGATCAGGCTTCCACGGTGCTCGATCTGCTGCGCTATGAGCTGGACAGGCGGCGTGTGACGGTACATACGCAGGAGCCGGTGGAAACGGTTTCCTTCGACAGGGACAGGAAGAAATTTTTGATCAGGCGGCAGGGAAAAGACTTCTGCTATGATGCGGTCATTCTCTGCTGCGGCGGTAAGGCGGCGCCGAATACCGGCTCCGACGGGAACGGTTTCCGGCTGGCGCAGCGGTTCGGGCACCGGATTGTCAGGCCTGTGCCTGCCCTTGCCGCGCTTGTCTGTAAGGAATCCTTCTATAAGCAGGTGGCGGGCGTCCGATGCGATGCGGCGCTTACCTTGCGGGTGGACGGGCAGGAGGCCGGCTGGGAGCGGGGCGAACTGCAGCTTACGGATTACGGGCTTTCCGGCATACCGGCTTTTCAGTTATGCCGGACGGCGGCTTATGCGGTGCTGGATAAAAAGCCTGTCACGGTGCATGTGTCTTTTCTGCCCGACTTTGACGAGACATCCTGCGGCAGTTTTTTCAGGGAAAGGCTTGCGGCGCACGGTGAGGATGAGATGGACGTGTTCCTGACCGGAATAGTCAATAAGAAAGTGAACCGTTTGCTCCTTAAGCTGTCAGGTATCCGGGAGACGCAGCGGGCAAAAGAGGTTTCCGTGGAGGCATGGCAGCGTCTGCAGGGGCTGTATCTTGGTCTGGAGACGGTAGTTACGGGAACGAACGGCTTTGACAAGGCCCAGGTGTGTGCGGGCGGTGTGGACTGCAGTGAGGTGACGGAAGCGCTCATGTCAAAAAAGCAGCCGGGCCTTTATTTTGCGGGGGAAATTCTGGATATCGACGGGCTCTGCGGCGGCTATAATTTACAGTGGGCGTGGAGCAGCGGAATGGTTGCCGGGAGGGCGGCCGCCCGGAATTAGGAAATGAGAGAGGAGCAGACGATGATTCGTATCAATCAGATCAAACTGCCGCCAATCTGCGGGGACGAGGAGACCGAACTGAAAAGAAAGGCGGCCAGACTCCTGCGGTTAAACGCGGACGGTTTTCTTTCTTTTTCTATTGTCAGAAAATCCTTTGACGCAAGAAAAAAGCCGGAAATATATGCGGTTTATACGGTGGATGTGAGCGTGGCGGACGAGCAGGCCGTTTTTCGGAAGATCCGGGGGAAAAACGGGCAGATTCAGCTTGTGGGAGAACAAACCTACTGCTTCCCGGCATCCGGGAAACCGGTGTTGGATGCAGGAAGTACAGCCGGAAAGGCCGCATCCGGGGAGCAGACCTCCCGGAAGACATCTACATTTGACAGGCCGGTGGTCGTGGGAACGGGTCCGGCCGGTCTTTTCTGCGGATATATGCTGGCGAAGGCGGGTTACCGTCCCCTGCTTTTGGAACGGGGCAGAGAGGTACATAAGAGACGGGAGGACGTGGAGCGGTTCTGGCGGGAAGGCGTCCTGGATCCCGGCTCCAACGTGCAGTTCGGAGAGGGCGGTGCGGGTACTTTCTCCGACGGAAAACTGACTACTACAGTCAAAGACCAGAAGGGCAGGATGCGGGAAGTCCTGCGCATTTTTGTGAAGGCCGGCGCGCCGAAGGAGATTCTGTATGAGGCAAAGCCCCATATCGGTACGGATATTCTGATTTGTGTGGTGGAAAATCTGCGCAGACAGATTGTAGAATGGGGCGGCGAAGTGCGTTTTGAGTCACAGGTGACTTCTCTGCTTACGGAGAATGGCCGGGTGGCTGGCGTGACGGTGAACGGGGAAGAAATTCGGAGCGGAGCGGTCGTTCTCGCCATCGGACACAGCGCGCGGGATACGTTTCAGATGCTTCACCGGTTGCAGATCCCCATGGAGGCAAAAGCTTTTGCGGTGGGGCTCCGTATGGAGCATCCCCAGGAGATGATCGACAGATTACAGTACGGGGACTGCGGTCTTTCCCTCCCGGCCGCGCCTTACAAGGTGACGGCAAAGACCGTCTCCGGCAGGGGCGTCTATTCCTTCTGCATGTGTCCCGGCGGCTATGTGGTAAACGCTTCCTCGGAACCGGGGAGGACGGCGGTAAACGGTATGAGCTACAGCGGGCGGGACGGCGCGAACAGCAACAGCGCCATGATCGTTACCGTGTCGCCCGCGGATTACGAGCCCTACGGAGGCACAGGGCCGCTTGCCGGGATTGCCTTTCAACGGCATCTGGAGGAGCGGGCCTACAGCATCGGCCGGGGGGCGGTGCCGGTGGAGCGTTACGGAGATTTTCGGGAGGCGGTCTGTGCCGGGGGGAGTGAAGAAAGCGGAATTCCACAGATGTCGGGGCACAGGGATGGCGTTTCGCGGGATATGCAGGCGGCTGGCGGGGGCCACAGGCTCTGCTCGCAGTATCCGGGTTTTGTGCCTGCCATCAAGGGAACCTGGCAGTTTGCCCCGGTGCATGATATTTTGCCGGAGTTTTTGAATCGGGCGCTGGCAGAAGGAATTGACCTAATTGGTCAAAAGATGCCCGGTTTTGCCGACAGGGACGCATATCTTTCCGGCGTGGAGAGCAGAACCTCCTCCCCGGTCAGGATTTTGCGGGATGAGTCGGGACAGTCCGCACTCAGGGGACTTTATCCCTGCGGCGAGGGCGCCGGTTACGCGGGCGGCATCACTTCGGCGGCCATGGACGGCATCCTGATCGCAGAGAAGGTTGCGTCCGCTTACGGAAATGTGATAAGATGACGAAAGCAATGAGCAGTGCATAGATGTAAGATGAAAAAATGGCAGCTTGCTGACAATTTTTTCAGATTGCAGATATATAGGGCGAATGCCCGCAGCGAGGAAAAACGAAGTTTTTTCGAGCTGGCACTGCGAACTTACTTATGGAGGACAAAATGACAGACAGAAAATCCCTGATGGCGGATAAAAAGAGAATTGTGATAAAGATCGGTTCCTCCTCCTTACAGCACAAGGAGACGGGGGATCTGGACTATACGAAGCTGGATGTTCTGGTGCGGGAGCTTTGTAACTTAAGAAATATGGGGAAGGATGTGGTGCTTGTCACCTCCGGCGCGATTGCCGTGGGAGAGAAGGCGATCCTGCCAAACCGTGAGGAGGACAATCCCATCGCCGTAAAGCAGGCGTGCGCCGCGGTAGGGCAGGCCAGACTGATGATGATTTACCAGAAAATTTTCGCAGAGTATAATCAGGTGGCGGCCCAGATTCTGATGACAAAAAATACGATTGTAGATAATCTGAACCGTTACAATGCCCGGAATACGTTCGCGGAGCTGTTTAAGCTGGGCGTGATTCCGATTGTGAACGAGAACGATACCATAGCTACCTACGAGATCGAGATCGGCGACAACGATACCCTTTCGGCCATTGTCGCTTCTCTGGTGGAGGCGGACGCGCTCCTTCTGCTGTCGGATATCGACGGCCTCTACACCGACGATCCCCGCACCAATCCCGATGTCAGGTATATCGAGGTGGTGGAGGAGCTGACGGAAGAGCTGATGAATATGGGAAAAGCGTCCACCGGGAGCAGTGTGGGAACGGGCGGCATGAGCACCAAGCTGCAGGCCGCCAAAATTGCCAGTAGCACCGGGGTGGACATGGTGATCGCCAACAGCAAGGACATTAAAGTGATCCACCGCATTTTGAGCGGACAGAATATCGGTACCTTATTTTTGGCGCATAAGGACGAACAGTTCGATCTGCCGCTCTATGTGCAGCAGATGCATGCGAGCGAGAAGAAGTTCTAAGACCAGGCGCACAGGCATTAGAGTGGAGGCATTTCAGATGAAGGAAGATATCAAAGGATACATAGATAAATATCCCCATGAGTTACAGGAATTATATAGGAAACTGCGGGCGCTTATCTATGAAAGTGTCCCGCAGGAAATCGAAGAAAAACTGTGGGCAAAATTACCGAGCTATTATGTGGAAGATTCCTTTGTACGCCTGATTCCGTTTAAAGATCACATCAATTTGGAAGCGAGTGCGGTTCCTGCGTACAGAGAACAATTAAAAGGATATAAAATCACACCGAAAGGTATGCTGCAGATCTATTCTGTCCAAAGTATTCCTGAGGATATCATAAAACAGATTTGTATGGATACGTTTAACAAATAGTACCATAAAAAGGGGAAACGGCATATGAACGTAGAACAGATGACAGCGCGAATCAATGAATTGTACCACAAATCCCAGAGCGAGGGGCTGACCCCTGCGGAGAAGGAGGAGCAGGCCGCGCTGCGGCAGGCTTATGTGGCGAATGTGCGGGCGAATCTCAGGGGACAGCTCGACAATATCTCTATTGTGGAGAAGGACGGCAGCATCACGAATCTGGGCAGGAAATCGTCGCTCGGCAGGGACGATTCAGAGAATGCTGCGCATTCTCCTTAAATGGTTTGCTTTGTGGCAATTTCCTATAGAATGGGGAGAAAAGGCATGGGTGAGCGGGCGTCGGAAAAGAAGCGAATCCGTCTGGCGGCATTGGCGAAGCGGGACAGTCTGACGGCGAAGCAGCGGCAGGATTACAGTGACAGGATTGTGAAAAAGCTGACAAATCTGGCCTGTTATCAGAATGCAGACGCGATTCTCGCATACATCAGTTTTCGCAGCGAGGTGGATACCTTTCCGCTGACAGAGAAGGCTTTTGTGGATGGGAAGGCGGTGTTTGCACCGAAGGTAACGGGAAAAGAGATGGATTTTTTCCGCATTTATTCTTTGGAGGATTTGACGGAAGGCTATCAGGGGATTTTGGAGCCTGCGGGCGGGCAGCTGTTTGACGAGTGGGTTGATGACCAAATGGGTCAATCGAAAGAATCCCGGTTGGAGAGGTCCTTGAAAGGCAGCATGGCAGAAAAAGGCGGAGTTGGTGTGCCGTCAATTTTGGTTTGTCTGCCCGGCGCGGCCTTTGACAGGGCGAGACACCGGATCGGCTACGGCGGCGGGTTTTATGACAGGTTTTTAAGCAGATTTTCAGAAAAGCAGAGCGGGACGGATGCTGCAGTGCATCCGCGGATGAAGTTTACCACCGCTGCGCTGGCGTTTGGCTGTCAGATTTTTGAGACAATCCCATGGGAAGCGCACGATATCCGCCCGATGTGTGTGGTCACGGAGAAGGAGATTTTGAGGTGACAAATGCGGATGCCGGCGGTATGAAGCCGCAGCTGCTTAACAATAATTGATATGGCAATCGTATCAAAATATTCAAACGTATCATTGGAAAGGAAAACATGTGATGGAAAGTATCAGTGCGGCAGAAATTGACGAATATTTAACACAACTCGGCACAAAGGCGCAAATTGCAAAAACGGTTTTGCGGGGACTGGATACGGCGCAGAAAAACCGGGCTCTTGCGCGGGCGGCAGAAATGCTTGTGCAGGAGAGTGAAAGACTTCTTTTGGCCAACGAAAAGGATTACGTGCGGGCAAAGGAAAATGATATGGCGGAGGGGCTTCTTGACCGCCTGAAGCTAACGACTGCGAGAATAGAAGCCATGGCGGAGGGGCTTAGGCAGATTGCCACCCTGCCGGATCCGGTGGGAGAGGTGATGGAGTCATTTGACCGTCCCAACGGCCTTCATATAGAAAAGGTGCGGGTTCCCATGGGCGTGACCGGTATTATTTACGAGGCCAGACCCAACGTGACGGCGGATGCTTTCGGTCTTTGCTTTAAAACGGGAAACGCGGTGATTTTAAAGGGCGGAAGGGATGCCTTTTACTCCAACCAGGCCATCACGGAAGTCATTCGGGAGGCGCTGGAAGAAGAAGGAATTGATAAAAATGCCATTCAGTTAATGGAAAAGAACGACAGGGCCGTTACCACGGCTTTCATGAAGCTGAAGGAATACGTGGACGTGCTGATTCCCAGAGGAGGTGCGGGACTGATCCGCTCGGTTGTCGAGAACAGCACGGTTCCCGTAATCGAGACAGGCACCGGGAATTGTCATATTTACATAGACGAGGCGGCCGATCTCACAAAAGCAGTCCCCATCGTTATCAATGCCAAAACCCAGCGGATCGGCGTGTGCAACGCCTGCGAATCTCTGCTTGTGCATGAAAAAATTGCGGAGCGGATTCTGCCCGCTTTGGGGAAAGCCCTTCTGGAAAAGCAGGTGGAGATCAGAGGCGACGAAACGGTGCGGGAGCAGATTCCGGAGGCACAGGCGGCCACGGAGGAGGACTATGGGCGAGAGTATCTGGATCTGGTTCTTTCCGTAAAGACGGTCGGTTCACTGGAGGAGGCAATCGCCCATATCAACAAGTACAATACGGGACATTCGGACGCTATTTTGACGGAGGATCAGGCGCGCGCGCAGAAGTTTTTGCGGGAGGTGGATTCGGCCTGTGTGTATGTGAATGCTTCCACCCGTTTTACGGATGGCTTTGAATTTGGCTTCGGGGCGGAAATCGGCATCAGTACCCAGAAGCTTCATGCCAGAGGTCCCATGGGGCTTAGGGAGCTTACCTCCTATAAATATCAGGTGACAGGAAACGGACAGGTGCGCCCGTAGCCGGTAATAAAATTTGTAAAAATTGCAAATGAGCCGTGTAATAAAATACGCTGTTTGTGCAAAATTTACTTTGTATTTACTTTTTTGTGGCATTTTCTATAGAAAACCAATCGAATATATGATAAAATGAATACACTGTCCGATTCTCTTTTTTGATCGGCTGCCCGTCTCACAGTTTGTCATCAGTCTTTTTTTCGGTAAAAACCGTGGGGGTAAATACGTAAAATATAAGGAGAAGGTAAGGATGAAAAAACAAAAGAAACTGAGCGTAATGGCACAGCTTGTAATGCTTTGCGTGATTCCGTTAGTGGTCATGGTTGTAGCGGTTACGGTGTATGCCATCAGTACCATGAGAAATCTGGTGCACGACACGACGATGGAAGGGCTGGAAAATCTTTGCCGGAGCGTTTATGCCGCCTATGAGGCGCTTGATCCGGGCGAATACCGGCTGGAAGGGGAAACGCTTTATAAGGGCGATTACTGTGTTTCCGAAAATGTAGATATTATCGACAGCTTTGTGAGCGGGAGCAACGCGGATGTAACGCTTTTCTATGGGGATACCAGACGCGCGACCTCCCTGCGCGATAAGGATACGGGAGAGCGCATACTCGGCACGAAGGCTTCCGATGCGGTGATTCAGGCCGTTATCAACGAGGGTAAAAATTACGAGACGGACAGCGTTGTCATCAACGGGGAGACCTATTACGCGTTCTATATGCCTGCCATTGATGCCAGCGGGAAATGCGTGGGTATGGTATTTGCGGGACTGCCTGCTACCGAGGCCAGCGCCAAAATCAACCAGAGTTCGCTGATGATTATGGGAATTTCCGTGTTTATTCTCATTGTTGCACTGTTGGTATGCTTAAAGATTGCAAGCGCGATTGCGAAGGTGATTATCCAGACGGAGACCCTTCTCTCTTCGCTGGCGGAAGGCGAGCTGAACCTGACCGTAAACGAGAGAATCTTAAAGAGAACCGACGAGATCGGTGTTATGGGCTATGCCGTGCAGAGACTGCTGGAGGAGCTGCAGAATATTATCGGCAGTATTAAGAAGAATACCGATACGCTGATGAAGCAGGGCAACAATCTGGAGAGCATGGCGTCCCAGACCTCGAGTACGGCTGACGAAATCAGCAGCGCGGTGGAAGATATCTCCAAAGGCGCCGTTTCCATGGCGGAGGATATCGAGTCCGCTACCGGGCAGGTTGCCAATATGGGGGCGATTATTGAAAAAATTACAGACAGTGTCAGGGAGCTGGATGATCTTTCCAATCAGATGCATGTGGCCGATATGGAATCTTCCAGAATTATCAACGAGCTGAGCGAGTCTAATGACAAAACGACGGAGGCAATCAAAAAGATCGAGGTGTCCGTACATACGACCAACGAGTCTGTTACAAGGATTCAGGATGCCGTCAATCTGATCGCATCCATTGCCAGCGAGACAAGCCTGCTTGCCCTGAATGCGAGCATAGAGGCGGCGAGAGCCGGAGAGGCCGGGCGCGGATTCGCCGTGGTGGCGACCCAGATTTCCAAACTGTCTGAGGATTCCGCACAGTCTACGAAGACCATTGAGGATATCATTCATCAGCTGACCGTTGACTCCGAGGCATCCGTCCAGATTATGAACGAAGTGAACGGGATTATTGAGGAACAGCAGCAGAAGCTGGCGCAGACCAAGGAGAAGTTCGGCGATGTGAGCAACGGCATCGAGAGCTCCAGAAGAGAGTCCGGCATTATTAGCGATCAGGCGGAGGAGTGCAACAGGGCGAGAGCAAAGGTTGTGGATGTGATCCAGAATCTGTCCGCTGTATCACAGGAGAACGCGGCGTCTACAGAAGAGACAAACGCGTCGATGGAGGAGATGAACGCTACCATCAATCTGCTGGCTGAGGCCGCAGGGGAATTGAAGGAGATGGCACAGGTTCTGGAAGGGGACGTATCTTTCTTCAAATTGTAAGTAATTGTCAAAGAATGAAAATGTATCAGGGAGTCCTTTTTTGGGGGGCTCCCTTTTCAAATACTGTCTGTGAATTCAAATATTGGCTTGACATATCATATACATTCATATTATAATATGAACAAATAAACATATGTAAAACAGGATCGGGAAAGGAGAACGCTTGTGGAGGAAACATATAAGGATGAAGCGATTTATGCTCTGGCAGAGCTTTTCAAAATATTCGGTGACCCCACCCGGATCAGAATTTTGTATGCGATGCTTGATGCGGAGCGGTGCGTAAACGATATTGCCGGGATTTTGCAGATGAGCCAGTCCTCTGTCAGCCATCAGCTTCGGATTTTGAAGACCTCCAAGCTGGTAAAGAGCCGGAGAGAGGGAAAGTCAATTTTTTATTCTCTGGACGACGAGCATGTTCGCTCGATCCTCAATATGGGAATGGAACACATCATGGAAGGAGCGGGGAAATGACAAAAACGTATAAGATTGAGGTTGACTGCGCAAACTGTGCGGAGAAAATGCAGGAGGCCGCCGCGAAGACGGATGGCGTGGCAGAGGCTGTCGTGAGTTTTATGACCCAGAAAATGAAGGTGGAGTTTGTTGAGGGTGCGGACGAAAAGAGCGTTATGAAGCAGGTTCTGAAGGCGTGCCGGAAGGTGGAGCCGGACTGCGATATCGCGCTTTGACAGCCAGAACCGATATACCGAAAAATCAATATGCAGCCAGAAGGGAGCGACCGGCCGTGAGGGGCCTGCCGCTCTTTTCACTTATTTTCCATATATCCTGTGAAAAGAAAAGGTTGACGAAAGGGGCGGAAATCAGTACTATGTTTAGATAGGGGAATTAGGACTTTTATGCATTCGGAGGATAATGGTTTTGACAAAATACAAGATGATATTCCTTACCCTGCTTTTTGCTTTTGCGCTGACGGCCTGCGGGGAAAATGAGGAACTGACGGCGTATCAGGAGGATATGAATACTTTTTTTGAGCGGGCGGCCGAGTACAATGACAAGATGAATGCCATCGACCGTGAATCTGATACGGCGGTGATTGAGCTTCTGGGGTATCTGGATGCGTTTGCGGAAGATATTCAGTGGATGGCGGAGCTTACGGTGCCGGAACAGTTTTCGGCGGTGGAAAGTCTGGCGGACGAGGCGGACGAGAATATGAAAGAGGCGGTAGCCCTTTTCCATGCGGCCTACGACGGGGAGGCTTACGACGAGGGTTCCGAGCAGGCGGCGCTGGAATATTATGACAGAACCAATATACGCATCCAGTATATCATCACGATTCTGCACGGGGAGATTCCGGAAGGAGAGGGCGTCATTTACACGGAGGAGAGCCCCCTTCTGGGCGGCGGTTATCTGAACCGAAAGGACGAGGACGAAGAAGCCGAATCGTCAGATGAGGCAGAAGATTCGGATCAGGAGGACAGCGGCGGAGATGTATCAGAGGATGATTTCGATACAGACGATACGGTTTTCTATGAAGAATAACATGGAGGCTATATGAACAGACAGGAATTTCAGGCTTTGATTAAAAATACGCCCCTAATTCTGGACGGCGCCACCGGTTCCAATCTGCAAAAACAGGGAATGCCAGCGGGTGTCTGCCCGGAGCAGTGGATTTTAGAGCACCGGGATATTATGATCAAACTGCAGCGGGATTTTGTTTCGGCTGGCAGCAATATCGTCTATGCGCCCACCTTCACAGCCAATCGGATCAAGCTGAAAGAATATGGTCTTGAGGCGCAGATTGAGCAGATGAACCGTGAATTGGCGGCACTTTCCAGAGAAGCAGTGGGCGAAAAAGCCTATATTGCGGGCGACCTGACCATGACGGGAGAACAGCTTTCGCCCATGGGAAAACTGGATTTTGAAGAACTGGTTGAGGTGTATAAGGAGCAGATCCGTTATCTGGTTGAGGCGGGTGTGGATCTGCTGGTGATAGAGACGATGATGAGCCTGCAGGAGACCCGGGCGGCGGTAATCGCGGCAAAGGAAGTCTGCGATCTGGCTGTGATGGCGACGTTGACCTTCGAGTCGGACGGCAGAACGCTGTTCGGAACCGATGCGGCGACCGCGGCCATCGTGCTGGAGAGCCTTGGCGTTGCGGCGGTGGGAACGAACTGCTCCACAGGGCCTGATAAGATGGTGGATACGGTGCGCCGTATGGCGGAGGTTACCGGGATTCCCATTATCGCCAAGCCGAATGCGGGCCTGCCGTCGCTGGACGGGCAGGGCAACACGGTTTATGATATGGGCGCGGAAGAATTCGGCCGTCATATGCGCGATCTGATTTCGGCCGGTGCTTCCGTCATCGGCGGCTGCTGCGGCACGACCCCGGAACATATCCGTGCGGCGAAGGAGGCGGTGCAGGATATGGCCGTCATGCGCCGGGAGAAGCCGAAGAAACGGTTTTTGACCAGCGAGCGGCTAACGGTGTCCTTTGGACTGGATGATCCCTTTATCGTGGTGGGCGAGCGCATAAACCCCACCGGGAAAAAGAAGCTGCAGGCGGCGCTTAAGGAAGGCTCCATGGAGATGGTGACAGATTTTGCGGAGGCACAGGAGGCCTGCGGCGCAAGTATACTGGATGTCAACATGGGCATGAGCGGCATAGACGAGAAGGCCATGATGTTAAAGGCCATCGAGACGGTGAGCGGCGTTACCAGCCTTCCCCTGTCCATCGATTCCAGCCATGTGGAAGTGCTGGAGGCGGCGCTTCGCAGATATCCGGGGCGGGCGTTAATCAATTCCATTTCCGGCGAGCTGGCGAAGCAGGACGCACTGCTTGCCGTCGCAAAAAAGTACGGCGCCATGTTTATCCTTCTGCCCCTGTCGGATGCGGGACTTCCGAAAGATCTGGCGGAAAAGATTACGATCATAGAAAGTATACAGGAAAAGGCGCTTGCGCTTGGCCTGACAAAAGAAGATATCGTAGTGGACGGTCTGGTTGCTACCGTGGGAGCCAATAAGAATGCGGCTCTGGAGACCCTTGAGACGATCCGCTACTGTAAAGAGAAGGGGCTTGCCACGATATGCGGCCTGTCCAACATTTCCTTTGGTCTGCCGGAGAGAGGGTTTGTGAACACAGCCTTTCTCACGATGGCGATCCGTGAAGGGCTGACCATGGCGATTGCCAATCCCTCGCAGGAGCTTTTGATGAGCTGTGCTTTCGCCTCTGACCTGCTTCTGAATAAGGAGGCGGCGGATACCCGCTATATCCGGCTGATGGACGCCCTGCGGGAAAAGAAGGAGGCGGCCGGTGAAACCGCGCCCAAAGAGACGGGAATCCGTCTGAACCGGGCAGCGCAGGAGGAAAGCGTTTTATCGCCCCTGGACAGGCTTCGCACTGACGTTCTTAAGGGAAAGCGGGAAACCATCGTGGAAGACACGAAAAAGGCGATGGAGGAAGGCAACGCGGCAAAGACGCTTCTGGATGAGGTGCTGCTTCCTGCCATCAATGAAGTGGGTGAGCTGTTTGACAAAGGCAAGTATTTTCTTCCGCAGTTAATTGCCAGCGCGGAGGCGATGAAGGCCTCGATCGAATATATGGAGCCCGTTCTCCTACAGGCAAAGTCGGGGGAGAACATGCCCACTGTGGTGATTGCCACGGTGGAGGGCGATATTCATGATATCGGTAAAAATCTGGTGGCGCTGATGTTAAAAAATTACGGCTTTCATGTGATCGACCTTGGCAAGGATGTGCCAAAGGAAAGGATCATCGAGGCGGCCAGAGAACATAACGCGCAGATTATCGCGCTTTCGGCGCTTATGACCACTACCATGCAGCAGATGCGCCATGTCATCGATTACGCGAAGGAGCGGGAGATTGAGGCAAAGATCATTGTCGGCGGCGCGGTCATTACCGAGGAGTACGCGCAGGAGATCGGCGCAGACGGGTATTCCAAGGATGCGGCCGAGGCGGTGAAACTGACGCAGAAGCTGCTGGGATTGAGCGGTTAGATACAGCGAGCCGGTATCGGTAACTTTGAAGGTGCAAAACTGTTACGAATAGACGATAGAAGAGAGGATAACGTATATGATAGGAGCAGATGCAATCGTAAAATGTCTGGAGGCGGAAGGCGTTGAGTATGTGTTTGGTTACCCGGGCGTAGCCATATGTCCCTTTTATAACAGCATACTGGATTCCGATATCCGCACGATTCTGATCCGCACGGAACAGAATGCGGCCCATGCGGCCAGCGGGCTTGCCAGAGTATCGGGAAAGGTCGGCGTGTGTGCCGTGACTTCCGGTCCCGGCGCAACCAACCTGATTACCGGTGTTGCCACAGCCTTTGCCGACAGCATACCGCTTGTATGTATCACGGGACAGGTAAACAGTGAACTGCTCGGTTCCGACGTGTTCCAGGAGGCGGATATCACAGGGGCGGTGGAGTCCTTTGTCAAATACAGCTATCTGGTGAAAGATGCGGCGGATATCCCGCAGATCTTCAAAGAAGCCTTTCATCTGGCGTCAACGGGACGAAAAGGCCCCGTGCTGATTGATATTCCCATTGATATCCAGAATGCGCCTGTCGGGAAATTCAAATACCCCGACGAGGTCAATATGCGCACTTACAAACCGACGGTGAAGGGCAATATGGCCCAGATCAAAAAGGTTATAAAAGAACTGTCTAAATCAAAACGGCCATTGATCTGTGCGGGGGGCGGCGTACTCCTTAGTCAGGCGGAAGAAAGTCTCCGTGCTTTTTCGGAAAAATACCGGATTCCCGTGGTCTCCACCATGATGGGAATCGGCGCCATGCCTACCGAGCATCCCATGTATTACGGTATGGTGGGTAATAACGGCAAGCCCTTCGCCAACCGGGCCATGAACGAGTCGGACCTTCTCCTTATGGTGGGCGCGCGGGTGGCTGACAGGGCGGTAAACCAGCCGGATCTGATTACGGAAAATAAAGTCCTTGTCCATATCGACGTGGACCCGGCGGAGATTGGGAAAAATGTAGGACCGGCCATTCCTCTGGTGGGCGATGCGAAACATATTTTTGAGGATATCGAGACGGAGGAGTTTACCTGTGAGCATGAGGAGTGGATACAGACGTTAAACACTTACCGCGATACCATGCAGCCAATACGCAGGCCGAATCCAGCCTATGTGGACCCGGCGGCCTTTATCACCATGCTCTCACGGGAGATGGACGAGAACGCGGTATACGTGGCGGATGTAGGGCAGAACCAGATCTGGTCCTGTGGCTATCATATTGTGAAGAAAGGACGTTTTCTCACCACGGGCGGTATGGGAACCATGGGTTATTCCATTCCTGCGGCCATGGGCGCAAAGCTGGCGGATCGAAGCCGTCAGGTGGTGGCGGTCTGCGGGGACGGCTCCTTTCAGATGTCCATGATGGAGCTGGCTACCATGCGGCAGTTTGACGTGCCCGTCAAAATCATTGTATTGAAAAACAATTATCTGGGCATGGTGCGGGAATACCAGCATTACACCTACAAGGATAACTACTCGGTGGTGGATCTGTCGGGCAGCCCGGATCTGGAAAAGCTCTCCGCAGCCTTCGGGCTTCGGTTTATGCGGCAGACGGACATGACAGGGGCGGAGGACGCAATCAGGGCCTTTCTGGAGAAGGACGAGTCGGTGCTTATGGAATGCCTGATTGATCCTATGGACTTGGTGAAATAGAGGAGGTACCCACGTGAAGAAAATATATTCCGTACTGGTAGAAAACAGATCCGGCGTGCTGTGTAAGGTGGCAGGGCTGTTTTCCAGAAGATGTTTTAATATTGATTCCCTTGCTGTCGGGGAGACGGAGGATACAAGCGTATCGCGCATGACCATCGTCAGCTCAGGGGACGAGCGCACGATAGAACAGATCGAGAAGCAGCTCAACAAAAAGATCGACGTCATAAAGGTGAAGACTTTTGACGAGCCCTCCAGCGTAAGCAGGGAGCTTATGCTCATGAAGGTAAAATACAATAAGAACAACAGAAAGGACATCATGGAGACATGCGACATCATGCATGCGGATATCGTGGATATGTCCCAGAATATGTTCATTATCCAGATCTGTGACGTGCCCGAGCGGATACGGCTCTTTATCAGTATGATGAAGGGGATCAGCATTGTGGAGATGGCCCGCACGGGGACTCTGGCGCTGCAGAAATGCCTGGAGGCGGAGGAGTAGGATAAAGAGCCTTAGGCTCAGAAATACGGTTTGCGGGAGCATTGAATCCCAATCTGCCAACGACAGAAGGGCTGTGTCTTGGCGATACGGTGGATGATATGAAAGCTCTCTACGGGGAGGAATATGAGGCAGAAGAGACGGTTTACACTTATACAAGAGGGGAGACTTTACTGATTATAATTACCCAGAATGATATTGTAGTCAGTATCGAATATCGGCTGGACAGATAACACGGGAATATTTGGCATTTTGTACCACCTCTCAAATTAAATAACTCATTGTGAATCTATGTACAATATATCATTACTGGAATGTAAAGTCCATGCTGGTTTTATTGCATTAACAGCAAAACGCCTATACTGAAACAGGTCGGATGAATATGGGGTATCTCTGTAATTGTGGTCAGGAAGGGAAAATGGTTATGACAAAGAAAATCGGGATAGGGAATCAGGATTTTGAAAAGGTAAGGATCAATGATATCTTTTATATAGACAAAACAGCGTTTATCCGAAAGTCTGATTGGGAAAAGTACCGTTTAGATGCCGGCTCCCTTGCAGGAGGTTGACTTTTCTCCTCTAAATTGGTACGATGAGTGACAGGATAGAAGCGGGAGCAAAAGGGAGCGCACAGAAATGTCGGAGATTCAGACAGCATTTTTACAGAGATGTATTGATACGCTCGAAAAATCTTATACCATGCTGCAAAGTGCGGAAGAGGGAACGATCGACTATGAATTGTACCGTAATTCTCTGGTCAAAAGTTTTGAAATGACAATAGAACAGAGCGGAAAACTGCTGCGGAAAAAGATCACCCCTTATTTATCCTCGAAAAGAGCTGCTGATAAGCTGACTTTCAAAGACGTTTTCCGCTGTGCGCATAAATATTCTCTGCTGACCGAAGAAGAGACGGATAGATGGATGAGATATCGCGATAACCGAAACAGCACGGCGCACGATTACGGACAGGCTTTTGCAGAGGAGACGCTGATTTTGATAGACGACTTTATATCGGATGCAAAAAGGCTGAAAGAGGTCATTGACCATGATTGACATCAAAAAGAAATATTTCGACAAGCTGACTGCTATTTTTAGCGCGTACTGTCCGAAAGCGGAAATCTGGGCTTACGGCAGCCGGATAAAAAATGAATCCCATTCCGGCAGCGATCTTGATCTGGCCGTGAAAGATTTTAACGAAGCGGGTAAATCTATTGTGGAACTGCGGGAAATCCTAAACGACAGCGATATTCCGTTTTTGATAGAGATACAGGAATTTAACAGTCTGCCGGAGTCTTTTCAGAATGAAATATTAAAAAAGTATGTTCAGATTTTTCCGATGACGGACAGGGCGGCGCAGTTGACTTTTTGCCCTTAAGTTGCTACAATTATTGACAGTGTTTATGCCGAAAAGTTACGGAAGGAAGGGTGGCTTGTATGCAGAAAAAGGTTTTTCAGTTGTTGGTGGATAATACGTCGGGTGTTTTAAGCCGCATTGCGGGCCTCTTTTCCAGACGCGGTTACAACATTGACAGCATCACCGCAGGCGTGACGGCGGATCCCCGCTATACGCGCATTACCATTGTTACTTCCGGGGACGATGAGATTCTGGAGCAGATCGAGAAACAGGTGGCCAAGCTGGTGGATGTGCGTGATATCAAGGAGTTAAAGCCCGGAGAGAGCGTATACCGGGAGCTTGCCCTGATTAAGGTGAGAGTGAACTCCGCCAGAGACCGTATCGATGTGTTTGCGGTGGCGAACGCATACCGCGCAGATCCCGTGGATGTTTCTCCCGGCAGCATCACCATTGAACTGATCGGGGATCAGGATAAGATCGACGCCTTTCTTGCGGTTCTCGACGGTTATGAGATTTTGGAAGTTGCCCGTACCGGTATTGCAGGATTAAGCCGCGGTATCGATCAGGTCACTTATTTATAGTTAGCTCAAGGGAGTTTCCCTTTCAGTTATAGGAAATATATATCATTAACCAATCTATAAGCAACGGAGGAAATGAAAAATGGCAAAAATTTTCTATCAGGAAGACTGTAATCTGTCCCTTTTGGATGGCAAGACAATCGCAGTCATCGGTTACGGCAGTCAGGGACATGCACATGCGCTGAACGCAAAAGAGTCCGGCTGTCATGTAATTATCGGTCTCTACGAGGGTTCCAAGTCCTGGGCGAGAGCTGAGGAACAGGGTTTCGAGGTATATACGGCGGCTGAGGCGGCTAAGAAAGCTGATATCATTATGATCCTGATCAACGACGAGCTGCAGGCGGCTATGTACAAGAAAGACATTGAGCCGAATCTGGCTCCCGGCAATATGCTGATGTTTGCGCATGGCTTCAACATTCACTTCGGCTGTATCGTACCGCCTAAGGATGTGGACGTAACCATGATCGCGCCCAAGGGTCCGGGCCACACGGTGAGAAGTGAGTATCAGGCCGGCAAGGGCGTTCCCTGTCTGGTAGCCGTTCATCAGGACGCAACAGGCAAGGCGCAGGATATGGCTCTGGCTTACGCGCTGGCAATCGGCGGCGCAAGAGCGGGCGTTCTGGAGACCACGTTCCGCACCGAGACGGAGACCGACCTCTTCGGTGAGCAGGCAGTTCTGTGCGGCGGTGTCTGCGCGCTGATGCAGGCAGGCTTCGAGACACTGGTTGAGGCGGGGTACGATCCGAGAAATGCTTATTTCGAGTGTATCCATGAGATGAAGCTGATCGTAGACCTGATTTATCAGTCCGGCTTTGCGGGCATGAGATATTCCATCTCCAACACTGCCGAGTACGGCGATTATATCACCGGCCCGAAGATCATTACCGAGGATACCAAGAAGGCGATGAAGAAGATCCTTTCCGATATTCAGGACGGTACCTTCGCGAAGGACTTCCTGCTTGATATGTCTTCCGCCGGCGGGCAGGTACACTTCAAGGCGATGCGGAAGCTGGCTTCCGAGCATCCCGCAGAGGTTGTCGGTGAGGATATCAGAAAGCTTTACAGCTGGAACGGTGAAGACAAGCTGATTAACAATTAACTGCGCAGTCCTGATTGGACATAATACGAAATTTATTAAGTGCAATAGTATGGGCATTCCGCCGGTCATCCGGCCGGGGTGCCTTTCTTCTTTACAGGAAATTTAGGGTTTTGTTTAGAATTTCTTAAGAACTGACAGCGGTTTCTCTTTAGATGTGTCGGTTATGATAGATGAGAAGTGGAGGAGTAGATAATGGATTACCATATTTTGATCGTGGAGGACGACAGGGATATCAGGGAAGGCATAGAAATTTACCTGAAAAATCAGGGATATGTTGTTTTTCAGGCCGCAGACGGCGTGGAGGGACTTTCCGTGATAGAGAAGGAAGTCATTCATCTGGCAATTGTGGATGTCATGATGCCCCGGATGGACGGGATCAATATGATGATGCGTGTGCGGGAGCTTGGGCATGAGTTCCCGGTTATTATGCTCTCCGCCAAGTCGGAGGAAGTGGATAAGATCATGGGGCTTAATATGGGGGCGGACGACTATGTGACAAAACCTTTTACCACCATGGAGCTTCTTGCCAGAGTCAATTCCCATCTGCGTCGATACAGCCGTTTTCTGGAAATGAAGGATGGACGTAAGGAGGAAAACGAGGAGCGGGTCTACACGATCGGAGGGCTGGAAGTGCACGAGGACACCGTGGAAGTGTTTTTGGACGGCAATCCCGTGAAACTGACGCCCACGGAATTTAAAATCCTTCTGCTTCTGATCAAAAGTCCGGGAAGGGTTTATTCCGCGGAGGAGATTTACGAGCGTGTCTGGAACGAGCAGGCCATTAACACGGACACGATCATGGTGCATGTCAGAAAAATCCGGGAGAAGATCGAAATGAATCCCCGGGACCCAAAATATTTGAAGGTGGTGTGGGGCGTTGGGTATAAGATCGAAAAACAGTAAGACAGAAAAACTTAGTAAACGAGAGCGGATGCCGGGGCTTCTGGTAACGGCAGTACTGATTTTGTCCGCTTCCCTCGCTTTTTTGTCACAGTATCAGGGCTTTCATGAGCGGGCAACGGCGGATGAGCCGAATATTCTTACCGGCAGCGAATTTTTGCATGAAATTTATCAGGCAAATATCGTACTTTATAAGCAGCTCTGTGATTGGAAAACATCAATTGAGGAGGGAAGTGAAGAGACATCGGGACAGGATTATTATCTCAGTGCGGAAATCGGGAAAGCGGAGCACTTTAGCGGGTACTATGATTTTGGCGGGGAGACGCCTCTTTCCTTTGCCGGAGAGCAGCTTGACGAACTGCTTTACCAGTGGGATCTTGATTTAGCGAACGGGCTTGCGCGGCAGCTAGACTATGAGATCATGGATCGGGAGAGTGGGCAGACGTTTGCCAATACGGAGCGGGCGCTGCATCAGCTTGGCACAAAAGAGGCGGACGGGGATCTGGACGCCTGCTATCCCTATTATATTAAAATGAACTTTGACGAAAAGGGACTTTTGGAGCGTGTCTGGGTGCGTGGCGAAGATGCGGATACGTTCGTGGAGAACGTACAGCGTGTGATGCGGAGCCGCTATCTGGAGCGGAGTCTTTATGAAAGTCTGTCCTATTCCGCTTACGGGGGCATCAACTGGGAGGATACCATTTATTATGTAGTGGACGGCGTTGTGATGCAGATGAATCTGCAGGTTCTCAACATGCCGAAAAACTGTACCATCTGTTATGCGTTGACAGAGGCGCAGCTGAATGAGGTGAAGGCTTCCTCCCGCCTGTTTCTTTCCATGAGCACTGAGGGTAACTATCTGAACAGCGGCATTCAGGATGTTTTCCGCATGCTGCTGATTATACTTGGACTTGTGGCGCTGCTTTTGCCGTTTTGGAAAAAATACCGTCTGCATGCATACCATCTTTT
>CAMWPB010000049.1 GCA_947176065.1 uncultured Lachnospiraceae bacterium | reverse complement strand
GAAATCTATTTGTATATCTGTGTAATTTATATTTGTTAGGGAGTTTCATACTTCCTAAAATTAAACGATTAATTTTAAGAAGTAGTTAAAAAGGGCAAAACTGAATATTGACAAAACTCCATCCATTGCCGCCGCATATGCTTTGATATTATAAGCTTCTGTTACATATAAATTCTGTTTTAATATCTGATCCACATAGGCATACAGACATACCATCTGCAAAGTAACTTGATGTTCCTATCTCATCAGTTCCAGAATGCAGGTATCATAATTCTTCAACTTATCATGTAACAGCTCTTTTTTTTTAATCCTTGCCTTCCTTTCAAAAACATGCAGAAATACAGGATTATGGTAAATAATCACCGTCCTATGATTTCTTTCGCTTCTGCTCTCTATAATCTTGTCTGCTACCCTCTGAAGAATATCTTCAGAAAACGGATTAAACAAAAAGAACACATCATAATCTCCGTACCGGGAAAACTGAACCGCATCCGAATGTATGCATCGAACCCTGTCACTAATCTCAAGAATTTCAAAATTTTTCTTCGCCGTCATTACCAATTCCTGCTGGATCTCAATACCGTCCACCTTTTGAAATGGATATTTGGCCGCTTCTTTTAACACAACCCCCTTTCCGCATCCGATATCCAGAAAGCTCATATCTTCTTTATCAGGAATTTTTTCAAAAATTTCCTGTAAATGTTTTTCACTGGTTTTACTGTAACCATTATATCTTCCCTCACTCTTCTCATATAAATCTGTCTGACGCATTGTAAAATCCAATCCGCGCGGTTTTTCATACAGATAGTACTGTGCTGAAAACCATGTATAACGTTTTATCCTGATAAGAAACTTTTTTACAATTCTCCCCATATCCATACTTGCACCCTCACTTGTCTAATGCAGCAGCCAAATATTCTTTTCCCGTTTTTCATAGAGTATTTATATCAGGGAATACATTGGCACAAATCTATTTCTGTTTTCATGTTTCATAAAATTTCAGCAATAGAAAAAGCAGCAAAATTCTTCCTATTTATCATAAGATGAATCTTGCTGCTTTTGGTCTACCATCAGTAGACATTTATGCTATTCTATCAAATTCTTGTCCATTTTTCTTCTTATTCTCAAACTTTACATCCCATTTCTGAATTGCGTACCCGCTAAAAACAGATTATGATTGCGGAATATATTGTTTCTGTTTTTACTATAATAACTAAATAGCCGCATATATCTTGCTTATTTTCCCTTACTCAGCTCATGTACTTTACCATTCTCAACCCGAAGCACTCGATTGCATATCGCATTCACACTTTCTCTATGAGAAACGATGATGATGATTTTTCCGTTTCGCGCCTCTTTTTGCAGATAATCACATATCACTTTCTCTGACACTAAATCAAGAGCGCTTGTCGCTTCATCTAAAACCATCACACTCTTGTTTGATAATATTGCTCTCGCAATAGCTATTTTCTGCCTTTGACCGCCGGAATACCCTGCCCCTCTTTCCAGCATCATAGTATTGAATCCCTGCTCTCTTGACATAATAAAATCAGTGGCATCCGCAAGAGCCGCCGCATTTCTCACCATACCAAAAGTGGCCGTCTCATTTCCGCCTTTGATATTTTCGGCAATCGTGTCATAAAATAAATAGGGAAACTGTGGTACATAAGCGCAAAGCCTGCATATCTCATTATTCGTGATCTTTGTATTTATAATATCGTCATAAAAGATATGCCCTTTCGTTGGCTGATAAAAACCCATAATCAGCTTTACCAATGTCGATTTTCCATTCCCGGATTCACCGACAACAGCAACCATATCTCCTTTCGACACTTTCATATTGACATCCTCCAGAATGTATTCCGATTCCTGATCATATTTAAAGTATACATTTTTGCATTGAATCTCTGAAAAAGCAGTCACCTGTCGCTGCAGTGTATCTTTTTCTGCCAGATCATTGTCAATCACCTCATAAACACGCTCTATATTTATAATATACTGCTGCAATGAAGCAAAAAAATCTTTCAGATTATTGAACATATATGTAATACCGTCCTGCACAACCAGAAAAGCCATTACCGATCCCAGATCGACATATCCCCAAAAATATAAAATGATTCCTGCAAAAAATATCCCCAGCAGATTAACGGCGCTGAAGAAATCATTTACCACATTCATGCCGGCGATACGGGAACTTCTTTTTACTTGTAATTCCAGTATTTCCGTATTGATCTTTGAAAATTTTTCATACATGATATCATGCAGGGAAAGCATCCTGATACATTTCATACATTTTAGAAATGCGGAAAAAAGATTGTTGCCGCCAGCTTTCCCTTCCTGAATCTCCTTACTCAGCTTCCGGATTTCTACAGATACTTTAGACATACAAAATGTTTCAAAAAACGCCAGTATCAGCATTACAACTGACAGTTGCCAACACAGACAGACCATCAATGCAATGGAACCGAATCCATAAAAGACTGCCAGAAAAAATCTGTGAAGCGACCATGAAAAAAGACTTTTTACCCCGTCAATATCACTGGTCATCTGTACAAGGACTCTTCCCCTGTCCGCATTGGTGTAATACTCCAACGGAAAATGCAAAAGCTTATCCGCCATCCGATCCTTTAGCCCCCGCACCATTCCACTGACATTCTTTTCCTTGTAGTACTCTGCTAACGGATTTACGAAGAAGATCAGAATAAAAACTACCGCACTGAACATGTACACACCGTTCATATACAGGCAGTTATGGAATTCAACGGCATTCACCAGCCACTTTTCAGAATAGCCGGTAAAAATCTGCGCTAACGGAAATACCATGGCATCTGTCATAAGTGCCAATATGTAAAAAAATTTCAGTTCCTTTTTTTCATTCAGCACTCTGAAAATGTAGTGCATTTTTCTTTTCATCTTCATTGCAGTTCCTTCCCCAACAAATCATAATATTTTCCACGTCTATCCATCAGTTCCGAGTGTGTTCCCTGCCCGATGATTTTTCCTTCATGCAGAAATAATATATAACTACAGTTTTTCAAAAGATTGGTACGATGGGAAACAATGAAAACCGTCTTCTTTAAGTCCCGCAGCCTTTTTATACTGTCCAGGATGATCTTCTCGTTTTGCTCGTCAAGGGAAGCTGTCGGCTCGTCAAATAAATACAAATCGGCTTCCTGCAGAAATGCTCTCGCCAGATTCAATCTTTGATACTGTCCTCCGGACCATTCATTCATATCTTCTCCTAATTCCGTATCATACTGATCCGGAAGTTTTCTGATAAACTCATCCAATCCGGCGAGTCTTGCCGCCGCTTCAATCTGTTTGATATCCGCGCCCGGACGACCATATCCTATATTTTCCTTTACCGTGCCAACCATAACCTGATTTTCCTGCGAAACATAAGCAATACGTCTGCGAAGTATCGACATATCCCATTTGCGGATATCACGTTCCCATAAAAATATACTCCCCTCTTGCGGCGAATAAAAACCACATAGCAAATTTAATAATGTAGTCTTTCCCACACCGCTCTCACCTGCGATCCCTACACATTCCCCCGCACGCACTTCAAAGGAAATACAGTCGAATACTTTTTTTGACTCCATCCCGTATGTATAGGACACCTTATGAAATCTGATCACGCTCTCCGTGCCAATGTTCTTTGTCTCTGTGCCGCTGCTTTCTTCCTCCAGCAGTAACAGATCGTCCAGCCTTCTCATTGATTTTTCAATTTCCCGCATTTCATTCAGAGAGCTGAAAAGATCAATGATGGGCATATTGATCAGACTCATTAACTGCCCATATGCAAAAAGCAAAGAAATTTGTATTTCTCCATTCATTGCCAGTAAACCACCATAAAGGAATGTAATAATATTGGGAACATATGTTGTGGACATAATAAAGGCAAGAGACGAGCATCCGTTTTTATAATACTTTACTTCATTATCGTAAATGCTTTCTGTGATTCCTTTCAGCTTTTTTTGCATCCTGTCTGTCATCTGATTCGCGATGATGGTTTCCGTTCCATGTGTAATGTCATACACACTCCCCACGTACCCGGATTTTATTTTACATCCCTCCTCATATATACTGCCCGCACGCTTTGAATAAAAATTCAATATTACCGCAAACAGAGGAATTGGCAAAAAGACACCGACGCTCAATTTTCCGCTATAACGAAACAAATACAGAAAACCACAAATAGACATAAGCGGATTAAATAGCAATGTCTGAAATCCCGTAAGCATGAATTTTGAAACTTTTTCAACATCCTCATTATATCTGTTTAACAGTTGACCCATACTTACTCTCTCCATTTCCTGCTGCTTGGCTGCAAGCAGTTTTCTAACCAGCCTGCCCTTAATATCAAGGCACACTTTGGCCTCCAGTCTGTTTGAAATATTTACGAAAAGAAAATTTCTCAATATTCTGGCCAGGCTGATAAAAATAAAACCCAGAATAGTATGAAGCACAAAAATCCACTGTTTTTGCAAAGCGGCATCTATGATATTCTGGATATAATTTACCTGATACAGATTTAAAATAATCATCGCCAAAGACAAAAGTAAAATAAAAAAAAGATACGATATATATTTCCGCAGATATTCATACGACCATCCGACAATATATTTTAAGAATAAAACTGCCATGACCTATGCTCGCTTTCCCACAAATGTTTTTACATACCTTCTCAATTATAGATGAACTGTTTTACAACTAACAGTATACAAAACAGTTATAGCCAAACATGAGAAAAAGATGCCTGCCCTTTTAGACAGACACCTTTTTCTCAATTATATATAATTCTTTTTATCGTACTGCCTGACAATCCATACTGCAGCGCCAACTCTTCAACAGAATTCCCGTCTCTGTATAAAGCCTTGATTCTCCGGTTCCGTTCCTGATAAAAACTTTTGGAACCGCTTTCGGTTCCCCAATCAGCTTTTGTTCCTGCTTTAGGAACATATAATAGATTTCCGCCGCTATACGTTTGTAATTCCTGAAGTAATCGCTCAGGCAATATTTCTGCTGCATTTATATATTTCATTTCTGTACCCTCATTAACAGGTGATCGAAGCACGCTGACTTCATCATCGTATTCTGGTTAAAATAACATTTAAGTACAGAAAGCAGCAGGGCATATGGTAGTTTATCACATCATATTCAGACATTAGCTATGCCCATACAGATTTCCATATGCCTTGCTCCTCTGTATGGGTTCCATGGAGATGGCAAGACCATCTCTGAACAAAAGCCTGCTCTTTTTATTCAATGTTTTCACCTCCTTAAATGCGCCGGTACCATAATTCCAGGCAAAATGTAATTCTTTGCATTTCTTTATCCGTCAGATATCGGATTCCTCATCCAAATACACTTTGGACCCCGTAGCGCCCCGCTGTTCCTGATACTTCCCCCGGTAAGGATGCCGCGCCTCCTGATCCATCTGTGCAAAAACCAACTGCCCTATTCTGCGGCCGGTCCGCTGCTCAATGGCACAGCGGTTGGCATTAAACAGCTCCAGCGTAATTTCACCGTGAAAACCCGGATCAACCCATCCGGCGTTTTGAATAAATAATCCCATCCGGCCAAGGGAGCTGCGCTCCTCGACAAAAGCAGTCAGATTATCCGGCAGCTTTATATATTCCATTGTAGTTGCCAGAACAAACTGTCCCGGCATAAGCAGATACTTTTCTGCACGAATTTCCTTATAGATTATTTCCTCAGACAAAGTAAGAATCGCCGCCGAAGAATCCTCTACAATACTAAATATATTTCCAAGCCTGATATCCACACTTGCAGGCTGAATCTGATTCTCCTGAAGCGGTGAAATGGATAATGTACCTTTTTGAAGCAATGACATAATCGCCTTATCAGATAAAATCATGATTTCCTCCCATTTAATTGACCTAATTTGATTGTATCACAACATTTCCTTCTTTTACAGCATAAGACAAATGTTTACCCCTTTGACCAAAATGTGTATAATATTCTTAATTACAGTTCTCACAGCCAGTACGATAAAGGAGGCAGATTCGTATGAAGAGAACCAATAAAATCTATCTGCGCATAACAATACTTCTGCTCATGATATACGTTGGTCTTCTGATCGTCCTGTATCTGTCCGAACATGCTGACAGCGCTGCAACCATCCGTTCCTTTGGCGATGCCTGCTGGTACTCTCTGGTTACACTGACTACTGTCGGTTACGGTGACCTGACCCCCGTAACACCTTTGGGACACGCGGTAGGCTCCGTTTTTCTCTTATTGTCCGCCGGCATAATGATGACATTGTTCGGTGCTGTGATCTCTTTTGTCACAAGCGAAGGACTCCCCTTTTTCTTACTTGGTTTACAACGGAAGAAAAACTGGTACTATTTTGCGGATTATGGAGTGGAAGCAAATACGCTGGCTAAGAATATCTGTAAGGAAGACCCCAATGCCATTATCATTTTTGGCGAGAAAAGAAATGACCAGATGGAATTTCCAGACTACCCGTGTCTGTTCCTCAGCGCTTCCCCGTCCAGAATCGTAGCGCATAAGAAAAATACGGGCACCAGATGTAAAATTTTTCTTATGAAAGAAAATGACATCGGTGTCAACATTCATGCCGCCAACCTACATACATTACCTGTAGAGGTATACGCAAGAACAACGAACGGCCGGGATTCTCTCTCCGGGAATATCAGCTTTTTCCACAGCTATGACTGCTGTGCGAGACAGTACTGGCGTTCCAGACCCCTGTGCAGTTCTGAAAATACGATTGTGATCATTGGCTTCGGCAATTACGGCCGCTGTATTCTTGAACGGGCCATCCTGACAAATATCATCTCTATCGACCAGCATGTGGCTTACCATATTTTCGGAGATGCCAGGGTTTTTCTCGCCATGCACAGCCATCTTAATGAGACATTTTCACTGAACAAAGAATCTGAGACAACGGATTCCCTGATCTTTCACGATGAACTCTGGGAACTGTGTCCCGCACTCATGGAACAGGCTGACCGCATTATCATCTGTACAGACGATGAGCCGGAAGGCTGGAACATATTCTGGAGATTAAACAGCTACTATAAGATCCGTGGACAGATCCATCTGCGCAGCAGCCAGAAAGCTCCCGGTGTATCCTATTTTGGAACAAACGAAGAAATTTACACGCCGGACCAGATCATGCGGACCACATTAAACAAAGCTGCCATTGCGATCAATGAGCTGTTCCGCAGGTCTGTCTCATACCCCACCCTTCAATGGGATGAGCTTGACACGATCCACAGGGAATCCAAGATAGCTGCCGCAGATCATATTCTGATGAAAATACGAATTCTCCTGAAAGATGAAACGATTACGGACGTCACTCCCGATATCATCGAAAAAGCAAATAAGCAATATATGAACAACAAAAAATCAGAATCCATGCAGGATATGTACCGCAGGCTCGACCATTCCCGCTGGCTGCGCTTTTATACGTTTTACAACTGGAGTTACGGGCCTGCCCGGGACGATCTGGCAAGACAGCACCCTATGCTTTGCCCCTATCAGGATCTGACTTCGGAGCAGAGACGGGAACGCGATGCTGCGTGGGAGCTTTTAAGCTGTCTTGCCACGGAATCCCTCTTATAATATCTATGCCCGAAATATCACGGTAATTCTGTCAAATGCTCTCTTAAATATTCAATGAATTTTCTGCTTGCGACAGGCATGCTCTCTTCGTCCTTATACCCGATGGCAAGCGTTCTGTAAATCGGCGGCTGCGTCTTGTGCAGTGAAATATGATAATTGGTACGATGCAATACCAATTCTGCCAAAATACTGACGCCAAGTCCGGCCTCAACCATTGTCATAATAGCGTAATCATCGTGGATTGTATATTTTATTTTCGGTCTTTTCCCTATCTGTTTAAAGGCTTCCAGCGGTTCATAATAATGCCCTTCTTCCAACAAAATAAAGGGTTCTTCCGCCAGTCTGTCCAGCGGAATCACTTTTTCTTTTGCCAGATGATGGTTTTCCGGCACAACGGCTAACATTTCCCCTTCTTTTAATTCAATGAGCTCCAAACCGCTGACCGCCTTTGGATTGACAAAGCCAAAGTCTATTGCGCCAGTTTTGATCCACTCCTGTATAGATGTATAATCTCCCTGATGGATCACAAACTCCACTCCCGGATACAGGCATTGAAAATCTTTCAGCAATCCGGGTATCCAATGGGCTGATATGCTTGCCAATGTACCCATGCGGACAATCCCTGTCTCCAACCCCCGGATTTCCTTTACCTTTTCTACTACCATAGAATACTGATTTACCGTTTTTTCTATCAGCGGATATATTTTTTCTCCCTCTAATGTCAGTTTTGTCCCTGTCCGAAAGCGGTTTAACAATTTAACGGAAAACTCGCTTTCCAGAGAAGAAATCATCTGGCTTAATGCAGATTGTGTATATCCCAAATTTTCAGCAGCTTTTGAAAAGCTGCCAAGCGTCACTATCTTTTGCAGGGCAATAAAGCGTTTCATATTTCACTTCACTTTCTCTAATATTAGTATTAGATATTTTCGTTTTACTTATGCATCTGCCAAGTATATAATAAAAGCACTAAAAAAACAAGTAAGCGAGGCGTTTTTATGGAATTAATACAATATGACCCCAAATACAGACAATCCTTTATCGAATTGAATACGGCATGGATCAAAAACAATTTTGGTTTTTTGGAGAAGGAGGATTTGAAAACCTTTCAGGAAATTGATGAGGAAATCGCAAAAGGTTCAATGATTTTTTTTGCAGTAGAAAAGAACGACGTTTTAGCAACCTGCATGACAAAACAAATCAGTGAAGACACATGGGAAATTTGCAAACTGGCAACAGATGAACGTCATCAGGGAAAGGGCGCGGGAAGCCGGATCTTTGAAAAGTGCATGGAGTATGCAGCTGCACACAACGCCAAAAGACTGTTCATCCTTTCCAGTTCTACCCTAAAACCCGCATTGCATATCTATCAGAAATACGGTTTCAGGGAAATCAAACTGGACGACTATACATATGTCAGAGGGGATATCGCATTTGAATACACCGTCAACTCTTAACGCGGCAGTTGATAAAAGTATGTATCTACCCCCTCAACAGCTCCCGCAGCTCTCCAACCGCAACCGGCTTTGAATAGAAATATCCCTGAAACCAGGTGGCCTGATAGAGCCGCAGATAATTCTGCAGTTCTTCCGTTTCCACGCCTTCCAGACAGGTGCTCATGCCGCAGCTGTTGGCAAACTCCACGATCGACCTGACCATCGCCTGCTTTTTGGCGTCCTCCGTGATCCCCCGTATAAAGCTCATATCCAGCTTGATCTCATCCATCGGGGCATACAGCACAATGCCGGAAGACGCGCTTCCTGTCCCGTAATCGTCCATGGCCATACGGATGCCGTGTCCCTGAAAAAACTCTACCTCTTGTTTTATCACCTCTAAGGGCATATCCCTGCACCGCTCCGTCAGCTCCAGACACAGATGCCCTGCAGGGAACCCGGTCTGTTCCAGAATGCGCAGCACCTCCGCCCGGAATCCCTCCCGCTCCATCTGTCTTGCCGACACATTGACGTTTAACACAAACTCCGGCAGAACCGTAAGAAGTCCCACCGTCTCCCGCAGCGCTGTCCGCAGGACATAATTACCCAGCTCATACATACCGGGGTCTGTTTCCATCCACTCGATAAACATACCGGGCGGCACAATGCCATAAGGCTCCATCCGCCACCTGACAAGAGCCTCCGCTCCAATGATACGCCCTGTCCCGGAAAGCACGATCGGCTGATATTCCACGTAAAAGCCCTCGCAGTTTTCCCTCACCGACTGGTGGATTACCTTCATCAGTTCCAGATCCACATTCCCTGAGGTACGCACCTCATCGTTAAAAATGATCAGATTCCCCTGATGTTCCGTTTCCGAGTGCCCCAGCGCGTAAGCCGCCTTCGATGTAAGGGAATCCGCCTTACCGTCATACTGCTCGATCAGAATCGCTCCCGCACATATTTTCAGCTTGATCCGCCGGTTGTTTACCTGAATTCCCTCCGAAAGCTTTTCTCTTAACTTCTTCTCAAAGGCAAGCAGCTTCTCTCTGTCGCATTCCCTTAAGATAAAACCGAATTTTGGGCCGTCAAGCCGGTAAACCGCACTGTTTTCATCCATCATAAAAATAAACTGCAGCGCCGTTTCTTTCAGAATCTGGTTTGTAAAATCCGTGCCGTATATAATATTCAGGTTCGTAAACCGCTCCAGCTTAATCATTAAGACTACAAAGGGTTCCCGCTTTTCAATCGCCGCCTCAACATCCGTATCAAATCTTGCATGGGAATACAGATCCGTCAGGGCGTCAATTCTCGGCAAAACATTTTCGTTGCGGAGCAGAACGAGCAGATACCCCTCCGCGTTTTCCTCCTGTGCAACGATATCCGTATGTATACTGTACATGTGATACGCTCCTGACGCATCCTTTATTCGAACACACAACTCCCTGTCAAGATTGATGCCCCGTACTCTCTCGGGAATCCCCTCCTCATACTCCCAGAAGTCGTCAGGATGAATCAGTCCACGCATCACGTCATAGTGATCCGGCACATAGGTATCCCCGATGCCGAAATACTTTCCCGCCGTTTCAGAAAACCACGCTCTGCTACTCTGCAGATGCAGGACATAAATGTAGGTGTCTTCCGCCAGCCTGTTCACCTTATTCATCACAAGATCCATATAGCTCTCATTGTCATGCCAGAATCCCTGTTCCCCCATTTCGTACCCCCAACACCTTTCTTATCCTATCGTTCATACGTTCCCTGCGACATAACAAAACAGTCTGTTTTCACCGCGCCTTCCTGTCCACGGTACGCTTCTTTTTTCTCTATAGAATTATCATAACACACTGCCCCAAACAAAGCAAAATCAATGAGAGCTTTTTCCCATATATCCTTTAATACCACCTGACGGCAGGCAGGTCATTATTCACTCCCTTTGTAGCAAGAATCTGGTGTACATCAACGATCCCGTTGTGAAACACCGCAGCGCAGGCCGCCAGATACAGATCCCACATTCTGACAAAGCGTTCATCGAACATCTCTCTCACCTCACCGGTATGCTCCCGGTAATTTTTCAGCCAGCAGAGCAGTGTCTTATTGTAATGCAGCCGCAGGTTTTCCACATCCAGTACATGAAAATTGTTCTCCGCCATATGGGAGACAGTCTCTCGCAGGCTGGGAATCATCCCTCCCGGAAAAATATATTTCCGAATCCATGCATCTCCGGGATGTTCCTTTAATGCGCTGATAAAATGAAGCAGACAGACGCCGCCGTCCTTCAGCGACTGATTGATGCACTCCAGAAAAAGCGGATAATTTTTCCTGCCCACATGCTCCATCATGCCCACGCTCACCACCCTGTCAAACCGTTTCCGTATACGGGGCAGATCCCGGTAATCCATCAGCCGGACAGTCAGCATATCTTCCAGTCCCTCCGCTTTGATCTTTTTTCGGAACGCCTTGCACTGTTCATGGCTTAAAGTGATCCCCGTACCGCTGACTTTATATTTTTTCACCGCTTCCGTCAGCAGATATCCCCAGCCGCAGCCGATGTCCAGTATCTCCATCCCCTCCTCCAGATGCAGCTTTTCCAAAATATAAGACACCTTATTATCCTGCGCCTGATACAGCGTGTCGTCCGCCTCCCTGAAATACCCGCAGGAATAGCTCATCGTCTCATCCAGCCACAGCCTGTAAAAATCATTTCCGATATCATAGTGGCTGGAAACCTCCCGTCTCTGACGCTTCTTCGAGAAGGAGTCGGGAATCAGTTTTTTTAGCAGCACCGCCTCCTTCGAAAATTTTCCTACCTGACCGAGAAAATGATCCAGCGCATCATACAGGTCACCTTCAATCTCAAGCGTACCGTCCATATAAGCCTCTCCCAGCGCAATGGAGGTGCTGGCGGTCAACGCGGTAAGCGGGATCATTTTATGGAATTTCACGGTAAAAACCGGTTTCCCATCCCCGATCCGATATTTTCTCCCGTTTAATTTTACAAGAAACGGATAGTCATCAAACTTTTTCAAAAATGATATCAGTAATTCTTCCTGCAGCATCATACTTTCCTCCCATGGTTGTCTCGTCTTTCCTTACTAATTTAGCCATCTGAAAACAGCTCCATACAGAAAAGAGGCAATTTTCTTAAGAAAGATACCATAGCGGATACTTTATGCTATAATGGGAAGAACGTAAGAATTATTGGGGATTTTTATCAAAGCGGAGGAAACATGAACAGAGAAAAAAGCGCCACCAAAACTACACTGCTGACTGAGGGCTGTATCTGGAAACAGCTCATTGCCTTCGCGTTCCCGCTTTTTTTAGGCAACCTCTTCCAGCAGTTATACAATACCGCCGATTCCCTCATTGTCGGAAATTTCCTGGGCAGCAACGCACTTGCCGCCGTCAGCTCCTCAGGCAACCTGATTTTTCTGATGGTCGGATTTTTTCAGGGGATAGCCGTCGGCGCCGGAGTCGTCATTGCCCGGTACTACGGCGCACAGAAGATCGAAGAAGTGCAAAGAGCCGTCCACACAACCGTCGCTTTCGGGCTGGCATCCGGCATCTTTCTGACCGTTGCGGGCACAATCCTGACTTCCCGCATCCTCATTTGGATGGGGACGCCTTCTGATGTGCTGCCCGAATCCACGGTCTATTTCCGCATTTATTTTCTGGGTTCCCTGTCCTTTGTCATGTACAATGTCTTTGTAGGCATCCTACAGTCCGTCGGAGACAGCCGGCACCCGCTGATCTATCTGATCGTGTCCTCCGCCATCAACATTGTACTGGACTTACTGTTTATCGCCGTGCTGGGCTTCGGCGTCGGCGCCGCTGCACTGGCCACAATCCTCTCGCAGTTTTTCAGCGCCTTCCTATGTCTCTGGCGGCTGACCCGCAAAAGCCCGGAGGACTACCGCGTATCCATAAGACGCATCCGCTTCGACCTGCCCCTGCTTCGGGAGGTGATTGCCAACGGTCTTCCTGCGGGATTTCAAAATTCCATCATCGCTTTTGCGAACGTAGTAGTGCAGTCCAACATCAACAAATTCGGCAAGATGGCGGTAGCGGGAAGCGGCGCTTACTCTAAAATCGAGGGCTTCGGCTTCCTGCCCATCACCTGTTTCGCCATGGCGCTGACCACCTTCATCAGCCAGAATCTTGGGGCAAAGCAATACGAGCGCGCCAAAAAGGGAGCGCGCTTCGGCATCCTCTGCTCCGTCATCACGGCGGAGCTTGTGGGCGTCTTTATTTATTTTACCATACCGGCTCTGATCGCGGCCTTTAACCGCACGCCGGAGGTGATCGCTTACGGAACGACCCACGCCAGAACGACCACACTTTTTTATTTCCTGCTCTCCTTCTCCCACTGTATCGCGGGTATCTTAAGAGGCGCGGGAAAAGCGGCTGTACCGATGCTCACCATGCTCTGTTTCTGGTGCATCGTACGGGTGAGTTACATCACCGTCATCGTTCACTTTATCCCGGTAATCAATGTGATTTTCTGGGCCTATCCGCTGACATGGAGCCTGAGTTCCATCGTCTTTCTGCTCTATTTCCTGAAGGCGGACTGGGTGCATGGGTTTGAGAAATAAAATACCAAAACGTTATTCCTGTCTGCCCGCAAGCATCTTCATCGGCTCCTTGCGCAGATTGGCATAAATCCCCGACGCCGCGATCACCGTTCCCGCAGCCACAATTGCCAGCGTACACTCCGCCGCCGCTTTTAACGGTTCCTCCGGCTCATAGGACTCCTCCGCCCTCTCCCCGGCATCCGTCGCCATGCTGTTCCCAAAAGTTTTATCGTAGTAATTTTCTTTTTCAATCCGCTCTGCAATCTCTCCGGAAAGATAACAGCCCGCCGTAGCGCCGCATACACTTCCCACCAGAATCAGCAGGAAAATACCAGAAAACAGGGATACAAAGCTATGCCACTTCCGAAACCCCAGACACCGTTCCACAGCGGTGCGTTCCTTCTGCTTTAAGATAAACAGCCAGGAAAAATAGCCAAGCACCATCAGCACCATAGTCACACCCATGACGACCAGCAGTTTTGCAATATACTTCATATTGTTGATATTTGCTTCAAGCTCCGAATACCCTCCGTCGTAAAAAGTAATCTCCACATTGGGAATCTGCAGTTTGCTCCACTTCTCCATATACTCGTCGATGGTACCGTTTTTAATACGGAAGGAGGTATTGCTTCCGGCCATGGGACCGCTTTCCAGAATATTGTCCGCATCGCTGTTTTTCACGGAACGGCTGGGAATAATGATCTCGTTATAGCCCAGCCCGTATTCGTCCCGCAGTCCGGACTGGCCGCCATACATCCCTACAATTTTATAATTTCCCTCCTCAAAGACAGGATAGATCTCCCCTTTGGCATTGATCAGCGTAAATGCCGCCGCCATGTTGGTGGCAAACGAGCGTCCCGCCGTCTGCCTGTAATTTGCATACCGCAGCGCCAGAGGCAATTCATCCCCAATCGCAAGCCCTTCCCGTCTGGCAAACTGCTCCGACACAAGGCAGACCCGATCCCCGCGGACATACTCCTCCTGTGTAAACTCCCTGCCCTGACTGATATAAGCATTGCCGTTGTAAAAAGCCATCATCAGATAAATATCATTTGTGCCTGTCACAGGGAATGTATGCCGCAGGTTATCCCACGCAGCAACGATATTTAACCAGCGTCTTCCCATGGGTGAATCATAAAACCCCGCCGTCACCTCATCGCAGAAATGGTCGTCGTCCACCTCATCCGGCACCCTGTTTCCCGCTGCATCGACCTGTGTGGAACCCAGCACTGGATAAGGAATATACTCCGACGGATTATCTCCCTCGAACTCTTTCTGATCCTCATGTCCCGGTCTATAACCAAGTGACATCACATAAGTCCTGTCTGCATACAGCTTCTTCGGCTCCGGATTATAATGGTCGCAAAAAGAAATGACATGCCCCTCCCTGATTCCTCCCTGTCCGGCAAGAACTCTGGTCACTTTAAATGCAGTCGGACGGTCGGGCACCGCATCTTCCACCGGCGATCCCTCCACGATCTCGCTGAGACTCATACCGATGCTGTACATCTCATATTCCGGCATATAAGAACCGTAAAAGCATCTCCGCTCCGGCCCGGACAGATAGTCCGCACCCTCAAAGTCAAGCACGGACAACGGCACATAGGAATCAAAAACCGAACTGTTGTAAATATGATAATCTTTAGTCTCCGCATCCCATATCATCCGTTCCCTTACCTGATCCGCCTTCTGCGCCACCGTCCCAATCGTCATAAAGGAATCCTCATAGGCTTTCATCTTAGCCCGGTTCGTAATCAGAAAGCCCCTGCCGATACTGCAAAGCCCGGAAGCAAAAATAAGCAGCAGCAGAAACAGGACGGCTCTCCCTCTCATACGAAAAAGCTGACGCATACTATTCCCCAAAAGCAGCATACCAAACTCCTTCCTTTTCCAAAACATACCGCATTCTAGCGCATCTGCTTCATGGTTCCGTCCTTCATGCAAAATACATGATCCGTCTCGTCCGCAACCTTCCGATTATGGGTGATAACGATCACTGTATAGCCATCCTCATGGGCCAGCTCCTTTAAAAGCGCCACCACATTTTCCTCATTCCCGGAATCCAGATTACCGGTCGGTTCGTCCGCAAGAATGATCTCCCCACCTGAAGCCACTGCCCGGGCGATTGCCACCCGCTGCTGTTCCCCGCCGCTCATCATTTTCGGAAACTGTCTGTAAATTCTTGGTTCCAGCCCGACACGCTGCAAAAGTTTCTGCGCCTGCTTCACGGCCTCTTTTTTGCGCATCTTCTTAAATTCCAGCGGCAGCATTACATTTTCCTGCGCCGTCAGAAGCGGGAACAGATGAAACGCCTGATACACTACAGAAGCCCGGTTCAATCGGTAAGCGTCCCTGTCCATGCCGCTCAAAGGCTCTCCCTCCACATAAATCGTCCCCCCGCAGGGCTGGTCCAGCCCTGCAAGCAGAGAAAGAAAGGTGCTCTTACCGCTCCCCGACTCTCCCACAATCGCATAAAATTTCCCCTTCTCAAAGGAGCAGCTCACATCCTTCACCGCCTCCACCTTCTGATACTTACTCTGATAGCTGTATGATACATGTTCCGCACGCAATATTTCCATCTGCACACCCGGCCTTTCTTCCGTTTTCCAATCCGTTTACTTTTTCACCCACATCTATGCTTCTACAAACAGCGCTTCCATCACGCTCACATCCAAAAGCTTCCACAACGCAAGACTGTTGCCCGCCATATAACAGATCCCGACCAGTCCGCCTGCCAGCACGGAGCTTCCCCCGTAATTGCCCTGAATCAGCACCGAGAACACGCTTCCCGCTACAACGCCCGTAATAACTAAGGTAAGCTGATCCATGAAAAAGACCCGGAAGCACTTGCGCCTGTTCAGTCCGATCGAACGAAGCAGCGCCATCTCATTTTTCCTGCTCTGCAAAAGCAGAAGCGTAATCAGATATCCCACGCCGACGATCAGCAGGAGCAGAAAGGGAAAGAAGGCGCGCACCGTATCGATCACCTGCCGCAGATGTTCCGCCGTGCTGATAAAAGCCGCGTCATTTACATTTAACGCCACCCCATTTATCGAATCGTCCGGGACAGTCGGCGACACACTCTGAAATCCCAAATCCTTCATCTCCTGTTTAAAGGCATTCAGACATAAGGCATCCGCCACCTGAAAGGATGCCGAGTTGGCAAAAAAGGGAATCTGTTCCTGCGCATAAGCATTTCTGACCGCATGGAAGGGTACGATAACGTCCGGCGGCACCACAAACTGATCGTTCCACGCGCCCGTCATGTCCACATATCCGGCAATCTCATACTCCACAGTCCGCAGCGGGTTCGCAAAAAGTTCAGGAGAACCCTCATCCTCCCGATAGTAGTACCATTGGCAGAGCGTCACCTTATCCCCCAGTTTCCAGCCCTTCCTGTCAAAAAGCTTTTGGGACACGATACATTTCGCCTCTGTGCCCTGTAAAAAGAAAGCGTCCTCCCCCGTGTTCCACACCACATCGCTCTCCTTGATGAGGCCTAACGCCTCGATGCGGTTAACCCCTTCCAGATATAAATTCAATGTATTCCACTGACCGGGGATCACCCTGTCAATTCCCGCTTTCAGCCGCACATCCATTTTCAGTTCATCCACATATACGGAATCCAAAAGCCCCTGCACCAGATCGTCTTTTATAAAAATACCCGACTGCCTGCTCCCGTCCGCCGTGGTGATATAAGCGTTGACGGGAATTGCCTCCGGCAGCATGGAAAGCTGCTGTTCGTTATTGGCAATATTGGACAGATAGGTATGGAGAAGAAACACCACCAGCATATCCATCAGGATGGTTAAGATGCTCTTCACCTTATGACGCCCGATCTTCACCTCCCGTATACTCCCGTCTTTCCAGAGAAGGTATACCGCACCCGCCCCACATAAAATAACAAGGATGCCTGCCCACACATAAAAAAGCACCGGGCTTTCATACCACACGCCTTCCGCCGTCCCAGACATCAGCCCGGAAAAGCGTCCTTCATTCTGTCCCGCCAGATAACCCACTCCTTCGCAGACAAGATAGAGGACACCGCAGGCACAGGCTCCCAAAAGCAGCCTGACTTTCCACATCCGCCTCTTCCACTCTTCCGCCTGCTTTGACCGGGAAATCGTATCCGCCACAGCCTGTTCCGCCTCCTCCCTGTCAATTTGCGGCTCCGCCATTCTTTCACTCTGCATCAGTTCCAGAAGGCTCACACCGAGGCACTCCGCCAGCGGCTCGAGGATTTTAATATCGGGAAATCCCGCGCCGTTCTCCCACTTGGAAACCGCCTTATCGGAGACATGAATCTGCTCTGCAAGCTGCTTCTGCGTCAGGCCCTTGCTTTTTCTGGCTTCCCGTATGAATTTACCGAATTTGATATTATCCATAAGCCCCTCTCTCTTTCACTCATCTTCTTTTATACCCCATCCACATAAAAAGAGCAATCTACGAATGGTAGACTGCCCTATTCCGCAAGGATCTGATAAAAAGCATCACAGGCTTTCCCCGCCTTTTCAATATCCACATTAGAATAATTGATGATAAAGCAATGTTTCATGCCGCCGGGTGTAAAAAAGTACTCCGAAAGCGCGTTTACCCGGATTCCTTTTTTTTCCAGCGCATCCCGGATTGCCCCGTCCGTCTTATTCGTTTTGATCTGAATCAGGAAATGCAGGCCGGAATCGTTTTCAATGATCTCGCAGACATCGTTCAATCTGCTTTTCCTGATCGTCTCGATCATCTTTTTTCTCTGTCTGCTGTAATACAGCCGCATTCGGTTGATATGTTTTTCAAAATAGCCCTGCCGGATAAAAGCAGACAGCGCATACTGTTCAAAATTGGAAACCGTGCAGGCATAAAAGGACAGTTCCCTGTAAAACCGGTTGATCAGATGAACCGGCAAAACCATATAGCTGATTCGGATTGTGGGCGTAAGGGACTTGGAAAAGGTATTCATATAAATCACCTTCTCACAGGCGTCCATACTGAACAGGGTCGGGATCGGTTTCCCGTTTAACCGAAACTCACTGTCGTAATCGTCTTCTATAATATAACGCCCCTCTCCCTCATTGGCCCACGACAGAATCTCATATCTTCTTCCTGCGGGCATGGTAATCCCTGTGGGAAAATGGTGGTTCGGGCTGATATGCGCGATATCCGCCCCGGTGGCCCGCAGTCCCTCAAAGGTCATTCCCATTTCGTCTATGTCCGCATATTTACAGGATATATGATACTGCCTGTAAACCTGTACGATCTTTCTATAGCCGGGATTTTCCACACAGTACTGCTTCTCATTCCCCAAAAGCTGTACAATCAGCCCATAAAGATACTCTGTACCCGCGCCGATCACGATCTGGTCCGGATCCACAAGCATCCCCCGGAAAGATTTCAGATGCTCCGCGATCGCCGCCCTCAGCTCCCCTATGCCTCCTGCCGGCGACGCCTCCATCAGTTCGCCGCTTTTATCGGAGATGGTACCGCGCATCACCTTCGCCCAAATGGAAAAAGGAAAATGATCGGGATTCATTCTGTTATCGGACAAATCCACCTCATAGGAAGGTCTTTCCTCCGGCATGTGAATGTTCAGGGAAATGCTGCTCTCCCTCTGCACCTTTTTCATGCCCTCCAGTTTCGCCACATAATATCCCTTCTGCGGTATCGTGTAAATGTATCCTTCACTGATCAACTGGTCATACGCATTCTGAATGGTAATGGTACTAATGCCGTTATTTTTGGCAAAGGCTCTCTTGGACGGAAGTTTTTCTCCCTGTTGCAGATTTCCTTCTATGATATCCTCTTTTATGCATTGATATATGTATTCATACAAAGGCCCCTGGGCCTCGGCAAAATTGTAGGTCAGCATCCGTTTCACTCCCATATGACATTTATTTTTTTATTGTTTTGACTATTTTTATATAACCAGATTTACTGTAACATAGTTACCATCAAAAAGCAACCGGGAGGATAAGGGCTAATCCATTCTGTCCGCATCCTCTGCATACAACATGGAAACAGGAAGGAAAGGTCATATCAAATGAATCAGACACAGTATGAATTGAACAAGGGATTGGCACAGATGTTAAAGGGTGGCGTCATCATGGACGTCACCACGCCTGAGCAGGCAAAAATCGCCGAGGAGGCCGGCGCATGCGCGGTTATGGCGTTGGAACGGATTCCGGCCGATATACGGGCCGCCGGAGGCGTATCCCGCATGAGCGACCCGAAAATGATCCGGGGTATACAGGATACAGTCAGCATTCCCGTCATGGCCAAGTGCCGGATCGGCCACTTTGTGGAGGCACAGGTACTCCAGGCAATCGAGATTGACTATATCGACGAGTCGGAAGTATTATCCCCCGCGGACGACGTCTATCATATTGACAAGACAGCTTTTCAGGTTCCTTTCGTCTGCGGCGCAAGAGATCTGGGCGAGGCACTGAGAAGAATCAATGAGGGCGCTGCCATGATCCGCACAAAGGGCGAGCCGGGAACCGGGGATGTGGTACAGGCCGTCCGTCATATGCGCAAAATGAACGCACAGATCAGACAGCTTGTCTCCATGAAAAAGGACGAACTGTTCGAGGCCGCCAAGCAGTTACAGATTCCCTGCGAGCTGGCGCTGTACGTGCACGAAAACGGAAAGCTTCCCGTTGTAAACTTTGCCGCAGGCGGCGTGGCAACGCCGGCAGACGCGGCGCTGATGATGCAGCTCGGCGCGGAAGGCGTCTTTGTGGGTTCTGGTATTTTTAAATCCGGCAATCCCGCCAAACGGGCAGCCGCCATCGTGCAGGCCGTCACCAACTACACAGACGCCGCTCTGATCGCCAGACTTTCGGAAGATCTGGGAGAAGCCATGGTTGGCATTAACCCGGATGAAATTAAACTGATCATGGAAGAAAGAGGACTCTAACAGCGTGAGAAGAACTTCTAACGCTCACAGCAAAGGCTGTTTCGCGAAGAAGTTCTAAATCTCACGCGGGAGAATGTCCAAAATACGGCCATTCTCCGCCCTGTGAAATTAAGGAGGAATAATGTGATAAATATAAAGATAGGGGTTCTCGCCTTACAGGGCGCTTTTATGGAACACGAACGTATTCTCACAGAGGCGGGCGCCGTCTGCACGGAAGTCCGCCGGCCTGCAGACCTCACCGGGCTTGACGGTCTCGTCCTGCCCGGCGGAGAAAGCACCGTGCAGGGACAGCTCCTGCAAAAATCCGGGCTGTTTGCGCCTTTGCGGGAGCTGATTACAGACGGCCTTCCTACGCTGGCCACCTGTGCCGGGCTGATTCTTTTGGCACAAAAAATCAGGGGCAGCTCCGTCATCCATCTGGGGACGCTGCCCGTCACCGTAAAACGGAACGCTTACGGCAGGCAGCTCTCCAGCTTTGTTACCGAAGAACCGGTAAAGGGAATCGGCAGCTTCCCTATGATATTTATCCGTGCGCCCTATATCGAGCGCACGGCTGAAAACGTGGAAATTCTTGCAAAAGTAAATGGCAATATCGTGGCCGTTAAGTACGGGAACCAGATCGGGCTTTCCTTCCATCCTGAATTGTCCGATAACCCTAACATACACGAGCGGTTCCTTGCACTATGCCGCGACTGACATTGATCAGACAGAGGCCGCAATGATTTCCATCTTACCCTGCAGCTCCACCTCACCGTAACCGCAGGGCAGGATAAAGTGGTCTCCCTTCTGTATCATCTGTCCGTTAACCAGACCCTCTCCCGCCGTCACGCTCATAATCAGGAAGGGGTGCTCCTGCGTAAAGGAAATCCGCTCCGTCACGTCGATCTTCCAAACCTTATAATAAGGACAGGAAATCAATAAGTTTTTCTGGTCCTTGGGCAGGTCTGCCGCCTCCTTGATGCACGCTGCGGCAGGCTTGGCCGGAACGGTGATCACATCGATACTCTGCTCCACGTGAAGCTGTCTGGGCTTGCCGTCTGTCAGTCTGTCGTAATCATATACCCGGTAGGTGATATCCGAATTCTGCTGCGTTTCCAAAAGCATGATGCCGCCCTTGATGGCGTGTACCGTACCTGGGTCGATCTGGATAAAGTCACCCTTTTTCACCGGCAGTTCCCTGATAAACTCATCCCATCTGCCCTCCCTGATCATGGCCGTAAGCTCTTCCTTATCCTTCGCATTATGGCCGATTACCAGCGTGGAGTCTTCCTCACAGTCGAGAATATACCAGCACTCCGTCTTGCCAAGGGACCCGTTTTCGTGCGTCCCCGCATAAGCGTCGTCGGGATGCACCTGAATGCTCAAATCCGTCTTTGCATCGATAATTTTTGTCAGAAGCGGAAAACGGTCGAGTCCCGTATTACCGAAAAGTTCCGGCTCCTCCTTCCAAATCTGCGACAGGGTTTTCCCCGCATAAATACCTTCCTTTACCGTACAATCCCCGTTCGGATGGGCGCTTACTGCCCAGCATTCTCCCGTGCCTTCTCCCGGAATCTGATAAGGCCAGTCCGTCCCCAGACGCTCCCCGCCCCAGATCATCTGTTTAAATACAGGATTTAAAAATAAAATCGGTTTTTCTTTCTGATTCACTGACAATACCTCCCCGTTCGTCTCCATCACTTTCTGATACCAGTATGCAGAATCCTTGGCAATCCGCTTCTGGGTCTGAAAATCCACATACACCAGCCCGAAGCGCTCCGTATAGCCTTTATTCCACTCAAAATTATCCAAAAACGTCCACTCAAAATACCCTCTCACATCCGCGCCGTCGTCCGCCGCACACTGGAGCGCCGAAAGGTATTTATCCAAAAAGGTAATGCGGTTGGGATCGTGCACCCTGCCGTCCTTTGACACAATATCATGACAGGACATGCCGTTCTCCGTGATATACAGCGGCAGTTTATATCTTTCATACAGGAATTTCACGCCCCAGTAGAGACATTCCGGCGTCACGGGCCATCCCGCCGCAGTCTTTGGAAATCCCGCCGGTCTGTCCACAAACTCCGGCTCCCCGTCAGCCCCCGCGCGCACCATATAGCCGTTATATATATTCTGTCCCATAAAGTCCAGCGGCTGGGCAATTAATTCCATATCCTCCTTCGTAATCTCCGGCAGATACTCCCTGAATTTCTCAAGCCCCTCCTCGGGATAATGCCCAAGAAACACGGGATCGGAAAACCATGCCACATTCCATGTCCAGTTATCCATCGGATTGTAGAAAGAAAAGAGCACTCTTCTGGCCGCCTCAATATCCGCCGGAGCCGTACTTGCCGGATAGGCCATCCCGCATGTAGGCGCATAGCCGACCTGAATGGGCCGCTTCGCGTATTTGCGCAGATTGATTACCGCCTGCCCATGGGCGCGCAGCGCGTTGTGGGTAATCTGGAAGGTGTCCTTTACGGGCAGCTTTTTCCCCGGCGCATTGACGCCGTGCAGATGGCCAAGCCCCACAAAACACTGCGGCTCATTGAGTGTGATAAAATATTCACAAAGATCCGAAAAATTCTCCGCCACTACCTTCGCATACTCGCCAAACCACTCTATGATCTCCCCGTTCAGCCAGCCGCCCCGATCCTGCAGCGCCTGCGGCAGCTCCCAGTGATACATTGTAATATAAGGCGTGATGCCGTTCTTCTTCATCTCCAGAATCATATCCCGGTAAAGCGCAACGCCTTTTTCATTCACGCGACCTGTTCCCTCCGGCAAAAGTCTCGCCCAGTTTAAGGAAAAACGGTAGGCTTTCACCCCGAGCAGGCGCATCATCTTATAATCGTCTTTATAGCGGTGCATATGATCGCAGGAAACATAAGCGTCCGTGTGATCCGAAATACCGCCCTCCTCCGTGAACGTATCCCAGATCATTTTCCCTGCGCCGTCGTCCGCATCTTTCCCTTCCACCTGATAGGCGCTGCTCGCAACGCCCCATACAAAATCCTCTCGAAACATATGTAAATCTCTTCCCTTCCGAAGCGTCTTCTTAAAAATGCGTTCTATATATCAGGTTCGTCAATCATGCCCCTTTGTGACGCTTCTGCACAAAACTGCATCCGGACTTGTCCGGGAGACGAACCCATCCGCACATCCCAGTGTTTTCCCCTGTGACCTTCCCATTCAGGCCGACGTAATGAGAGAAACCAGATAAAAAGGCACCGCATCGTCCTCGTGTGTCTGTGTCAGCCGGATCTCCACCTGATGTACGCCGGGAGCCATATGGTGCGCCAGCGTGTCAATGTGAAGACTGTCACCCCAGGTTTCCTCGAAATTGGCGTCCAGTATCACCGCGTTTTCCTCATCGCCATCCACCACCGCGACGGCCACAGGCGCGGGGTGTTTTACCGACTTGCGGTACTGCACGGCGATCTCTGTTCCCTCCACCTCAAAACATATCCTGGCTCCCTTCTCTGAAGCCGTCCAGCCGCATCGGAACATATCGTTCACATACTTTTTCAGCGCGTCGTCCGCTGTGAATCCCTCACAGACCGGGGCGCTGTTATGGTTCTGTAACCGCCCTGCCTTCTCATAGGCATTTTCCGTCAAAGGCTCCGGCATGGGAAAGGCTTCCTCCGCCGCATGCCTCTGTATGTAGATCTGATCCAGACAATCCGTAATCACCTCCGCCAGAAGGGCGTGCCCCTCTGAATTGGGATGCAGATCGTCCGGCGCAATATCCTGCCTGTCAATCACGCCCGCCTCCACCTGCGCATAGATGGACGGCTTCATGCTGACGCTGGGCAGATGATAATGCGCCCCGATTTCCCGATGTTTCTCTTCTGCGCTTACGCCTGTATCATAAAACATATTATGTACCAATAAGACTGCCGGTTCAAAGGCGTTTCCATACACTTTCCGCACCAGCCCCTCATAGGTTTCCCGGTAAAAATCCGTATTCTCATCATTAACCGAAAATTCGATTATGACAAAATCCGGCTTATATGCCAGCACATCCTCGTCTACTCTGGCCACGCCAAACTGCGACGTTGTGCCTCCCACGCCCGCATTCACATAGGTAAACGCCGTCTTGGGGAACCGCCTTACAAACCAGTCGTAGACCAGATAGGCATAACAGTTCGTATACTGCGAGGAGACGGATCCCTGCGTGATAGAACCGCCCAGAAATGCCAGCGTCATGCGGTCGCCCCGCTCGGCCCGTCTCATCATTTCCTTGATCCGATGCAGATTTCCCCTGTTCACAAATCCCTTTTCGGCATGTATCTCATATCCCATTTTCCGCTCTCCTCCACCATCCGCATTTCACTGCCGCAGATGTCCAAACTGCCACAAATCAGCTCCTCGTCGCAGACAACAGACAGAAGCTAATTTTTATCTCCATTTAGCTAAATAGATATTGGAGCCGTGGCAGTCCGACATCTTAAACTCACCTTAATCTTTGCTTTTCATTTTACTATTGCATCCTAAAAATAACAAGTAAAACAAATCCTCTTTTCCTTTTTCATGAAATGCGCACAAATTTGGGCCATACTTTTTAGCTAATTGTTAGCACGCAATTTACCTAATTTTAATCAGACACCAGTTTTACAAAACATACTACTGTTTCGCTTCCGGTAACCGAAGACGCAGCAGCCGCTTCATCAGCTGCCTGAAATTGAAAGGCAGAAGGGGATAAATATAACTCTTGTCCGACAACGTCTTATTAAAGACAATGGCTAACAGGAAAAATACAATCGCCCCCACATAACCGTATATGCCGAAAAGCGCTGTCAGAATCAAGTTGATGATCCGCATAAATTTCAGGGCATAGCCAAGCTCATAGTTCTGCTGGGTGTAGTTGGCGATGGCAACGAACGCCATGTACAGCATAACCTCCGCATTGAACCAGCCGCTGTTGACGGAAAACTCACCTAACACCAGCGCCGCCATGACGCTCAACGGCGTACTCAGCATATTGGGGGTATTGACCGCCGCCAGCTTCAATCCGTCGATGGCCAGCTCCAGGATCAAAAACTGTGCGATCAGCGGAATGTTCGACTCTTCCTGCAGCATGATGAACTGAAAGCTGTCGGGAACCCACTGGGGATTTTCCATCAAAAGCAGAAAGGTAGGCGTCATAATATAGGTGAGGATCGAAATGATAAACCGCGTCAGCCGCAGATACGTGCCTGTGACAGGCGGAAAATAGTAATCGTCCGCCTCCTCCACGATATCAAAAATGGAAGTCGGCACAATCATGGCGGACGGGGAGTTGTCCACCAGAATCACGATATCCCCCTCAAGTACCTGCGCCGCAGCCACATCCGGCCGCTCCGTAAACTTAAACTTGGGGAAGGGATTAAACCATTTTCGCTGATAGAGACATTCCGCCAGACTCTCCTGGTTCATGGTCAGCGCGTCCACCTTAATATCCTGAATCCGCTTTTTCACCTTCTCCAAAAAGGCATGATCCACCCGGTTATCCATATAGCAGAGCACAATATCCGTCTGGGAGCTTTTCCCGGCGTTCATCATCTCCATACGAAGCTCGGTGCTTCTGATCCGCCGCCGGATCAACGCCGTATTAAAGACTACAGTCTCCACAAAGCCATCCTTGCTGCCTCGCAGCGTTTTATCCTTATCAGGCTCAGAAACGCTTCTGGCGGGATAGGTTCTTGAGTCGATCAGCACACATCTGTCGTAGCCTTCGATAAAAAGCGCAAACACACCCGACAGAACATTGTATATAATATCATCCCATTTGTCTTTGAGATCCACCTCCACATAGGGCGTGGCCTTCTTTGACATCTCATAAGCGCTCTCCGGCATGTTCTCCGGCGTCAGGCTTATAAAATACTGCAGGATCTTCATCATCAACTCATCTTTACAGAAGCCGTCAATAAAATAGATACACGCCTGTCTGCCGCCCACATCAATCACGCGGTAGACTACGTCGAAACTCGTGTCCGGCGCCATATGCTCTTTCATGTACGCCATGCTTTCCTGTAAAGAGGTTGTCATTTTTTCCTTATTTTCCAACACAAAAACTCCTTCCATGACTTACCATTGTTTCCCATAGTATGTCTTGGAAGAAGTTTTCTTATGCACGCCGGATGAGGATTCCTTTATGCTTCTCTATTTAAAATTCTGTTCATCTCGTCCACCATCTCGCTGATCACACCGGCCTGCTTCGTCACTTCCGCCGTGTCGCCCGCATTGCCCTCCGCCATGCTGTTGATAGAATGGAACTGTTCATTCTCTTTTCGGATACTTTCCGCAATATCCTGATTGATGGATACCGTTCTCTCAATTACTTCCGCCTGTTTCGCGTAAGTATCTCCCATTGTCTGGATCGCGCTGACCGAATCATTGAGAAGCTCCGTCATATCCCGCATGCTCTTAAACACATTTTCAAAATATGCATTCTGCTTGCCAAGTTTGGATGAATTTTCTTCCACCTGTGCCGTAATTTCTTTCACGTTATTCTGTACACGCTCGATCACGGACTGCACCACCCGCAGCGAATCCTGTGTGCTGTTTGCAAGCGTACCCACCTCCGTGGCAACCACCGCGAAGCCTTTTCCCGCCTCTCCGGCTCTGGCCGCCTCAATGGACGCATTCAATGCCAGAAGATTGGTAGAGGAAGAAATATCGCTGATTAACTTGAGGGTAACGCCGATCTCCTGCACCGCGTCGGACAGCTTCTGCGCCACCTCGATCGTGAGCTGCATGGAGTCCGACACCTCGCCGTTGATCTTGTGCAGATCATTCAGCAGATTTTCATTTTCCCGTGATTTATCCAACAGATCCTTAGAGGTCTTTTCTACCTTTTGCACATTGTCGGCTACAACGCTCTCCCATTCTTTCAGCTCGCCGAGATTGCTCATGCTTTCGTCAGTCTTCATGCCAAGCATATTGCTGTTCCCCACCAGCTCTTCGCTTGTAGCCGCCAGTTCCTGTGCCGCCGCGCTCTCATTTTCGGAAATCTGGGAGAGGGCTGTCCCCGCCTCATGGAGCCTGCCCGAAAGTGTCTGCACCGAATCCAGCACACTTTCCACTTCTTTTCCTTTGTCCTCCACCATCCCGAAAAGAACCGTAGCCCGGTGCACGATAAAGCAGCATGCCGCAAACAAAATTACATAGACGATTCCCGTAAATATCCATCCGATCGGAAGATGCAGTTTCAAAAATCCCGCCGGGAAAATCAGCATCATTCCAGCATTGACTACAATGGTCACAATCGTGCTCACCTTAAGAATCTTCTGCTCATAGTAAGGCACCAGCAGCAGGGTCGCCACAAAATAATAGTGCGTCAGGCAGATATAGCCCGCGCTCTCACTGGGTCCGCCAACCGCCGCCGTAATCGCGCCGATCACGGGCGGAATGCATGCATAGACATACTTGGCCCTGCTCCCAAGCTGCCTCTCAAAAGCTCTGGTCAAAACAGCGCACACACCGGATAAAAGGAAGATGCACTCCCGCAGTCCTCCGTTTAACATGACCATCACAAATCCCCAGCCCGCGATGGCAACGCCGAGAATGTAAGCAAACATTATGGTATTCACTAACTTTTCTTCATTTTTTCCTGATTGTACCGGCATCTCTTTTCCCCTCCAAATTTCAGTATCGTATCGCCTAAGCTTCCGGCATTATTGTTTTCCGGTGCTGCCGTGCCCGCCCCGGTCCGCATTGTCAAGATGCGTTACCTCGTCAAAAATAATCTTCGGCTGGTTCTCCATAATGCGGAACTGACAGATTCGGTCGTTCACATGAATCTCGGTATCCCTGACCGCGTAAACCGGCATAAACCACTGATCGTTATCCCCACAGTAGGAAGCGTCGATCACGCCCTGATGATTGGTCTGGATAATACCAAAATTCTTGAAGGTAGAACTTCTCGGCACTACATGAGCCTCATAGCCCTTCGGCAGCTCCATCGCCACCCCCAGCGGAATCAGCTTAAACTCTCCCTTTTTTAAAACCACATCCTCCGCCGCACGCAGATCGATCCAGTCCGATTTGCCGTCTATGTAAGCCAGCTTCTCAATCTGATCCGAAAAATATTTAATTTTAATATGCGCCATCTGCGTTTCCTCTCCCATCATGCGTAGTCCTCACAATAAAGCACCGGGTGCGCGGGATCTGTCTGCTGCAGACTCTTCTGCACATCAATCACCCTCTGGTTGCTGCTTCCCTTCCAGAGAAGTTTTACATCCTTCAGCTCCTGCTTAAATTCCCCGTCTACAAGCACATCCACATATTGCATCATCGGATAGTGCAGAACCTCTTCCCAGTTGTCTCCCGTATAAAGCCAGATTGTTTTATCCGGGTATTTATTTTTAATCTCCTCCATCAGGCTTCTCACATCCAGCCGGTTGGCCGAATGCAGCGGATCACCACCCGAAAAGGTAATGCCGCTGATATATGATTTTTCCAACTGCGAAAAGATTTCCCGCTTCGCCTCCTCGTCGAAAGGAAGGCCGCCGTCCGGGTCCCATGTGAGGGGGTTCTGGCACTCCTTGCAGCAGTGGGAACAACCGGCGACCCAGAGTACCACCCGAAGGCCGTCGCCGTTTAGCATATCGTCTTTTGTTATGTTGTGGTATCTCATACAAATGTCTCTCTTCCTTCATTACTCATACATGACTCATGTGAAAACCTCTGCATTTCATGCAGAGCCCTCATTCGCTACGGCTCCGCCTTCGCTCATGATGGACGCTCGCCATAAACACCGTGCCTCCACTCATGTGAAAACCTCTGCATTTCATGCAGAGCCCTCATTCGCTACGGCTCCGC
>CAMWPB010000048.1 GCA_947176065.1 uncultured Lachnospiraceae bacterium | reverse complement strand
ACAATCTCCACGAAAAATCCAAACCTCGCAAATCGTGCCAAAACACGGCAAATCAGAGCATTTTAGGAGGGAAAATAAACATGATTTCGATACTTTTTGTGTGCCACGGCAACATTTGCAGAAGCACCATGGCCCAAAGCCTTCTCACCCACTTAGTCAAGGAACGCGGTCAATCCGCCTCCTTCCACATAGACTCCGCCGCCACCAGTCGGGAGGAAATCGGAAACCCGCCCCATTACGGCACGGTGAACAAGCTTCGTCAGGAAGGGATACCGTTAATTCCCCACAGGGCGCGTCAGATGACGAAACAGGATTACAGGGACTTTGATTACCTGATCGGTATGGACGATGCCAACGTTCGCAATATGGAACGGATTGCGGGAGGAGACCCGGAGCATAAGATATACAGGCTTCTGGAGTTTGCGGGGAGCGGCAGGGCGATTGCCGATCCCTGGTATACGGGGGATTTTGAAGCGACTTACAGAGATGTGCTTGAGGGGTGCGAAGCCTTTCTGGAATCGCTGCTTATGTGACAGAACGAAACGCAGCTATACAGATATGCCATAAAGCGGCAGATTTATGTCATGAACGGCGCCTTTCCCTTCTTAAGAAAATAGGGAAAGACGCCGATATTTACTATATAAAATGGTTAAATAGCTGGAAAAGTGTGCTGCTACGGGAAAGAGGGGATTGGATATGCAGATTAAAATAGGGACAAATGAGAATCAGGCTGTCAACACAAATATACAGACGCAGGAAAACGCGGCCGGAAAGGGCAGCCGTAAGGCGGCGAAGCAGCAAAGAAAAGCGACAATCTTTGCCGGGGATCTTCCGATTAATAAGGATCCGATTGCCCTTCGCAGACAACAGGCGCAGAAGAAAGCGATGAAGTTTGTACAGGATGCCTGGAGTGTTGACCGTAAGGCGGATCAGAGCAGGGATGAAATACGCGCGGTACAGGAAGTACAGAGGGAAGAGGCACAGAGGAACTGGGATCAGGCGCAGGAGCTTGCAGACAAACGGGAAGGCCTTCGCAAACAGTACGATGTTGATCCTGAGTCACAGGAGCAGAAGGATCTGGAACTTCTCATGAGAGCAGCGGTTCCGTATGATGATCATTCGTTTACCGAAGAGGAGGAGGCAAGGCTTGAAGAGCTGCAGGGGCAGCCACTTACCGAGTATCAGGAACGCAGCCTTGCGCTTTATAAGGATCAGAGAACCTTTGAAATGCGGGCGGAACAGGCGGAGGATTATGCCGGGTATCTGCAAAGCTCTCTCACCGATATGAAGATCGAACGTCTGAAATTCCACAAGATGACGGACGCCCAGAATAACGCCCGGAAGGTGATGGAGCAGGCCAGTAAGGAGATTCAGGGCATGCTCATAGAAGAAGCCAAGGATCACGTGGACGAGACTTACGAGGAGAAGCGTGAAGAGGCGGAGAAGAAGGCTGAGGAAAAGGAGGCCGAAGAGGAGAAGATCGAGCTTCGCAAGGAACAGAAGGAGCTGATGGAGGCCAGAGTGGAAGAGGCCAGAGAGGACAGCCACGAGGCCGAGGAGGCACAGAGAGCACAGGAAAAGGATGCCAGAGAGGAAGCCTCTTTCTTAAAGGATATGGCGGAGGCTGGAATGGATGTGGCCGGATCAGGTGCGGCTGTGAAGGCTGAGATTAAGGATATTCTGAACAAGATGAAGCTGATTGAGGCGGATATCAAGGGTATTGAGGTGGACGAGGAAATTTAGGGAGAAAGACTGACAGCAAGAGGGGCATAAGAGAATAAGATGAGAATTGCGATTTGCGATGACGAGACGAGAGGGAGAGAAAGGATTCGAACCTTACTCGACAACGAGTTTTCCGGGGCGCAGACCAGTGAATTTGATTCAGGGACGAAGCTGATAGAGGCTGTGAAGGGAGGATACCAGCCGGATATCGTATTGCTGGATATAGCGATGGAAGGAATGAATGGCATGGAGACGGCGAAGAAATTACGTTCGCTGTCTGATGTCATTCTAATCTTTGTAACAGGGATAAAAGAGCAGGTGTTTCAGGCCTTCGATGTGGGAGCGTTTCACTATCTGATGAAGCCTGTGGATCAGGGAAAATTGAAAAGTGTTCTGGAGCGCGCAGTAAAAGAGGTGGCAAAGAAGGCCGGGACGCCGAAATTTCTTCTGGTGAAGACTGCAGGGGAGCACCGCAGGGTGCCGGTGGGAGACATACTTTATGCGGAGAACAGCGGCAGAAAGGTAATACTGCATACGAGAACGGAAAAGATTGAGTACTACGAGCGTATGAATCATTTGGAGGAGCTGCTCGGGGAGGGGTTTTACCGGTGCCACAGAGGATATCTGGTGGCGCTTGCGGCGGTCAGCGGGTATGACAATACCAGCATTACGCTGGAAAGCGGGGAGAAAATTTATCTGTCGAAGCAGAAGTACACCGAGTTTGCAAAACGCTGTTGTGCGTACTTACAGAAATAGAGAAACCGTTTGGTACAAATATGGGACGGTTGGTGACAAACAGGGTTAACGGAATACAAGGCGGACCGATATATGTGATAGAATCAAAAAAACAAGGGGGAAACCGACATGAGAGTTACGAGAAACTACAGAAACGGCATGGTAAACTTCAGGAAGAATAATAAAAGCTCACAGACATCTCTGCTGCAGAGCGCATTGAGCCGAAACAGCGCGAGCAGCCGTGCCAACAGGCTGGCAAGTCTTCTGGGAAACAGCAGGAATACAAGTACAAGCAGTGTGGCAAACAAAAATTTTATCACTTCTGCCTCGAAATCCCAGAAGTTTTATTATGATATGCAGTATCATGCAAAGCAGGTTGGCGAGTACGCCGATGCCCTGAAGAGCACAAAGAAAGATTCCGTGTATGATAAGGCCAGAGAGAGCGGCAGCACGGATCAGATTGTATCGGATATCAAAGGCTTCGTGAATCAGTATAATAACATGTTAAGTGATCTGGAGGAGTCAGGGAGCAAATCGGACGCGACTTTCTTAATCCAGTTAAACAGCATGTCCAGGGCATCAGAACGGGATCTGGCGCTGACAGGCATTACCAGAAAAGCGGACGGCACGCTTGTTGTAGATGAGGAGAAGCTGAAGGCGGCGGACGTGGATACGCTGGAAAAAGTTTGGGGCGGAAACGGATTTTCCGCAAAGGCGGCGGCCAAGGCAGGCTCTGTGGAAGCTACGGCAGAGCTGAATATTGAGGCTGAGAAGAGCAGTATTTACAGTCCCTTTGACCGGACGAATCTCTATAGCAGCGGCATCAGAAAATCGGGAAGTTATTTTAACTCCAGAAGATAGTGGGCAAAAGAAACGCAATATGCGTTGCGGATTTGGTTTCACGCGGTAGAGGCATTTGGCAAAGACGGGGATCGGAATGAATCATGTAAACTGGGTACAACAGAATGAAGATTATAATGTCAAATACCATGTGCTCAAATGGAAGACCTCTCATTTTCATGAGCCGTACGCCAATCATGCGTCGACCGGCACGAAAGTGAAGCTGGGCGGCGCAGCCCCTATGGCCGCGGCTGAAACGCAGAAGGAAGGGGAGGGAGTCGGCTTCGGCCTGGCACAGCGCGGCGGAGACGCAAGACTGCGGCTGGGCTTCGGGCTGGAGGAGTCTCTGGCGGGAAATATTTCCGGAGGTAAAGAAGGACGCGACGGCGTGAGTCTGTCCGCGCGGGGGATGGCCGGACAGGATGGCGTGGGAGAGACGGCTCGGGCGGCGCTGCAGAGTATGGCGCTGGCGGAAATCCACGCCGCCGAAAATACAGTAACGGCGGCTGTGACAGATGGAACGGCTAAGGAGAAACGGGAGCTGGAACGGGCAGAAAAGGAAAATACGACTGTTTCAGAGTCCGGCCGGGGAAATATCCGCAACCGTTTACGGGAGAGTGCGGCACGCCTGCGGGAGGCTTACCAGCGGCAGAAGAAAAAGACGGCAAAGCTGTCGCTTAGACAGATCCATAAGGAGGAACCGAAGAAAAAGAAGGGAACCCGGCAGGCCGCCGACAGGGAGACGATGCTCTCCATGCAGGCTGAAAATCATTATCTGCTGGATTCCTATGATGCAACAGGAAACTATAGTATGCTTGGCAGGAAGTAAGTTACTATCGCTTCACAAGCTTATTTATAAGTTTAAGCACTGCGCGTATGTAAAAAGGCTGTAAGGCCTTTTTTGCGTTCTGCAGTTCTTTTCTGATCTCGATATGCTGGGGGCAATGTTTCTCGCAGGCGCCGCATTTGGTACAGTTATTCATGGAAGAGGCGTTCTTTTTGAGGGATGTAATCTGGATATACTCCAACATGGTGCTGAGCTTTTTATGCATGGCGCTCTGGTTGTAGCAGCGGAAGGCGGTCGGAATGTCGACGCCGTGGGGGCAGGGCATGCAGTAGCCGCAGCCGGTGCAGCCCACCTTGAGATTCTGGTTGATCTCAGCGCGCACCGTGTCGATCAGAGCGTGATCGGCCTGCGCGAAGCTGCCAATACCGGCTTCATTGGCGGTATTTATATTTTCCTGAACCATTTCCACGGAATTCATGCCGGAAAGTACGCAGCTTACCTCCGGCTGGTCCCAGAGCCAGTGAAAGGCCCACTGTGCGGGTGTGCGCTTTACGGAATATTCCGCGAAAGCCTTTTTTGCGCCGTCTGGCAGGGCGTTAACCAGTTTGCCGCCCCGCAAAGGTTCCATGATGACCACGGGAATACCTTTGCCTGCGGCGTAGTTGAGACCTTCCCGGCCCGCCTGTGTGTGCTCATCCAGATAATTGTATTGGATCTGGCAGAAATCCCAGTCATAGGCGTCGATCAGCGCTTTAAAAGTGTCCGTATCACCATGGAAAGAGAAACCGATATTACGGATGGCGCCCGCTTCCTTTTTTTCGGCTATCCATTCCTCAATGCCGATGCTCTTTAAACGGTTCCAAACCTCCAGGTCAAAGAGCATGTGCATCAGGTAAAAGTCAATGTGATCCGTGCGCAGGCGCTTGAGCTGTTCCTGAAAGAGTTTTTCTACGGAAGATGCGTTTTTTAAGAGATAATAGGGAAGTTTGTCAGCGATATAGACCTGATCCCGGCAATGGTTCCGGTCCAGGATCTTGCCGAGGGCTTCTTCGCTGCCGCCGTATATGTAAGCGGTATCAAAATAGTTGACGCCGTTTTTGATGGCGAGCATGATTTCCTTTTCCGTTTTTTCCAGGTTAATTCTGGTACCGGCGCCCGTAAAGCGCATACAGCCGTAGCCGAGAATGGAAACTTCGGTGCCGTCCTTCATTTTTCTGTATTGCATAGCATCTCCGTTCTGAAGCTTTACGCGGGAAGGGATGCGGGACGTTCGCCTGTATCTGCAGCCGCGGCGCTTTCTTTGATGGATAATAAACTGTGGTAGTGTAGAACCGATAAACAACTTCCTTTATTATAAGTAGATTGGTACGGGAAGTCAATCATTATGCGTCCTGTTGTTGCATCAGAATTTACCAAAATTCTAATAAAAAGTTAATAATTGTTTCCTTGTTTTTCCGTGTTATCAGGTATATATTAGGAAAGTGAACGGAGGGCGTTGAACTATAACCGGAGGACAGACAGATGAGTGGAAATCCATTTTTCCCATTGGATGATATGGGGTTAGAAGCCGAGGAGAATCAGATGACAGTGATTCCCAAGGTTGATAAGGAAATTTATGAGCAGCGCCGCAAGATGGCCGGGACAATGATAGATTACAAAGAGATGCGCATGCGCTACAGCTGTGCGATTAAGGAGGTAAGGACGAAGTTTGATGTCCTGAATTCTGAGTTTAACGTGAGATATCAGCGAAATCCCATTACCTCGATCAATTCCCGATTAAAGAGCAGTGCAAGTATTATGGAGAAGCTGAACCGCAAGGGGCTTTCCTTTACGGTGGAGAATGTGGAGGAAAATCTCTTTGATGTGGCCGGTATCCGGGTGGTCTGCTCCTATGTGGATGATATTTATGTGCTGGCGGAGGCGCTGGCACAGCAGGACGATATTACGGTGATCCGCAGAAAGGATTATATCAGGAGCCCGAAGCCCAACGGCTACCGCAGCTATCATATGATCGTGAGCGTCCCGGTGTTTTTCTCGGATCAGACGAGGGAGATGGCGGTGGAGGTGCAGATCCGCACCATTGCGATGGACTTCTGGGCAAGTCTGGAGCATCAGCTTAAGTATAAGCAGGAAGTGCCTAATCAGGTGGAGATCGTGAACAGCCTGACCGCATGCGCGGAGCAGATTGCGGCTATTGACGAACAGATGTGGCAGGTACGGCAGCAGATTGAGAGCTCGGAGGATCTGCCCACGGAGGAGGAAATTTTATTAGAAAAGCTGCGCAAAATTGACATTGCGGTTGGGGAATAACACAAAAGACTAAAATATTTTAAAAAAATATAAATTAAATATTGAATAACCGCCTGCTCTCTGTTATAGTTTTATTTAGGAAGTAATAAGAGATGGAACAGAGACGGCCGGAACTGTCAGCGGCGTCTCAGAACGGAGGGTAAGGATGAGAAGGAGAAACGGCTCGGTATGCGCATTGAGCCTCCTGCTGGCGTTTGGCCTTGCAGCGTGCGGTTCTTCGCAGGGTACGCAGACGGCGGAAGGGGAGGATGCAGGCGCACAGACGCAGGAGAGCGGAGAAACGGAAAACGCGTCGGCTGCGGAGGAGGAAAGCGGAGTGCCTGCAGATTTGGATTTTACGGTAAACTATGACGGGATCAGGACGGCCAAAATTGAGGCCGGCGTCAGCGTCCATGATCCTTCTATTTACAAGGCGGACGGAAAGTATTACATATTCGGCTCCCATATGTCCACGGCAGTGTCGGAGGATCTGCGCACCTGGACGTCCCTGGGGGACGGCTATAAGGTGAAGGATCAGATTTATTATGAGCTGATGGCGAATGAAGATGCCTTCGCTTATGCCGGCAGCAAAAAGAGTCTGATCCCTACCGATGACAGGGGGTGGCATGTGTGGGCGCCGGACGTGATCTACAATGAGGAGACGGGGCTTTACTATCTGTATTTCTGCACCACTTCCACATGGAATGCGTCTAACCTGTGTTACGCCACCAGCGAAAACATCGAGGGGCCGTATGAGTGGAAGGGCGCCTTAATCTATTCCGGCTTTACGGCGGAGACGCTGGATGCCACGGATGTGACGGAATATGTGGATCGGGATACCGCGAAGGACAGATACATTAAAAAGAGCAACGAGTATAATTTCAACAAATATCCCAATGCCATTGATCCCACGGTGCTTTACGACGGGGACGGCAGACTGTGGATGGTTTACGGTTCCTGGTCAGGCGGTATGTACCTTCTGGAGCTGGACAAAGCGACAGGCGAGGTGATTCATCCCGAGGAGGACGAGGCAAACCGGGTGGATCCCTATTTCGGGAAACGGCTGTTTGGCGGTAATCACAGTTCGATTGAGGCTCCCTACATTCTCTACGATGAGGAGAGCGGTTATTATTATCTCTTTGTCTCTTACGGCGGTTTGGCCAGAGAGGGCGGCTACCAGATCCGTGTGTTCCGCTCCGAGACCATAGACGGGGACTATGTGGATATGAACGGGGAATATCCGATGGATACGAATAATCCGGAGCATTATCCTTACGGGCTTAAGCTTTCGGGCAACTATTTCCTGCCAAGCCTTGAGATGGCATATATGGCGACCGGCCATAATTCCGCCTTTGTTGATGAGGATGGGAAAAAATATATTGTGAACCATACACGTTTTGACAATAAGACGGAGGAGCATGAGCCGAGAGTGCATCAGTTTATCGTCAACGAGGAGGGATGGCCCTGCATGCTGCCCTATGCGACGGACGGCGAGACGGTGTCTGAGAGCGGCTATGACAAGAGTGCGGTGGCCGGCAGATACTATGTGATCAATCAGGGAACGGCCATAGACGCCGAGATTGCCCAGCCCTTTATCCTGTATCTGGATGAGAGCGGTAAGGTGTATGGCGACGGTGTGGAAGGAAGCTGGGAAATGAAGGATAACACATGTTATATGAAGGTTTCCTACGGCGGCGCAGACTACAGCGGTGTGTTCTGCCAGATGAACGACGAGGCAGGCACTCAGGTTATGACATTCAGTGCAGTGGGCGGCAACGAGAGCGTCTGGGGCGTGAAGTATGAATAGAACATCCGACAGCATGTGACAGAAGAGAGATATGGAAAGAAGAATTGCAGTCTGAAATAAATAGGGACGGGAAAACGCCTGTGGGAGAAAGCTCCTGCAGGCGTTTTGCATGTGCATTTATATAGAATTTATGACAGCATACATTTTTCAGGGCGGATGCGCGGCATTCTTTGAACCGTCGCCGTAGGGGAACGAGTTTTACTCGCCCTCCTCCATGGGAGCGTAGTGGATATTTACCTTGATATCCTGCCCATAGTTTCCGAAGGTTTTGCCGAAAATAGTCAGTCCGCCCACATGTTCCGCATCGTCGTCCACGGCGAGACGGAAACGGAGACTGCTGCGGTAATCGAGCTGGAAGCTGTCGATCGTCACGTCGGAGATTTTCAGGCCGTCGATAAAGGTGCCTTTCCGATTGATGACAAGAAGCTTTAGCAGTCCGTACTGGTTCCAGTTGGGAAACCACCAGTCGGGGGTGAAGAGTCCGCGGGAATCACCGAAATCCCCGGGGGAAAGCCATTTGCCGATACACACATCGTTTAAGTAAAAGGAGATATCGGAGGGCCAGACATTGTTGACGCCGGGCGCCTCGGAGGAAAGCTCCGCCGAAATCGTGAGCTGCGTGATCTTCTGGAAGCTGGGGATAAAGTTGGGAATGTTGTACTCCACAAAGCCCTTCGTAAACCAGAGGATATCCGCGCTGTAGCGGTCGGGATGGTCAAAGTAACGGGAGTCGTCCACTTCACCGATGATGGCCTTGTCTGAGGCGAGGCCGCAGGTGGGGCAGATCCGGTAGACGGAATAGTGGCCGACCTTGATATCCGTGCTATAGACATTCAGGATGTCTTCCTGCTTCTCCAGATCAATCAGAATCTTGTCCAGATGAACCGAGCAGATCTTCTGGTTGCCGTGTCCGGCGGACTCACTGGAAATGGAGATCAGGCCGCAGCTTTCCAGCTTTTTGATATGGCTGGTCAGCGCGCCGTTCGTGATATTCAGGCGGGAGGCCAGTTCGTTCATGCTCATGCTGTTGTTATCCAGAAGAATATTTAAAATTTCGATTCTGACGTCGGAGCCAAGTGCTTTGAAGATGTCCAGACCGTCATTCAGTGAAGTGATATGTAACAAGATTCGCCCCTCCAAGTAGTAAAGTTATTTACTCTTTTATAAAATATTATAATGAACAATAGTAACAATAAAATTATATACATAAAAAGTGATTTCGTCAATTCTGTCTAAATAATTTTATACAAAATAGTGTGTGTAAAGGGGAAAATAATTTACAAATACCTAAAGAACAGAAAACGCGGCCTCATTCGGAAGCCGCGCCGTTTGATAAATGTCATTTTTTCGATGCGGGAACGGCGTTTATTTTCCGTTCACCTCTTCAAAGATGCGCACCAGCTTTTCATCCGGCGCTTTTGTCAGCAGGGAGACCGCCACGTTGACAAGAAGAGCGATGACAAAGGCTGGAAGCAGCTCGTAGATGGCGAAAGCGCCGCCCAGTTTCGCAATCCCGTATTTCCAGACAAACACCATAATGCCGCCTGCGATCATGCCGGCAAGGGCGCCCTGTCTGTTGGAACGTTTCCAGAACAGCGCCAGAAGCACCACCGGGCCGAAAGCGGCGCCGAAGCCTGCCCATGCGAAGGAGACGATACCGAAGATGGAGCTGTCGGGATCCTGGGCGATGAAGACCGCGATCAGGGAGATGGCGATGACCGTAATTCTTGCGATCAGCAGAGACGTTTTCGTGTCCAGTTTTTTCTTGCCGAAGTCCTGTACCAGATTCTGGGAGATGCTGGATGCAGCCGCCAGAAGCTGGGAATCCGCGGTAGACATAGTGGCTGCCAGAATACCGGCAAGTATAACACCTGCTATTAATGCGGGGATCACGCCATGGGTGCTGAGTACGGACGCAATCTGGATGATGACCGTCTCGGAATTGCTGCCTTCCAGCACGGGAATGGCGCCGGCCTGGGAAAGCCCGTAGCCCACCACGCCGATCAGCACGGCGATGGCCATGGAGATAACGACCCAAACGGTAGCGATTCGTCTGGAAAGCTTCAGCTTATTTTCGTCCTCGATCGCCATGAAACGCAGCAGGATGTGGGGCATACCGAAATACCCCAGCCCCCATGCCAGCGTGGACGCAATCATAAGGGGCGTATAGGGGGCGGCAGTGCCGGTTCCGGCGGAATAGCTCTGTACCAGACTTAAATAGCCGGGAAGGCTGCTTACAGCGTCTGTAACGCTGCCAAAGCCGCCTGTCACGACAGCGCCGAAGCCGACTACAATGAGCAGGGCGATGCTCATGGTGATGCCCTGGATCAGGTCAGTAGTGCTCACTGCAAGAAAGCCGCCAAGGGTGCAGTAGATGACAATGACAGCCGCACTTAAGAGCATGGCGGCGATATAGTTCATACCAAAAAGCGTGCTGAAAAGCTTACCGCAGGCCGCAAAGCCGGAGGCGGTGTAGGGCACGAAGAAAACCACGATGATCAGGGCGGCGATACAGGTCAGGAAATGCCTGTCATCGCCGTATCTTTTGGCGAAAAACTCCGGGATGGTGAAGGAACCGATCCGGCTGGAGTAGCGGCGGATCCGTTTGGAGACGAGAAGCCAGTTTAAGTATGTGCCGATGGCAAGGCCGATTGCCGTCCAGCCGACTTCGGCGAGGCCGGCGATGTAGGCAAGGCCCGGCAGCCCCATCAGAAGATAGCTGCTCATGTCGGAGGCTTCCGCGCTCATGGCGGTAACCAGCGGACCGAGCCTGCGGCCTCCCAGATAAAATTCCGCTGCCTGCGTGTTTTTTTTGGAATAAGTGATACCGATGTAAATCATCATGCCGAGATAGGCAATGATGGCAATGATAATACAAATCTGCGATGTCATATGTTTCCTCCTCATTTTATGCTTTAGTCTGTTAATCAGTTAAATCCCTTGCTATTATAGCGGGTTTGAGGAAAATGCGCAATAAAAAGTATGGAAAAAGCATTCTGCCAAAGGCATACTCTATTGATTTTATGGGAAAAATCGCATATAATGTCATTATCTGCACTGTGTTTTCTGAGGAAATACGGTGGGTAATGAGAAGGAGGTTACAATGGGGGTAGGAGAAGGGAAGACGGATGCAATAGCCCGTTTTGAGGAATTGTGCAGCAATGCGGCGGCAGAGCAGGAAAAATTCCTGATGGACAGGCTTATGGAGAATAAGGATACCGAGTACGGAAAACTGTTCGGATTTGATGATATTCATTCGGTAGAGGAGTATCAGCAAGAACTGCCCATAACCTTTCATTATGATTATGAGACGATTATTGAACGGCAGGTAAACGGAGAAGAAGGGCTGCTTACCATGGAAAGGCCGGTTTATTACTGTATCAGCTCCGGCAGTACGGACTCGCCTAAATATGTGCCGATTATAGAGAAGGATATTCAGAGACAGAAATTTTACTGGCTGGATCTGATCCAGGAGACAATCCGCAGGCAGATGCCGGACGCTTCAGATGAAGAACTGTTTGGAAAGATTTTTCAGATCGGCGAGTTTCGCCGTGATTTTATGCCGGATGGCACCATGAGCGGCGTGAGGGCGGGAGCGCTGCACCGTTATCTGGAGTCGGGAGGCGAATTAAATATCGACTGTTATACGGCGCCGGAGGAGGTGCTGTTTCCCAGGAATACGCTGGAGGATCTGCTCTACGTGAAAGTGCGCTTTGCGCTTGCGTGCAGGGATGTGACGGCGATACACGGCGTTTATGTAAATCGCGTGGTAGGAGTGCTGCGGTATGTGGTGGATAATTGGGACGCTTTTTTGACGGACATAGAGACGGGAGGAATCAGCGACTGTTTTCTGGTGAGCCATGAATGGGAGGTCTATCTGAAAGAGCACCTGCCGGCAGATCCTGAGCGGGCGGCGGAGCTTCGCGCCATTCCGCGCGAGGAGCTGGAAAACGGTCTGGTAAAGAAAATCTGGCCGAAGATCCGATACGGTCAGATGATTGGCGGCAGCATGTTTAAGCCCTATATGGACAAGCTTTGGACTTATGTGGGCGATCTGCCGATCCACTATTTTACCTATGCGGCGTCGGAAGGCTGCTTCGGCATTGCCAGAGGCGTCAATGAGGAGGACGCTTACTATACGCTTCTGCCGGACACCTGCTTTTATGAGTTCGTTTCGGAAACCGGAGACGGGGAAAGGATTTATACGATCCGTGACGTGGAAGTGGGTTCCAAGTATGAGCTTTTGATTACAACCTTTTCAGGCGCATACCGCTACGCCATCGGGGATGTGGTGGAGGTAGTCGGGTTCCACGGACAGGCGCCGATTGTGAGGGTGTGTTACCGGAAGAGTCAGGTCATCAATGTTGCGGATGAAAAAATGAATGTGCGCCAGTTGGAGAACGCGATGCGCAAATTCCAGAAGAGGGCGGAATGCAGCGCGGAAGGATTTTGTGTGGACGGCGATTACGCGAAACAGCGGCCGCGATACATACTTTATCTGGAGCTTGCGGAGGGAGAACTGCCTGAGAACGCGGAGGAAATACTGGATGAATGTCTGATGGAGAGCTGTTTCGGTTATAAGAGGGACAGAGAGCTTGCGGAGCTTGACCGGGTGAAAATCCAGATGATTCCGCAGGGCGGATTCAAGGCTTACGGAAGATTTATGGCGAAGCTTGGGCACAGCAAGGAGCAGGATAAGCCCTTGCGCGTTCTGGTGACGGAGGAGCAGAAGGCGTTTTTTGGAGGCGCACTCATGTCATAAGCCGTCGGGAAACAGGCGGCGCGGAAGTTTTCAGGGTGAATATATGGACAAACATAATACAGCGCTGCCAGGAGCCTTTGCAGAGAGGATGCAGGGGCTTCTTGGCTGGGAATATGAAGCCTTTGAGGCAAGTTACGGGCAGGGAAGACAGTACGGGCTCAGACGTAATTTGCTGAAAGGTACAGAAGAAGAGTTTATCAGGGTGATGCCCTTTCCGCTGGAAAAAATTTCCTGGGCGCGGGAAGGGTATTATTATGATGCGGCCGCTTTGCCGGGGCGTCATGTGCTCCACGAGGCGGGGGCTTATTATATTCAGGAGCCGTCCGCCATGGCGGCTGTGGAGGCGCTTGCGCCGAAGCCCGGCGAACGGATTCTGGATCTGTGCGCGGCACCGGGAGGAAAGAGTACGCAGATTGCGGGACGGATGCAGGGACAGGGGCTGCTGGTGTCGAACGAGGTGATCGGGGAACGGGCGCGTATTCTGTCCCAGAACGTGGAGCGGATGGGCGTGGCAGACTGCGTTGTCTGCAGCGAGAAGCCGGAGCGTATCGCATCGCTGTTTCCGGCGTTTTTTGACCGGGTGCTGGTGGATGCACCCTGTTCCGGGGAAGGGATGTTTCGCAAGGAGGAGGCGGCCAGAGAGGAGTGGAGCCCGGAAACGGTGCAGATGTGCGCCGAAAGACAGGCATTGATTTTGGAGGAGGCGGCTAAAACGGTAAAGCCGGGCGGCGTGCTGGTATATTCCACCTGTACTTTTTCGCCGGAGGAAAACGAAGAGACCATCAGTGCATTTTTGCGGGTGCATGAGGAATATAGTATAGAAGAAACGGCGTTGGAGCACATTCTTTCGCCGGGACGGGCAGAATGGACCGGGCATCCGGCGGCGGGAATCGGTCATACGCTGCGGCTCTGGCCCCATCTGATCCGGGGAGAGGGGCATTATATTGCCAGACTGCGCAAGAGAGGAAACGTGACAGGAGAATTGCGGGAATCTGTGGTGCAAAAGGCTGACGCCGGAAAAGCAGGACGGCGGCTCACGGGAGATAAAAAATTATGTAAACTGATAGAAGCGTTTCTGCGGGAAGAACTGGAGATTGGAGAAGCATGGATGGCACGGCATCCGGGGCGGCTGATTCGCTTCGGGGATCAGATTTACCTTATGCCGGAAGAGATGGGTTCCCTTACAGGGATCAAGGTTTTGCGGCCGGGGCTGCAGCTTGCAACGGAGAAAAAGAACCGTTTTGAACCGGCGCATGCGTTGGCGCTTTCTCTGTTGACGGGGGACAGCGGCCGTATGTACAGGCTTACGGAGCAGGAGGCAGCGGCATATCTGCGCGGGGAGAGCGTTGCCTGCGGGGAGCAGAGGGGATGGATGGCGCTCTCTTATGAAGGGTATACGCTTGGGTTTGGAAAGGCTTCGGGCGGGCAGATCAAGAACCATTACCCGAAGGGGCTGCGGAAATCTTTTTAAATTCTTAATTTTGCCGTATGCCGTATTATAGGCTTGCCAAATGATTCTGGCTGGAATATACTAGATGTAGACTTTTACACGAGATAAACTACTTCATTGTGTATGTTAATGTAGGGAGTTTTTTTAATGTTATTTTCCAGCGTGGGATTTTTGTTTCGGTTTTTGCCGATTTTTATAATAATCTATATTGCACTCCCTAAATACCGTAATATTGTACTACTGATTGGGAGCCTGATCTTCTATGGAGTGGGAGAACCGTATTTCGTTCTGCTGCTTCTTTTGTCTGTTTCAATGAACTATCTCATTAGTTGTTATATGTTCTGGGAACCGCGCTCGCCGCAGACAAACCGTAAACTTAAAGCGGCGCGAAGGAAGAAGCGGGCGCTTGTACTGGCAGTGACGCTTGATCTTAGCGTATTGTTTGTGTTTAAATACTGGGATTTTGCGGCAGGCAGTATCAATATGTTTGCCGGAAAAGGGTGTTTGCCGCTGCTTACACTGGCGCTGCCGCTGGGAATCAGCTTTTATACCTTTCAGATGCTTTCTTATCAGATTGACTGTTACCGGGGAACCATAGTCAGGCGCGTGGATCTGATTTCCTTTGCCACCTATGTCTGCATGTTTCCGCAGCTGATAGCAGGGCCCATTGTCCGCTACAGTGAGGTGGCGGATCGCATGGCGTTCAGGCGCGTGCGGATTCGGGATCTGGAAAACGGGCTGAAGCTGTTCACGCTTGGTCTGGGCCTTAAGGTACTTCTGGCGAACCAGATCGGTACCCTTTGGAATCTGATTATGTCGGCAGGGGCGGGCAGGCTTCATCCGCTCGTGGCATGGCTTGGCGCGTTTGCTTACTCTTTTCAGATCTATTTCGACTTCTGGGGATATTCCGTGATGGCCATGGGACTCGGCAAGATGCTGGGATTTTCCATTCCCCGCAATTTTGACCACCCGTACACCTCGCGTTCTCTTTCGGAATTTTGGAGAAGGTGGCATATGACGCTTGGCAGCTGGTTTAAGGAGTATGTCTATATTCCGCTGGGCGGCAGCCGGAAAGGAAACGGACGGACGGTTGTCAATTTATTCGTGGTCTGGGCGCTTACCGGGTTGTGGCATGGAGCGGACTGGAACTTTGTTCTCTGGGGGATTGTCTTTTTTCTGCTGCTTTCCTTAGAGAAGAGAACCTTTGGAAAGAGTCTGGAAAAAAGCCTTGTGCTGGGGCATATCTATACCGTGCTGCTGATTCCCGTGACCTGGGTGATATTTGCGATTACGGATATGGGGCAGCTTGCCGGGTATCTGGGCAATCTGGCCGGATACCACAGGGAGGAGATTCTGGTCGGGATCACGCAGCTTCTCCGATATCTCAAAGAGTATGGATTACTTTTGATTGCGTGTGTTATTTTTGCAACGCCCCTGCCTGCAAAGTTATATTGGAAATGGAAGGACCGCTGGTTTACAGTACTGATTTTGCTTGGTATTTTCTGGTGGTCGGTCAGGGAGATTGTTTTGGGAAGCAATAATCCGTTTTTGTATTTTAGATTTTAGCGTATGAATGAGGCAGAAAATGAACGGAAACAAGATAAGAACTTTTATGGAAATTTTATATAACTGTCCTTTTATTCTGCTTGTGATCGTTACAAGCATTCTGTTTGGCCTGCTTTCCGACGGGGGCGGAAACGGGAGAAACGAACATAGTATAGCAGTTTCGCAGCTGTTGGGAGACGAGGTAAAAGCGAGTGCTGATGAGAGAAATCCGTCAAAAGGAAACGATATAATAACAAAAGACGGGCGTGATACAAAAAATGGCGAAGAAGAAAAAGCGGAAAATGGGACGGCACAGGAAGACAAAACTCTTCAAAATGCAGGAGCACGCAAGGAAAATAATGATAAAATAGAGAATGATTCGGAACGAAAAGAAGATACAGCAGATTCCGGAAAGCGGGAAAATATGGGACAAATGGAAAAGCGGGCCACAGAATTTGTGGAGTACGAGCCGGTTGAAACCAATTCCCGGTACTATTCCGATGCAGGAAAAGTTGCATTGACTACGGCATATGACTATGTATTAGAGAACGAGAGTTATTTTAATGACGCCGCGTTTCTTGGCGATTCCCGTACGCTGGGTATATCGGATTATGCGGGACTTGCCGGCGCAGACTTTTTCTGCGACAACGGCATGACCATCTATAAGCTGCTTGGTGACGATGGGGTGACCTACCAGAAGACAGGCGAGAAGGTGGATCTGAAAGTGATTCTGCAGGAGAAGCACTACGGCAAAATTTATATTATGCTTGGGATGAACGAGCTGGGCTACGGCGACACGCCCATGTACCTGAAACAGTATTTGAAGGTGATCAGACAGATCAAGGAATGGCAACCGGGTGTTATTATTTATGTGATGGCGAATCTCCATGTGAGTCAGGAGAAGAATAATATAGAGACAGAGTTTAACAATATTAATATCAACGATAAGAATGTGGCCTCCGCCAGACTGGCTAACGGGAAAGATGTCTTTTATCTGGACTGTAACCCGCTGTTTACCGATGAGGAGGGATATCTGCAGGCGGATCTGACCTTTGACGGGGTGCATCTCTACGCCCAGCACTACGATAAATGGCGGGATTTTCTCTTTGAACACGGGGTGGAGCGGGAGGAAGTCCAGCAGGCGGAGGCAAATGGGCAGCCGGAAGGTTTAGAGAAGATGGGAGTTAAGAATGGAGAGAATGCGTCTCAATAAATATCTGGCCTCCTGCGGCGTATGCTCCAGACGGGATGCGGATAAGCTGATAGAGGCGGGAGAAGTGCTGGTGAACGGCGCAAGAGCCGCTGCGGGCATGCAGGTGATGGCGGCCGACCGGGTGGAGGTCCGTGGGAAACGCCTTGAAAAGCCGGATGAGAAGGTGGTATTGGCCTACTATAAGCCGGTGGGGGTGGTCTGTTCGGAGCGGGATGCCCATGCGGGGCGTCTGGTGACGAAGGAGATCGGATACCATAGGCGCGTGACTTATGCGGGAAGACTGGATAAGGATTCCGAGGGGCTGCTGCTTCTCACCGACGACGGCGATCTGATCAATGCGATGATGCGGGGAAAGAATGGCCATGAGAAGGAGTATATTGTCAAAGCCGACCGGAAGTGGGAGGACAGCGCGGTAGAGCGCATGCGGGAGGGGGTCTATCTGGAGGAGCTGGGCCAGACGACAAGACCCTGTGAGATCGAGCGGATCGGGGAGAAAACCCTGCGGATGGTGCTCACCCAGGGACTGAACAGGCAGATCAGGCGCATGTGCGAGGCGCAGGGATATCGTGTGAAAAGTCTAAAAAGAACGCGTGTTATTAATGTAAAACTGGAGAAGCTGAAGCCGGGCGAGTACCGGGAGCTGGCAGGGAAGGAACGGGAGGAACTGTACCGGCTCTGTGGACTGGGTGCGGGTCATGGCGGGAAATAGAGAAAACGGCGCGGAATATCAGAAAGCAGGAGAATGGCGGAAACGAATATGACGGGAAATAAAATGGATCGGATGCGGGAGCTTGTCTCCCTCCTGAACAGTGCTTCGGAGGCTTATTATGCGAAAGACGAAGAGATTATGTCGAATTTCGAGTACGACAGGCTCTATGATGAGCTGACGGAGCTGGAGCGGGAACTGGGCGTTACCCTGACGGACAGCCCCACGGTGAAGGTAGGTTATGAAGCGGTGGATGAGCTGCCGAAGGAACGGCATGAGACGGCCATGCTTTCGCTGGCGAAAACAAAGAGCAGGGAAGAGCTTACAGCGTGGCTGAACGGGAAAACAGGGCTTCTTTCGTGGAAGCTGGACGGACTGACCATTGTTCTGACTTACAGGGACGGCGCGCTGCGAAAGGCGGTGACGAGAGGAAACGGCGAGGTGGGTGAGGTGGTCACAGGCAATGCCAGAGTGTTTCGGAATCTTCCCCTTGCCATCCCCTATCAGGGCGAGCTGATTCTGCGGGGCGAGGCGGTCATCACCTACAGCGGCTTTGAAAAAATCAACAGGGAAATCGAGGACGAACAGGCGAAATATAAAAATCCCAGAAATCTTTGCAGCGGCAGCGTCAGACAGCTTGACAACCGGATTACGGCGGAGCGGGGTGTGCGTTTTTTTGCTTTTTCTCTGGTGTATGCGGATGAGGATTTCCATAATTCCCGCACAGAACAGTTCGAGTTTCTGCAGAAGCAGGGTTTCGATGTGGTGGAGCACCGTCAGGTGACGCCGGACAATATATTGGATAACATTAGTTATTTTGAGGATAAGATACAGACCTACGATGTGCCTTCGGATGGACTGGTGCTTACCTATGAGGATATGGCATACGGCGCGTCTCTCGGCAGGACGGCGAAATTTCCCCGGGACTCCATAGCCTTTAAGTGGGCGGATGAGCTGCGGGAGACGACGCTTGTTGAGATGGAGTGGAGCGCCAGCCGTACCGGTCTGATCAATCCTGTGGCAATTTTTGAGCCGGTGGAGCTGGAGGGCACCACGGTAAGCAGGGCGTCCGTGCACAATATCAGCATTGTGAGAGGGCTTAAGCTGGGCATCGGGGACCGGATTACGGTCTATAAGGCGAATATGATCATTCCCCAGATCGCGGAGAATCTGACCGGAAGCGATTCGCTGGAAATCCCGACGGTTTGTCCTGTCTGCGGACAGCCCACGCGCATCAGCCAGATGAACGATGTGCAGTCACTCATCTGCGACAATCCCGACTGCGATGCGAAGAAAATCAAGTCATTTACCCTGCTGGTGAGCAGAGATGCGCTGAATGTGGACGGATTGTCGGAGTCAACGCTGGAAAAGTTTCTGGCCAGAGGATTTTTGCATGAGTTTGCGGATTTGTTCCGGCTGGAACGGTTCCGGGAGGAAATTACGCAGATGGAGGGCTTTGGGGAGAAATCTTACCAGAACCTTGCAGAAAGTCTGGAGAGAGCAAGAAAAACCACGCTGCCGCGTCTCCTTTACGGTCTGGGAATTGAGAATGTGGGCGTGGCAAACGCCAAAATGCTGTGCAGACATTTTCGGTATGATTTACAGGCGCTACGTGATGCTTCGGCGGAGGAGCTTTCCGAGATCGACGGTGTCGGTGAGGTGATCGCCTTAAGCATTTACGACTATTTCCATAAAGAAAAAGCGATGGAGCAGCTTGAAAATCTGCTGCGGGAAGTAGAGATCGAAAAACAGGAAACGGCGCAAGAGGAGCAGACCCTTTCCGGCATGAGCTTTGTCATTACGGGAAGCCTGACGCATTTCGAAAACAGAAACGCCATGAAGGAAGCAATTGAAAAGCGGGGCGGCAAGGTGACCGGCAGCGTGACCGGCAAAACAGTCTGCCTGATCAATAACGATACGACTTCACAGTCATCCAAGAATAAGAAGGCGAAGGAGATGGGGGTAAGAATCCTGTCCGAAGCGGATTTTATGGAGGAGTATCTGTCATAAAGAAGAAAAAGCAAAAGAAAAGAGGAATCTTCCACGGTGGTTGGGATGCCTGCGAGCATGCAGCCGGTGGAAGATTTTTATTTATGGTTATTAATCGCTTTCATGATGCCGAGAATATGCGTCAATGATGTGCAATCCAGCTTTTTTGCCTCATCAATCAGTTCTTTTAGCATTCCGGGATTCGAGTTTTCCCCGTCAAAGAACTCCTGTGGAGTAATATTCAGAAATTCACAAATGTAGAAAAATGACTGCATGGAGGGCAGTGATTTTTTGTTTTCAATGGTATTGATATAATTGTTTGCCTGTCCTAAAGATAAAGACATGTCGCGCGCGGAAACGCCCTTTTGCATTCTCAATTCAGCTAATCTGTCGGGGAGAAAATTTTCATACATCAATGATTGTCATACCCTTTCCCAAATCTTAATTACCCTATTCAATAGATTCTACATTACACATGTATTTTATTCGCTAGATATAAAGAGGTGTTTATGTTGACATAATAGATTTAATCTATTATAATTAAGGACAATGTTAGCTTAGATTTAGCAAATGTGATTTATATATAAGGAATGTAAGGTGACAAATGAAACATTTGATTGACATTCATTCCCATATTTTACCCGGGGTGGATGACGGATCACCGGACTGCCAAACGAGTATGCGGATGTTAAAGCGCGCGGCAGAGGACGGTATATCCGCAATGATTCTAACGCCGCACAACAAACCGGGACACAGGCACAGACATTTTTCTGAAATGGTATCTAAGGTAGAAAAACTGCGGGAAATGGCGGCGGAAGAAAATATAGAGACAGAACTGTACATAGGAAGCGAAGTATATTACCGAAGCGGCATTTTGGAGAAAATCGGACACGACAGGGCAGGAACGCTGGCGGGTTCCCGTTATGTGCTTTTGGAATTTAACCCGTTGGAGGAATATGAATATATCCGCAACGGGATGTATTCTCTGCTGATGGACGGATATTATCCTGTTCTGGCCCATGTGGAGCGGTATCAGAATGTCTGCGCCAGAAGACACGGGATAGAAGATCTGATCGATATGGGCTGTTATATGCAAGTGAATGCAGTCAGTATTACAGGAAAATCCGGTCTGAAAACCAAGGGCATGACGAGAAATATGTTGAAACAGGGACAGGTTCATTTTGTGGCCACAGACGCGCATGATTTGAGGAAAAGACCGCCCTGCCTTTCAGACTGTGCGGATTTTATCAGGAAAAAGTATGGCGGGGATTACAGTAAGAAATTATTTTGCGATAATCCGCTGCAGGTAATCAGGGATAAAGTGATCGATTTATAGACATAGGCAGGAAAAAACAGAATGGAAGACCATAGAGAAAACAACAATGAAATTGAGCTGGATCTGTTGGAAATTGTCCATATACTGCTTGGCAGATTCTGGATTATTTTGTGTGCAGCGGTAGTGACCGCGCTTGCAGGCTTTGCGGTCAGCGCCTATGTATTGCCGCCGGTTTTCGAATCAACCACCAAAATTTATATTCTGAACAAGACGGATAATACGGCGGTTACCTATACGGATGTGCAGATCGGGACACAGTTGACGAAAGATTACGCAGAGCTGATTAACAGCAGATATGTCATACAAAAGGTGATCGAGCAGCTTTCATTGGAAGGCATGGAGTATGAAGAGCTGATGAAAAAGGTATCTGTGGATGCGCCCGCGGATACACGTATCGTATCTATTACGGTAGAACATACGAACCCGGAGATGGCCATGAGAATTGCAAACGGCATCAGGGAAGTGGCGGAGGAACATATTCAGAATGTAATGGATATTGAAGCGGTCAATGTGGTGGAAACAGCGAATATGCCTATGGAGAAGTCGGGCCCCGGCATTCTGAAATGGACGTTGATAGGAGGCATGGCGGGAGGCTTTCTGGCATGCGCGGTCATTGTAATATTGTTTCTGCTGGATGATACCATCAAATCCTCGGAAGATGTTGAAAAATATCTGGGGCTCAGCACATTGGCGACGATACCAGTTATTTCAGAGGATACTACTGTGAAAAAGAGGAAGAATAAGAGGACAAAATGATGCAGGAGGTGAAGCTGTACTTTCAAAAAAAGAATGGTTTTTATATAAAAGAAGCGTTTAAGACACTGCGCAGTAACATAGAGTTTTGCGGCGATGACATAAAGGTAATTGCGGTTACCAGCTGCATGGCGCATGAAGGAAAATCCAGCGTTGCCATGGAGCTTGCGAAATCATTTGCGGAAGCCGGTAACGTGACGCTGCTTATTGATGCGGATATGCGCAAATCGGTATTGATCGGACGGTATAAGACCGGTGCGGTAAAATACGGTTTGAGCCACTGCCTGATTGGGAAAAACCAGTTTATGGATGCGATATGTGTAACGGACATTCCCAAGCTTTATGTTCTTTTTTCAGGGCCGGTGCCGCCGAATCCCAGCGAGCTTCTCGGGAGTAAAAAATTTGCGGAAATGCTGCAAGTGATGAGAAAGCCATTTTCCCACATTATTATAGACACGCCGCCTCTGGGAAGCGTGATCGATGCCGCCGTAGTGGCAAAAAACTGCGACGGAACCGTTTTAGTGGTAGAAAACAACGCGATCAGCTACCGTTTCGTCCAAAAGGTAAAGGATCAGCTTGATAAAACCGGAAGCCGTATTTTAGGGGTTGTCCTGAATAAGGTCAACATAAGCGGCAAGGGCTATTACGGGCATTATGGGAAGTACTACGGCAAATATTACAGTAAATATTACGGCGAATATGGGACGGATCCGGAATCCGCAGAGAAAGAAGAGAAGAATGAACAACTGCATATCCAGCTCCAGAAAGAATTCTATGAGCATCAGAAGCGGGAGGAGCAGGAGAGAAGAGAACAGGAAAAGAGAGAACGGAGGGAAAGAAGAAAACAGAAGATAAAACGGGCTGCCATAGAGTCGGCAAAATATATTCTGGCAGCGGCAGCCGCTATTTTACTGATAGGCGGATTGCTTTTAGGCGGTTTTGAAATAACCAAAGCTATGGGAAAAAGGAGCCTGCTTGGCGCTTCAGACAGTGTACGGCCGGAACTGCAGGCCGCCATAGGAACCGGTGAACTGGCGAAGGAGGAACAAATCAGATGGCAGGACGGCTGGGTCAAATATCAGGATACCATTTATCAATATAATCAGGATATTCTCACATTTCTTGTTATGGGTATTGACAGGAACAGCGATGCGACAGCAGTAGAAGAGGGGACGGAAGGCGGACAGGCGGACGCTTTGTTTCTGGCTTCTATGAATCCAAAGGACAGGAGTATTAAAATCATCGGGATTAACCGTAATACCATGGCGGATATCGATATTTACAATGGAGAGGGCGCCTATATCTCCACAACGACAGCACAGATCGCCGTACAGCACGGCTTTGGGGATGGGATGAAGAAGAGCTGCGAATACCAGAAGAAAGCCGTACAGAGGCTGTTTTATAATCTGCCCATTCACGGGTATGCCGCCGTTAACATGAGTGCCATACCTAAGATCAATGACGCGGTGGGCGGCGTCAATGTAATGGTATTGGAGGATCTGACCGGGGCGGATAAAAACCTTGTGAAAGATAACTATGTGCATTTGACCGGGGAAAGCGCTTTTTGGTACGTGCAATACAGGGATATGGATCTGTTTGGCTCCGCAGATATGCGCCTTGAAAGGCAGAAACAGTATTTGTCTAACTGGGTTAACACGTCGGAGCAGGAGATCAGAAAAGATATTTCTGTAGCCCTGGATTTATATAATGCCATATCGCCACAGATGGTTACGGATATTTCACTGGACGAGGCGGCTTATCTGGCATCCATTCTGCCAGACTATCGGTTTGATGATAAAGATTTCTACATAATGGACGGGGAAACGGTTATGGGAGAAGAGTTTGAAGAGTTTTACCCCGATGAGGACGCTTTATATAAGCTGATTCTGGATGTGTTTTATGAAAAAGTGGAGTAAACAGAGATAGTTTGACAGGATGAGGTATGGGTATGCGGAGCAATATGAAAAAAGCTGGCATCTTGCTGTTTCTGATGCTGGTTATTGCCGTGGCCGGTGTGGGAGCGGGTGTTTATATAGAGTGGAATGGGAAAGAAAGACAGGAAAAGGAGACAGAACCCGCAAAGAAGGAAAAGGAGCCCGGGGAGAATACAGGAAGCAGTTTCGAACCGGCCCGGATCAATGATTCCGCAGAGGAAAGCGCGGAAGACGAACTGATTGATTTTAGCGCCCTGAGAGAAAGAAATCCTGATATTTTTGCATGGATACAGATTCCGGGCACGTCCATTGATTACCCGGTTTTACAGAGCGGACAGTCGGATACTTTTTATGAGAGCCACAATGCTTATCGGGAAGAGGACGATGCGGGAGCCATCTATATAGAGCTTGCCAATTTGACGAGCATGTGCGATTTTAACACCGTATTGCACGGAAAAGCGGGAACGGATGAGAGCGGTCTGTTTGCGGATTTGTACAGATTTGCAGATTCGGATTTTTTTGCGGATCACGAATATGTTTATCTGGATCTGGATGGAAACGTTTTGGTTTACGAGATATTTGCCGCTTATGAAAGAGAAAACACAAGCCTGATCCGTACATATGATTTCACATATCTGTCAGGATGCCGGCAGTTTTTGGACGATCTGTATGAAGTAAGGGATATGTCGATGAATCTGCGGGAAGGCTGGGAGAACGTCAACGAATATAATTATCTCATTACACTTACGGCGGAGGAAGAAAATGCGGAGCGTCAGTTCGTAGTGGTTGCGGTACTGATACAGGATACGGCAGGCACGATCGAAAGAACCGTTACAGAATAGGAATACCGGGAAATGAGTTATTTGCGTTTTAAAACGTGAATATAAACCACACTTAAGTGATGAAAGGAGGGTTTCCAATGAAAAGGCTATTAGCGTTAACGCTGGCAGGCGTCATGCTGCTTGCCACGCCCGTCATGGCGGCGGAAGCGGCAGAGGACGGGGTAGAGGAAGATGTTGGAGGAGATGTTGAAGACGGTGATGAGGAAAACGGGGAGGAAAATGCAGGAAGTAAAAGTCCCAGTGCATCGACTGTAAAACCGAAGCCGAAACGTAAACCGAAGCGCGAAGAGGCTGAGGCGCCGGTTCCGGCAGTTGAGGCATCTCCTGTATCTGCGGCTGTGACACAGGCGGCGGCAGCAGAGGGAAAAACCGTCGGCGAGTATATGAATAATATGGTCGTGACGGTTCCGGGACTGGACAATGCGATACCCATAGGGCAGGGCGGACATGTTATCTTAAACGGTGCGCCCAGCAACCAGGTTTTCTCAGTGTTAAAACCGGCGCTGGTAAATGTCAATTCCGCGAAGACATTCGCCGCTTCCCTGGGAGGCAGAGTGTTGACTGTTGGGCGGATCAGCGCATCCGTAAATGGGTTTCAGACCGCGCGCGTGAATTTTTATATGAAAGGCGTTACAGCCGGACAGAATATTAAAGTGTTTCAGATTGTCGGCGGACGGTGGCTGGAGGTCGATGTAGTTGAAATCAGGGCGGACCATGTCGTAGTGGATATGACCGGACTGGGAACGCTGGCATTTATCGAAGTGCCGTAGGTTCGGAATTTAACAGGAATGTTTTCTTATACAAGTGTGGGGTTTGCGTACTGCCGCGCGAAGCGGCGGTACGTCTGACAAAAATAGTTTATGAGGATAAGCGAATGCAGGAGAAAACCGTGACAGGCACCTTAGAAAAGCCGAAGTTTGAGATTGTGAACGCGGGAGCTGGCAGATGTAATATGCGTGAAATATACCGGGAGAAGAGCGCGGTATATAAACTGATAAAAAGACTTATGGACGTATTGCTGTCAGCGGCAGCGCTGCTTGTTCTTTCTCCCGTGTTTCTGATAACTGCTGTTGTGATTAAGTGTGAAGACCGTGGACCTGTATTCTTCGTGCAACAGAGAGCAGGAAAGGACATGAAGCCTTTTTCGATTTATAAGTTTCGCAGCATGTATGTAAATGCAGACGAAAAAATGGCCGAAATGATGAAACACAATGAGCAGACAGGACACGCTTTTAAGATAAAAGATGATCCGAGAATCACAAGGACAGGTAAAGTGATCAGACGTTTTTCCATAGACGAACTGCCGCAGCTTATCAATATCATAAAGGGCGATATGAGTATCGTAGGGCCAAGGCCCATCCTGACCTTCCAGATGGAGGAATGCAGTCCCTATGAGAGACAGCGGCTTGTTGTCCGGCCCGGGCTTACGTGTTACTGGCAGATCGGCGGCAGGGCGGATGTAACATGGGAGGAATGGGTGGAACTGGATCTGGATTACATAGAGGATATGGGGTTGTGGACGGATTTGAAGATGATCGCGAAGACGGTGCCGGTGGTTTTTAGTGGGGATGGGGCATATTAAAAATAATGAGAAATAAAACAGCGGCAGTAGTTGTGACGCACAATAGGAAAGAATTGTTGGCTCAATGCATTGATAGACTGTTAAAGCAGGAGAGTGTGTCCTGCGATGTGATTGTAGTTGATAATGACAGCACGGATGGCACACGAGAGATGATCCAGTATCAATACAATACGCCGGAAGTGCTCTATATGAATACGGGTGCAAACTTAGGTGGAGCCGGCGGTTTTCAATATGGTGTAAAAAAGGCAGTACTTTTGGGCTATGAGTATGTGTGGATCATGGATGATGATACATTACCTGAGGGGGCTGCATTATATAAGTTATTTGAGGTGGATAAAGAACTGAACGGGGAATGGGGATTTCTTTCCAGCGTGGCGTATTGGACTGATGGAAGTATTTGCCGTATGAACATTCAAAAAAAAAATATCTTTGCGCATGTCGGAGCAAAGGAATACCACAGGAAGTATTCCTCAATTAAAATGTGTTCTTTCGTATCTTTGCTGATTAAATCAAATGTCATTAAGGAAGTCGGGCTGCCGATCGGCGAATATTTTATCTGGACAGATGACTATGAATATACCGGTCGTATTTCGGGAAAATATCCCTGTTATATGGTTCCATCCAGCAGAGTGGTTCATGCCATGAAGATTCATACAAGGGTGAATTTTGCGACAGATGACGTATCGAGAATTGGCAGATATCAATATATTTATCGCAATGACGTGCATTGCTATAGGAGATATGGGTGTAGAGGGTGGATGTATATTGTCCTGAAAGATATGTACACGCTGATGAATATATTGATCAATTCTAATGGCAGCAGATTAGATAGAATGAAAGTTTTATGTAAGGGATTTTGGGCGGGGCTTCATTTTAAACCTGATATAGAGATGGTAGAGTGTGAATAAAATTTATTTGGGCAGGTAGATGAGAAAAAAGGAAAAAATTAAAGCACATATTAAATATTGTTGCGGTAAAGTAATGGGCGTCATCTCAGAGAAAAAACTGAAGTATGCTATTAGCCAGGCAGAAGTAATTTCCTTTGACATATTTGATACATTAGTAAAAAGAAATGTCGCCATACCGGAGCATGTCCATCAGCTTGTGCAAAGCGAGTTTTTGCGCCAGACAGGCTTAGCAATACTCGAATATCCACGACACAGGACGGTAGCAGAAACTGAAGCACGAAAATATTGCCGTAAAGATGAGATATCCTTGGACGAAATATTTTCGTTCCTACATGAAGTTCCAGAAGAATGGAAGAACAAGCTTAAGCAAATAGAAAGACAAACAGAAATAGAGATTTGTACGCCAAATCTAATAATGAAGGCGGTATACGAACAGGCAATGCAGGATGGCAAAAAGATTATTGTCACCTCGGACATGTATTTGGATGAAGAAACAATGCAACAAATATTGTACAAATGTGGCTATGATACATACGAGAAATTGTATCTGTCTTCATCCTACGGATTGTGTAAAGCCAGAGGAAGTATTTATAATGCTATTCAAGAGGATTATGCTGCTTACAAAGGAAAAATACTGCATATCGGTGACAATATAAAGGGTGATTATGTTATTCCCAGGAAACAGGGTATTTCGGCGGTGCTGATTGATGGACAGCAACATTCCTTGAAATATTGGAAAACAAAAGGCAGGGGAATAAAAGAGCAATTTTTGTATGAGAGATTATACACTTTTTTAAATAATCATAATGATCCCGATTATAGTGATGTCATGTCCATGGGATATGAGATACTGGGGCCGATGTTGTTTGGTTATTGTAAGTGGCTATATGAGAGAATTCGGGCTGATAAAATTAATAAAATTTTCTTTTTAAGTAGAGAAGGTAAGCTTTTACAGGAAGCTTTTAAAAGCTTGTATCCTCAGTGTGAAATTGAACATGCGTATTTGTATGTGTCCAGACAAGCGTTGGTAGTTCCGCAGCTTGCGGATGCAGCGGGGTTTGATGAAATGGCCGATAAGTTTCAGAACCTTGCTAATGTACCGCTGGTGAATATGATTCCGAATATATGCGGATTTGACCAGATAAAGTTTCATGAAAAACTATTACATATTGGGTTAGATGAATCATTGCAGATCGATCGAGTGCCGAATGAAAAGAAAGAAGAACTGTATCATATTATACAGGAATTTGGAAGAGGTATTTTTAAGAAACAGAAAGAATATATAGTTGCGTATTTGAAAGAAAGGAATGTTGCTGGAAATGTTGCTATAGTTGATATTGGATGGTCGGGAACGATGCAGCAAGCATTGCAGCAGTATATCTTAGATAAAGACACAAAATTGTATGGGTATTATCTTGGTGTCAGGAATATAAGAAGCGCTGATTATTATGCGGGACTTTTGCGAAGCGGCTATTTGTTTGATGCGGAGAGAAATGCCAATTTCAATTTGATGATGCGATTTACGGCAGAAATTATAGAAATGCTATTTTTAAATGAGGCAGGTAGCGTGTTGCGATATGAGGCGTCAGAAGAAGGAATCGTACCAGTCTTAAGTGAAGCGGAGTACGGAAAAGCAGAATGCGAATTTATGATATCTGTACAATCTGCTGCATTAAAGTTTTTGAGTGTTATTGAGAAAGATAAATTTTTCCAAGCAGACACGGAAATTCCAGCAGAAATAATGGAGAGCATATATTATAACTTTGCTGTTCAACCAAGCCTCTCTACCATAAATATATTTGATGGTTTTCGTGTGCGTAATGGTAAAGTCAGGAATGTTTTTCCGAAATATGGACTTTTTTATTGCTTGTGCCATCCCGGAAATTTTTACCGCGATTTTCGGGAGAGCGCTTGCAAAATTTTTTTTCTGAAAAAGCTGTTTAAAATGAAATTACCATATTTTTTGATTTTGAAATTTTCTTTATCACCTTCTATTTTTAAGAGGCTAAGATGAATAAAAAAATTGAACTTAAAAACTTTTTTATTTATATTTTCATTTTTTGGTACAGTACTGAGATATTATTTAATTCTACTTTAGATAGTATTATGGGAGTTTCAGCGGATAAAATCAGTGATATAGTTACTTGGATTGTCTTTGTTCTGCTTATGTTTCAAATAGCTTTTTTACAATCGTATACAAAAAGAGAATTGATGATTATTATTTTTATTACTATTCCTGTCATAATCGCTACGGTTTTGTCAGGACAAAGGCAAATGATGTCGGTATGGATGTTTATTGTGGCAGATAAAAATGTTGATGTAAATAGTGTAATTTGTACAGCTTATAGGATTTCGCTAATTATGCTTCCGCTGGTCATGTTGATGTGTTTGCTGGGAATCATTGAAAATGCAACAATGATGAGAGGAAGTGTTCAGCGTTTTGCTTTGGGGTTTTCGCATCCGAATCAGCTTGGTTTAAGTGTTTTTCAATTAATGGCATGTTATTGTTATATTAACAAAGATAAGCTGTATAAATTAAATTATGTATATTTTCTTTTAGTTGTTTTGTTTTTGGTTAAAATAC
>CAMWPB010000047.1 GCA_947176065.1 uncultured Lachnospiraceae bacterium | reverse complement strand
GCGTCCGAAACCATATTCCGCATGAGCGCAGACGAACTGGTGCGCAAGCGGTGCCTTGACCGGGAAGAGTACTATCAGGATCTGCGTAGCTATGAGCGCAAGATCGAGCAGGACCGAATGGAGCATGAGCAGGATCTACAAAACTATAAGCGCAAGATTGAGCAGGACCGGCTGGAACACGAGCAGGATCTGCAAAACTATGAGCGCAAGATCGAGCAGGACAAAAAGAAGTACGAACAGAAAATCGAGCAGAACCGCCTCGCTCTCGCCGAACGGGATGCCCAGATCCTGCAGCTGCGTGCAGAACTGGAGGCGCTGAAAAAACAGAGCGAATAATCCTGCAAAAGGAGCATACCCCCGTGATATGCTCCTTTTGCCTATTTTCTATGTCACTCCTGCTATGCCGGATCGTGCAAAAATCTATTTCGTCTCCTTCTCCGCAGCCTCTTTACTATCCCCGTTTTCCCCTTCGGCCTCCGCCTTCCGCATAATCCGCTTCTTTCGCCTCTTATGCACAAGCAACACGATCAGTAAAATCACCGCAATCACGCCAGCCACAATAAAGACGATATAATCCATAATCCCCTTCTCGGTCACGCTGACCGCAATCTTCACGCTGCTGCCTTCTGCGGAAAAGAGATGGTAAATGCCCATAATCTCCGTCTCCGCCTTTCTCCATCCGGCGCTGTCCTGCACGTAAATCTCCACACCTTCCGTCTGTCCCTCCGGTGCCTGATATCGGATCTGGTGAGACGAAGCGCCGTCATCAGGAATCGTGATCTGCCAGAGCTCGGTCATCTCTCCGGCTTCCTCGCCTCCCGGCAGCGCCACATCTGCCGTATTCACATCCAGCTTTTCCACTGCCAACTCATCCTCCTGGAGAAACCGGCCGTCCACCAGAAGAGACGACTGACGGCTGTCACGTATCCAACTCCCCGCCAGCGTCGTCAGATACCGCACATACTCTACCGATACATCCTCATCCAGCCTGACGTTCGTAAGCTCCTTATTATCCCAGTCTGCATAGAAGCCTTCCTTCACAGGAATATTCGGATATTTTTCCAATGCCACGCTGCCCCCGTAAGAACATTCAGCCGTTCCCACTTCCTCATCATCGGCATAATAAGTAATCTTCATCTTACGGAAGTTCGCGGGAAGCCCTTCCGTCTGCAAAAGAGACTGATAACTTACCGGCTCCGCCTTGCCGCTATAACTGATGCGGTCAATACCTGCAATCTCATCCGAAACAAAATAGTTATCCGCAATCTCGGCTTTGTCTGAAACCTTACCGGCTATGGCGCCCGAGAAAGCTTCCGCCTCCTTCACCTTCACCATAGACACACAGTTTTCAATCCCATTTCCCCAGCCCACAATCCCGGCCACATACTCTCCGCCTGCCACTGTGCACTTGGCATAGCTTTGCCTGATATGGGACAATGACTGTCCTGCTATACCGCCCACATAATCGCCTGCCGTACTCTCAATCCTGCCATAGTTCTCACAGCGGAGCACCATTCCCATCTCCTGCAGACCGCATATGCCGCCTGTATAACTTTTCTGCGCAGTCACCTTCGCCTGATTCACATTCTGCCTGAGCACGCATTTGGTAAGAAAAGTAGAGTTAACCCTTGCCTCATCAAGTCCTGTGATATCGCTCTCAAGGTCAAAATCATACTCGATCGCCATAGTCCCCGCGATACCTGACACATTCAGATCCGCCTCCACAGTTCCGCCATTGGTACAGTTGGCAATGGTGGCGTCCATACTCGTCTCTGCATCCACCTGCGACTCGTCCTCGTATCTATCGGAATAGTCCATATCCAACACACCGTCCAGCGCATCCGTATACAGAAGCATGATCTCGCTGAACTGGTCGTTGATATCCGACAGATCATCTCCGAGAAGATCTCCTGACGAAGACATCTCGTCATTTAAGTAGCCCATATTTTCCGAAATATTTTTTAAGTTGGAGTTGAGGCTCCCCGTAGTGGAACGGTAATCATCCCCAAGTCTCGGAAAAGTAATATCCGGCTTATCATTCAAGGTTGTTAGAATATCCTTCGTCTCATCCCCCATTTCTTCCATATTTTCCGCGGCATCCTTTGCCGAAGAAGCGGCAGACCGCAGCTGCTTCTTCGCATCATCTGTCATCTCGTCTGCGTGTCTGGATGCAATATCCGTCATGATCTCCAGATATTTGCGCATATCATCTGCGTAACTGCTGCCACCATTGGCATCACTGTACTGCTTATCTGCGTATTTACCGGCTTCTTCCGCTATCTGACGGGCATTTTCCGCCATTTGCTCTGCCGCTTTCTCCTGTACCTGACGGTCAGCCTCCGCCTGGGCGCTGCCGTCCGTAAGCGGAAACTCTCTCGTTTCGCCGGTACCGCTGTCATAGTGCACCCAGCCCGTAATATCCATATATTGGGCCGGCACATCCCCAAAGGAAATGGATGAATAGCTCCAGCCGCTATCCACGCCCGATTCCCTCACAGGCTTTAAATCGTACTCGTTAGTTGTCTCCTCACTCGCGGCCTTGCCAATATAGTAATTCTCATAAGCCTCCGTAGCCTTCGCCACGTCCTCGGCATGCTGTTTACCGGCCTCCTCGATGGCCTTCTTCGCCTGATCATACTGCTCTTTTTCCTCTGGCGTCATATACTGATAAAGATCCATGGATTTTACCATGTCTTCCAATTTCCCGGCAGCGTCCTTCACATCTTCCGCCGCATCCGAAGCATGATCGATCACACCGCCATCCTTAGCCGTTTCATCCAAAACATAGTCAAAACGGCTCACGGCTTCGTTCACAGAGTCCATCATGCTGTCTGTCCACTCCGCCGTCCTGTCCGCCAGAGCATGGGTATCGTCGAGCGCCCTGTCCGCGAAATCCCGGATCACCGACAATCTGTTGGAAAGTATATCCGAGCGGTCTCCTGCATCATCCAGCATTTTGCCGATCTGGTCGTGCATGGTGTCAATATGCTCCGACAGCTGCAGCACAATATCCTCCGACAAGTCCACCGCTATGTACGGTTCCGCCTGCCCGACGATACCGCCCACATCCTTGCGGCCATATATCTTTCCCTTATTCGTGCAGGCGTACACATAACCCGACTGCCGTCCCACGATGCCACCCGTATTGTAGCCCACATGCTCGTAACCGATCGTACCCTCGTTTACGCAGTTTTGGATGATTCCGGTGGAAAGTCCGGCAATGCCGCCTGTATCTACCGTATAATCAGTGGTGGAAAGCTTTTCGCCTTTCTCGTCATCCTCCTTATCAAGGGAATTTAAAATTCCCATCGTGTACTGCTCCAAATTGATATCATCAAGCGATTTCGCCTTGTCCTCGCTGGAAATATTGATATCTGCGCGATTGAGACAGCCCACAATATTGCCGACGTTGTCACCCGCTATGCCGCCCGTATAATGCGCGCCGGTGATCGTCCCCTTCGCCTCGCTGTCCATCAGGACGCCGCTGATTTCATTATAACCTGTGATGCCGCCCACATAATCGTTGGCCTCCACAACACCGTCAAAGACACAGTTTAACAGAATACCGCTGTTATCTCCCACGATACCGCCTACCACCATCTGTTTTCCGGATGGCCTGACCGTTCCCTCCACCCGTAGATTGGCGATAACCGCCGTCTCCTGTGTGTAATTAAAAAGCCCCACATAAGAAAGCGGCTTATGTACAAAAAATCCGGTGATGGTATGTCCCTGGCCGTCAAAATAGCCGCCAAAAGTCGGTATGGACACAAAGCTCTCTCCGGCCAGATCAATATCCGCCGTCAGATACACCTTTTTGTTCTGTGACCATGTATCCAGCCAGCAGTCTCTGGAAAAGTTTTTCAACTCCTCCGCATCACTTATGTAAACCTCTTCCCATTCTGTTTCCTCATCACTGTAGGAAGCGATCGTCTCGTTGGCATCCTCCACGCTGGCGACTTCTTCCTCTCCGATCTCCTCCGTATCCTTCTCTTTTTCTTTACCCTCTGCCCGTTTTTCCGCTTCCGCTTCTTTCTCAGCCTCTGTCTGCGGATTTTTCTCTGACGCCGACACAGGTGATGCCGGAAAGGCGTTCAAAACTACTGCCGCGGAAAGCAACAGGGCCGTCACTTTTCTTCTACTCATGGTCAGCCACCTCCCCGCTCTTATCCTGTTCAGGCACTTCCCTGTCCGATGTATCTCTGACCCCGATTTCCGGCTGCCGTCTGCTCGCCAGCTCCTCAGACACCGTCTCCGTCAGCTGCCTGTATTCTTCCTCTGTAAGCTCCGTCACATCTCCCGCCTCCACATAAGCGCTCACGTTACCTCTGACAATAGCACTCATGCTGCCTGTTACAGTTCCTTCAATCCTGCCTCGCACCAGACCGTCCACTCTCATAAGCCCGGTCACATTCTTTGTGCGGATCGGCATATTCATGACAAAGGCCGTCTTCTCAATAATCTTATCACCCACCAGCAGAATCTGCGGCAGGACAAACATAGTCACCAGAATGGAAATGGAAGTTCCTCTTCCAAGACATTTTCCGATGCCGAAGATCGCCGCATTGGAGGTCAGTTTGCCGATCAGGAAACCTGCCACCACCATCATGGTTCCCGAAGTAATAATCGTCGGAAACGCCTGATTCATGGAATCTATGATGGACTGTCTCCTGCCGTTTGTCTTGCGAAGCTCCATATAGCGTCCCGCAATGACGATGGCGTAGTCAATGTTTGCGCCCATCTGGATCGAACTGACGATCAGATAAGACATGAAGAAAATATTGTCGTGCTGCAGCGCCGGAATCGAAAAGTTAAGCCAGATACAGCCCTGGATCACCGCAATCAGAAGCACCGGCATACCCGCCGACTTGAAGGTAAACAGAAGCACTACCAGCACGGCCAGAATAGACACCACGTTATTTACCAGATTGTCGCGGCCGAACGTCTTCTGCAAATCATACTGACTCACGGACTCGCCGCATACAAGCACCCTGCCGCTGGGATAATACTTCTCCGCAATCTCATGCATCCTGTCAAGAAAAGCGAACGTTTCCTCACTCTCCTCAGGAAGCGTCAGAAAGACAAGCATACGGCTGTAATTCTCGCCCTGCAGCTGATTCTTGGCAAAATTCATGGCATCAAAAGCGTCATCCAGCGTATCCTGCAGATCGTCCTCGAGAGTAACATACCCTTCCTCCACCTCATCGTGGACAAACATAAACATGTCGATCAGCGACACCTTATATTCGGGAAGACCGTTAACCACCTTGGCATAATCCTCATCGTTTACGGCGTAGGCTGCATATACCAGCTCCGCCACCTCATAGTCCAGATCGATCAGCTCCGAAAACTGTCTGGGCGTCAGCTTATCTGTCAGGCAGTAATCATCCAACGCCTCAATATTGGCAAGCCCCTGCGTGTAATCCACCTCGGGACAGGCCTCCAACTCCTCTAACAGCTTTGCTTCCTTATCGTAGTCTCCCGCAGGCACGATCAGCGCAACCATATTGCTGGCGCCAAAATTATCCGTCTGCAGCTCCTCCGTCTTCTGGATGCTGTTCTGAATCGGCGGCGTAATCGTGCTGTCACCAAACACATAGGGACACTTGCTGGAAACCGTGTACGCCCCCACAATAACAATCACAAAAAGCGGCGCCACAACGTGCCTCGTCGCATAATCGATTTTTCCCACAAAAGGAATGTCCGGGATAAAATTCTTATGTCTGGTGGTATCCATCAGCTTGGAAAACAGCATAATCACACCCGGCATCAGCAGGAACACAGAACCCAGTGCCAGAAAAATGGACTTAATCAGACAAACGGACAGATCCGGTCCCATCTTATACTGCATAAAGCCCATAGCGATCAGACCGCCTATGGTAGTCAGGGAGCTGCCGCAGATCTCCGGGATCGCTTTACTCAGGGCAATAATGATCGCCTCACGGGATTCCAGTGTGGCATGCTCCTCTTTATATCTGTTCAAAAGAATGATCGCGTAATCCACCGACAGCGCAAGCTGCAGCACCACCGTCACGGAATTGGACACAAAGGAGATCGTACCGAAAATAAAATTTGTACCCATCTGCAGAATCGCCGCAGCCACAAAGGTAATCAACAGAACCGGCACCTCCGCGTATGCCTGTGAGGTGAGCAGAAGCACCGTCACCACGACGAAAGCCACCAGAACAACAATAACATTCATTTCCTCCGCAATCAGCTCCGCCTCGATATCTCCCAGCGTTGTGGACAGATAATAATCATACCCGTCAAGCTCTTCCTTCACCCGCTCCAGCACCTCCAGGCACTGGTCGTCCTTCTCGTCATAGTCGAAAGTGACATTATAATAGGAAGACCCATTGAAATAATGTTCTTCCGTATCGTCAAAGTCTACCATGAAAACGCCGGGCATAAACTCCAGATTCCGTTCGATAGACTCCGCCTGTTCATAAGAGACGTTTGCCACCATCACATCGCAGGTTCCATATGTAATAAACTCCTGCTCCATCAGATCCAGACCCTGTTTCGTCTCCGTGGAATCCGGAAGGTAATGGGACATGGAGTTTTCTACGTTAACCCAGTTTCTTGAAACGGCAGAAAAAATAATCAAAATACCAAACAGCAGAAAGAATAAATTTCGTTTATCCACAATGAATCCGCAGATTTTGATCATTGCCTGATTGCCGCCTTTTCTTTCATTTTTCTCCTTTTCCATAGAAAAAACTCCTCTCCTGTTCAATAAAAAATATAGCACTTTGACCGCTGGTCGTCAATTCTGCGCAAAGCGAGTTTTATACATTCCCTTGAAATTGTATAAAATACAGCGTAAACTATATCTGTATCAACAGAAAGGTTTTCCCATGAAAAAAAAGTTACGCATGAATTTATCCACAACACAGACAATCCTGCTCAGCTTTTTTCTGGCAATACTGGTCGGCAGCGCGCTGCTGGCCCTGCCGGTCAGCTCCGCAGACGGCACGGCCGTGCCTTATATAGATGCGCTTTTTACGGCAACTACTTCCATCTGTGTGACGGGTCTTGTAACCGTCCCCACTTTTTCCACATGGAGCCTTTTCGGACAGATCGTCATTCTCTTCCTCATACAGATCGGCGGGCTCGGCGTCGTCACGATTATGTCGGGACTTATGATCAGCCTGCATCGGAGAATCGGCATCAAGGACAGAATGCTGATTCAGGACGCTTTCAACTTAAATACCCTGTCCGGCATGGTAAAATTTATCAGAAAAGTGATTGCCGGCACCTTTCTGGTGGAGGGCATCGGCGCACTTTTATATATGACTGTATTTGTGCCGGAATTTGGCCTGAAAGGCGTCTGGATTTCCCTGTTTAACGCTGTGTCCGCTTTCTGTAATGCAGGTATGGATGTAATATCGGAAAACAGCCTGTATGCCTATGTTCATAATCCCGTTATCAACATCACAACCATACTGCTCATCGTTTTTGGCGGCATCGGATATATTGTGTGGTGGGATATCGTGGGCGCTCTGAAAAATATGAGGAGACAGCGTCTGAAATGCTTCGCCAACCTGACCCTTCACAGTAAAATTGCCCTCTCCGTCACGGGCATCCTTATCCTTGTCGGAACGGCGGCCATTTTTATTTTTGAATATAGCAACCCCCTGACTATGGACGGTTTTTCTCTTTTTGACAAACTGCAGGCTTCCCTGTTTCAGTCGGTTACTACCAGAACTGCGGGATTTGCAACCATTCCGCAGGAGGATCTGACAAACGCTTCCGCCCTTGTGTCCCTGCTTCTGATGTTTATCGGCGGCTCGCCGGTGGGCACCGCAGGCGGCATCAAAACGGTAACCATTGCGGTGCTTATCACCTCGGCGTTTGCCACGATGAAAACCCATTCCGAGGCGGAGCTCTTTCATCGGACCATCCCTAAGCAGGCTGTCAGCAAGGCCGTCGCGGTGGTGAGCATGGCCTTTATCATCCTGTTTACGGCAACCCTCCTGCTGTCCGCCGTCACGGACGCGGATGCCCTCGACATCGTCTACGAGACCGTCAGTGCCGCCGCAACGGTGGGCCTGACAAGAAGCCTCACATCCGAACTGAACATATGGGGCAGAATCATAATTATCATCACCATGTATCTCGGCAGAGTCGGCCCGATCTCTCTTATGATCGCACTCAATACAAAAAAGGAAACAAAAAATATCATTAAGAATCCCACCGAAGATATAAGCGTGGGCTGAGAATCAGGGAAAGGAAGATAAACTTATGGGCATTCATCAATCTTATGCGGTATTCGGCCTCGGCAGATACGGATTTGCCGTGGCAAAAGAACTGGTAAACAGCGGTGCGGAAGTGCTTGCCGTGGATCTGGACGAGGAGCTTGTCAACGCCGCCATCGCTGAAATTCCTTACTGCAAGTGTGCGGATATTACAGAGGCGGAAGTCATTAAACAGCTTGGCATCGCCAATATCGACATTGTCATCATAGCTATGGCCAGCAATCTGAAAGCCAGTGTCATGGCCACCATGCTCTGCAAGGAAATCGGCGTCAAAGTCGTCATCGCCAAATGCGCCACCGACTTAGACCGCAAAATTTTAAGCAAGGTGGGCGCGGACCGGGTCGTATTCCCGGAGAGCGAGTCCGGCATCCGCCTTGCCAAAAATCTCTTAAGTTCCGGGTTTATGGATATCATGGAGCTGTCCAAGGACGTCTCCATGGTGGAGCTGCCCGTCAAATCGGAATGGGCGGGAAAAACCCTCATGGAACTGAATCTCAGAAAAAAGTATTCCATCAACGTGGTGGCAATCATTGAGGACAAAAACGTCCGCGTCGATATTGACCCCGAAATGCCCCTGCAGCCGTCAATGAAAATGATTGTGATCGCCGATACGGCAAAGCTGGGGAAACTGGCGTAGCAATATAATTTTTATCTTTCCTTTTGAAGAAATTCCCGCACCTTCCCTCCGGGCATCGCCCGGAGCGCATCCCTGCGGGTCATAATAATGGAGCAACAGCCCCGCTATCACTAATGCAATTCATATTTCACCACATCCATCGTCACTTCACCATCGGCAAAGAAAGAGATCCCCTCCGCTGCAAGATCCGTATACATCGTCGCAGTGAGCACATATTCGCCGTCATTCACAAAAACCTCAACGCTGAACTTATCCAGAATCACCCGCAGCTTAATGTTTCCGTCCTTATTGTTCACAAGGCAGCGGCGCTGATGGATAATCGCCCTTCTGGAACCGGAAAATTTTCTGTCCACCTTCACGATTGACTCATACGGCCGAAAGCTGACGGACGTCTGATAGGTATCATTCTGCGCAAACCTGACTGCAAATTTTCGGTATATATTTGATACATCCGCAGGACGGATTGTCAGTTCCATATCAACTTTGCGTCCCTCTACACCTGTCAGCCGGATCACATCCTTAAAAGTGACATTCTCATGCCGCACTTCCTCACCGCGCAGATTCTCAAGCTCCCGTACCGGTCTTTGATACAGACGGCCGTCTTTCACGTGTAACTCCCTGGGCAGCGTCATCTGTCCCAGCCACGGCTGATCGGGCGTATGCAGATTACAGGTGTCCCAGTTCTGCATCCATGCGATCATAATTCTTCTGCCGTCCGGCGCAAGGATCGTCTGTGTCGCATAGAAATCAATTCCATAATCTACGGCCTGATTGTACTCTTCCGCAAAGGTTTCTGTCTCCTCATCGTAAGAACCGATCAGACATAAGGTTCCATTTCCGTTATGATATTCAAATTCATGGGGCAGCATATCCATGGGACTTGTAAGCAGTACTGCTTTGCCGTCCAACAGGAAAAAATCAGGACATTCCCACATTCTGCCATAGCGGCCGCGGTTCGCCGCCAATACTTTATCATACTTCCAGTCGATGCCGTTGGGACTGCTGAACAAAAGCACCTGCCCGTCCCCGCCCTCCGTACAGTTGCCTGCCACACACCGATAGGAACCGTCCGGTTTCTGCCACATCTTCGGGTCGCGGAAATCAAATTTACTGCTGCCCTCCGGCAGATCTTTTTTCGTCAGCACCGGATTGCCCGCATATTTTTCATAGTCCACGCCGTCCCCCAGCGCGATACACTGTGTCTGCACATCCCGTGTACTGCCGTCCGGCTGCGTCTCCTTGGAAACACCCGTATATAACAGCAGATGTCTTCCGTCTGGGAGTACTACGGCGCTGCCGGAGAAGCAGCCGTCCCTGTCATACCCCGTATCCGGCGCCAGCGCCGCCGGAAGGTATCTCCAGTGCAGCAGATCCGCACTGACCGCATGGCCCCAGTGCATCGGCCCCCAATGGGAATCGTAGGGATGATACTGATAGAACAGATGATATTCCCCTTTATAATAGGAAAAACCGTTAGGATCGTTCATCCATCCCACCCGTGTGCAGAGATGAAAATCCGGTTTCTGCTCTTTCTCTATCGTTCTCTCCATCGTCTCTTCATATTTTCTGGCGTCACGCAACGTCTGACTTATCATACAACACCTCCATGAAAAACTCTATTTCTTACTACTATTATTCTACGGTGCTTTTTCCGGAATAACGGTCATACGCATTCTGATATACGGTCAGAAGCTTCTCCATGCCACATTTCTTTTTCAGATGCTCAATGTAGGCATTCCACTCCTCATCCGTAGGACCGCCATTCTTAATCCACAGCCCTTCCTGTTCAGATACAGCGCTCTCGAAGTTCGCCTTGTACCAGTCGATGTCATCCAGTTCCCTTCCCGTAAATACACAATCCACAGGATAAGTCGTTTTATCATCCACATAGGGCATCCAGAAATCATACAGATCTGTCAGCCGCTCGATCGCGCGATCCTCCATTTTGAAAGTCGTCTGGTAGTAATCGCTCAGGATCAGTTTGGGGCCTGCCACCTCGCACTCTCCCTTTAACTCGCCGGAGCTTTTTCCGTACTTCTCCTGGCTCTCTTCATCAGATATACTCATCCACACCCCGTCCTCGTTCTGCTCTGTAAAATAAGTGCCGATCGGGCCATACTGCATCTGCATAACAATCTCGGGATCGTACCACTTATCATAAAATTTTAAAAGGTTAGCCGGACTTTTGCAAGCCTTTGTGATATTAAGCTGTCCGCTGTTAATGCCGCCGCCGGTGCGGATCGTCACATTATGCGTGCCATCCGGCCCGTCAAGAACCGGCAGGAATACATAATCCTTTGCATAATCTCCCATCAGCTCCTCAATATACCACCAGGTAGACACACCCACATAACCCTGAGAACACTTGGAGATAAGCTGCGTGTCTGTCTGGCTGAACATCTCCACATCCATCAGCCCTTCCGCATACCAGTCATGGAAATATGTGAGCGCCTGCCGGTACTGATCCGTGACGCACATAAATTCCACCGTACCGTCACTCTTTAAAACAAGGTCATTGCAGACATCATTCGGCCAGTTCGTGAAACCAAAGCCCGCGTAAAAAATATTCTGTCCCCAGCACCACTGGTCAAAACCCGTGCTCATGGGAATCGTGCTGCCCGGCGCATTTCCATAATACTTCGCGCTCATATCGTTTTCCTTAAATGCCTTTAATGCAGCATGCAACTCATCCAGCGTGGTTGGCACCTCCAGCCCCAGATCATCCAGCCACGCTTTATTGATCATGGCAAACTGCGGAACAGAGTAAATACTGTAATCCTCCGGCACACCGATACCTGCCGTTCCCATACGCTCCCCGGCAGGAAGACCGTATATATAACCGTCATCCATGGTAATGGCGCTGCGGATATCGGGATTCTCCTCCAGAATTTTACTCAAATTAGGCATATATTCTTCCGTAAGATATGGTGTCAGGTCAATAAATGTCCCGTCATCCCCGTAGCGCGAAATATCATAGTTGTTGAATCCCACGCCCATAAAAGCATCCGGCAGCTCGCCGCCCGCAATACGGATATTTACCTGCTCCCCCAAAGATTCTTTCATGGTCGTCCAGTCGATGCTGATTCCGGTCTCCTGCTGAAGCTGGTTTAACACGACGTTATTGTCATATCCCGGACTCAGCGCACCCTGTCCGCCCATGATAGCAAACTGTGTCTGGGAGGTATCCGTATTGGCAACGCCCTTTTCATGATGGCCGTAATCCCCGTTCCCGCATGCCGTCACCGACAGGGCAATTCCCGCTGTAAGCATACAGGATATCACTCTCTTTTTATTCCCATATTTTTCTCTCATCCTATCCTCCATAATTCCGTTTTCCGGAATTTCCATCTGCGCAGAGAATGTCTGCATTTTGGGCATCCTTTACTCTGTTACCCTTTTACCGCGCCTGCCATAAAGCCTTTTTCGAAATATTTCTGTACAAACGGATAAATTACCAACATCGGCAATGCCGCAATGATGATGGACGAAAACTTAATCATCTCTGTCATCTTATTCAGTTCCGCGAACCCTCCCGATATGGTACTTGCCTGGCTTGCGCTGGCAGAGCTCTTAATCAGTATGTTCCGCAGCACAAGCGGCAAAGGCGCCTTATTGGGTGACGGCAGATAAATCATGGCCGTGAACCAGTCATTCCAGTATGCCACCATGCTGAACACCACCATAACCGCCATGATGGAGCGGCTCAAGGGTACCACGATCTTGATGAACGTAGTCCACTTGGAGGCACCGTCTATATTAGCCGCCTCGATCATCTCCTTCGGAATACTGTTCTCAAAAAAATTTCTAACAATGATCATATTGCCGACTGCCACACCGCCCGGAAGAAAGAGCGCCCACATACTGTTAATCAGTCCTGTCTGCTTCACAACCAGATAGGTGGGAACCATGCCGCCGCCAAAATACATCGTAATGATAAAAAAGATACTTAGAAACTTCCGTCCCGGCAGATCCCTCACACTTAAAGGATACGCTGCGAGATAAAGCACAACTACCGAGAACGCCGTACCGATAATGGTATATTTAAAACTGTTAAAAATCCCAAGAAGGATATTCGGGTCAGCAAACACCGATTTGTACCCGTCCAGCGTGAACTGGCTCGGCAGAAAAAACGTCTTACCCGCATACACGTCGTAAGGATTGGATACGGACGCGATCAGCACATAATACAGCGGATACGCAACAATCAACAGAATGATGGTACAGAGAATCACCAGAATGATATCGCTGCTCTTTTCGGAAAGTCCTGTCAGCTTTCCGGCTTTTTTATTTGCTCTCATACCGCACCTCCTATATGAAACTCGTGTCTTCTGATATCCTGCCCGCTATCTTGTTCACCACGAGCAGCAAAATAATGTTGATTACCGTGTTGAACAGGCCCACCGCCGTGGAGTAGCTGTATTTGGCGTGCTCGATACCCTGTTGATACACATAAACCGCTATGACATCGCTCGTCGCTTTGTTCAAATCTGTCTGTAAGAGCCATACCTTTTCAAAACCTACATTCATAAGGCCGCCCGCGCTCATAATGAGATTCAATACCATAATCGAGGTCAGCTCTGGTATATCGATGTGAATAATCCTCTGGAACAAAGACGCGCCGTCCACTTTTGCCGCCTCATAGAGAGAAGTGTCGATGTTGGCCAGCGTTGCCATATAAACGATGATACCCCAGCCCGCATCCTGCCATATTCCCGACGCGATATAAATGGTGCGGAACGCGTTAGATTCTGTCAGGAAATCTATGGATGTTCCCGCAATCAGGTTAATCAGGCCGCCCGAAGGACTTAAAAATATACGAATCATACCGCAGATGACCATTGTGGAAATAAAGTGCGGTGCATAGAGTACCGTCTGGGTAAATCTCTTAAAACGGTGAAACCGCATCTGATTCATCATCAGGGCAAGAATGATTGGAATCGGGAAACTCCATAGTAAACTATACAGACTCAGTAATATGGTATTTCTCATCATACGCCCAAAGTTCGGCGCGCTGAAAAACCGGCGGAACCACTCAAGACCGATCCATTCACTCCCCGTAAATCCCCTGCTGGCCTTATAATCCCGGAATGCAATCTGTATACCGTACATCGGTATGTACTTATAAATAATGGTCAGCACCATCGGTACCAAAAGCATCGCATATAGCTGCCAGTTATCCATCAATCGCCTTTTTAACGATCTGCCTCCAGGCTGAGGCGCTGTCTTCGTTCTACTCATTTACTGTCTCCTTCCTTCTATCCTATTACTCACATTCCTATTATGCAACGTTTCTTTCGTGAAACGTTATTTCTTTGTAACTGCATATTAGCACTTTCTACATATTGAAGTCAATATTTTCTTCTTATTTTCCTCTTTTATATTGTGTTTTTTTATGTTTTAAACGAATTTCTCACCTTCTTTTTGTCTAATTTATACATATTTATTTTACGAAACGTTTCATTCGTTGTGCCTCTCTCTTTACAAATCAGTCATACAGCCTTATAATATTTATAGAATATATGTTAATGTCTACCATGTTTTTACGTGAGTTTCATGAAATTTCACGATATGTTTCACCTCATTTTCTATTTACCGCATGCCATTGGAAAATTTGCACAGAGGAGTGCCCGATATGAAAAAAGATTTTTCAACTCCAACTATGAAGGATGTCGCTAAAGAGGCCGGCGTAGCCCTTGGCACCGTATCGAAAGTCGTAAACGGTCTGCCTGTGGGAGATTCCTATCGGATTCGCGTGGAAGCCGCCATCCAAAAACTAAACTATCAGGTCAACAGCTACGCACAGGGACTTAAAGCCAACAAAACCTACACTGTTGCTCTCCTGATTCCAAACACTATTGACCCGTTTTACGCCTCCCTCACCTACTATATTAATATCGCGCTTATGAAAAAAAGATATCGGATGCTGTTGTGCGCCACTGACTACGACCCCCGACAGGAGCAGGATTATGTAACAATGGCACAGCAGAATAAAGTAGACGGTATCATCGGGCTTACCTACAACCCCGATCTCATTGTAGACGAGAATACCCCCTTTGTCGCCATCGACCGTTCCATGGGAACCAAAATCCCCTGTGTCGCCTGTGATAATTTTGCAGGCGGTCAGCTCGCCGCTGAAAAGCTGGCCGGACTCGGATGTAAACATGTGGCTTTTCTGAGGAGCGGCTCTGCACTCGACAACGAGCCAAACAAACGAAAAGCCGGATTTGAAACCGGCTGTCTGTCCCACAATCTTTCCTATGAGATGAAAATCCTGAATGACGGGGATCCTTTTGAAGAGTTTGAACATTTTATAACTGAGCATATCCACAACGGGCGCTTATCCTTTGACGGCATCTTCTGCGTTACCGACCGGCTCGCCTTTAAAATACGGAATACACTGAAAGGACTTGGCATACGGGTGCCGGAGGATGTACAGCTCATAGGCTTCGACGGTATACGCTCCTTCGGCAATATGAATTACCACTGTTCAACTATTGTTCAGCCCGTTCCCGACATGGCGGAAATGTGCGTCGATCTCCTTCTGCGCGAAAATACCATGGCAAGGCCGCCGCTAATCTGCCTGCCTGTCACCTATGCATACGGGGGAACCACTTTGGAGGAGGAACCCTATGAAGAGCAGTAATACCGACAGGAAAAACCGGCGGTATTACCGGCCGTTATATTCATAAGAATCTCACTCTTACAGTTTCAGCTCCACCTGAATACCAACATCCAATGGCTCCAAAGCCTGTTGAAATGACTGTCCATCTGTCTTATTCCCCACGATGCTGCCGTAATGAGTCGGGATCACCGCCTTCGGCTTTATCTGCGCCGCATACTCCGCCGCCTGTTTCCAGTCCATCGTGTAAAATCCCCCGATCGGAATCAGCGCCACATCGCAGCGCACCCTTCTGATATCTTCATTCACGTCCGTATCGCCGGATACATAATAGCGGACACCGTCCATTTCCACTACATATCCCTGCCACTTCTTTCCCTTCGGGTGGAAAGGTTTCAGCTTATTGTAAGCGGGAATAGTCTCAATCGTAACACCGCCCGCCTCACGGGTTTGGCCCGGCCGGTAAAACAGACAGTTCTCCGGCGCAACACCCGATTTGGAAAACACTTTCTTTTTCATGGACTCCGGCGCCACAAGGCATGTGACTTCCTTCTTACATTTTGCAATGGATTCCGGCTCAAAGTGATCGTAGTGCTCATGGGTTATGAAGATAAAGTCCGCATCGTGAACGGCAGTCTGAATCTGGTACGGGTCAAAATACAGGATTTTCGAACCCTGAATGCGGATGCTGCTTTGGGTGTTGACGGTGATATGATTCAGATTCATATTTGCTCCTCCTCGAAATTTCCTTTCATTGAATATCCGTTCTTTTTAAAATCTCTTTTGCTTCCTTTTCAATCCTGCAGATTCCTGAAACTAGGCAGTAGATTCCCGAATGATTAATTCCGTATCCAGAATAAACCGCTGCGGCAGCTTCATAGGGTCTGCAATCATGGACAGAAGCTGTGTGCATGCCATAAATCCCATGTCGTGTCTTGGCTGGTTGATGGTGGTGATGTTTGGTGTGGTCATAACGGAGATGTCTATATTGTCGAATCCGGCAACCATGATATCCTGCGGAACCCGGAAGCCTTCCAGAGCACAGGCCCTGAGGGCAGCCGCCGCCATAATGTCGGATGCGCAGAATATGGCATCGGGCAGGTTTGCCGTTTTAAGAAGTGCTGAAATAGCAGGAACGGCCGTGCTGAAATTTCCGTCCGGCACCGTAACGATATGCTGGGGATTTACGGCAATACCTGCCTGCTCCATGGTCTCGTAATATCCCTGAAGGCGCAGTTTGGCATAGGTGTAGCGGGCCGGATCGGAGTTGATCAGGGCAATCTGCCTGCGGCCTGTGTTCAGGATGTAGCGAAGCATTTTTCTTGTGGCTTCCAGATTATCAATGGTAATGTAGGAAACATCGTTTACTTCGTTAAATTCACTGCATTGCACAAGGGATGTTCTTAGTTTCAGCTGATCCAGTACATCGGTTTCGAGTTTTTGCATGATGACAACACCGGAAATATTGGACTGACTGATAAAATTTGTAATTTGGTGAATATTAAACTTTGAGAGAGTTTCATTTACGATCAGCAGCTGACAGCCGTTTTGGTTGGCGGCATCCTGAATACCCAGTACGATGTCCGTGTAAAAAGGATTGTTCAAAACCGGTACAATGGCAAGAATGCGCATATCATGAGTCATGGGAACAACGGTATCCGGAAGCGTTCCGCCAAGCTCTTCAATGGCGCGGTAGATGATTTTCAGCGTTGCGTGTTTTACCAGATGCGGCTGTTTTAAGGCACGGGAAATGGTGGATACGGACAGTCCGGTTTTTTCTGAAATTTTCATGTAGGGTATATTTGATCTGTTCATGAAATAAGTTCTCCCATCTTATTTTTCAAGGCGGTGCTTTACAGACGGATATGAGGTGCTTCTGACGACGCCTGCAGATTGATTACTTTTTATGATATATGATTAAAATTATTGCGTCAAGCAATAAAAAGAACAGGAATGAAAAAAATGCAAAATATGAAAAGAAAAATCCTGATATTCAATTTATATGGAAAATATATACAATAAATTCCGATAAAGTATAGGGTATTAAGTTGATTTGTATAGTGTTTTCAGATTAGAATGAAAAAATTATGAAAACTTTTCTGAAAATGACTGAAAAATTATGAGAAAATTCGTTGACTTTCAAAAGTCGGAATGCAATAATGTGTATAACCAAAATAAGAACAGCAACAAACGTTGCGAAAGGAGGAAGGTTATGAAAAAGAGTAAGAAAGTTCTGGCGGTAATGCTTACTGCTACGATGCTGTTTTCACTGACAGCCTGTTCGTCCGGTAAAGAAGAAACCGCGGACAGCAAACCTGCAACAGAGGAGGAAAACACACAGGCGGCTGCACAGGAGGGAACATCAGAGGAAGCAACGCAGGCACCGGCGGCGGAGAAATCTGAAGGCTTTAAGATCGGTTACATTTCTCCCGGCCCGGACACCTGGTATCTGCGTGCGGAAGAAGGCGCCAAATGGGCATGCGAGAAGGCCGGCGCGGAATTTTTATCGGTTAACTCCAACCGGGATTCCGAGCAGGAGCAGACCAACATCGATTATCTGATTGACGAGGGTGTTGACTGTATCGTTATCCTCTCATGGAATGAGGCCGGCTGTGTGGCTGCTGCCGAGAAATGTAAAGAGGCCGGCATCGGCTGTGTGGTATTCGATGCCTGCGGCGCTATGAAAAACCATGACGTTGACATTACGGCATCCGTTGATTTTGACTGGCAGAGTATGGGCGGCATCTATGTGGACTGGATGGAGTCTACATATCCGGGAGAGGATTATGTATTCATCAATGGTACCGTGGACAGCGTGGTCTGCCAGACAGTGGAAGCCAGCCTGAAGGAAGCGACAGAAAAATCCGGAAAGATGAAATGTGCGGATATCCGTTATGGAGAATATGAGCCGGAGAAAGCGGCAAACGAGGTAGAAGACCTTGTAAACTCCGGTTTGGATTTCTCGGTGATCGGTGTTATCAACGAGGACTGTGCGGCAGCGATCATCACACGTCTGGAAGATTTGAATGTGGCGGACAAGTATCATGTGTTTGCGCAGAACGGTTCTGAGGTGGGTGCACAGTTGATGAAAGACGGTTCCCTTGAGTTTACCATTGCGTCCTCACCGGGACTGGAAGGTGCGGTAGCGGTGTTTGCAGGAATCGACGGGGTGAAGAATGACAAAGAGCCCAATCAGTTTATCGCCTGTCCAATCGCTTCTGTGACACCGGATCAGGCGGACAATCCGGAGGCGATCATCTCCTGGTCTGTAGACGAAGAGGCCTGGACTGCGATTATTCGGGAAAGTTTTTCTGATTATGCAATCTTTTTCTAAATAGCATTTGCTTTTGGAAGGGAGCGGGAAGATCGACGGTTGACCTCCCGCTCCTTTTACGGTATGGAAAACTGCGGTATTGCAAATTATTCAGGGAGAATGCGAGACTATGGATAAACTGTTAGAACTGAAAAATATCTCCAAATCCTATTCGGGAATAGAGGTTTTAAAGGACATTACGATTGATCTTGCCAAAGGCGAAGTACTCTGTTTTGTAGGCGAAAACGGCGCGGGAAAATCTACGTTGATCAAGATCATCTCCGGCGCAGTATATCCGGATGGAGGCACAATCCGATATTTTGGCAAAGAGTACGGGAAGCTGCATCCCAGAAATGTCATAGACCTGGGAGTGGCAACCATATATCAGGAAATCGATCTGGTGGATAACCTGACCGTAGCGGAAAATATATTTCTGGGTGCCGAATTGAAAAACCGGATGGGAATCATTCAGGCCAGAGAGCAGGAAAGACAGGCTGATGAACTGTTAGAGAGACTGCAGCTCAACGACATCAGCGGTAAAACGTTGTTGGCCAGTCTGTCTACGGCACAGAAACAGTGCGTCCAGATTGTAAAAGCCCTGAAAAACGAGGCCAGAATATTGATTCTGGATGAACCTACAGCATCCCTGGGGGACAAAGAGACAAAGGTTTTGCTGGAACTGGTGAAAAAGCTGGCCGGGCAGGGAATGGGAATCATCTATATTTCCCACTTTATTGATGAATTATTTGCGCTTGGAGATACCCTGCTGATTCTCAAGGACGGCCGCCAGACAGCAGTGAGAAAGACGGAGGAAACAACCCCGGAACAGGTCATTCATGACATGATCGGACGGGATGCTTCCAGTTTCTATCAGAGAGAATATTTTCAAGCGGGAAACCGAACTCTTCTGGTAGAACATTACGCGAACCGGCAGACGGTACATGATGTAAGTTTTGGGATGAAATCAGGAGAAGTGTTCGGCCTTGGAGGACTTGTGGGTGCGGGAAGAACAGAACTGGTCAGAATGATTTATGGCGCCGACCCCAGGCTGGATGGAAAACTGTATCTGGACGGCAAGGAGATCACTCCTGTCAATCCAAAAGACGCCATAAATAAGGGAATTTTTATGATTTCGGAGGACCGAAAAGGCGAGGGACTTCTTACGCTCCGCTCAGTCAAGGAGAATATCATGATTACCCATAATGAAGAGAAGGAGTGGATTCATCTTGGCAAAGAATCCCGAATGACAGCACAGAGCATTGAGAATCTCGGCATCAAGACACCCGGACAAAACGCTGAAGTGACAAGCCTTTCCGGCGGAAACCAGCAAAAGACCATTATTGCAAGATGTGTGATGGATCCGGGAGAAGTCTACATTTTCGATGAGCCTACCAAGGGCGTGGATGTGGGCGCAAAAGAAGAAATCTACAAACATATCCTGAATCTTGCAAAAGAGGATAAGTTCGTGATCATTATTTCATCGGATATGCCGGAACTTTTGTCCATGAGTGACAGAATCGGCATTATGTGCGGCGGGAGACTGGTGGATATTGTAGATGTCAAAGAGACAACAGAAGCTGATCTTATGCGGAAATATTTGGGATTATCATAGACTGGTTTTGGAGGGACATTATGGAAGAACATAAAAAAGTAAAGTCAAAGGTGTTGAAGGTGCTTACATCGCAGCCATTTATTTTGTTTGTTTTCATTATAGTAGTGGCTGTTGTGACCAACTCAATCAACAGTAAGTTTCTCACATGGGGAACGATCAACAGTATTCTGGGACAGGCTGCCGGTCTCGGCCTTGTGTCGGCAGGCGCGACGGTACTCGTAATATCCGGTCATTTTGACATTTCCACAGGAAGAATGATAGGACTTGCCATGTGCGCTATGGCAATCATGCTCAACAACGATATGCATCCGGTCCTGGTATCGGTCCTTGGCATCCTGCTCTGTGTCGCCTGCTCCGTGTTTAACGGCGCCGTATCGGTTGCTTTTCAGGCACCGTCCTTTGTGGTGACACTGGCAACCCAGAATATCTATTACAGCATCGCGCTGCTTTTGACCAACGGATATATGCAGACTCTGTATGGAAAATACAGGACGTTGTCATCCTTTAAGATTTTCGGCGTGTTTCCGCTGATTTATCTGATCTTAATTCTGGGATTTGTGAGCATCCATGTGATTTTGAAACATACGAGAACCGGACGGCATGTCTACGCCATCGGAACCAATGAGCGGGCGGCATTTATTTCCGGTGTAAATATTAAGCTCAGTAAACTCAAGTTTTTTGTCATCAGCGGCGTTCTGGTAGGTATTGCAAGTATGCTGATGCTTTCAAGAATCAGTGCGGCACAGGCTACAACAGGCTACGGTATGGAAACAGAGGCCATTGGTGCGGTAGTCATCGGCGGTTCTTCGATCAACGGCGGCAAAGGCGGTGTGGTGGGAACATTTATGGGGGTAATCCTCCTGAGTATGATGTCCACGGCAATCAATATGCTCCACATTAATACTTTTTATGAATACATGGTATACGGCATCGTGATTTTACTGGCACTGGCAACTACGGCAGTCCGCAGTTACACGGTGGGAAAGCGTAACGGATGATTATTAAAGTTTGCAGAAATGGAGGGAACTATGTTTCATATAGGAATGACACAATGGATTGTGGGAGATGAACCGCTGGAAGTAAGCTGTGCCCGACTTAAGAAGTGCGGTTATGACGGCATCGAATTTGCGGCTGAACCCTATCGTCTGGATGCAGGGGACTGCAGGAGACTGCTGGACAAGTATGGTCTGGACTGCCGTTCCCTGTGCGGTATTTTTGACGAAAGCAGGGATTTAACGGCAGACAAAGAGGCCGGAGAGCTGGCCGTTCAGTATATCAGGGACAGCGTGGACTTTGCCGTCAAAGTGGGGGCAAAGATTATGATCGTCGTGCCTTCTCCGGTGGGAAGATGCGTGAAGCCGGAGGGCATATCCATTGACAGACTGATGGAAAATGCCGTGCATAATGTGAGGACAGCGGCGGATTATGCCAATGAAAGAGGGGTAACACTGGCAATCGAAGCCATTAACAGGTATGAAACATACTTTATTAATACCCTTGCAAAAGGAATGGATTTTGTGAGAGCGGTAAATCACCCCGCAGTAGGTATGATGGCAGATTTGTTTCACATGAATATAGAAGAGGCAAGCCTGACGGACAGCCTGTATATGGTCCGTGACAAGCTGGTGCATGTGCATATCGCGGACAACACCAGAGAAGCTGCGGGGATGGGCCAGACTGACTTCAAGGAAGTGCTGCGCGCTTTACAGCGTATCGGCTATCAAGGCTCTCTTACCATGGAATTCATGTATCGTCTGGCCGATCCCTACAGCGCGACACAGATAAACACACAGACAGGTCTGATGGACAGATATGCAAAACAGGCAATCGACTATATACGGATGACAGAGGAAAGCATCCGAAATTATGGAGAGGAGGAAATGCAATGATAAATGTGGGCATTATAGGATGCGGCAGGATTGCACAGGTTCGCCATATTCCGGAATATGAGGCCAATGAGAACGCCAGAATCTGCGGGTTTTATGATATCAATCAGGATCGGGCCGAGGAACTTGCGAAGAAGTATCAGGCAAGGGCCTATGCCTCTTACGAGGAATTGCTGGCAGATGATACGATTGATGCGGTGTCAGTGTGTGCGGCTAACAGTGTACATGCGAGTATCACCATAGCGGCACTTAAGGCCGGTAAACATGTGCTTTGTGAAAAACCCATGGCAGTCACGCTGGCAGATTGTGAAGCAATGGCAGCGGCCTCGAAGGAAAATGACAGAATCCTGATGATTGACCAGAACCAGAGACTTGCCCAGGCCCACAGAGAGGCAAAGCGGATGATAGACGAGGGAGAAATTGGAGATATCCTTACCTTCCGCACCACCTTCGGACACGGCGGACCGGAGACCTGGAGCATAGATCCCGGGAAAAACACATGGTTTTTTGATAAGGACAAAGCGGTCATGGGTTCCATGGCAGATTTAGGCATTCATAAAACAGATCTGATCCAGTTTCTGACGTCACAGAAGATTGTGGAAGTTACGGCAAGGCTTGCAACCCTTCATAAGAAAGACAGCACGGGGCAGCCGATCGGCGTTGATGACAATGCCTTTTGCATATACAGACTGTCCGACGGCGCCATGGGAACCATGACTGCATCCTGGACCCACTACGGGGCGGAAGATAATTCCACCGTTCTGTATGGAACAAAGGGAATTATGAAAATATACGACGACCCGGTACATACCATTGTGGTTACGAAGGAGAACGGAACCCGGAAGGAATATGATGTTGAGGCAATCCAGACCAACGATAGCCAGACCAATTCAGGCATGATCGATGTGTTTATAGACTGTCTGGAAAATGGGAACGAGCCGGAAATTTCCGGGGAATCTGTCTTACAGGCGATGCGTGCAGTATTCGTGAGTATGGAATCTTCGCAAAAGGGGTGTACCGTCACTGTAAATCAGGAGAAGCGAAAGGGATGATAAAAGATATGAAAATGGGATTTGTAACATCTATTCTGGATGATTATGGATACGAAGAAATGATAGATACCGCATCTGCTCTTGGATTTGCCTGTGTGGAGGCGGCATGCTGGCCGGCAGGAGGAGCCGAGCGGCGCTATGCGGGGGTATCCCATATTGATGTGGGCCGTGTGATAGAAGAGGAGACGTACAGAGAACATATCCTTGCTTATGCCAGAGAAAAAAGTGTAGAGATATCGTCTCTTGCCTTTTATCCCAATACTATGGATGGAGATGAGAGAAAGCGGGATGAGAATATCAGTCATCTGAAAAAGGTGATCAAAGCTTCTGCGCTTCTTGGCATTTACATGACCACTACATTTATCGGAAGAGACCAGCGCAAAACCATAGAGGAGAATCTGGAACTGTTTGACATGGTCTGGCCGGACATTATAAAGTATGCGGAGGATCATCAGGTTAGGATCGGGATAGAAAACTGCCCCATGCTGTTTGGCCCCGATCAGTGGCCGGGCGGACAGAACCTGATGACCACGCCTGTCATATGGAGAGAGCTCTTTCGACGAATTAAAAGCGATTATTTTGGGTTAAATTATGATCCAAGCCATTTCGTATGGCAGGGAATGGATTATATTCAGCCAATTTATGAATTTCAGGATAAAATGTTCCATATTCATTTTAAAGACATTAAAATACATAAGGATAAGCTGGCAGAATGCGGGATTATGGCCTATCCTCTGGACTATATGCAGCCCAAGATCCCGGGGCTCGGCGATGTCGATTGGGGCGCCTTTGTATCTGCGCTTACGGATATCGGGTATGACGGATATGCGTGCGTTGAGGTAGAGGACAGAGCCTTTGAGGGCAGCAGGGAGAAGGTGGAAACATCCCTGTCACAGTCCAAAAAATATTTGGAGCAGTTTGTATATTCCCCTTAAATGGTTTACACTGCCGCGGTTCCTGCATTTGGGCCTGGCGTCGAATGCAGTTTGAGAGTACCTGCAGCGGGTACTCTCAGAAACCCGCCAGAAATTATTTTATCGCAATGATCACAGAGAATTTCTGATAGGAATAGAAACATTTAATGCTCTTAAAACCACTTCTACCAAGCATCGCCATCTCTTCCTCAACGGAACATTCTTTGTCCAACTTCCTGCGCTCTTTCCATAATGCAATATCGTGTTCCGTCAGCCCACTATCCGCCAACTGATTCTCCCAATAAGTGTCAAACCAATTGTCCATATCGGCCTGTCCGGCACAAAACTGATCATAGTTTACAAACAGCCCTCCCTCCGGCAGTTTGTCATAAATCCTGTCAAACAACGTCTCCTTGTCCACGTTTTCCAAATGGTGTATTGACAGCGCCGAAACAATGACATCGAAGTCCTGCTCCGGAATCTCCCTGCTATAATCTGCCACCTGATACGATATGGTATTTATTCCGGCAAACCTCTTACGGGCAACATGCAGCATATCATCCGCAATATCGACAAGCACATATTCGGACGCCGAAAAGTGCCGATACCAAAAATAAGACAGCAGTCCCGTTCCCGCCCCCAAATCCAAAATTCGTTTCGGCTCTTCTATATTTGACACTATAAATTTCGTCGTGTTTTTGTAGTAATCCTCAAAACACGGGATAAATTTTCTGCGGTTGACGTCATATTCCTCCGCAATCAGGTTGAATTGTTCTTCAAGGTTCATTTACATATTCCTTCACTGCATGCCGCCTTTTCTATTTCAGTAAAACATTTCGACATCACACGAAACACATCACATAAATAAAACTTGTCATAGTGCGTTTCTACTTGATCCCATTCCCTGTGTACAAACTGATTCCGTATCTTTCTTACCATATCTAAATATGCCAATTCATTTTCCAATATTTTTACCAAATCACATTGACAACATTGTCCTATTTTATCGAGATAAAATTGAATCTCATTGCTCTCTTTTCTTTTTCTTCCCAATACTATCGACTTTTCCTCACAAAACCATTTCGCGATTTCATTCAGAGAAGATTCCAAATAGGAAAGTAGTAGCAGCAACAGCGTGCACTTATTAATGTCACGTGAAAGCTTCTCCCATGTAGGTAATGGAGAAAATGTATATGTGGGGTCAAAAATCATATCCAGTTCTTCGTCCGTATACTCTTGCTGACGTTGATAACCTTTTACAAGTTCAAAAGGAGTTTTTGATTCCCTTATCAGCATTTTTAATTTTTCTTCCAGTTGACACAGGATAAAATAGCAATAATCGTTGATGTCCGCAAGCTCTTCCTCATATTTAACAAAAGGATACACGTTGCTGATACTGGAAAACAAAAAATATGATAAATTGCTTTTATCACATAACTCCCCGCTTTCTACCAATCCTTCTTTATCGAAATATATTTTTATCTTTTCTCCCAATACCTGTTTCCTTTCTGATAGGACAGCACTCTCTGTCCACCTCCAAGTCTAACATCCGCTTTAGCTGCTTCCTAAAACAATAGCTTTATTGTTCTACATCATATCTGAAAAGCTAAGTCTCATCAGCCTGCATACGGTAGGACTGCTCAACAATCTCCATAATCTGGTCAACGTCAGAGGTATGCTCCATATACACCTCCACATCCCCGTTGCCCCATCGGCCAAGCCCCGTAATGTCTCTACAAATGCCCCTTGGATCAATAACCTCCGAAAACTTCATATTTAAGGAAATGCGCAGCCTCTGCTTCTGAAACACGATATCAACAAAATTTGTATCCAGTTTATAAGCCACATACAGTTTCTTAAATTCACGTTTCACCGAAGGCGAGAGATTCTGAATGCGGCGGTCAAGAACCTCGAACAGCGTTTTTGTGAACACATTTGTATCATATGTTTCAAGACTATACCGTTCCGCAGGCTTTTCCTCCTTCCGATAAGGATCCAGTTCCTCTTCTGTCATATCCGGAAAGGCCCATATCTGTTTCGCCTTTTCAGCCAATAAACCGGCGCGCTCTTTTATATGCTGCTCATTCCATTCAGTACACTTTACTACAAAAGCATTGAGCCGAAGCGCGCTTTCTTTAAAACCGCCCTCCATATTCATCTTCACCATGAATGGATGATCACTCATCTCAGAATTATATGCCGTGAGCGTCAAATTACCTATCGTATGCAAATAGGTCTTCTGTACTTCTTTCCAGTCAGGTCCTAGCATCTGCTGCCATTCAGGGCTCAAATTACTATTCTGCGGCAAGATATGCTCAATGGTATAATTTTCTATAATAATCGGCGCTTTATTCCCATAGTTCTCCAAATGACTTAAAATGAAGTTGCGAGAACGCATCGTGTAGATATCCCTAGAAACAAATGCCGCTGTAAATTTGTCATCATTCGGAAACTCTTTATAATCATCTCGCATGATAAAGAACGCTTTGATAGAATTCACATAATCATCCGACTTAATCTCGTTTTTCAAAGTCGCGAAAGTCTTATTCAGAGAATTGGGCGGGATATCACAGATGCTACGTCGAAATACATAACTGATACAAAGCCGAATGATCTCCTGCAATTCATCCTCTTTGATCACGCTCTCTGAATAATCATTATGTACCCTGAGAAGGAATGGAAAGGCTACTTCCATACGCAAATCACTCATGTCCTCATAAAGAGCCTTAAGTACAGGATTCGTACTCCGCCTGAATACCATATCCGTATAATACTTGGCATAAGTAAACACGTCCTGACACAATTCCCGAATGGTTCCAAATTCACAATTCAAGTGATATCGTTTAAATTCTTCGTATACCCTATCCTGCTTCGGAATGCGCGTAATCTTCATTGTCAGATAGTCCCGGAAGAACCTGTCCATAACAGAAGCCTGCGCATCATACATAAAGAGTAATTCCATTGGACGCCAAAGATGCTCGTAAACATAGTCTTGCTCCCCAGGTTCCAATCCCATTAAGACGTAATTCCTGATTAGATCAGATTCCGATAACTCTTTTCCAGTGGAGTTCAGGCTTTCGAAAATAGCCTGCGCATCATCCACTGACCGATCAAGTGTAATATTTACAATCTGCAGTTTACCAATTGACTCGTACACCTCCGCCGGCTGCAGCTCCATATTCGCAATTTTACCTGCAAAAAATTTATAGTTATCCAGCAGCTTAGACCTTATATCATCTGAAATAGGCTTTTCTTCTACAAGACATTTTAAAATATCCCTGTCTGTTTCCGTCAAAAGCAGTTTATACCGCTCATCTCCGGTTTCGTACTCATTTTTCAACAGCATATTGTCGATGCGACGGGCGTTAATTGTTGTATCATCAGGATTCTTAACAGCATAGTCGCGAAGAGCAATCAGAAGCAAAGAAAGTGTTGTCATACGCTGCTGCCCATCAATAATCATATATTTCTGGACACCGGTGGGCATGGCCTGTTCCGCAATATTTACAATGGATCCCACAAAATGTCCTTCTTTTCCTTTCCTCTGCATCTCGTCAATGTCATTCCAAAGACGCTTGCACTGTTCTATATCCCAGCTGTAATACCGCTGATAAACAGGTATCAGAAACTGTCTGTTTCCATTTAAAATCTCATAAATATTTCCTTTTCTCGCATCCATACATTTCCTCCCAAAATCACATTTTCTTTCCATACGGCACAGAAGTTTCTGCAACCATTAACGGATATTCGCTTTCATAGTCATAATTGTATGTAGATGACACATACTGTTCAAGTCTGCCTGCATAGGCATCCACACGCTCATCCATGTCATTATTATCCGTCCACAATTCGCATTGAAGCATAACCGTCTGAACAGCATCATCCATGCCATCTGGCGGATACTTATGCTTTTTTAATAGCTTTCGAATCATCATACGCATTTTTGCACGCGCCGAATCACGCCTTTGCCAATCTATCGTTCGGTTATTGCGCAGAGACTCCGCCAGCTCCTTAGTAATAGCAATCAATTCTTCATTCTCATAAAAGTCTTTAATTGCCTGCGGCTTCGTCAACGCATCATAAAACGCAAGCTCGTCCGCAGTCAGTCCAAGTTTCTCTCCTTCCTTCTGCGCGGCCTGAATCTGCTTTGCAAGATTAAGCAGTTCTTCTATAACCTGTTCATTGGTAAGCATACCGTTTAGGTAACGGTTCATCGTTTGTTGGATAATTTCGCTAAACTTCTCAGACTTTACCACATTTGTCCGTTTATATATAAGTACTTGTTCTGCAATCAGTTTCTTCAACAGTTCTACCGCAAGATTTTTTTCCTTCATTTTCCCGATTTCTTCAAGAAACTTGGGATCAAATAGTGAAAACTCGCCGTTTACATCGGAAAACAAATTGATCACACCACTACTCTTTATGCTCCGCTCCAAAAGCGCATTGATTCTGGCATTCATCTCTGGCAGAGAAATTTTCTTACCGTCCCCTTGATTTATCAATCGCATAATCAATACACGTACGGATTCAAAAAATGCCGCCTCAATGCGCAACGGTTCTTCGGCGAGTGACGAACAAAGCGACAGCGCCTGCCTGAGAAGCAACGCTTCCTTCAGGAAAACTTCTTTCTCACGCTCCTTGTCCCTAGATATAATAAAATTGACCGCCCCACTGATCGCTTTCGATCTTTCCAAATCAGTGCCGGTAGTAAATTTTGAGTAATCATATCCATGGAAAATATCCTGGCAAATAGAAAGTTTCTCCAAAAACTTTGGATATGCCACTTTCGCAATATCTGTATCCCCGTAATTCTTCTTATCGCGGGATGTATAATCGTTCATCGCTTCCTTAAGCGCCGAAGCTATACCAACATAATCAACTACCAAGCCGCCTTCTTTGTCGGCAAACACACGGTTTACGCGAGCGATAGCCTGCATCAGATTATACCCCTGCATCGGCTTATAAACATACATAGTCGCAAGGGACGGAACATCAAATCCTGTCAACCACATATCTACTACAATAGCTATCTTTAACGGGCTGTCATTATCTTTAAACTTCTTTGCCAACTCATCCTTATGACGCTTATTTCCAATGATGGCACGCCATTCTTCCGGATCCTTGTTGTTCTCCGTCATAACCACAGCAACCTTCTCCGTCCAAGACGGACGCAGTTCTAAAATACGCTTGTATATCTTCATGGCAATAGCGCGGGAATATGCTACAATCATCGCCTTGCCGGTCAACAAATTTGCACGATAATTCTCATAATGATCCAGAATATCATCCACCAGAGAAGCAATCGTCTGATCATTTCCCAAAATAGCGTCCATCTGACCAAGTTCTTTTTTACTTCTGCTAACCACCTCTGGATCAGCATTATTCGCCATGATATCATACTCCGTATCAATCAGATGCAGCGTATCCTCATCCAGCTTTAGCTTGATAACGCGACTCTCATAGTATACTGGTCTTGTTGCGCCATCTTCCACAGCCTGCGTCATGTCATATACATCAATATAATCACCGAACACCTCTCTGGTGCTTCTGTCCTTCATGGAAATCGGTGTGCCAGTAAAGCCGATATAGGTAGCATTCGGCAAGCTGTTACGAATGATTCTGGCCGTTCCAATCTTAATCTTGCCGGTTTCAGCATCCACCTTTTCTTTAAGTCCATATTGCCCGCGGTGCGCTTCATCAGCAACAACTACAATATTTCTTCTTTCGGAAAGCGGCTCATGGGATTCCTCAAACTTCTGCATCGTAGTAAAAATAATTCCGTTTGCCTGCCTGCCCTCAAGCAACACTTTTAGGTGTTCCCTACTTTCCGCATGTATCGGTTCCTGCCTTAAAAAATCTTTACATTTCGCAAACTGCCCAAAAAGCTGGTCATCCAGATCATTTCGGTCTGTAAGCACCACTATGGTTGGACTATCCAGTGTTTCCTGTAACAAATGCGCATAAAATACCATAGACAAAGACTTCCCGGAACCCTGCGTATGCCAAAACACACCGCCTTTACCATCCGTCTCCGTAGCGCGTTTTGTGGAATCAACCGCTTTATTGACAGCAAAATACTGATGGTATCCCGCCAGTATTTTGAATTGCTTCAACCCTTCATTGGAAAAGCAGATAAAATTCTTAATGATATCAAGCAACCGCTCCTTCTTGAAAATCCCTTCAAAAAAAGTGTCAAACTGAGCATACTGCGTATTTTCATAACTGCCGTCTTTCGTTTTCCATTCCATGAAACGATCCTCGCCAGAAGTGATCGTCCCTGCCTTGGACGTCAAATGATCACTCATAACACAAATACAGTTATAAATAAAAATAGAAGGAATCTCATGCATGTAGTTCCGAATTTGCGTATATGCCTCCGATGCATCCGTTTCCTCTCTGGAAGGAGATTTCAATTCCATCAATACAATTGGAAATCCATTCAAAAAGAGAAGAATATCCGAACGTTTATTGCTGTTTTCAATAAATGTCCATTGGTTTGCCACAACAAAGGAATTGTTATCAGGATTCTTATAATCAACAAGATAAACAAGACCAGAGCGTTCCTCATTCTTCACAAAGTAGCGTACTTCAACCCCATGTTGAATATAATCCATAAAGACAGCATTTTTCTGAACCAGCTCAGCATTCTCAAAATTCTTCAATTTAAACAGAGCATCCGTTATCGCATCATCAGGCATGTCCGGGTTCAGTCTCTTAAGTGCAGAGTTTAATTCATCGTCATATACAGGTGAACTAAAGTCCCTCTCTACATCTGGACCATAGACATATCGATATCCCATGTTACGGAAAAGCTCGAGGATAGAATTTTCATAGTCAGCTTCTGTATAAAATCCTGACATAGCTTTGCTCCTTTGTCTTTTTCATGTCTCTAATGTTACTAATGGTAGTTGCTTTATTACATTCTCATTGAGTTGATTTGATAGCATGTAAACGAGAATTTAGCGGCCTA